>NZ_CP088245.1:1248928-1854642 GCF_021117275.1 Metabacillus sp. B2-18
AGGAGGATCTGTAAAAGTATTCTCAGGTGAAGTTTCAGGGGTAAAGGGTCCGATGAATTCACTTGTTCCGATTACATTAACAGAAATTTCTTTATCAGAAGGGGCTCAATATGTCCATCGTTTACCTGAAACACATAATAGCTTCTTTTACGTTTTATCAGGTGATATGACATTTGGAGAAAACAATATACAGTTAAAAAAGCATGGTGTGGGTACGTTAACTTTTAATGATGGAGGAAAAGAAGATAACATAAGTGAGTTTGCGATAAAAGCAAATAGCAGACGTTCAAAAGTACTTGTATATTCAGGGACACCAATAAAAGAAGAAATTGTTCCATATGGTCCTTTTGTGATGAATACAATGGATGAAATCAAACAAGCATACCGGGATTACCATAATGGAGAATTTGGACCAGCTGCTAGATAAAAAATTCTAAAAAAATAAGCTGGATTACTGAAAGTTTCTACGACAAAAGTCGTAGAAAAACCTCCTGTAAAATCAATCTTTCAAAGGAATATTTTTAATTGATTTTATTGTATAGTATGATCAAGGAGGTAGTAACAATGGTTGATGTGGCGATCATCTCAAAGAACCCGCATATTCAAAGAAGCTTAAGTCTATTTATTCAAGCTCATCCAACTCTTACCTTGATTCACGATAATTTTGATCAGCATGAGACTATTAAATTGCTTGATAGATTTAAAAAAGTAGTTGTCTTGTTAGATTTAAAGGTAGGTAACTTTGAACAAATTTTAGACCTTTACTCAATGAAACACCACATAATACTTTATAGTCATTCGAAGGATTTTTTGGACATTAGTCAACTTCTTCAAAGATATAATGTGAAATATTTTAATGTTTACACGAAGCCGGAATGCATTCTTCAGACAATTAAGGAGCTTTCAGAATAGGTAGTTGGTATAGCAACTAAGTGAAAGGAACAAAGTTGGTGAGGGGACTAACAGATAATACCTCGACTGTTAAAAAGCTTACTCACCAAACTTTATTAGGAATTTACAATGATTGTCACCTTCTGTTCGGCAACAAGTTCTTTTTATTTGATTAACACCTAGAACATTTTTGAACATGTCTGTTTCACATCGACATGCCAGTTTAAATTCTTTTGCAACAGAGAGAATGGGACAGTTATATTCTGTTAGCTCAAACGTTTGATCATCTAATTTAGTAACATCAGCCATATATCCTTTTTCGTTCTGAAGCTTTACAAGTTCATTCACCTTATCAGCAGTTGTTCTTTTATTCATCATTTTGTTGCTATATTCCTTGATTATTCGAGTTTCTCTCTTTTTAAATAGTAGCTCAATAGATTCTTCACCATGTATTTCCTGTATATCATGAAGAAATTCAAGGCTGATTCCTTCGTAGTTTTTAGGGAAATATTGTTCCGATTTATCTGACAGTGAGTATATTTGAAGGGGTCTACCCATTGGCTGTTTTACTTCCTTAGAAGAGATAAAACCTTCTTTTTCAAGACTTAAAAGATGTTTTCTTACTGCCATGTGAGTAATTCCTAATTCATCTGTTAACTCATTAACAGTCATTGATTCTTCTTTTTTTAATAAGTGAAGGATCTTGTCTTTTGTTGTACTATTTTGAGTTGTGTTCATACTAACACCTCCATTTTCAATGTGGAGAAGATATGGTGTAAAATATAATTATACCATATAGTATAAAATGTTTGAAGAAATGTTCATCTATATGATACAGACTTCTATTACTTTTAAAAACCTGTTGCTATGTAAACAAGTTTAGTGTTAGGGTTGATTTCCACTTCAGATTGCTCGCTTTCCGCGGGGCGTGCGGTGAGCCTCCTCGACGCAAGCGTCTGCGGGGTCTCACCTGTCCCGCTGCTCCCGCAGGAGTCTCGCATCTTCCGTTCCAATCAACCTTAAATTGCTTAAGCTGATAGAATGTAGTCATAAGTAACATTTTTAAATCTTTAAAAAGTATTTAAGCAAATTATTTGAGTTTTAAAAAAGTATTGTTTATTCTTTATTTATACTTATTATACTATTAAGTATAAATAATATAAAATTATTGGAGGATGTAAATAATGACAACTTATACTTTACCAACTTTACCTTATAGCTTTGATGCGCTTGAGCCTCATATTGATCAGCGTACAATGGAAATTCATCACGGAAAACATCATCAAACATATGTTAATAACTTAAATGCTGCACTTGAAGGAAAAGCAGACTTACAATCAAAATCATTAGAGGATCTATTAAGTAATTTAGATGCTGTTCCAGAACAAATTAGAACAGCTGTAAGAAATAATGGTGGTGGTCATTTAAATCATTCATTATTCTGGGAAGTTATTGCACCTTCAGGGGGGAACCAAATTCCTACTGGAAAATTAGCAGATGCTATTAACAATGCATTTGGAAGCTTTGATAGCTTTAAAGAAGCATTCACAAAAGCGGCAACAACGCGTTTTGGATCAGGTTGGGCTTGGTTAGTAGTTGATCAAAATGGAAACCTTCAAGTAACAAGTACAGCTAACCAAGACAACCCAATTATGGATGGTCAACAAGCTATTCTAGGGCTTGATGTTTGGGAGCACGCTTACTACTTGAACTACCAAAACAGAAGACCTGACTATATTTCAAGCTTTTTTAACATTATTAATTGGGATGTAGTTGCAGAAAAATTAGAGAATGCTAGATAAATATTTACTGAGGTTTATGAATAAGGTGTCTAAAAAGGCACCTTATTTTTGCTGTATTGGTGAAATTTCATTATGTTGAACAGAAAGAATTGGTAATGATCAAAACATAGAAGTGGTTGTTTTGCTAACAAAGAAGAGAAAATTGATGTTCGTCATGTTATTGTTAACTATGGAACATTTTATCATTTCTTCACACACAAGCTTTTTCAAATAGGAGGCTAAAACATGAAACTTGTTGGTATATCAGGTTCAATCATTGGTTCAAAAACTGCAAAGGCAGTAAATGAAGTATTGAACGCAGCAAAAGCTATAGATCAGGATCTTGAAGTTGAATTGATTAATCTAAAGGATTATGAAGTAGAATTTGTTAAGGGCACTCCGCTGTCTTCCTACAATCAAGACACAATTAAGGTTGTTAACACAATCCAATCAGCTGACTTTCTTGTGATTGGAACTCCAATCTATCAGGCTTCTATCCCAGGTGTCTTAAAAAATTTGTTTGACCATCTACCTATTGATGCATTTAAATCGAAGGTGACAGGAATGATTACAACGGCTGGCACAGACAAACATTTTCTTGTAACGGAATATCATTTAAAGCCAATCCTGACCTATTTAAAGGGAGTGGTTCCTGTTAGTAATGTATTTCTTCAAAACTCAGATTTTAATAAAGAAAATGAAATAATTAATGTTGATATTACGAATCGAATTAACGAATTGGCTAAAGAGATGATTTTTCTACAAAAGTCACTAGGGGACTCAGAAGCTTAAAATTTAAAATTGATAAAAATAAGAAAAACCGGACAATTTTGCCCGGTTTTTCTTATTTTTATCTTTCGCATAATTGTTTAACTTAAAAAAGTTTAAGTTTGTTATATGAATCAATTTCATAAGGTACAGTTGGTTACCAAAAAACGTAATAAAATTCGTCTTAACAGTGATTTTGTTCGTATAATATTTAACAATAAGTTATCCAAAAAGAAAAATGTTCGTTTTTTGATTTAATAGCGATTATTATGAAATTAACTCATATACCTAAATATTAAAGTTTTTGCTTGATTTGTAAGCGATCTCAAACCTGTTGTGTTTTTTACACAAGGAGGAAGCAAAATCTTTGTATTTGTGCTACATTGTAGAAATCATATGTAAAATTGTAAAATATTTGTAAAGAAACAGTGTAGATATTTAATTTGTTTAGGCTGTATAACTAAGGGGTGTTTCTTTAAAACTTTTCCCTTTCATGAGCCTAAAGTTATTGACGTAATAGCTATGAAAAAAGTATTATCAAATAATAAAATCTTAAAGTTATGTGTTTGAAAAAGAAAATATAAGCTTAGGAGAAATTAACCCTCGCCTAGCGAGGGTTTTATTTTCAATAAAATTATTTGAAAAGAGGGAATAGTATGAGTTATCAGTTACTCGGTTCCATTGTTGTCTATATGGTTGGGATGTTACTAATTGGTTATTACGCCTATAAACGGACCGCTAACTTATCAGATTATATGTTAGGGGGAAGGTCTTTAGGTCCCGCTGTTACCGCTCTAAGTGCTGGAGCCTCAGAGATATGAGTGGATGGCTGCTTATGGGACTTCCTGGAGCTATGTATGTACAAGGATTAAGTGCCTCTTGGATTGTGATTGGTTTGACTCTTGGTGCGTATGCAAACTGGTTGTATGTGGCACCTCGATTAAGAATGTACACAGAGGCTGCTAACGACTCGATGACAATTCCTTCTTTTTTGGAGAATAGGTTTGGAGATACCTCTAAAATGCTCCGTCTTATTTCAGGATTAGTTATCATTATCTTCTTTACGTTTTATGTATCTTCAGGGATGGTTTCTGGAGGGGTGCTATTCGAAACCACATTCAATCTTGACTATACAGTTGGACTTTGGATCATTGCTTTAGTGGTTGTATCCTACACATTATTCGGAGGATTCTTGGCAGTAAGCTGGACAGACTTTGTACAGGGATTGATTATGATCATTGCCCTTATTCTTGTTCCTCTAGTGACGATTATTGAATTAGGAGGGATTGGTCCTTCTTTTAGTGAAATAAAATCAATTGATGAGTCTCTTTTTAATATTTTTAAGGGTACTAGTTTCCTAGGAATTGTTTCTTTATTCGCGTGGGGGCTTGGTTACTTTGGGCAGCCACACGTTATCGTTCGATTTATGGCGATTTCATCTGTAAAAGAGATAAAGAAGGCAAGACGTATAGGAATGGGCTGGATGATTTTTTCTGTTGTAGGTGCTATGTTTACTGGGTTCGTAGGGCTTTCTTATTATTCGAAAAATGATCTTAATCTTTCAGACCCTGAGACAGTTTTTATTGGATTAAGTGGTATATTATTTCATCCTATTATTACAGGATTTCTACTTGCTGCTTTGTTAGCAGCTGTTATGAGTACCATTTCTTCTCAACTTTTAGTTACATCAAGCTCGTTAACAGAAGATTTGTATAAGACATTTTTCCGACGTTCGGCAACTGATAAGGAATTAATGGTTATTGGACGATTATCAGTTTTAATTGTTTCCGTTATTTCTGTTGTAATTGCCTACAATAAAAGTGGAACAATTCTATCTTTAGTAGGTTATGCATGGGCTGGATTTGGTTCAGCTTTTGGTCCGGTTATTTTACTAAGTTTATATTGGGAGAGAATGAATAAATGGGGAGCTCTTGCTGGTATGATTGCTGGAGCATGTACTGTAATTATTTGGACTAACATCCCGGGTCTAAGTGCAACGATTTATGAAATGATTCCAGGCTTTTTTGTGAGTTTACTAGCATGTTATTTCGTTAGTATTGTAACACCGGCACCTTCAAAGAACATTAGAGATAAGTTCAATCAATATAAGCAATCCGCATGAAAAAAGCACCACCTGTTTGTCCTAAAGAAGGGACTATGGGTGGTGCTTTTTCTTAACTATTCATCTCATAGTCATGCAATTTACGATATTCAGTAGGAGTCATTCCTTCTTGCTCAATAAATCGTTTATTAAAGTAGCTAATACTAGGATAACCTACTTTTTGTGCAATGTCTTTTATGGTCATTTCTTTATGATCAAGCAGCCATTGTTTACTTGCTTGCAAACGGCATAAGGTGATAAACTGCATCGGTGTCATTTGCGTGGCTCTTTTAAATAATCGACAAAAGTAATATGTGCTGACACCCGCGTTATGAGCCCAGTACTCAAGATCAAATGGTTCACAAGCACTTCTTTGCATACTTGGCAAGAGAGTTTGAATACGATCATCCTGTTCTTGTGAGCGATCAGCTGTTTTTGGTGCAGCATTTCTTACAAATTCCATTAAAAATGTGTATGTAAAAGTAGACAAGCTTGAAAGCTGCAAAAAACTGTTTTTTTCTGCCTCAATTAATAGCTGATCGTGTGCTTTTTCAAGAATAGACAATTTTTGAAGAGTCCAGAGTGAGTGTTGATGAAACCCTTTTTTTGAGAGAAATTGATTAAGTACATCACCGTAAAAATGAACCCAACGTATATTCCATGGATCTTGTTTACTACTATAATACCGCTGTTCCTGCATTGGAAAATACAAAAAAGCGTCTCCCCTTTTGATCATTACTGGACTGCCGTCTATTTCCACATACCCTGATCCTGATAAAACAAAGTGAATACTAAAGTTGTTTAATGTACCAACTTTGCGATTTACTTCATGATCAGGTTCATCCCAATACCAGCCAATTGATTCAGGAAGAATTATAAAATCATTGTTTTGTAATGTAGGTAATAAAAATTGCCTTAGCATTTGCATCACTCTTTCAGGACAATATTCTTTTATTATAAGGGCAATATGATTCTATTTTTATTTTAAGATGTGTCTCTTATAATAACAATATAATATTAAGTTTAGGGTAGAGGGAGAGAATGTTAATGGAAAAAATTCGTTGGGGAATTATCGGAAGTGCAAATATAGCAAAAGGGTCAGTTATACCAGGTATTCAGCAATCAGAAACAGGTGAGGTTGTTGCTATTGCTAGCAGAGGATTGGAAAAAGCAAAAGAAACGGCAGAACAATTAAATATTCCTAAGGCTTATGGAAGTTATGAGGAATTACTCCAAGATCCTGAAATTGAAGCCGTTTACATCCCACTTCCAAATCATTTACATAAAGAGTGGACCATTCGTGCAGCAGAAGCAGGTAAGCATGTTTTATGTGAAAAGCCTTTAGCATTAAATGCAAATGAAGCGGAAGAAATGGTAACTGCTTGTGAAAGAGCTGGTGTCATTTTTGCAGAAGCATTTATGTATCGTTATCATCCACGTTATAAGCTTATAAACGAATTAATTGGCTCTGGTGAAATTGGTGAAATTCGGAGTATTCATGGAACGTTTACCTTTAATAATGCAAATGATAGTGGAAATGTTCGTTATAAAAAGGAATGGGGTGGAGGTTCATTATATGATGTTGGTGTTTACCCCGTTAGTGCTGCGAGAATGATTTTGAATGAAGAGCCTAAAGCAGCAACTGTTCATGCATTTTTTTCTGAGAAGCATGATGATGTTGATATGATGGCATCGGGTATTTTGGAATTTGATAAAGGTGTCGCTTTAACATTTGATTGTGGAATGTGGGCCGCTTTTAGAAATGAACTTGAAATTCTTGGTACAAAGGGCCGTATCGAGCTTCCATCAGCATTTATAACACATCAAAATGAACAAGATCATATTATTGTTCACTCGAATGATGGAAAAAGAGAGCTTGAGGTGCCTTATTTAAATCAATATGCCCTTCAAGCTGATGCAATGGGAAGAAGTATTCGAAACGGTGAGGCATTACCATTTCCTTCGCATGATGCAGTATTAAATATGAAAGTGATTGATGCTTGTTTAACCTCAGCAAAAGAACGTCGTCGTGTTGAATTATAAAAAGGGGGACATTTGATGAAGACGATTGGAATTCCAGGCTTAAATAAGCCGATAACAACACTAATTCAAGGCTCAGATTATTTTAAACCAGAAGTATATGAAAAAGTTTGTCGTGTTCTTGATCAATATGTTGCGATCGGTGGTAACACAATTGATACAGCACATATTTATTGTGGAGGCGAAAGTGAAGTAGCGATTGGCATGTGGATGGAAGAACGTGATAATCGAGAAGATATTGTTATCTTGACTAAAGGTGCACATCATGACCTAAACGGTCCTCGTGTGAATCCTGAAGCAATCGCTAAAGACCTTTTTGAAAGTCTAGAACGATTAAAAACAGATTACATCGATTTATATGCTCTGCACCGTGATGATCCAGCAGTACCAGTAAGTATTATTATGGATGCATTGAATGAGCATATAAACGAAGGGCGAATAAAGGCAATCGGTGGATCCAATTGGACAACACAACGGTTACAGGAAGCAAATGAATATGCAGCCAAAAACGGTTTAGTTGGTTTTACGTTTAGCAGTCCTAATTTAAGTTTAGCAAAACCAAATGAACCGTTTTGGGCAGGATGTGTTTCAGCGGATTCAGCTGACTGTCTATGGCATGAAGAGCATCAAATTCCACTTCTCTCTTGGTCATCACAAGCAAGGGGATTTTTCACAGGTCGATACAGTCCTGAAGATCGAAGTAATGAGGATCTTGTTCGGGTTTTTTATAACGATGAGAACTGGGAACGATTACGTCGTGCTGAAGTTATGGCTAAGGAAAAGGGAGTTAGTACGATACAAATTGCTCTTGCTTATGTACTTAATCAACCTTTTCCTACATGTGCTCTTATTGGTGCTCAAAATGCAGAAGAATTACAATCGTGCTATGAGGGAGCAAAGATTGTTTTAACTAAGGAAGAATTGAAATGGTTGGAGCAGGTTTAATTCTTGAACATAATATAGAAAAAAGACGTTAAAACAAATGTCTGTTTTAACGTCTTTTTTCTTTTTATACTATCAGAAAGCAGAAAATTTTAAGGATGATAGTATAAGAAAAGCTAAGGCTTTCGCCATTAGGGCTTGGCGACAAGCCAAGCTTTTCTATAAGTAAATATCATTAATGGGTTATGATTTACTTTCTAATTATTATTGCCAATAATTATTAAAATATAATCATATATTTTAATAAAGATTTATTTTTTGCGTTTTTGGTAAGCAGTTGTACATTATGAAATATATCAAGTAAGTGAGTTTTTCTGAAGGGAGCAAAAAATATGTACTATGCCCGACTTATTCAATATAAACTAGGAACGAATCAAAGAAAGGTTGCAGAAGAGTTAACAAAAAAGTTTGATAAAATAAGCAGGAATTTATATGGATTTAGAGGAAATGTTTATTTTTTTGATGATCCACATGGTGAATACAAAGCGCTTAATTACTGGGATACAAAGGAACTTGCTGAAAAAGCTCATGAAGTGCTATTTCCTCAGCTAGAAAATGAATTAAAGAATGTAACTACTGAGAAGCCAAGGTATAGTATCTTTGAAGTGTATGATCCAACAGATGATCAAGACCTGGTGGCAAGTCATACAATAAAGTAAAAGTTTATAAAAGCAATATACCTAGGTATCTATTATCTTTAGCTAGGTATATTGCTGTTGTTATCAATGAGGTTTTAGCCCTAATTGAATTAATAGACATAATATAATAAAACCTGTTCATTCTAATAGTAATAACGAATATGAGTGGGTGATAAGTATGAAAACTTTTTTTGTTTTATCTCTTTTAATGTGCAGTGGTGTTTTTTTTATTATGATATTAGATTATGTTCAAGGAAAAGGGTTTTTTTTAATATGGAACATCATAGTTAATCAAGTTAATTCATTTATCGGCGAAGATTATTTTATGATTTTTATCTTTTTACTTGTCTTTTTCACTCAATTGTATTCCTATGTTAAACCTAAAAAAACAAGAAGTTAACTACTCCTTTTTAACACTTTTTCTTTAATAACAATGGTGAGTAACAGCATAATAGGTATGATAATTTGAAAGGGAAGATGAATATAGTAAGGTACAATATTTAACCCTTCTTCTATATGACCTTGATAGCTTTGCGTGATAACTAAGGAAAAAAGTAAGATCATCCCACCAACAAAGCAATTAATAAAAGGGTGTGGAGTGATAGAAAAAACTTGATTGATCCCTAATACTGCACAATAGAAGAAAACGGCTATTTTAATAAAACCTAGAATAACCATTAAAATAATCACAAGTGTGTCTAATCTCTGAACAAAATCACCAATATCAATATAAGCAACTGCTGTAAGTGCAGGAAATGAAGAGCGAATAATAACATCTGGCCCTAATACAAAGATAAACTGAAGAGCACTAATTGTAAAATATAAGCCACATAATATAATTGCTACTATTCCATACTTAAATCCTTTTTTACTATCTTTAAGATATGGGAAAATCATTGTAAAAGTGATAAGCTCTCCGTATGGTACTGTAATGTTAAGAGGAAATATTTCTTTAAAGATAGGTTTCCATCCCTCACTTAACACAGGAAGTACATTTTCGAAATGTAAATAACCTCCTAATACGAACATAGAATCTAAAATAAAAAAGAAAATAACAATGATTCCAAAACAAATAATAGCAACCCTCGAAATGACCTCAAAGCCTAAACTCACTGCATAAATTAACACAAAGGTGATACAGATTCCAATTGTAATGATAGAAGTACGAAAATATGCTGAAACAACAAGGAGCTCTTCGAAATCACGTAAAACTCTTGATGCTATGTAAATAAAGTATAGGATATAAAGGAAACTAACAATCGATCCTATGTACTTTCCCCATATAACTTGAATATAGGAAGTTAATGGTTTATCGGGGTATTTTCGATAGATGAAAAAATACAAACTAAATAATAAAATGCCGAATAGAGGTGAAATGAGCGTAACGATCCAAGCATCTTGTTTTGCTCCACTTCCGATATCTAATAAAATTGCAGTGCCAAATAAAAATAAAACCATTGTACAAAATAACTGGACATGATTAATTTGTATTTTTTGCATAATTTAGTTCTCATACCCTTCATTTAAGTTCATAAGAATTAACCCGCATGCCCGTATTATCAATATTTGCCTTAACATTAATAGAAAGAGCGGCATTAGAAAAAAGTTGGTTCCAATTATTTTTATGTTCTTTCCAATAGGTTGGATTTGACTTTGATAATTTCTCTCCAAAGCCGAATACGTCTGCTCCATGTTTTTGTGTCACTTCAAATACCTGCTTGATCTGAGATGTAACTTCTTTAACAAAAATATTTTCAAACTTTTCTAAGGTTTTGGAATCTTTTAAATTTAAGTTACAAGTTGTTTCACTTATTTCGCTTCTTAGTAACATATTAACCTGTAAGATAATCTCGCCATTTTTCACTTCTGTTGATAGCTTGGTCTTATTTCCACGTGTGATTAGGGTTATCTGCTTGTTATTCTTTTCAGTGTTAGCCTCACAGGGAAGAGGGAAAGTTGAACTTTTTGCTTCAGACAAGATTAATTGTGCAGTCCTTGCCAACGGACCATCCAACCATTGGACAAGCCTATCCTTTTTGAATAACGCAATACCGTCCACCTGCATAACTGTTGGATCAATCTTCTCTAAATTTTCAGTTTGATTATCAACTATTTCCTTTTTAGTATGACTAATACCTGTCAGCATAATATCACGCCCCTCACTTGAAAGGCTGGCGATCACTTCATACATCGGAACTAATTCTGCTACACCATACATCTTTTTGTTGTTTTCACTTGTACTAATAATACTTTTAGCAGGATTGGATTCTATTGGCTCTATTAATGCAAGTAATTCTTCTGCCGTTGATCCTCTAGCAATGAAAACTGGAATGTTGGATCGAGCCTGCTTACCTCGTTCAAATGCATCCAAAAGTGTAGCAATCCCTTTTTTAGCTTGCTCTTCACTAATGACAACAAGTGAAAGATGTGAAACAACGCTCTCTCTGGGGATAATGGCGGAAGATTTACGGTAAGTATCAATAAGTGAATCTCCCTCAACAGTGTAATTAACAAGTGATAAACCTGAGGTATTTCCAGTATTATTTGACAATGGGCTAGGATTAATAACCTGATGTGTGACACGGATCCCACTTTCTTGATTCTTTGGAATGTCAATTCCTAGAGAGGTAATAAGTCCTATTTCATTTAGTTCTTTATAGTTTGAGCAACTTGTTAGGAGTAAACATAGCAATATCATGAATGTTATGTTCTTCATAATAGCCTCTTTCTTAACTAGTTCTTTTTAGAAGATGATTTTCTTCGTAAAACAGGGAAGGAAAATCGAAATAAACTATCTTTTTGTTCTTTTAAACTAAATGGAGCATATGGAGTGAGATAAGAAATTCCAAAGGATCGTAAACTGCAAAGATGCAGTAAGATAGCCAAGCTCATTAAAAGAACCCCAAATAACCCGATAAAAGCTGAGCTGAATAATAAAAAGAATCGTAACCCGCGAGCAACATTAACAATACTTGTATTTGGCAATGTAAAACTGCTAATAGCAGAAGTAGCAACAATAATAACAACAGCGGCTGACACAAATCCAGCTTCAACTGCAGCTTGTCCCAGTATAAGCGCACCAACTATTGAAACAGCAGGGCCGATTGCTCGAGGCATACGTATTCCAGCTTCTCTTAAAACCTCAAAGGCAACTTCCATCATAAGAATTTCAATGACAGCCGGAAAAGGGATTCTCTCTCTTTGTGCCATAATTGAAACAAGTAAAGTTGTAGGAATTAACCCTTGATGGTGAGTGATTAGGGCCAGATAAATGGCAGTTGCATACATATTAACAAGAAAGGCTCCTACGCGTAGCAATCTTAGAAAAGTACTATAGACGTAATTATTATAATAATCCTCTGGTGATTGAAAAAATTGTATAAATGTTATAGGGCATATAAGGACAAAGGGAGTACCATGAATAAATATGGCAATTTTTCCTTCTAACAAATTGGCAACAACAACATCTGGACGTTCTGTATTAAGTAATAATGGGAAAAGTGTTTTTTTATGATCTTGAATAAGCTCTTCTATATAGTTTGATTCTAGTACTCCATCAATATCAATGGATTCTATCCGTTTAACAATCTCATCCACATATTTTTTTTCGGTAACTCCTTCAAGATACATAACAGCTACTTCAGTTTTTGTGATAGTTCCAACTTTTGAATTCCAAATTCTCATGTTTGAATTCTGAATCCTACCACGAATGAGGGATATATTTTGGCGAATGTTTTCATTAAAACTATCTTTAGGACCTCGTATGACAGTTTGACTAGTAGGTTCTGTAATTGAACGTGACTCAATCTTCTGGGTACCAGCTATAATAGCTTTTGGAATATTATCTAAAAGTATGACTGTATCACCAATTAATATTGATGAAAGAAGCTTCTCCCAATCAGTTGCGAAAGAAATGTCTGAGACTTCTAAAGTATTAAAGATAGATCCTTCAAGGTCACTTGGTGATAATTGATTATTACTAGTTTTCACTAACTCAATAATGGGCTCTATTATATGTTCATTCAAACTTTTTGCATCTACGATTCCACTGAGATGAATGATTGCTATGTTTGTACCATTTTGTGGTTGGTTCAACTGACGAACGGAAAGGTCATTGGTTTTCCCAAACTCTTTCTCGATGTTTTGAACATTTTCCTTTAGATCTGTAGAGATGCGTTTTTCCTTGGGGTGTTGCTGGAGAGAGTTTGTCATGTTAAATAAATACCTCTCTTTAATTAACGAGTTGGTTTATATGTTTTCCTTTTTTTATCTCATTATGTAGGAAAAGGAGAAATATATATCGATATTTAGCAGCGGTCTTCAACGCAAGTAAAATGAACACGAGATATGGTTAAAGTGGATGGTCTTAATTTAACAGGAAGAAAGAAGGGAAAGGTAAGTTTAGTTGTACTTTTTTTTAACGGTTTACAGTACACCTTAGTATAAAGGTCACACAAAGGTCAAAAAAGTGCACCTTTTTAGTCAATTGAGTTTATCGTAATAAAAATGAAAACGCTTTATACTTGGATTAAGCAAGCGGTTACAAAAGCAACTAGGTGGTGATGATGAAGTGAGTGCCAAAATAAATACTAATGAATTGGCTGCAAAAGAAAGTTATGTAAATCAAGCATTACAGGCAAAACGAAAAACAAGAATGAAAAAAGCTTTAGGCTACGCAGCATTCGTGGGACCTGCACTTTTATTCTTTATTTTGATTCAAATTATCCCGTTTATAATGGGGGTTTATTATTCGTTTACTTCATGGAATGGGGTAAGTTCTAATGTTGAATGGGTAGGATTACAAAACTATATTACAATCTTTACTGATGACAAAAAGTTTTTTAATTCATTCCTATTTACAACAAAGTTTATGTTTGCTGCGGTTATCATTAGTAATCTATTAGGATTTGGACTAGCGTTACTATTAAATGCAGCATTAAAAACGAAGAATATTTTAAGAACCGTATTCTTCATCCCGAACGTTATCGGTGGATTACTACTAGGGTTTATCTGGCAGTTTATCTTCGTTAAAGGTTTCGCATCTATCGGGAATATGACAGGAATTAAATTCTTCCAATTACCTTGGTTAGGTGATGAGGCAACAGCGTTTTGGGGAATTGTCATCGTATTCGCTTGGCAAATCAGCGGTTATATGATGGTTATCTATATTGCAGCACTTCAAGGTGTTGATACTTCTTTATTAGAAGCAGCAAGAATGGATGGAGCATCAAACTGGTCTATTCTTAAAAACGTTATTGTTCCTTTAATTTTACCTGCCTTTACGATTTGTTTCTTCTTAACAATCTCCATGGCATTTAAAATATTTGACTTAAACCTTTCCTTAACAGGTGGCGGTCCATTTAACTCTACAGAATCTGTTGCGATTAATATTTACCAAGAAGCATTTATGAACAATCGATATGGATTAGGTACAGCGAAATCCATTCTATTCTTTATCGTTGTAGCCGTGTTTACAACGCTACAAGTAACATTCACAAAGAAGAAGGAGGTTGAAGCATAATGAATAGAGGCTATACAAAAGGAACATTCGTATTAGAAGTTCTGGGAATTATGCTCGGCCTAGTTTTTCTTATACCGTTTTACTTCGTAGCGATTAACTCAGTTAAAGGCTTTTCGGAAATTTTAATTGACGCAGCAGCGTTACCAAAGGAAATATTATTTAGTAACTATGCGAAAGTATGGGAAGTTATTAGCTTCCAAGATGCATTTCTTAACTCTTTAATCATTACTGTGTTTAGTATTGCTGGAATTGTTGTGATTAGTTCTATGGCAGCTTGGAAAATGGTTAGAACACCCGGGAAGTTAAGTAAAATTTTATTTATCTTCTTTGTCTCAGCAATGGTTATTCCGTTCCAAACGGTTATGATTCCATTAATGAAATTGGGTGGAACGCTTGGAATCATGAACAGTATCCCTGGAATTGTGATCATGTACTTTGGATTTGGAGTTTCATTATCACTGTTCTTATATCATGGTTTTGTGAAAACAATTCCACTTGAGATTGAGGAATCCGCAAGTATTGATGGTTGTACACAGTTTGGTGTGTTTTGGAGAATTGTATTCCCATTATTAAAACCAATCACTGTAACTGTTATTATTCTCAACACATTGTGGATCTGGAATGATTATTTACTTCCATTACTTGTGTTACAAGATGCAAGCTTAAGAACAATTCCTTTAGCAACAAGCTCTTTCTTCGCACAATATACAAAACAATGGGACATGGGATTAGCAGCATTAGTACTAGGTATTGCACCAGTTATTGTGTTCTTCCTTTTCCTACAAAAACACATTATCAAAGGTATTGCAGCAGGATCTATTAAATAGATTCAGCTTACAAAATTGTATATAATGTTCAATTGCTGAAACTCTTAGTTCTTGAACATTCATATAAAAATATAAAGATACAAATTAGGGAGGTCTACTGTAATGAAGAAACTGATGCTTTTAGGTTTGTCAATGCTATTAGTTTTAGGTATCTTAGCTGGTTGTAATTCAAACAAAGAAGAAAGCTCTTCTGAAGGTAACAATGAAGGTTCAGGTGATGGAGAAGTAGTAACATTAAATCTGTTCCAATTCAAAGTTGAAATTGCTGATCAGCTTCAAGCAATGATTAAAGAATTTGAAGCAGAGCATCCAAATATTAAAGTGAAACTTGAAACTGTTGGTGGCGGTGCTGACTATGGTGCTGCTTTAAAAGCTAAATTTGCGTCAGGCGAAGAGCCAGATATTTTTAACAACGGTGGTTTTAAAGAACTTGAGCTTTGGAAAGAGCACTTAGCAGATCTTTCTAACGAGCCATGGGCAGAACATGTTCTTCCAATCGGTAAAGTTCCAACTACAGATGCAGATGGTAAACTATACGGTATGCCAGTAAACCTTGAAGGTTATGGATTCATTTATAACAAAGATTTATTCGAAAAAGCAGGTATTACTGAAACTCCAAAAACTCTTTCTGAATTACAAGATGCTGTTAAGAAACTTGAAGCAGCTGGAATTAAAGCATTCTCAGCTGGTTATGGCGAGTGGTGGGTAATTGGTCAACATTTATTCAATATTCCATTTGCTCAACAAGATGATCCTGTAGCATTTATTGAAGGTTTAAATGATGGTTCTACTAAATTTGCTGGTAATGAGCAATTCTCACAATTAAAAGAAGTAATTGATCTTGAAGTGAAAAATGGTGTTGGTAACCCAATCACAACTGATTATAATACTCAAGTAACATTATTTGCTTCAGGTGAAGCGGCAATGCTACAACAAGGTAACTGGACTGAAAACATGATTACTGAAATCAATCCAGACATGAACATGGGCTTCTTACCAATTCCTTTAAATGACGAAGCTGATGCTGATTTATTACCAGTTGGTGTTCCAAATAACTGGGTATTAAACAAAAACTCTGAGCATTTAGAAGAAGCTAAAACATTCTTAAACTGGATGGTTTCTTCTGAAACTGGTAAACGTTATATCACGGAAGAATTTGCGTTCATTCCTGCATTCGATAATATCGAAGCTTCTGGTTTAGGTGATTTAGGTCAATCAATTCTTGAATACTCTAAAGCAGAGAAAACAATTCCTTGGACTTGGTTCAGATGGCCAGATGGAGCAAACAAAGAGTTTGCTGCTACAATCCAAGAATATGCAGCTGGTAAAATCAGCTATGAAGAAGCTTTAGAAAAATTCCAAGCAACTTGGGATAATCTGAAGTAATAATAATAACTATGAAGCATGTCTATAATAGGCATGCTTTTTAGCTATATGTATTAAGGGTGGTAGGGGCTTACATTTCACTGATATGATTTCTAGTCTATAATGGTAAAGATAGACGAAATGATTGGAGGTTATATTTTGTCAAAAACAAGCATAAGAAATAAACTCACTGTCCTTCTATTACTCATTACAATTGTTCCATTTGGAACTTCCATTGTTATTACATATTTATATACAAAGGAATCACTAAAGGATGAGTTTGTTGAAGAAAATGTAAACCTCCTATATCAAGGAAAATTAAACATCGAAGGCTACATAGGTGAATTGAAAAATTTAACTTTATCGTTTTATAACAATATTGATTTTATGAGATATTTGCAAAATCCTCCAACAGGAGATGATTATTTAGCAAAAGAAACAGTCAAGAATGTGATATTAACGATTCTTTATGCCGAAGAGAATATTAATAGAGTAAACTTTGCCTTGGTTGAACCTAACCAAAATGTGTCTGTGTCCAAAAAGTCAGCTGTTGTATTTTCTTCTTTAAATAAATACCGCAATCGTGATATCTATGAAAAGACTTTAGATAGCCCATACCATATTCATATTGAACCAATGGAATTGTTGCAAGAGGAATCATCTAATTATAAATCTAATAAACAAAAAGATGTTTTTTCCCTTCATAGAGCGATTGTTAATGTACCATCTGATGAATTGCTTGGCTATATTTCATTAGACATAAATTCAGAGCAGCTACTAAATATCACTCACAAATTGTATGTAAAAGATAAGGAAGAATTTTATATTCTAAGTCCCGATGGAGAACTTATTTTCAGGTCAAATTATGAAGTTTCTGAAGATCAGCAATGGATTAAAACATTGATTCAGAATGAAGAAACTAGTGGAATGATGGAATGGAAGAAAGATTCCTTCGAGGGCTTAATGATTTATGAAAAACTAGAAGATTCATCAGGAGGATGGTTCCTTGTCAAACGAATTCCATATACATCTGTTTTCGAAAGTGCACTTAGTGTAGCGAAAATCAATATTTTATTTGGGGTGATCGGATTAATTCTTGTGGTATTGGCCACTCTTTTTGTTTCATTTAAAATAACAACACCTATACGAGTTCTTTTGCAAAATATTAAACAAGTTGAAAGTGGAAATATGAATGTTCAGTTTGATTCACTTGGAAATGATGAAATTGGTACTCTTGGTGAGCGGTTTAAAGAAATGATGTCAAAATTAAATCATCTAATTAATCGGGAATATAAGCTCGAGCTAGAAAATAAAACAAATCAATTGAAGGCACTTCAATCACAGCTTAATCCTCACTTTTTATATAATGCCTTACAATCAATTGGGACGCTTGCTTTAAAAAATAACGTTCCACAGGTATACACACTTGTTACCCATCTCTCAAAAATCATGAGATATGGAATGACGATTGATGAAAATATTGTTCCATTAACAAAAGAAATTGACTATACAAAAGCATTTTTATTATTACAAAAAGAGAGATTTGGCGATCAATTTGAATATTCGATAGAATTTATAAAAGAAGATTTGCTTATTATGGTTCCTAAAATGATTCTTCAACCGATAATAGAAAACTATTTTAAGCATGGTTTTGATCGAAGTATTGAAAAAATAGGGCTATTAAAAATTGTGGGTAAGAGGGAGAAAGACCAACTTATTATTACAGTTTTAGATAATGGAAAAGGGATTAGTGAAAGTAGATTAGAGGAAATTCACCAGTCATTCTTAGAAAATAAATCTATAGGGAATGGAAACGGTACGAACATAGGACTTAGAAATATCTATTTACGCCTAAAGCTTTATTATGATCAGCAAGCCACTCTGCAAATAGAAAACTATGAAAATGGTGGTACATTGGTGACAATTAAACTTCCAGTAGAATCAGGAGGTCTTACGGATGAAAGCAATCATAATTGATGATGAAAAGCATGTAAGAGAGGGTCTTCTTTTATTAGCAGAATGGAAGCGGTTAGGAATTCAAGAAGTGTTTGAAGCAAGTGATGGGGAAGAAGCGAAAAGTATTATATTAGAACATCAGCCAGAGATTATTTTTACCGATATGAACATGCCAAAATTAGATGGAATTCAGCTTCTAAAGTGGCTAAAAGAAACTGAAATACCGAGTAAAACAATTGTGGTTAGCGGTTATGATGATTTTCACTATATGAGAAATGCAATTACGTACGGAAGCTTTGATTATTTGTTAAAGCCTATTGAACCTGATGCTCTTAACGAAACTTTAGAAAGAGCAGTAAATGAGTGGGAAAAGCAAGCACAAAAAAGGGAATCAACTAAGGAAACAACAAGAGTTATAAATGAAGCAAAGCCGTTCTATTGGGATCATATTTTCACAACTCTTATTTCACACACACCTCCATCATCTGATCTTATTCAAAAAGTTCAGAAAGAATATGGTGTGAATATTAATGAAGGACAGTGTACAATTTGCTTGTTATTGTTAAATTGTAGAATTGTAAAAAGGTTTGAAGAAGATAAGAATCTGGCATTTTTTACAATATTGAATATTTGCAATGAATTAGTTCGTATTGACCAAAGCGGCTTTTGTTTTAAGAACGGGAACCAAAAAGACCAAATTGTTATTCTATTATGGAAGCATAAAAACGAAGTAAAACTTATGGAAAGTATTCAAAAGGAAATTGAGAGGTTTACCAATACGAAAGCAGTTATTGCAATTGGGAAGCCATCTGGAAAATTAGAGGAAGCTTATCATTTTGCACAAAAAACGTTATTAAAACACAATATGGTAGATGTTCATAAGAAAAATCACATTATGACGTATGATGATATCACATCAAGACCATTGCTACATCTTTTTGATTATGCTGAAAAAATTAAGTGGACAATTCAAAGTGGAAGTATTGAACAAATGGATGAAGTGATAAATCAAATTTTCCACAAGCTTGAATCTCAACATTTTCTTTCATTTGAGCAAATTCAAGACTGGGAAAATCAATTCGAAGTTTTGCGTAAAAATTGGTTAAAAGAATACCAGCTTAGTGAAGAAACCACCTATTACAATGGGCAAGATTATTGGGATGAAGACGGAACCTTTTCATTCACAAAGTTTAAGGAAGAGAAAACCAAGGAATTTCACGAATTAATTGAGCTCTTGAATCATGTGAAATACCAAAAAGAAAAAAATAGTATTCAAGAAATAGAAGCGTTCTTGAGGGAAAACTATGACAAGGATTTCACGTTGCAGGAAATTGCCGATCGTTTCTTTTTAAGTCGCGAATATATATCAAGAAAATTTAAGCAGCAATACAACGAAACCATTACAAACTATATGACAACAATACGAATTGATAAAGCAAAAGAGCTTCTAGAAAACCCGCACTTAAAAATTTATGAAATATCGTTTAAAGTTGGTTATCAGAATGAAAAATATTTTAGCAAAGTGTTTAAAAAGGTCGTTGGTATGACTCCGAATGAATACCGGGTGAAGGTAGCAGACCATTAATGCCTATGTATTTAAAATCTTTGCTCATTTAAATTTTAATGATAATATATAGCTTATTAAATTTGTACGGGGGATTTTATGCGGATCTTCAGAATATTGAACAACAATGCCGTAGTAGTAATTGACGGGCCACAGGAAAAAATTGTTATGGGAAATGGTATCGCTTTTCAAAAAAGTAGAAATGATATTGTTCCTAAAAATAAGATCGAAAAAATATTTGTATTACATGAGGCATCCTCTGAGAAGTTCCAGCAATTATTAGCTACCTTACCAGAAGAGCATATTGAACTAGCTGAAAATATTATTAGTTATGCAGAAGGATATCTAAGTTCACCACTTAGTGATCATATTCATATTGCTTTAACTGATCATCTTTCATTTGCATTAGAAAGAATTAAGCAGGGCATACCTATCAAAAATAAACTATTAAATGAAATAAAGATGCTTTACAAAAGTGAGTTTGAAATAGGCTTATGGGCAAAGAAAGAAATAAGTAATAAGCTTGGAATTGAAATTCCTGAAGATGAGGTTGCGCATATCGCTCTTCATATTCATACAGCTAAATTGGACGCTCCTTCTATGAGTGAATCTTTAAAGCAAGCATCTATCTTAAGTGATTTTGTTCAACAAGTTGAAGAATTCGTTGGAGAAAAGATAGAAGAATCTTCAATCAATTATCAGAGACTTGTTACACATCTTCGTTTTGCCTTAAATCGGATTTCTTTAGGAGAAAAATTTGATCCGATTGACCAAGATATGATGGACCTCATACAAGGTAAATATCAAACAGCATATTCTTATTCAAGAAATATATTAGACAAGTTGAGTAAAGAATATGAAATTGAATTTCCAGAATCAGAGGTAGCATATATTGCCATACATATTCAAAGGCTATTAAAATAATTATATTATAGTAATTTTTATGTTGACGGTTTCAATATGTTCTTATAGAATAAATGAAACAACAATTTTATATGTGGGATTGTTACTGATAACGCAGGCAAGACCTAGAATATATAGGATGACATAGGTAGATCATCTTCTTTGAAGCTACCTTTTTATCTATATATTTTAGGTCTTTTTTTGTTGTCTGTAGCCCTACAAACATATAGGGAGGAATACAACATGAATCATCGTGAAGTAGCAGAGCAACTTGTCGCGAAGCTTGGAGGCAAAAACAATGTAATAAGTGCTGCTCATTGTGCAACACGTCTTCGTCTAGTAATTGAGGATGAAAATTCAATTGACAAAAATGGAATTGAGGAACTAGAAGGAGTAAAAGGAGCATTTTCAAGTTCAGGTCAATTTCAAATTATATTTGGTACAGGAACGGTTAATAAAGTGTATCAACACTTTGCTCCATTAGTCGGAGCTTCAATGGATGATGAATCAACTAACAAAGGGGAATCTCATAGCGATGCGGCTAAAAGAAAAATGAACCCTTTTGCTCGTTTTGCTCGAACTTTATCTAATATATTTGTTCCAATTATTCCTGCAATTGTTGCAGCAGGTATGTTAATGGGTCTTTTAGGATTAATGAAAACGTATAACTGGGTAGATCCGGAAAGTGCTATATTCGTTATGCTGGATATGTTCTCATCTGCAGCTTTCATCATTCTTCCAATTTTAATCGGTTTTAGTGCGGCAAAAGAATTTGGAGCTAATGGTTACCTTGGAGCAGTTATTGGAGGGATAATGATCCATCCTTCCCTACTAAATCCGTGGGGATTAACAGATGCTGTGCCTTCTACACTTGACTTTTTTGGTTTTGGAGTTGAAATGTTAGGATATCAGGGAACCGTTATTCCGGTTCTATTAACTGTTTATATTATGGCTAAAGTAGAAAAAGGCTTACGTAAAATTGTTCCTAATGCGATTGATCTATTAGTAACACCTTTTATAACTGTTATTTTTACAGGTTTTGTTGCCCTGCTTATCATTGGTCCTATTGGAAGAATTCTTGGAAATGGAATAACAACAGTATTAGATGTGGTTTATAGTACAGCGGGTCCAATTGCTGGGTTAGTATTTGGAGGACTTTACTCAACCATTGTTTTAACTGGTGTTCATCACAGCTTCCATGCCATTGAAGCAGAGCTATTAGCAAATGTTGGAGGTAACTATTTACTCCCAATTTGGGCTATGGCAAACGTTGCCCATGGGGGAGCAGCATTGGCTGTATTATTTAAAACAAAGAATGAAAAAGTTAAGGGGATTGCAGGTCCCGCAGCTTTATCTGCCTTTTTAGGCATAACCGAGCCAGCAATTTTCGGTGTGAACTTAAAGTACAGAAGACCTTTTATTGCTGCAGCTATTGGTGGAGCTCTTGGAGGAGCATACGTTGTGTTCACGAATGTAATGGCCAACGGAATTGGTTTAACAGGGATCCCGCAGTTTGCTATTGTCCAGGATCCACTTAATTATGGAATTGGTTTTCTTATTGCAACAATAGGTGCTTTTATCGCTACCTTATTATTAGGTTGGAAGGAAGAATAATAAGAGAATAGAAGTTGACTTTGAAGTTTCAAAGTCAACTTTTTCATATGGGAGGTTCAAAGTGTATGAGAAGTGGAGTTATTTCCTTAGGTGAGGCACTCATTGATTTCATTCCTTTAGATAAAAAAAATAATCATTATCAAAAAAGCAAAATGAGCTATGAAGCTCTACCAACGTTAGAGCAAATGATACTAACAAAAGTGGGTGAGAACGTTGAATAAAGACAAACAACTACGTCAAGAAGTTGCCGAAGAAATCGAAAAACATCGTAACCTTGTAAAGCAGGATCCATACCGCTTGCACTATCACCTTATGCCACCTGTAGGATTATTAAATGACCCAAATGGCTTCATTCAAATGAACGGAGAATATCATCTTTATTATCAATGGATGCCGTTTAAAACAGGTCACGGAGCAAAATTCTGGGGACATTATTCTTCAAAAGATTTAGTGAATTGGAAGCATGAAGAAATTGCACTTACTCCCTCAGAATGGTTTGAAAAAAATGGTTGTTATTCAGGAAGTGCGATCGAGCATGAAGGTCATTTTTATGTTTTTTATACTGGAAATGTAAAGAATGAACAAGGAGAACGTGAAACCTATCAATGCTTGGCTGTTTCAAAAGATGGCATTCATTATGAAAAGAAAGGGCCGGTCGTTACCTTACCAGAAGGCTTTACCGCTCATTTTCGTGACCCTAAAGTATGGCAACAAGATGAGTTGTTTTTTATGGTGGTAGGAGCTCAAACAAAAGACTTAAAAGGGTCAGTTGTATTACTTAAATCAAATGATCTCTTTCATTGGGATTATGTTGGAATACTAGCGGGTGGAGGAAAAGGAAAACTGGGTGACTTTGGCTACATGTTTGAATGTCCAGATTTATTCAAGCTTGATGGAGAAGATATCCTTATTTTCTCTCCACAAGGCTTAGAGCCAAAAGGAATGAACTATCAAAATGTTTACCAGGCCGGCTATGTGGTTGGACAATTTAATCCTAAAACAGGAGAATATGATCATCATTTTTTTGAAGAGCTTGACCGAGGGTTTGATTTCTATGCTCCGCAAACTACCGTTGATAATCAAGGTAGAAGACTTCTCTTTGCATGGATGAGTGTACCAGACCAAAATGAACTGGAACATCCGACTATTGAATACAAATGGATTCACAATATGACTCTTCCACGCGAATTAAATTTGATGGATGGAAAGATTCATCAAACTCCTGTTAAAGAATTTGAAAACTTAAGAGATAGTGAAATGATAAGCTATTCGGTGAAGCTTAATAAGGAAAGTAAAGAGCTGGATGGAATTAGTGGAAAGACAATAGAATTAATATTAGATAGAATTGAAGTCGTTGAAGGTTGGATGGAAATATCGATAAGTGATGCAGGAAGAATAATCTATTCCTCAGAACAAAAAACATTTACATTTGAAAGAAAAAGCTATGTTGACGGAACAACTGAAAAACGTCAGTGCATGCTTGATGAATTGAATTCACTTAGGATATTTATTGACACATCGTCAATTGAAATTTTTATTAATAATGGAAGAGAGACATTTACTTCTCGTTTTTTCCCTAATCCTGAAAATCAGCATATTTCATTTTCTGCTTCTAAGAAAGTGAGCTTTACTGTGAATAAGTGGAATCTGGGGAATATTTAAACTAAAAAACAACTGCATCAAAGTGGCAAGGATAAAGGTACCCTTATATGTTGTGGGTACCTTTCTTTTACTTTGAACAAGATGCGCGCTCTACTATTTCTGGTGTCATGATTTGTACATGTGGCACAGATGATTTGTCGTTTATTAGCTTCATTAGTGAATCAACAATTTTAACTGCTAATTGATCAATAGGTACCCCAATACTAGTTAATGGTGTTTCTAATGTACCCATTTGTGGAATATTATCATAGCCGATAACAGACATATCTTTAGGGATAATTAAGTTTTCTTCTCTTAGACTACGAATAATTCCTGATGAAATGTCATAACTGCTTCCAATTAGAGCTGTGGGCTTATACGTTGAGTGTAATAATTTTTTTGTTGCCACATACCCGTCATACCAATCTAGACCTCCTGTATTTACAAGATTTTCTGCATTTACTGATAAATTAAATTCCTTCATAGCTTTTTGAAATCCTTTAAATTTCTCCATCTGTCTACGATCAACAGGTGAGAAATCACCTATAAACGCAATCTTACTATGTCCCAGTTTGTATAGATAATCAACTGCATCATACATTGCTTGCTGCCAATTAACATCAATAACAGGAAGTACATTATTTCCTGCCACTCCATGTGCAATGGTAGGTATGGAGTTTGTTAGAGATTGGTCAGTTAATGTTTCATCATTTTCCTCGAAAACAATCATACCATCAACTTGAAAGCGCTTAAACATTTCAAATGATGTTTTAACCGGATTAATAGATAAAATCATAGAGTATGAATATTTGCTAATTTCTTCATTAATCTTTGTGACTAATGTTGATAAAGTTGCTCTTTCAATGGAAGGCCAAACTAATCCAATTGTTTTTGTTTGCTTCGAAACAAGTCGTTGGGCAGCGAAATTAGGTTCATACCCTAATTCTTTAGCAATTTTTAAGATTTTATCTTTGGTCTCGGGTTTAACAAGGTCACTATCATTTAAAGCCTTTGAAACGGTAGAATAGCTTACGCCTGCTAAATTTGCAATATCTTTGATTGTTACATTCATAGTAATCACCTGTTCAGATAGGGAATTTTATTACAACGTTGTTATTGTTTTAGTACAAATAGTATTCATATATATGTTCTAAGTTAACATGATCACAGCAGAAATCCTAGTGGGATACTTATAAAAATATCATTATTTTAGTTGAAAACGTTGTCATATGTAGATTTTTCCTTTAATATTAATAATAACAACGTTGTTATTTTGGTTTTTATTTGAATATATGCTATTTTGATAGTTTTTCACCTCAAATAATATGAGAGGAGTGAAGAATCTTTGAGTGAAACAGTATTTGCACATGTAGATGAAAGAGATAATGTTCTCGTTGCCTTAAAGAACTTTAGCAAGGGAGACGAGATAAAATTTCTTGGTCATTCATTGGTGCTTCAAGATGACATTTCTGTGGGACATAAAATTGCTCTTATTGATATAAGGGCAGGAGAAGATGTTTTAAAGTATGGCTTTCCTATTGGCGAAGCTAAAAAGGATATTTCTTCAGGACAATGGGTTCATACACATAATGTCCAAACTAAGCTTGAAGGTACATTGGAGTATTCATATAAGCCAAGAAAACAGAAGAATTCGACAGGAACAACTAAAACAAGAACCTTTCAAGGGTATGTACGCAAAAACGGTGATATTGGGATTCGGAATGAGATTTGGGTTATAAATACTGTTGGATGTATTAACAAGATAGCTGAGCAATTGGTAAAGCTTGCCGAAAAATCGTTAGATACATCTGGTACGGATGGGGTTTTTCATTATCCACATCCATTTGGCTGTTCACAACTTGGTGATGATTTAGAAAATACTCAGAAGATCTTAAGAAATCTAGTGCAGCACCCTAATGCAGCAGGTGTACTTGTTTTAGGCTTAGGATGTGAAAATAACCATATTAAAGCATTTACAGATGTACTGGGTGAATTTGACGAAGAACGGGTAAAATTTTTGGCTGTACAAGAAGTTGAAGATGAATTAGATGAAGGAATTTCTATTATTGAAGACCTTATAGCTTATGCTAATCAATTTAAACGAGAACCTGTTTCGGTTTCAAAGTTAAAGGTGGGTCTAAAGTGTGGAGGTTCTGACGGACTTTCTGGCATAACAGCTAATCCGCTAGTAGGGGCATTTTCCGATAAAGTGATTGCACATGGAGGATCAACAGTTTTAACAGAAGTACCGGAAATGTTTGGAGCAGAGACGATCTTAATGGAACGTGCAGTAAATGAAGAAGTATTTTCTAAAACTGTTTCATTAGTAAATGACTTTAAGGAATATTTTATAAAACATGATCAAGTTGTTTATGAAAACCCTTCTCCTGGAAACAAGGAGGGTGGCATTACAACATTAGAGGAAAAATCTCTAGGATGTGTACAAAAGGGAGGCTTTTCTGAAGTTGTTGATGTTTTGCCATATGGTGGAAGAATAAATAAGCCCGGATTAACTCTACTTCAAGGACCTGGTAATGATTTAGTTTCTGTTACCTCACTTGCTGCATCTGGTGCACATGTTGTGTTATTTACGACTGGAAGAGGAACTCCCTTTGGTGGACCGGTTCCTACTGTGAAGATATCAACTAACAATAAACTTTTTGAAAAAAAGCGGAATTGGATTGATTTCAATGCAGGCGAACTCATTACAGGAAAAGATAAAGAAACATTAGCAGATGAATTATTTGAATATATCGTAAGACTTGCTTCTGGTGATGAGAAGGCACGGAATGAAGAGTTTGGATTTAAAGAGATTGCTATTTTTAAAGATGGCGTTATTTTATAACATTGTTTTTATCAGATGGGGAGGGAGTTCATGGAACAATTAAGTCGCAACATGTTACTTGAAAATCACCAGTTAACTGAAAGTATGGAAGTTAACTTAACAAATGATCTACCAGAACGTATTCTCCAATTTGGAGAAGGAAATTTCCTAAGAGGTTTCGTTGATTGGATGGTCAATGAAATGAATAAACAAGGAATTTTCAACGGTAGAGTTGTAGCAATTCAACCAACGCCACACGGAAAAGTTGTGCCAAAACTGAACGCACAGGATGGTCTTTATACACTTGTGCAACAAGGAATAAAAGATGGGAAAGAAGTTAATAAAAGCGAGGTTATTACTTCTATAAGTCGGGGAATCAATCCTTATGAAAATTGGAATGAAGTGCTAAAAGCTGCAGAATCTCCTTCTATACAGTTTGTCTTTTCAAATACAACTGAAGCTGGGTTAACGTATTTGGAGGAAGAGTTTATACCTGATGCTTCACCACATTCTTTCCCTGGGAAATTAACAGCGGTCCTTTATCATCGTTACAGAGTATTTAACGGTTCAGAGGATAGTGGACTTACAATAATACCTTGTGAGTTAGTAGAAGAAAATGCAAATGTTTTAAGGGAAATTGTCTTAAAGATAGCAAAGGATTGGGAGCTTCCACAAGACTTTATTCAATGGGTTGAACAGAATAATCGTTTTTGCAACACACTTGTGGACCGGATTGTTCCAGGTTATCCGAAGGGAAATATCGATACTTTCACGGAAACGTTAGGTTACGAAGATCAGCTTCTTACTGTTTGTGAACCATACCATTTATTTGTCATTGATGGGGATAAAGCGATAAGTGAGAGTATTCCGTTTCATGAAGCTGGTCTACAAGTCAAATGGGGAGATGTGACACCATACCGTCAATTAAAAGTTGGTTTATTGAATGCTCCTCATACAATGTTGTTTTCACTAGGGTATCTATCAGGGGTAAATACAGTTTATGAAGTAATGGTAAATCAGGAGCTATTTTCCTTTGTTGAAAATGCGATAAAGGATGAAATAAAAACAGTGCTTTCTTTTGAAACGAAAGTGTTGGATGATTTTGCAAACTCGGTACTTGACCGTTTTAAAAATCCTTTTGTAAAACACTATTTAGTCGACCTTGGTCAAAATGCAGTATCTAAATATAAAGCAAGAGTTCTACCTATTTTCTTTGAACATCTAGATAAAGAAAATAAATTACCGGTTCATATGGTGTTTTCTCTTAGTGGATTAATTTCCTATTATCAACCAATCAGAGTTGATGGGGATGAACATATGGTTGGAATAAGAGATCTTCAGGAATATCAAATTCGTGACAGCAAAGATGCGATCAAGACGTTTTCCGAGGCGTGGAATCAAAATGATGGAACAGAGGAATCTCTTACTGAAGTGGTTTCAATCATATTATCTGATGAAAAGCTATGGGGTCGAAGTTTAGTGGAAATTTCTCTTCTTAAGGATATGGTTATTAATTACCTAGAAGATATTGTTACGGATGGAGTTCAAAAGAGCCTTGAGAAATTTTATCTGAAAAATTGATAGTTAGGTACATTACGAAGGAAAACGAAGGACGGTGGGAGAAATGAAAGACTTTATGGGAGAAGACTTTTTACTATCAACGAATACTGCGGTGGAGTTATATCATAAATATGCGAAGGAAATGCCGATTATTGATTACCATTGTCATCTTAGTCCTAAAGAAATTTATGAAAATAAGAGATTTAAAAATATAACAGAAGCTTGGTTATATGGTGATCATTATAAGTGGAGAGCGATGAGAAGTAATGGTGTTGACGAAGAATATATTACAGGAAATGCTAGTGATTATGAAAAATTTTTAGCTTGGGCAAAAACAGTACCTATGACTATAGGAAATCCATTATATAACTGGACACACTTAGAGCTTCAACGATTCTTTGGAATTAATGAAATTTTAAATGAAAAAAGTGCCCCAGATATTTGGGAGAAGGTAAACTCATTATTAGCTCAAGATGACTTCACAGCTCAAGCATTAATTAAAAAGTCACAGGTTGAGGTTGTTTGTACAACAGATGATCCGACTGATGCTTTAGAGTATCACCAGAAGTTACAAGAAAACACTGAGTTTGGTGTAAAGGTATTGCCAAGTTTTAGACCTGATAAAGGACTTGAAATTAATCGTGATGGGTTTTTAGAGTGGGTAGGAAAACTGTCTGAGGCTTCTGGGCAATCGGTTACAAACTATAGTGAGTATCTGAAAGCGTTAAAGGAACGAATTGAGTTTTTTCACTCCCTTGGGGGCCGTGTATCAGATCATGCTCTTGATTCGATGATGTACGAAGCAGCATCAGAGGAAGAAGTTGCTGACATCTTTGCAAAAGGACTTAAAGGAGAAAAGGTATCGCTTGAAGAAGAAAAGCAATTCAAATCGTACACGTTAACCTTCCTAGGTGAACAATATGCACGCTTAGGTTGGGTTATGCAATACCACATGCATGCCCTGCGAAACAACAATACTAGAATGTTTAAACAGCTTGGCCCTGATACTGGATTTGACAGTATGAATGACGGAGAAGTGGCAAAGCCTTTGTGTCAATTGCTTGATTCATTAGATCAAAAGGATGCTCTTCCAAAAACAGTTCTTTATTCGTTAAATCCAAAAGACAATTATGTGATTGGATCTGTTATTGGGAGTTTTCAAGGTGGAGGAACACCTGGCAAAATCCAGTTTGGTACGGCATGGTGGTTTAATGATCAAAAAGACGGAATGCTTGATCAAATGAAAGCTTTAGCAAACCTTGGGTTGTTCAGCCGCTTTATTGGGATGTTAACTGATTCAAGAAGCTTCTTATCATATACAAGACATGAATATTTTAGAAGATTAGTTTGTGATCTTATTGGACAATGGGTTGAAAACGGTGAATATCCGTATGATGAAGAAGCTTTAAGTAGCATTATTCAAGGAATATGTTATAACAATGCAAAAGAATATTTTCAATTTTAATAAGTTTATTAAAGGTATACCGACCCAGTTTGTTTGGAGGTATACCTTTTTACGTTAGTTGTGGGAACAATAGCAATAATGAGAGGATAGGAAAATTGACAAATATAAAATAGAATAGTTAATATTTTAATAGATTGAATACATAGCTTGGGAAAAGTATCTGATTATTTTATAGCGAGTTACCCTTTAGGGTATAATGATCATAATAAAGGCTAAAGAAGGGGAGATTAAAGATGGAGTATGATGCACAAATTAAAAACCGTGTAAAGAGAATTGAAGGGCAGCTCAGAGGAATCTTACGTATGATGGAAGAACAGAAAGATTGTAAAGATATTATTACTCAGCTTTCCGCAAGTAGAACAGCAATTGATCGAACAATTGGTGTAATCGTTAGCTCTAATTTAATAGAATGTGTTCGAATGGCTGAGGAAAAAGGCGAAAGCAGTGATGATTTAGTGAAGGAAGCAGTTAATTTGCTTGTGAAAAGTAGGTAATTTAAAAGGCTATGGGACTTTTGTTAACGAGTTCTGTTTTGAAGTACAGGATACGAATTAACATTGCTTTTTCGTATAGGAATCCGCACTAGAATCAAAAAGCAATTTGACAAGTAAATCAGCAAAGGAAAATGCTTGGATACATATATGCTCCAAGCATTTTTTTATAGCAAGATAAGCGATTTCCAGGTTTCATGAATCGCCATGAAATAAGCTACCAAATAAGCGGAGAAATTCCTCTTAATGAAGAAATAGCACAAAAAATAGATAAAATAGACGGAAAGATTCCGCCTATTTAATCAAAAAAGATGAAAATGAACCATTTTACTTTGCTTAACCGGAAAAACTCCGCTTATATCCCTCGAACCGAGTTCCATTCTTCAGTCTAACCAGAAAAACTCCGCTTATTTTGGACTATCGTTACTCAGTTAAGGATTAGCAAGAAGGTCTGCTTTATTTATCCTCTCAGACATCATCACCCACACTCTGGTAGTTCAATATCATCTTATTCAGTTGCAAATGGGACTGCTAATTGGGGTGATAATTTAGTTTTTATATTCGTAAACAAACCCCTTTAACATTTCATATGCTGCTTTTTAATTTGTCATTTAATCATAAAATTTCCTCCAAAGGTAAATAGTAATGAGAAGAAAAATAATAATGAGACGTTCAGGAGCATGATTATGAGGAAATTTATGAACCATAGACAACTCTATCAAAACCAAGACGCACCTGAAACCTTGGATCAAACAGTTGTAACCGATTTGACTGAGAATGTAGCTGTACTAAAAAAGGAATTTGATAAATGTTCCGATGTGAAATTTAGGCCTCTAATAGTAGGTCAAAATGAAGCGTACCTTATCTTCGTTGAAGGATTAATTGATTCCAAAAGTATAGAATTTCATGCCTTAAAGCAATTGTTAGCAGAGATAAAAGAAGAACATCTCACTGCTGAATATTTAGAAAAAAACATTCTTTCTGTTAACCAAGTAGTTGAATCGAATAAGATGTCTGATATAGTGAAGCAAGTTTTGCATGGGAGTTCAATCCTTTTAGTAGATTCCTTAAATAAAGGATTAGTGTTAGATGCAAAAGGTGGGACTAGTAGAAGTGTATCTGAGCCGGATACGGAATCCGTAGTACGTGGTCCACGTGAAGGTTTTACCGAAAATTTGGGAGTAAATACAGCGCTTGTTAGACAAAAGATTAAATCAAAGCATTTAAAGCTTATTTCTAAAGAAGTAGGTACTCAAACAAATACAACGATCAACATCATGTATATGGATAATCTTGCACCACCAGACTTAGTTGAAGAAGTAATAGCGAGAATTGACCGTATTGAAATTGATGGTGTATTAGAAAGTGGGTATATTGAAGAATTAATTGAGGATAGCCCTAGTAGCTTTTTTCCTCAGATACAAAATACAGAGCGTCCTGATACAGTGGCAGCTAACTTATTAGAAGGAAGAGTGTCTATATTAGTTAATGGAACTCCTTTTGCGCTTATATTACCTGTGAGTTTTTGGCAATTTATTCAATCAAGTGAAGATTATTATCAACGATATCATATCTCAATTTTTTTAAGAATATTAAGGGTAATGCTTCTATTTTTAGCTTTACTCTTACCTGCATTCTATGTTGCAATAACAACGTTTCATCAAGATATGATACCTACAAACCTGTTGTTTAGTATTGCTGCTAGTAGGGAGTCTATTCCCTTTCCTGCTCTCATTGAGGCGTTAATGATGGAGATTGCGTTCGAGGCTTTACGTGAAGCGGGTATACGACTCCCGAAGGTGATTGGACAAGCAGTTAGTATTTTAGGTGCCTTAGTTATTGGTCAAGCAGCAGTTGAGGCAGGGATTGTCTCTGCACCTATGGTTATTATCGTCTCTTTAACTGGAATTGCTTCCTTTACCATTCCAAGGTTTAATATGGCGATTTCTATTCGACTATTACGATTTCCAATGATGATTCTTGCAGGCATTTTTGGCTTATTTGGTATTGCTCTTGGTTCTATTATCGTATTAACTCATTTATGTAAGTTGCGATCATTTGGTGTTCCTTATTTTCATCCACTTGGACCACTTAAATGGAGTGAACTGAAGGATGTATTTATTCGAATCCCTTGGTGGGACATGGATCGACGACCAACTCAATTTGTTAAAGAAAATGTGTCTCGTGAAAAGGACAACCTTAAACCTTCTACACACAAACATAATTAGCTAGGGGAGTTTAATATATATGGTAACTCGTAAAATGATTTGCCTACTTTGTATTTGTGTACTTCTGTTAACAGGGTGTTGGGACCGAGTAGAGGTAAATGATTTAGCTTTCGTTGTTTCAACTGGATTTGACAAAGTTGGGGACAATCAGTTCAGGGTTTCTGTTCAGGTTCCGCTTCCAGGCGCAATGAGTGAGTCATCTGGAGGTGGAGGTGGAACGGGTGGAGGTGGTCCCTACTATGTTGACTCAGGAATTGGAAGAAATGTAAGGGAAAGTAATGACGATCTACAGGAGAGAATGTCCAGAGAATTATACTTTGCTCATCGAAGGATCATTATTTTTGGTGAGGAGTTAGCTCGATTTGGATTCAAGAAATCTTTAGATGTTGTACTGGAACAACCTCAATCAAGACTTTCTGCTTATGTTTTATTGACTAAAGGAGAAGCGATCAACGTGTTAAATGCAACACCTCACTTAGAAATGTTACCAGCTGAGGCAATGAGGGAAATGGCAAAATCAGGTTTTGGTATAACAGTTAAAGATGTCTTGATGGATATATCTAGGCCTGGTAAGGACACATTTATACCGATTGTTGAAACTACTGAAACGCAAAATGCCAATTCTAAGGATAAGAAGCAAGAAGTTAAAATGAGTGGATTTGGAATCTTAAAAAAGGATGAATTAAAATTTTTTACGACTAAGGAAGAGGCATGGGGGTTACGTTGGTTATTAGAAAAAGCAAATGGTAATAACTACACATTTGTAGTAGGTGAAAAGGAAGAGTTAAATGTCAATATTATAAAATCAAAAGTAAAAACAAATTACAAGTCTAATGGAGGTAAACCATCATTTACTCTTACAATTAAAGTTGAATCAAATATGATGCAAAATGAACCTAATCTAAAACTTGCTGAGCAGGAAGTCTATAGCTCAGCAATAAAAGATATGAAAAAACAAATAAAATCAGAAGTATTATCCTTAATTAACCATGGGAGGGAAGAAGGAATTGATATATTTGGGTTTGGTTGGTATTTATACCTTCATCATAATGATGAATGGGAAAAGTGGAAGGATGATTGGGAGAAAATTTTAAAGGATGCCGATATCGAGATTAAGGTGGATGCTGAGATAAAACGAACCATTAATTCAGGAATTAATATTAAGGAGTAGTTTATATGATTGCAACGTTGATATGTTTGTTTACTTTACTCATTTTTCTCTTCCTTCAACGAAAGACAATTCATAAACAAAAGAAGCGTAATAAGGTCATTATTTATCTTATGACTTTTCTAGCAGCAAGTTCTTCTACGTTTTTTTTTCTTCCGTATGATTTAAGTGGCCTTACAGCTTATATGAATAAATTTATTGGCCCTATTACAAAGCTGGTGGTCAACTAATGATTAAGTATAATATTTCACTTTTTCAATTTGCTCTTTTGTTAGCTAATTTTATGATTCCAGCATCCCTTATTTCCTTGCCGCAGGTATTGACACAGATATCAAATCAAAATACATGGATGATTCCGATTCTTGTGTTTCCTGTTTTTTTTCTTATTTTTTTCCTATGTTTAGGAAAGAATGTAGATCCTGTACAACATTCAAGGCTTGATAAAGCATTCACCGTTGTGATTGGAGTATTTTTAATTTTTGTGTATATAAGGGATTTACGCCTGTTCATTGATTATGTTTCCTCATATCTCTTACCGACTACTCCTATTGAAATCATTTCAATTGTTCTAACACTTACTTTACTTTATGTCAGTGCTGCTGGCTTAGAGGTCATTGCTAGAATCACGGTTATACAATTTATTGTTTTGGCTGTGGTAGTATTGGTTGCCCCTATTCTTGTTATAAATGAATTGGATGTAAGAAATATTACTCCGATTATTAATAATGAACAAATGGGCAATTTGGCTAAATCTTCATACTTATTTTTCCCTTGGATGGGTGAAGCGTTAATTTCTTGTTACTTAATTCGTTTTTTATCAAAGCAAAGGGGGATTAAAAAGGGAGTCCTTTTAGGGAGTAGTCTAGGTTTTTTATTAATTTTTATTGTAATAATTGTAGATATAGCTGTGCTGGGTGAAAAAATCATGACTATTGCCACATATCCTACCCTTTTAATGGTTCAGGAAATTAATATTACAGACTTCTTAGATCGTTTAGATTTAATTCTTGTAACGATTTGGATGCCAACATTGTTTAGTAAACTAGCTCTTGCCTTATATTGTATTGTTCATTCTTTATTCCCATTAAAGGATGAAGGAACTAAATTAATAATGACACCTGTAAGCTTATTCTTAGGTATTTTAGCTATAATCCTTTTTGAATCCAATACCATGCATTTAGAGTTTACTTTTCAAACATGGACGGTTATAGGTTTGTTATTGGAAATCTTACTGATTGGATTACTTATTGTTAGTAGGATTAGAAAAAAGATAGGAAATAAAAAATCTGATACAGAGTATTAGTAGTAAGAAGGCTGCTTCAAATGGAGAGATTTATGCTAATGCTAATGGAATAAAAAGGCTTTTCTATACAAAAGGAAAAGTCTTTTTATAATCTGATTTTTTAAAAAATTATACAATTCGAACAATGAATAAGATAAAAATTCACATTTCCTACAATGACATTTACACTTAAAAATATTAATATGTTAAGTAATATAACAATTAATGTTACATATTATAACATTAAGGTTTGAGGGAGGGCTTTGAGTGGAGAGTGGCGGTGTAGGTGGTTTTAAACTTTTTTCGTTAGGTCTACAGCATGTACTGGCTATGTATGCTGGAGCTATTTTAGTTCCGTTAATTGTAGGAAGGGCATTAAATTTATCGTCTGAACAATTAGCGTATTTAGTTGCGATAGACTTGCTTACATGTGGGATAGCAACGTTGCTACAAGCTTGGAAAAATAGGTATTTTGGAATTGGTTTACCAGTTGTGCTGGGGAGCTCCTTCGTTGCTGTCACACCAATGATTGCGATTGGCTCTCAATATGGTGTTTCTGCTATTTATGGCTCGATTATAGCGGGTGGTTTGTTTATCTTACTATTTGCCTCGTTTTTTGGGAAGTTAATTAAATTATTTCCTCCGGTTGTAACGGGTAGTGTTGTTACAATAATTGGTCTTTCATTAGTACCAACAGGAATTCGAAATATGGCAGGAGGTAATGGGAGTCCTGATTTTGGTAGCTCGACTAATTTGTTATTATCCTTCGGAGTTTTAGCATTGATTTTGTTTTTAAATCGCTTTCTGAAAGGCTTTGCTCAAGCGTTATCTGTATTGATAGGGATCGTTGCTGGAACTCTCGTTGCGTCAATGCTGGGGAAAGTTGATTTTACAGATGTTGCAGAAGCCTCGTGGTTGCACCTTCCTGAGTTGTTCTATTTTGGAGCTCCATCGTTTGAGGTTGGACCGATTTTAACCATGATGATCGTATGTTTAGTGATTGTTATTGAATCAACTGGTGTATTTCTGGCTCTAAGTAAAATTTGTGACCAAGAATTAAAAGAAAAGGATTTTGTAAGAGGTTATCGTGCTGAAGGATTGGCAATTACGTTAGGTGGACTTTTTAATGCATTTCCATACAATACATTTGCTCAAAATGTAGGTCTTGTTCAATTGTCAAAGGTAAAAACGAAAAATGTAGTGGTGGCTGCTGGGATGATCTTAATAGGGTTAGGGCTTGTTCCAAAAATTGCTGCCATTGCAACCATAATTCCTTCTCCTGTATTAGGAGGCGCTACGGTTGTCATGTTTGGGATGGTGATTTCATCAGGTATCAAAATGCTGGGTGCTGTTGATTTTAGTGATCAGCATAATATGCTTGTTATCGCATGCTCCCTTTCATTAGGATTAGGGGCAACTGTAGTACCAGATCTATTTGCAGGATTACCTCAAGCTTTACGCATCATAGTAAGTGACGGGATCATTACTGGAAGTTTAACGGCAATCTTATTGAATTTGTTTTTTGTGGTTCGTAAGAAAAGTAACACTGTACCGATTGATGATAACAAATCAATTGCTTAACTAAGAAGGAGGTGACGGAAGGTGGTTTCGATAAAACAACTCAATAATGTTAGTCATTCTAATTTTATTGATATGTTAAAGGATATCTTTGAACATTCTCCTTGGATTCCTGAACGAACATGGGATTGTAGGCCTTTTTCTACAGTAGAAGACTTACATGGAAAAATGATTGGTAGAGTAAATGAAGCATCTGATGAAGAAAAGCTCCGGTTGATCCATGCGCATCCTAATTTAGGGACACGACTTGCGATGAGTAATTCTTCAGTGCAAGAACAGACTAACGCTGGGTTAAGTGAGCTCACAGCAGAAGAATATGAACATTTTTCTTTGTTAAACAAGCGGTACATGGAGAAGTTTGGATTTCCGTTTATTATGGCGGTAAAAGGACGAACTAAAGATGAAATATATTCCTTTATGGAAAAAAGAATATCACATGGGGAGAAGGGTGAGTTTGAAACAGCATTATTAGAAATAGAAAAAATAGCTCTTTTTCGTTTACGTGAATTAATTCAAAATGAGGAGTGATTCTATGGGGAAAGAACGTTATGTATCGTATGGAAAAGGTGATGTATTTGCATATCGTACATTTTTGAAGCCGTTGAATGGAGTGAAACAAATTCCAGAGTCTAATTTTACAGAAAGGAGCAATATTGTTTTTGGGGTAAATGTAAAAGTGGAGGTTGGTGGTGAAAAACTGCTTCCTTCATTTACAGAAGGAGATAATAGTCTTGTGGTTGCGACAGATTCTATGAAAAATTTTGTTCAAAGGCACTTGGGTAGCTATGAGGGTTCCACCATTGAAGGATTTATTCAATATGTTGGCGAAGAGTTTTTAAAGAAATATGAACATATTGATACGATTAAATTAATTGGGGAAGAAGTTCCGTTTGAACCATCAACTAGACTTTCAGCTAGTGGTCTAGTTGAAAGTGATTTAGTGTTTAAGCATTCCCGGAATGAAAAGGTTGTTGCTCAAATTGAAATGATTCGAACTCAGAATGGGATTGAAGTTGTTGGACAGAATAGTGGAATTTTAGATTTGCAGTTAATTAAAGTGCGAGGTAATTCATTTGTTGGATTTATCAGGGATGAGTATACAACATTACCGGAGGATAGCAATCGACCGCTATTTATCTATTTAAATATCGGGTGGGAATATGAGGAATTACAAGATTCTACAGGAGTCGTGCCAAGCCTTTATGTTTGTGCAGAACAGATAAAAGATATTGTGACATCTGTTTTCCATGAACTTGAAACACCGTCTATTCAATACTTGATCTTTTTAATTGGTTGTCGAGTGCTGGAAAGATTCCCGCAATTAATAGAAGTTCATTTTCAATCGCAAAACCATACTTGGGATTCAGTGGTGGAAGATATTCCAAATTCAGAAGGGAAAGTTTATACAGAACCACGCCCTCCTTACGGCTTCCAACAATTTTCAGTTACAAAAGAAGATCTTCAACAAAATAAAGAATATGCCGATACAAACAATCTTTCTAAATAAGGATTTGATAGAATGGTAGGATTGACAACACATATATTGGATTTAACACATGGTACACCGGCTGCGGGTGTGGACATTCAATTAATTAGGATCGTTGATTCAACACACACTTTACTAAAAACATCTATAACAAATGAAGATGGTCGCTTAAATGAACCGCTTTTATCTTGTGAAGAAATGGTAGTAGGTGAATATGAGTTACTATTTTTTATTGGAGACTATTTTAGGGGTATGGAAGCTACGTTATCAGAACCTGCATTTTTAAATAAAATATCCGTACGGTTTGGAATATCAGATGCTGATTCGCATTATCATGTGCCGTTGCTCGTATCTCCTTGGGGATATCAAGTTTACAGAGGAAGTTAATCGCAAAAATATTTTGGGGTGAAGTCTAATGATTTCGCCCTCTTTCATATATTTAATGTTTGTTTAATTGTTTTAAAAGCTATGTATGAGCAGTTCTATCTTACAAATTTTTTTTATAAGAAATGTTATTGAAATTAAAGGTGAATTTCCATTTATTGTTGAAAGTATCAATAGTTGAAATTTAAAATTAATTTCTACCGAAGAAGGTGTGATTTTGAATAATGTAAATGTTCATAACGATGAGGAAATAGATCATTTTAGGAAAGAAAATGAACAATTAAAGTTGGAAATTGAGTATTTAACGCATGAGCTAAATGCCTCTAAGGAAAGTAGAGCTCGAGAATCAGATAAAAGTGATATAAGATTCAAACGGTTATTTAATCATCTTACTGATGCTGTTTACTATTTTAAGATTTATGACGATGGAAGTGCGGGTAATTTTATTGAAGTGAATGAAACTGCTTGTCAACGATTAGGGTACACCCGGGAAGAAATGCTTGCTTTATCACCAAAGGATATTGATGGGCTTGAGACAGGGGAAATGAAGCCGATTATTAAAGATGTATACGATAACGACTCAATTATTTTTGAAACCGTTCATGTTTGTAAAAATGGGGGTAGAATTCCTGTTGAAATTAAGACTCATAGGTTTGTGGTAGAGGGGGAGATGTATCTACTTTCAGTTTGTCGTGATATTACTGAAAGAAAAAATTCAGAAAGAGAGATTCGAGAGGCTAAGGAACAGTTTGAAAATATCGTGGAATCTTCTACTAACGGAATTACAATCCTGCAAGATGGAAAATGGGTATTTGTGAATAAGGCGGCCCTAACTCTTTTTGATGCTAAAACGAAGGAAGAGCTACTAGGGAGAAGTATTTATGATATGTTGCACCCGGAGTTTCATATGGAATGTAAGGAGATTGTAAAGAAAGGTGGAATTCACCCTAGGCTTTATCGTGTTTGGACTACTCTACGCGGGAAAGAAGTACATACGGAAGTGGTATCAATTCCTACTACCTTTCAGGGGAAAGATGCCAATGAGTTAATCATTCAAGATATAACGGAACAGAAAAAATCAGACTCAATGATGATTCAGGCAGAAAAAATGAATGTGGTAGGGCAACTAGCAGCTGGAATTGCGCATGAAATAAGAAATCCTTTAACTGCTTTAAAAGGTTTTGTTCAATTATTTCGCTCAGGAACGATACCGAATGAAATGTTTTTAAATATTATGGAGGCTGAGTTGGAACGGATAGATGTTATCTCGAGTGAGTTTCTAACGCTAGCTCAACCCGCAAATAGTGATTTTGCTACTGTTGATATTAGAGATTTAGTGAGTAATGTTATCGATTTATTGGATACGGAAGCTTTCAAAAAATCAATATCTTTTGTTGTTGAAAATAACGCTATAGCAACAGCTGTTAATGGAATTGGTTCACAACTAAAGCAAGTGTTCATTAATTTGATTAAAAACGCAATTGAAGTGATGCAAAACGAGGGGACTATAACCATTACATTTAAAAATCATGAAGGATTTATTCTTATCTCTGTACATGATGAAGGTGTAGGGATGAGTGAAGAGCAGCTGAAGCGGTTGGGAGAACCATTTTACACAACAAAACAAAATGGTACAGGACTAGGCCTTATGGTTACTTATCGAATTATTAATCAGCATAATGGGGTAGTGGATGTTGAGAGTAAAGTTAACGCAGGGACAACTTTTACAGTGAAATTACCGCTGATTGCTAAGGTAGAGTGAGCTCTCAAGTTTATTGATTGTAAATATAGTGTGAGGTGTTTTAAACAAACTGAGAGCTTGGAATGGGACACCAGGCTCCTTAATTATTTTTTAATTCTTAGTTGTACCGTAAATTAGTGCTTTGATTCTAAAAGCAAGGCGGAGACGTAACGTTTCGTCGGGTTCTTTTAAGCTTCTTCCGATCATTTCCTCGCATTTTTCCAACCGATAAATAACAGTATTTCGATGAACATATAGTTTTTTTGCAGTTTCTGATAACTGGCAATGTGTTTCTAGATAAACAGATAAAGTATGGAGCAGGACTTGATGATCCTTTTTAGTATCGTTGGCAAAAGCTTGGAATGTATCGTCATAAAACTTTTTTAAATAATCATAAGGAACCATTCGTAAAATTTCCGGTACTTCCTTTGGTTGATAAATCTCAATAAATTGCTTTTTACCTGACATCCTTCCGAAATATAGAGCCTCTGTTGCTTCTTTGTATGACACGGTAACATGTGTAAGTTCTTCAGCGTACATGCTTATTCCAAATGAAAGATTTTCTTTAAAATGAATTCCTATTCTCATTTGTAGTTTTTCTAATAACTGAACAAATGAATCTTCATTTTCCTTTCTTGCACCATTTAATTCTAACAAAAAAATGTAAAATTGTTCGTTAGAAAAGAGATGGATTTTTTCCTCGAAGTTTTGTAGCTCATACTCAATTGTATCGTAAATTAATTCCTTTTCTGACTGAAACTGCAGATAAGATTTGTCTTTGTCATCATCATCTATTTGTCCGACAGCACATAAATATCGTTGATCCTCTATTAGTCCGAATTCTTTTCCACGACTAATGATCTCTTCTTGTGTTGAAAATGCATCATTAATGAAATTGGAAAAAAATTCATCTTGTAGGCGCCTTGTCATTTGCTTTAAAGCATGTTCTTTCATTAATTCAAATGAAATAACGTTTGTTGCTTGTTCAATCGTTAAGATAGTGGAACGATCTGTGGGTGGGATGTTACCTAAAACACAAAGATAGTTGGACTGCCTATGCGTGTAAACTGGAAAAATCGTCACTGTGTCTTTGTTGTTATTTAATAGTGAAAAAGCTGTATATGATGCTTTTGAAAGGTGAAACAGATATTCATTTGCGATTGTATCTAAATACAAATAAATATTTGTTTGCCAATTTAGTTTTGTAAGTGGAAGTAAATGATCATTTACTAAAAATACAGGTGAATCAATAAGGCTGGATAAGTTATCTAAAATTTTATGAATACCCTGTCCATTCATAATTTGATTTGTAAATTGTTGGTGAGCATCCATAGCATGATGAAGTTCATTTGTTCGAATTTCTAGAATATGACTAAGTGATTTGTTAACAATATCTCCAAGTGATGTATCAACAGGAAGCTCTAGCAGTGGAATATTAAGCTTGTTAGCGAGAGTGATCACATCTCTAGGAATCTCCTGTAAAAAACGCTTCGTTTTAATCCCTAATCCTGCACATCCTTGCTTCTCCATTTCTTTAATAAGCTGAAGCAATGCCTGAAGGTCATCTTTAAAATGAAAGGCTGTTGTAACAAGAAGTTCGTCTTTTTTTAAAAAGTGAATAATGTCAGGTGCATCCATCATATTAACTGTGTTCACTTCACGATCAGTTCCTTGCTGCCCACCCAGTAATTTTGCTCCGTGAAAAACAGAAAGATTCAGTAAATCAATTAATCTCATAAATGGTCATCCTTTTTGTTAGGTAATTTCCTTAGGTTAAAAGATTTGAAGTTTATTTGTATAAAATAAACAAAGAAATCAATAGATGTTCTACATATATGTGAATGATTTTTATTCATGTCTATTTTAAAATTAGATTATATTACTTTTCGTGTCAATAAATATAACATCATTATAAGAAATAGATTAGGGGGAATGGATTGGTTATGGAAGAGAAAGAATCATCTGCCTTATTTATAGAAATTGAACAGATGGTTGAGTGGCTGGCTCAATTCGGAAGAAGTCAGAGTGGTGGTGTGACAAGATTATTATATACAGATGCTTGGCAGGAGGCTCAATATGCACTTAAAAAGAAAATGGAGCAGCTTGGCCTAATAACAAATTTTGACGATGTTGGTAATTTATTTGGAAGATTAAAAGGAACCCAAGAAGATGCTGCTACAATTTTAACAGGATCACATATTGATACGGTTAGAGATGGTGGGAAATATGATGGTGCATATGGAATCATTGCAGCTGTAATAGCTGTTCAGCTTTTGCGGGAACAGTATGGAACTCCTAAGAAAAATATAGAGGTTGTCTCTTTGTGCGAAGAAGAGGGAAGTCGCTTTCCGATGACTTATTGGGGATCGGGTAATATAACTGGCGTTAAATCTTTTGATGATATAAGGGATATAAAAGATTCAGAGGAAATTCAGTTTGAAGAGGCGATGAATAAGGCTGGCTTTGGACGAGGTAAATATTTGAGGCCGAATCGTAAAGATCTTGAATGTTTTTTAGAACTTCATATCGAACAAGGAATTGTATTAGAGAAGGAAGAGAAGGCGGTTGGTCTAGTAAGTCATATTGTTGGTCAACGAAGATACAATGTTACTGTTTTTGGCGAAAGTAATCATGCTGGAACAACTCCGATGATGTGGCGTAAAGATGCAATGTATGCAGCAGCTGAACTTATTCAAGCGCTTATAGGTCGTGGAAAAGAAACTGCGCCTGACTTAGTAGTGACGGTTGGACAAATAAGTATAAAACCAAACATAGCAAATGTTATACCGAAGGAAGTCACATTTAGTGTTGATATTCGGCATAGTGAAGAGTGTGTTTTAGATCAGTTTTGTGATGAAGTCTTTCAAGAGCTTGAACTAATTGCGATCAAACATCAAACAAAGCTTACTATTCATAATTGGATGAATGAAAAGCCGGTCAAGATGAGTGAAAAACTAAATCATTTATCTGAGAAGATTTTAGAAGAAGAACAAATTCCTTATAAGTGGATGACAAGTGGTGCCGGTCATGATTCTCAAATTTTCGGTTCATTTTGTCCGACTTCATTATTATTTGTTCCGAGTCAGAATGGAATCAGTCATTCTCCGTTGGAATTTTCGAAAACTGGGGATTTGGAAATAGGTATAAAAGTATTAATGAAAATATTATATGAATTAGCGTATTAAGGGGGTATCAGAATGAGTGTTTTTCAAGAGATAAATGCACCATTGCGAACGATTATGACACCGGGACCGGTTGAGGTTGATCCTAGGGTATTACGAGCAATGGGTACACCTATTTTAGGGCAATTTGATCCTGTTTTTACTGAAATGATGAATGAAACAATGGAGATGCTTCGTTATATTTTTCAAACGAAAAATCAATGGGCTTTTCCGATAGATGGAACATCCCGTTCAGGTATTGAGGCTGTTATGTGCAGTGTTATTGAGCCTGGAGATAAAGTATTGATACCGATTTTTGGGAGGTTTGGTCACTTATTAACGGAAATTGCTGAACGGAATGGAGCGGAAATTCATACGATCAATTGCGAATGGGGAAAAGTTTTTGATCAGCAAGAAGTAATTGATGAAATTAAAAAGGTACAGCCTAAGGTGTTAGCGATTGTTCATGGTGAAACCTCAACAGGATGTATGCAACCTTTAGATAAAATTGGTCCTGCGTGTCGAGAGCTTGATGTTTTATGTATTGTGGATGCAGTGGCTACAATTGCCGGAACAGAAGTAAAAGTAGATGATTGGAAGCTTGATGCAGTGATTGGTGGGACGCAAAAATGCTTGTCTGTTCCTTCAGGAATGGCACCGATTACGTACAATGAACGAATAGAAGAAATCTTAGTGAAAAGAAAAAAAGTAGAAAAAGGAATAGCCACAGAAAATGATCATGTAAATGTTGGTCGACCAATTCGTAGTAACTATTTTGATTTAAGTCAACTTCAAGATTACTGGGGAGCAAGAAGACTTAATCATCATACAGAAGCAACTTCAATGTTATATGCCTTACGCGAAGGAGTTCGAATTGTCTTGCAAGAAGGGTTAGTTGAACGGTTTGAGCGACACCAATTACATGAAAAAGCACTTGTTGAAGGAATAAAAGCAATGGGATTAGAGTTATCCAATGATGTTCCGTGGAAACTTCCGATGGTAACTTGTGTGCGTATACCTGATGGAATTGATGGAGAGGAAGTTCGTTCGATGCTTCTTAATCAATTTGGGATTGAGATTGCAAGTTCTTTTGGTCCTCTTCATGGGAAGATTTGGAGAATTGGAACGATGGGATATAGCTGTCGAAAAGAAAATGTCTTATTTGTTTTATCTGCCCTTGAAGCTGCTCTGATTCGTTTGGGAGCAAACTTGCATGTAGGGAAAGGCTTGCAAGCTACGTTGGATATTTATGAATCAAAGAATTTAGTAGCTAAATAGAATGGGTGGAAAAGATTCTGGAGAAGAACCAGGATCTTTTTGTTAAATCTAAAGGGGGGATCAGTGTGAGAGATCAATGGAATGCATTTTTTGATGAAAAAATAATATTGGAACCAACGAAAGTTGGAGTGTTAAACGGTTTAACGTTTGCTGTAAAAGATGTTATATCGATAAAAGGGTACAAAAATGGTGCTGGGAATCCAGGTTGGTTAAAAACTCATAAAGAATCGCAAGAACATGCTCCAGTAGTTGAATGTCTTTTAGAGCAAGGTGCAAAGCTAGTGGGAACTACTCAAACGGATGAAATAATGTACAGTCTAAATGGTGAAAATTTTCATTATGGTACACCGGTCAATCCGAAGGATCCGAGGCGGATTCCAGGGGGTTCCTCAAGTGGCTCAGCTGTTGCAGTTGCAGCTGGTTTAGTTGATTTTGCTTTAGGGACTGATACAGGTGGTTCTGTTCGAATACCTTCATCTTATTGTGGAATCTATGGCTTTCGCCCAACTCATGGAGCAATATCGGTTGATGGAGTGATTCCGTTGGCGGGAAGCTTTGACACAGTTGGATGGATGACAAGAGACCCAGAACTATTATGTAGAGTAGGAGAAGTGCTATTGAAAGCTCCAGGTACAAGTGGTAGTTTTACAGAAATGTTTTTCGCTGAAGATGCATGGGAGCTATTAGATGATGAATATAGAAGGGCATTGTTAAAGACTGTTTCTTCAATGAAACTTCCGAAAATAAGAAAATGGGTCAAAATATCGAAAGAAGGATTATCTGAATGGTCAAGTACTTTCAGAATTTTACAAGGACTTGAGATTTGGAACGAACATGGAGAATGGATCAAAAAAGAAAAGCCAACATTCGGACCGGGCATTTCTGAAAGGTTCCAATGGACCAGTACGCTTAACGTAAGTGAGAGTCGGCAACAATTTCAGTGCAGGGAGAATATGAAACAATCAATATCTACGCTCTTAGGAGAAAGTGGAATTATTGTTATTCCGACAGCACCAGGCCCAGCTCCTCTTCTAAATTTGTACGGAGAAAAAGCGGAACAGTATCGAGTGAAAGCAATGAAACTTTCCTGTATAGCGGGGTTGGCTGGTTTGCCGCAGATTACACTTCCTTTAACAGAAGTGAATGGACTTCCGGTAGGTTTATCGTTTATAGCAAATCAGTATCAAGATCTTAAGCTTCTTAATTGGGTAAAGAGTATTTCAAGGTAGGGGGTCTGTTTAATGAAACTTGCAACAGTCAAGAACGAAGGTAAAGAGTTTGCTGTTATTATTACAGCCGAAAAGGCTGTTTCTATTCGAGAGATTAATAGGGTGCTTGGAATGAGTTGGAGTGAAGATCTGTTTAGTATTCTAGAAAAAAATCAACTTTCTTCATTGAATGACTGGTATAGAAATGGGGGGATGGAACAATTGGGAAGTTCTTCGTTAATGGATATAGATAACTTGTCATTTGGTCCTTTGTACCGCAATCCAGGAAAGATATGGGGAGTGGGGATGAATTACGTTGAAAAGGCAATTGAATTATCCGGAAGTCCACCTGGGGAAGAGCCTGTTATTTTTATGAAGCCGATTACTAGTGTGATAGGTCCTGATGATCCGATCATTTTACCGAATCAATCTTCACAGGTTACAGCGGAGGCTGAGCTTGGTGTTATTATCGGGAAAACGTGCAAAAATATTAAGGAAGAGGAAGCGAGTAATGTTGTTGCTGGCTTTACAACAACATTAGATATGACGGCAAAAGATATACATGCAAAGGACCCTCGTTTTTTACAACGATCCAAAAGCTTTGATACGTTTTTTAGTTTCGGCCCCTACTTTTTAACAATAGATGAATGGCAAGATTTAGAAAATATAAGAGTAAGCACAAGTATAAATGGTTGTAAGAAGCATCAAAACGTTGTTCGCAACATGATGTTTAAACCTTGGTGGATTGTTTCCTTTTTCTCAGAAATAATGACTCTACATCCTGGTGATATCATTATGACGGGTACTCCGGGATCGATTCTGATTCGTGACAGAGATGTTGTGGGATGTGAAATCTCTGGTTTTAAGGAGTTGAGAAATTTAGTTGTGGAAAAATATAGTGTTAATTGATTGGAGTAGGTGTCTTTAAAGAGATACCTGTTTTTTATGTTAGGATTTGTTACTTTTGAAGAATTGTTAGCGATAATTTTAGTTAAATAATACAAAGAGAAATTAAACAATTCATAGATCCTCTAATGATTTATCTGGAATTCTACTATAAAATGTAATTAGATGTTAACTTTACTAACACTGTTAGTAATGAAATGTTACAATGAGTAGTTTAGATGATAAAGGAGGATCACATGGAAACAAATTATGATTTAAAACCAATCCTAAGTGAAAAGAATCGAATACTAGGTCCAAAAGCTTATGTGGCAATGTGGTGGGGAGACGCAGTTATGGTTGGGTCGTTTATGTTAGGATCAAGTCTTATTCCTCCATTCGGTGAATTAAACTTAACACAAGCATTAATTGGATTAGTTTTGGCGAATATACTTGCGGCCTTATTATTTGCTTTAAATGGTAGAGTGGGGTGGAAACATGGAATACCAATGGTTGTTCAACTTCGTTCCTCCTTCGGTCCAGTCGGAGCAAAAATACCTTCGTTAATGCGTGCAATACCAGCATTATTCTGGTATGGAGTTCAAAGTTGGTTAGGCGCACAAGCGTTAAATCAAATTTTTATGGATATATTCGAGTTTAACAATGTCTGGGTATGGTTCTTTGGTTTTCAGGCTTTACAAATTTATTTATCTGCTAAAGGAATTAAATCAATTAAGTGGATTGAAGTGGTTGGTTCAGTTGTGATTATGTTAGGTGTAGTGTACTTAATTTTCTTATTTTTATCTACGTTTGGCTTTGAAGTAACAGAAACGGCTAATGTTGAGGGTTCATGGGGAATTCCTTTTTGGTTGGCTATTTCAGTTTTAATTGGTCAATTTTCAGCTTTATTATTGAATGTGTCAGATTATACAAGGTATTTTCCTAGAAAAGCTTCTACAAAGACATTTATTGGTTCGCATGTAGTAGGTATAGTTCCGCCGATGATTTTGTTACCTATCGTTGGAATTCTTGGTGCAGCCGCTGTAGGAATATGGAATCCAGTAGAATGGATATTTTTAAGATTTCGTGGGAAAAAGCATGTGTAATTGTCGGAATATTAGGTGTAATCACTTGTCCATGGTATATCATGACTGATTCAACTTTTAATCTATTTATCTCTATAGTCTCCGCGTTTTTAGGACCAATTTTTGCTGTGATGGTAGCAGATTTCTATCTCGTACATAAAGGAAACTACAATGTTAGTAAACTTTATGATGTGAAGAACCTATTTCCAGCGTATAAAGGGTGGAATCCAGCTGCAATTATTGCAATTGCTGTAGGTACATGCTTTTCATTTATCAATGTTGATCTCTCTTGGTTGTTAGGAATTGTTCCGGCTGGGGTTGTTTATACAGCAATCATGAGACTATGGATAATAAAGCAAGATGAGTATGTAAAAGAAGGATTTGAGCAGAGCTTTACACAATCAACTGATATAGAAGATCTAGCGGTGTAATAAAGGGATAGGTGCTTAAGTTAAGTAAATCTTAAGCACTGCTTTCATTTAAAAAGATAAAGGGGATGAAGTAGTGGAACAGTTAGATCTAATCATTAAAAATGGAAGTGTTGTTCTGCCATCAGGTCCAGAGAAAATGGACGTTGGTATAAAAGACGGAAAAATCACTGAAATAGAAAAAGCTATAACAAAACGTACACTCAACACATGGGATGCTACTAATCGATACATTTTCCCAGGAATGATTGATGTTCATGTACATTTTAGTGAGCCAGGAAGAGAGCATTGGGAAGGTTTCCATACTGGCTCACAAATGATGGCTGCTGGTGGTTGTACAACTTATTTTGATATGCCGTTAAATGGAATTCCCTCAACAGTTACGAAAGAAGCTCTTTATGAAAAAGCAAAATTAGGTAATGAAAAATCTTATGTCGATTTTGGATTGTGGGGAGGACTTGTCCCGGGAAATGAATCGGATTTAGAAGAACTGGCGCATTCTGGTGCAATTGGGTTTAAAGCATTTCTCTCAACTACAGGTAATAAAGAGTTTGAAGCGGTTGATGATATAACCTTACTTAATGGAATGAAGAAGATCGCCGAATTAGGAAAAATTTTAGCGCTTCATTCAGAAAGTGCGGCGATAACAAATTGGTTAAAGAAACAGAAGGAACAAGAAGGGAATATAAGTGCGGATGATTATTTAGAAACACGGCCTATTATAGCTGAGGTAGAAGCAGTTGAACGAGCTATTCATTATTCAGAGCTTACAGGCTGTCCACTTCATTTTGTTCATATTAGCTCAGCAAAAGCGATTGAAAAGATTGAAGAGGCTAAAGCAAAGGGACTAAACATCACAGTAGAAACATGTGCTCATTATTTATTATACAACCATGAACATTTAAGGGAATTAGGAACCGTAGCAAAATGTGCACCACCTTTACGAGAAAAGGAAGAGCAGGGAAAATTAATTAACTTATTAATCAACGGAAAATTCGATATGCTTACCTCTGATCATTCTCCATGTCCTTATGACTTGAAAGATCCTAATGTATATAATTTGTTTGAAGCATGGGGAGGAATTAGTGGAGGGCAATTTACGCTTTTATCTGCAATTGAGCTTGCTACTCGCTATCATATTCCCTTTGAACAAGTTGCGGTGTGGACAGCACAAGCACCAGCGGAAAGATTTGGTTTATCTGATAAAGGACAGATCAAGGTTGGTGGAGATGCCGACTTTGCTATTGTTTCCTTGGAAGACTCCTTCATAGTAACAAAAGAAAATTTCTTTGCAAAGCATAAGGAGAGCTTGTATATGGGGCATACGTTTCCTTGTAAGATTGTTGGGACAATTAATAGAGGTAATATTATCTATGAGAATGGGAACATTCTAGAACAAAAAACTTATGGGGAATGGATAAAACCTATAAAAGTCGAAGTGAAAACTCTATGAAATCTGGAAATTTGAAAGCCTTTTTTAAAAATGATAGAGGTTTTGTTTTTTCTATTCTTGAATATGTTATTAAAAATAAAAGAGGAGGAAATTTCATGAATAAACCAATTGTCGGTTCAAAAACAATGGTCGTAAGTCCACATTACTTAGCATCTCACGCAGGAAACACAATCCTTGAAAAAGGAGGAAATGCGTTTGATGCAGCAGTAGCTGTTAGTGCCTGCCTTGCGGTGGTATACCCACATATGACCGGACTTGGTGGTGATTCCTTTTGGCTTACATACAGTAAAAAGGATCAAAAAGTACGTGCTTACAATGGGAGTGGACGAACAGGAGTAAATATAACACGTAACGATTATGAAGGAAAAAGCTCTATTCCTACTCGAGGTATTGAGAGTGTGATAACGGTGCCTGGAATGGTCGATAGTTGGGATGCTGTATTAAAGGAATATGGGCGACTTTCGTTAGAGAAAGTGCTGCAGCCAGCAATTGAGTATGCTTCCAAAGGGTTTCCATTCTCACTTGACCAGCATGAAAATACAGTCAAAAATGCAGAGATGTTAAAAGGAGATAAAGATACAGCAAATGTTTTTTTAGCCAAAGGAAAGGTTCCTAAGGTAAATGAAAGATTCGTACAAGAAAACTTAGCAACAACATTAGAAGAGTTAGCATTATCTGGTAGAGATGAATTTTATAAAGGTGAGCTTGCATATCGACTTATTTCTAGCTTAAAAGATAAGGGCGGCAAGCTAACGGTTGAGGACTTGGCTCATCATAAAGGAGAATGGACTGAACCACTTACCTCTACATATCGCGGGTATAATATGTATCAAGTTCCTCCAAATTCACAAGGCTTTGTGGGATTAATGGCACTTAATATATTAGAAAATTTTGATTTTACTGCAATTTCCGAAGGATCTTACGAATATTATCATTTATTAGTAGAATCATTAAAAAGAAGTTTCCAAGATCGAAATAAACATTTAACAGACCCTGAGTTTTACTCCGTTCCTATAGAAAGATTAGTAAGTAAGCAGTATGCAAAAGAGATAGCAGATGCCATTCAATTTGACCGTACTAATGATATAGAAACTCAATCAGTTGGCAGCGACACAGCTCATGCAGCTGTTATAGATGAGGAAGGAAACGCTGTTTCCTTTATACAAAGTCTTTATTTTGAATTTGGATCAGGTGTGGTTGCTGGAGACACAGGTGTTGTTATGCAAAATAGGGGTTCGTTTTTCTCACTTAACGCAAGTGATGTGAATTGCCTCGAGCCGAGAAAAAGAACTTTCCATACTCTGATGCCAGCAATGGCTCTAAGAGATGGTCAGCCAAGGATTCTTTATGGCACACAAGGTGGTGAAGGTCAGCCGCAAACTCAAACAGTCATCATTACAAGAATGATTGACTATGGTATGAATCCGCAACAAGCTATAAGTGAACCTAGATTTGTTTGGGGAAGAACATGGGGACAGCAAACTCAAGAGTTGAAAATTGAAGGTCGAGTCAGTATGGATGTGATTGAGGAATTATCAAAAGCTGGACATATTGTTAATATAGTTGAAAATTTTGCTGGAATTATGGGCCATGCAAATGCAATAGTCATAGATGATCAGGGCTTTGTTCATGGTGGAGTGGACCCTAGGAGCGATGGAGCTGCGATTGGAAGGTAATTTTTTGAAGAACCCGTTCTTAGGTAGGACGGGTTTTCAAATGTTAATAATTTAACTAATTCGCTAACCATTTGTTTGGTAGAAGAGCATATATATAAATATTTTGAAATATGTATAAAAATGAATCAATTTATGGTCTTTAGAAGGGAGAAGTTAAGTTGTCGTTCTTACATTATAAAAAAGAATATATAAGAGGTGACCTATCTTCTGGACTAGTTGTTGCTGCATTGGTCATTCCACAAGGTATAGCGTATGCATTGATAGCAGGGCTGCCACCTGTTATAGGATTATATACAGCAACAATTCCAGTGCTTATTTATTTATTATTTGGATCGTCTCCACATGTTTCAGTAGGACCTGTTGCGATGGTCTCAATTCTTATTTTCGGTGGTGTGACACCATATGCTGTTGCAGGTACTCCAGAATATATCCAGTATGTTGCCATATTGACGATTCTCGTTGGTGTTATTCAGTTCCTCTTACACATACTAAAAGTTGGGGGAATTGTTGAACATGTTCCTCATGGTGTTATTAGTGGTTTCACTTCAGGATGTGCGGTGATCATAGCGATAAATCAAATAAGCACAATCATAAAAATGCCATTGCATGATCGAGGTAATATGATTTCCTCCTTAGGGTTGATTATAACTAATCTAAAAGATATTCATGTATTAACAGCCTTAATTGGCTTTACCTCAGTCATTGCACTTATGTTATTAAAAAAAATACTACCAAACTACCCTCAACCAATCTTCCTCATCCTTATAAGTACAATGGTTGCTTATATATTAAATGTTTCAAGCAAAGGTGTAGTGCTTATTGGAGAAATTCCAATGGGGCTTCCTCCATTTGTGTTACCTGAATTAAGTTTGGACAAAGTATCTGTGATGTTACCAACTGCTATTGTCATTGCATTTATAGGTTTTATTGAGACGTTCGCTATTGCAAAAGTGATTGCAAAGAAAGAAGGATATTCAATTCGTCCCAACACGGAATTAAAGTCTCTTGGCATTGCGAATTTGATTGGAGGTTTTTTTTCATCAATGCCAGTAGCAGGTGGATTTTCAAGGTCTGCAGTTAACTATAGCTCAGGAGCAAAGACAAAATTTTCTTCTTTTTTAAGTGCAGGAATTGTTATAGTTACGTTAGCTTGTTTTACGTCATTGTTTGCATTTATTCCAAAAGCTGTTCTTGCCTCTATCATTTTAGTGTCAGTTATAAAATTAATCGATGTAAAAGAGGCGATCTACTTGCTTAGAACCAATATACTGAATGGAGCTATACTTCTTTTAACTTTCTCAGTAACAATTGTTTCAGGCCCTAAATTTGGACTAGGCATTGGAATATTCCTCTCTATTTTGTCTGGTATTCGCAAAGTAAATATTTCATATAGTATTCGTTAAACATAACTTTTCTTTATGTAAGACTTTTAACCAAACCATCTTCTTATTATACTAAGACTATATATACTTAAAGGATGGGTTTTCATTGAAAATAGATCATATTGATAGAAAAATACTTGAGTTACTCACGATTAATGGCAGAATGTCTTATTCAGATATAGGAAAAGAACTAGATTTGTCACGGGTATCCGTTCGAGAACGTGTAAATCAATTAATAAACAATGATGTAATTGAAAAGTTCAGTGTTGTGATCAATTCTGAGAAGATGGGCAAAAATGTTTCAGCTTTTTTTGAGGTTGACTGTGAACCTGCTTATTTAGTTGAGGTTGCTGAAACATTGGCGGATAATCCCTGTGTCTCAAGCTGCTATCAAATGACAGGCCCTAGTACACTACATATGCATGTGTTGGTAGATGACTTTGTGGCATTAGAAAAGTTTATCAACAAAGAATTATATGCACTTGAAGGAATAACCAGAGTGGAAAGTCACATTTTACTAAGGCGTTTTAAAAGTCGAAGCGGAATGAAATTATAATAAAATTTGTAAAGAATGACTTTTGAAAGATACTATCAAAATGTCATTCTTTTTTGTTGAAATTTTTTTCTGGAAATTGTATAGAAAATTAACTTTATGTGGTTTATAATCATAAGTATATTCCGTTTGTTAATTTAATATAAGGCAATAACTAACAAATGATAAGGTTGATTGCATAAATGGTAAGATCCACCATAAACATCGTTAAGGAACATTTAAATGAAAAAGGGGAGAATAAATAGCGAGGGGAATCACATTGAAAATCTAATGTAGAAGGGTGATTTAAAAAAATGACACACCTGCAGCTTTTTTTAGCTTTTTTTCGGGTTGGAATGCTTGGATATGGCGGTGGTCCTTCTTCAATACCACTTGTTCATAAAGAGGTCGTTGAAAAGTACAAATGGATGAATGATGATGAATTTGCAGATGTGTTAGCTCTTGGGAATACATTGCCTGGGCCTATTGCTACAAAAATGGCAGGATATATTGGTTATCGAGTCGCGGGAACATTAGGCTTAATAAATGCTACACTTTCTACGATTCTTCCTACTATTGTGTTAATGATCGTTCTTTTAACAACAATTAGCTCTGTCAAAAATTATCCATGGGTTCAAGGAATGACAGCGGCAGTCGTACCTGTCGTAGGAGTTATGTTAGCTACTTTAACTTGGGACTTCTTTAAGAAATCTCAAAAGTCACTCGGCTGGGTAAAAGCATTAGCACTTATATGTGGTAGTTTTCTTTTAATGGAGATTCTAGGAGTACACCCTGCCATTTTAATTGGGGGACTATTGCTCGCGGCGATATTAAAAAAAGATAAAAATCCAGATAAAGATCGGACGGTTGAAAGGGGGAGTGCTTAGTGCTATATTGGGATATTTTTCTTGCCTTCTTTATACCAGGGATTTTAGGTTACGGAGGTGGTCCGGCATCCATCCCGCTTGTAGAAAATGAGGTAGTGGATCGATATGGCTGGATGAACGTAAATGAATTTAGTGAAGTGCTTGCGTTGGGAAATGCTCTTCCAGGCCCAATTGCCACTAAGATGGCTGGTTATATTGGGTACCAACAAGGGGGAGTGTTAGGAAGTCTTGTTGGGATTTTTGCTACAGTTGCTCCTTCATTAATCTTAATGATCGTTTTATTAGGGTTTTTATATAAGTATAAGGATTCTCCAAAAGTAAAAAGAATGACAACATTCATTCGCCCTGCAATTGCAGTGTTATTAGGGATGATGGCATTTAGCTTTTTCTTTACCTCATATCAAGATACAGGAATATGGCAATCGCTCTTTCTGGTTGCGATCAGCTTATTATTGTTAGAAAAGCTGAAAGTACACCCTGCATTAGTGATCGTTGGTGCGATGGGATATGGAGCTGTTTTTCTAGGGTGAAATACTTCACTTGTTTTAGATGAATTTTACCCCATGCACATAAAGAAGCTAATATGTTCTAGGCTTCTACCACATTCACTTCATCCGCTTTTGGGGGAATTTGCTGGTAAACAAAACGGTTTATGACTCCAATCTTTAAAATGATATTGTAACAATTCTGAAGTTTGACTAAGGAGTATCGAATTATTGAAAATGCGTCAATTTTTGAATTAACAGAAACAGAGATCCAGCAGATGATGCTTTAAATGAAAATAAACGTGTTGCACCAGATCCTAATAACTTTGACTTTTAATAGGTACCCCGTCTTTTGAAGGCGGGGGTTTAGCATTTTTCTACTAGCCTATATTTGTTTATTACCGGAAGAGTCGGGACGAGAAAAAGTGCAAAGAGCGAGTATGTGTCTCGATACCAGAGGAATCGGGACAAGCAAGGGTCCTAAAAGCAAATTTATGTCTGGATACCTGGGGAATCGGGACAAGCAAGGGTCCTAAAAGCAAATTTATGTCTGGATACCTGGGGAATCGGGACAAGCAATGGTCCTAAGAGCAAATTTATGTCTGGATACCAGAGGAATCGGGACAAGCAATGGTCCTAAGAGCAAATTTGTGTCTGGATACTAGAGGAATCGGGACAAGCAAGGGTCCTAAGAGCAAATTTGTGTCTGGATACTAGGGGAATCGGGACAAGTTAGGGTGCTAAGAGAGAAAATGTGTCTCGATACCAGAGGAATCGGACAAGCAAGAGCAAATTTGTGTCTGGATACCAGAGGAATCGGGACAAGCAAGGGTCCTAAGAGCAAATTTGTGTCTGGATACCAGAGGAATCGGGACAAGCAAGGGTCCTAAGAGCAAATTTGTGTCTGGATACTAGGGGAATCGGGACAAGTTAGGGTGCTAAGAGAGAAAATGTGTCTCGATACCAGAGGAATCGGGACAAGCAAGGGTCCTAAGAGCAAATTTATGTCTCGATACCTGGGGAATCGGGACAAGCAAGGGTCCTAAGAGCAAATTTGTGTCTGGATACTAGGGGAATCGGGACAAGTTAGGGTGCTAAGAGAGAAAATGTGTCTCGATACCAGAGGAATCGGGACAAGCAAGGGTCCTAAAAGCAAATTTATGTCTGGATACCAGAGGAATCGGGACAAGCAAGGGTCCTAAGAGCAAATATGTGTCTGGATACTAGGGGAATCGGGACAAGGAATTAGAAAAGCAGTTAGAGGATACCTTTGAACTTTGAGATGCTGTTGTTGTAGAAAGTGTTTTAGGAGCACTTAATAGCCACAATCTTGATGTGATTATCATTGATGAATCAACAGCAGCGGCGGTGTTAGAAAGAGTAACTAAATAGAAGATTCATCATGTTAATCCTAACAAAAAAAGCTTCAATTCCTATAAAAGGAACTGAAGCTTTTTCTATTCCCTAATTAACGGAAGAGTACAACAACGAAAGGCCCCACCAGATTTTATTATCTCCGTAATATCAACCTCTATAACATGAAAACCTCGTTCCCGAAGCTTCTGATTTACATCTTTATTAATTGGTAAGCTCAATACTCGCTTTTCTCCTATCGATAAAACATTAGTACCTAAAGTTGCTTGTTCTTCCTCTGTTACCTCAATTAAGTTATAGCGAGATGATAACAGTTCTACCTTATTCTTTTCTATTTCGTTAGGAAAAATTAAAGCATCTTCCGGTGATAAGATATTAAAAACACAATCTAAGTGTAAATATTTATCTGTAAATGGAACTTCAATAACGTCAAAAGTGGGTAACAGGCTTTGTAAATGCGAAATAGCATTTTCGTTTGTTCGATTACTTACACCAACGTAAATTGTGTTTTGATCGATAAAAACATCGCCACCTTCGATTTTATCTCCAATCAAATTTGTGTAGGTAATTTGCTCCTTTTCTAGGTAATCGATAAAAGATGTTTCTTCTCCTTTTCTCACATCATGAGCCATGTCTGCCGCAAAAACTTGATGACCTAGTACAAATCCAATATCACGGGTGAAAACCTGCTCAGGAAAGTCTTTTCTAGGTGTAAGTAAGATTACTTCCACATCATTTTCTTTTAATGTATTAACTAAGTCTTTATGTTGCTGTTGAGCAAGTTTTGTGTCGATATTTTCTTCTAAAAATCTTTTTTGGATTTCATTTATTGGTTCTTTAATCGTCATAAATTCTGGTGAACATAAAACCACTTTTTTTAGAGTGTTATATTCAGAATTACAAGAGCATTTTATGTAATCAAGATTTTCCATGTTTTCCTCCTCATTTCATTCTTAATGTGTAATATTCCCTAACTCAGAAAATTATTAAACGTTTGCAATTTAATCAAGCTTAGAAAAAATAATAATTTTTTGTTGTACAAATAAAAAATCTATGATATATTTCTTTATGCAAGGTTAGTGCAAACGATTTCGCAAGCTGTTGCACAATATAACATAGGAAAATTCTCACGGTAGCCTTATTAGTCATTATGAAATAGTAGATTAAGAGGTTGTAAGTAAGGATCTCTATGTTTTTTTAAAAGGGTTTGTGCAAACGTTTCCTCACTCGCCTGAAATAGCGCAAGAGCGCAAATAAATAAAACGGGGGTAAAAAAATGGGAAGTAAAAAAATATTTTTAAGCTTTTTCTCGATTCTATTTCTTGTAAGCGTTGTATTAGCTGGTTGTTCCGGCAGTGACTCTTCTTCTGAAAAAGAAGGATCAGGTTCTGAAGGAGATCAAGTAACTCTAGATATTTTCCAATTTAAAGTAGAATTCAAAGATCAGTTTGAAGCAGTAGCAGAGCAATACCAAGAAGCTAATCCAGGGGTAAAGATTAATATCCAAACTGTAGGTGGCGGAGAAGATTATGGTGCAGCGTTAAGATCTAAATTTGCATCTGGTGACGAGCCTGCAATTTTCAATATTGGTGGTCCGACTGACGTCATTGACTGGGAAGATAGTTTAGCTGATTTAACTGACTCTGCTGCAGCTGGTGCGGCACTTGAAGGTACACTTGACGGTGTAACGAAAGATGATCAAGTACTAGGCTTACCATTCAACCAAGAAGGTTATGGTCTAATTTATAACACTGAAATTTTTGAGAAAGCGGGAATTAACCCTGCAGATATTAAAGATATGGCTTCTTTAGAAGCAGCTGTTAAAACTTTAGATGAAAAGAAATCAGACCTAGGTTTAGAAGCAGTATTTGCATTACCTGCAAAAGAAACTTGGGTAACAGGTTTACACTTATCAAACGCATTTATTTCTCCAGAATTTGATGGAAACGTAACAAGTGCATTTGAATCTAAAACAGTTGATTTTAAATATGGCGATGCAATGAAAAACTTTATTGATCTTCAAAATAAACACTCAGTTCAACCTGTTGTAAGTCTTGATTATTCTCAACAAGTTGAAGAATTATTCTCTACTGGAAAAGTAGCAATGATTCAACAAGGTAACTGGGTATACGGTTCAATCGCTGGAATTGACGAAGAGTTAGCAAACAACAAGGTTGGGATCTTACCTATCCCGGTTCCAGGATACAAAGAAGATGCAATTCCAGTAGGAGTTCCAATGTACTGGGCTGTTAACAAAAACAAAGATGAAAAAGTAATTGAAGAAGCTACAAAATTCCTAGATTGGTTATACACATCTGATGAAGGTAAAGAAGTTGTAATAAATGATTTCAAATTTGTTCCAGCTTATGAAGGCTACGATGCATCAAAAATTACAGATCCACTTTCAAAACAAGTCTATGAGTATGCAGAAGCAGGAAAAACAATTGGATGGGTATTTATGGGTTATCCAGCGAACTGGGGTCAAGATAAACTAGGCGCTAATATCCAAAAATACTTAGCTGAAGAAGCTACTTGGGAAGAGATTGTTGAAGATTCAAAAGCTGCTTGGGCAGAGTCTAAAGAATAAGGTGGAGATGGATAAAGCAAAGTAGCAGATTGTTGCTACTTTGTTTTATTAATCCATGTAAGGAGTGGCTTTGTTATAAGCTGCTCCATAAACAAAGGTGCTTATAACCTTCGTTTATGGAGCGACTTATAGATTGAGCGCTTGACTACTACATTAAAAAAGCAAAAAAGTGTTGGAGGGATTCACATGATGCGTACTCGGGATCTATCATATTGGTTATTCTTAGCACCTGTCCTGTTTGCATTGGCAATGGTTATAATCATACCTTTAATAATTGGTGTTTATTATTCATTTACAGATTGGAACGGAATTAAGATTGGTTCATTTGTTGGACTTGAGAATTATATTGATGCTTTTAAGGATGAAGAATTTCTAGCATCACTTTGGTTCACAACGAAGTTTTCCGTTGTATCTGTTTTATTAACAAATGCTATTGGATTAGGTTTAGCGTTAATTGTCACAACAAAAATTAAATCAAGTAAATTCTTAAGAACTATTTTCTTTATGCCTAACTTAATTGGTGGATTAATTTTAGGTTTTATCTGGCAGTTTATTTTCATTAAGGTTTTTGCCGGAATTGGAGATGTATTAGGTATAGAATCATTAAAAGGCTGGTTATCAACGACAGAAACTGGATTTTGGGGATTAGTCATTTTAATGAGCTGGCAAATGTCAGGCTATATCATGATTATTTATATTGCTTACTTAGAGGGTCTGCCAAGTGAGTTACTTGAAGCTTCTGAGATTGATGGAGCAGGACCTTTCCAACGATTCAGATATATTATTTTCCCACTTGTTGCACCAGCATTTACAGTAAGTATGTTCTTAACTCTATCAAACTCGTTTAAGCTATACGATCAGAACTTATCCTTAACAAGTGGTGGACCGTATAATTCAACACAAATGGTTGCGATGGAAATCTTTAAAACAGCTTTTGGTGAAAGAGATATGGCTTACGCTCAAGCAAAAGCAGTTGTCTTCTTTATTATTGTTGCCGTCATCTCATTAACTCAGGTGTATATGAACAAGAAGAAGGAGGTTGAAGTATAATGAGAAGTAAATATCAATTTCCTGTTGAAATCTTGGGTGTTGTTTTAGGGATTATCTGGTTAGCACCTTTTTACTTAATGATCGTTAACTCGTTAAAAACAAAGAGAGAAATCTTTACTGATGTATTGAAGTTACCGGAAGAGTTTACACTTGATAATTATTTTCAAGCTTTTGAAGAGCTTGACTTTATTCAAACATTTTTCAACTCATTACTTATTACTGTGATTAGTGTTGCGATTATCATTATTTTCTCATCAATGGCAGCCTATGCACTTTCAAGAAACAAGAGCAAAACAAGTACCATTCTTTTTATGCTATTTGTAGCGGCGATGTTAATTCCTTTCCAGTCAGTAATGATTCCGCTTGTTACTGTGTTTGGACAAATCGAAATGTTAAACAGAGTCGGATTAATCTTCATGTATTTAGGTTTTGGTAGCAGTTTATCAATTTTCTTATTCCACGGTTCATTAAATGGAATTTCTAAATCATTGGATGAAGCTGCAACAATTGATGGATGCAATAAGTTCCAGGTTTTCTGGTACATCATTTTCCCAATATTGAAGCCTATTACTGTAACGGTCGCAATTCTAAATATCATTTACATTTGGAATGATTACCTATTGCCTTCATTAGTTATAAATCAAGAAGGACTTCAAACAATACCTTTAAAAATGTTTTTCTTCTTTGGTGAATATACAAAGCAATGGCACTTAGCTCTTGCGGGCTTAACAATTGCGATTATTCCTGTTATTATCGTGTATTTCTTTGCACAACGTGAAATTATTAAAGGAATTTCTGAAGGTGCAGTAAAATAATTGAAGTGAAAGTAGAAAAGCGTTTCCATTATCCTTCTCGACGTATTATGATAGAAATAAGAATTGGTGTTTCTAACACCTGCAATTAGTAAGGAGGCAGCAATGATCGTAACAATTAAAGATGTTGCAAAACGAGCGAATGTAGCTCCTTCAACTGTGTCGAGGGTTATTGCAAACAGTCCTCGTATTAGTGAGCAAACAAAAAAACGAGTTCGAGAAGTAATGGAGGAACTAGGATATCATCCAAATTTTCAGGCGCGCAGCTTAGTTGCAAAAAGTACTCAAACAATCGGTGTGGTTATGCCAAATTCAGCGTACTATGCCTTTCAAAATCCCTTTTTCCCGGAAGTATTAAGAGGGATTAGTACAAGCGCACATGAAAATAAATATGGAATTTATTTATCTACAGGATCGGATGAAAACGAAATCTTTAATGAAGTTGTATCGATGGTCCAAGGTAGACGTGTTGATGGCATTGTCCTTCTATATTCAAGAATTAACGATAAAACAATGAAATTTTTACATGACTCAAATTTTCCTTTTGTTGTTGTGGGCAGACCTTTTGAAAATGAGGAAAGAATTTCATTTGTTGATAACGATAATATTTATATAACAAAACAAGTCACAAAATATTTAATTGAACTTGGGCACCGTCATATTGCATTTGTTGGAGGTAGTCTTCATTTTGTCGTAACTATTGATCGTTTAAATGGATATAAGTTGGCACTAGAGGAAGCTGATATTCCGTTTAATGAAGAATATATGGTCCACGAAGAATACATTAAGGAAAACGGGAGAGAAGCGATCAGGCTTCTTATGTCCTTAGACTCTCCACCAACGGCACTTGTGACGCAAGATGATTTAATTGCATATGAAATGATTAGTCATTTAGAGGATATGAATGTAAGTGTTCCAAATGATATCTCTATTATAAGCTTTAACAATTTAATGCTTTCTGAACATTCAAAACCGCCTTTAACTTCAGTTGATATTTGCATTTATCAACTAGGCTTAGAAGCAACAAATTGCTTAATTGAGAAAATGAACAAACCAGATTCTTTGCCGAAAAGAATTACAATTCCTACTAAATTCATTGAACGTAAATCATGTGAAAAAAAGAAATAGGTTTATTGTAAAAAGGATAATTGATCGCAATGTATTGAAATGTGTACATACATTTGATCATTTGTCCTTTTCTTTTATAACATGAACGGTTCTGCATTCACATAATAATAAATGTGTATGCCTCATGATAATGGAGAAAACTAGGAAAATGAACAGTACAGAAAACTATGAGCCCAAAATTAATTCGCATAAGAGAGGAAGTAACATGAACAAGATATGGTGGAAAGAAGCGGTTGCCTACCAGGTGTATCCTAGGAGCTTTATGGATTCAAATGGTGATGGAATTGGCGACCTTCAAGGAATGATTTCAAAATTAGATTATATTAAAGACTTAGGAATAGATGTTATATGGATTTGTCCAATGTATAAATCGCCTAATGATGATAATGGCTATGATATTAGTGATTATCAAGACATCATGGAAGACTTCGGAACGATGGAAGACTTTGATCAGTTGTTAAAAGAAGTTCATAGCCGAGGGATGAAATTAATAATCGATTTAGTTATTAACCACACAAGTGATGAGCATCCTTGGTTTATTGAATCACGCACATCTAAAGATAGTGAAAAACGTGATTGGTATATTTGGAGAGATGGTCTAGGCGGAAAAGAGCCAAATAACTGGGAAAGTATTTTTAGTGGTTCAGCATGGGAATATGATGAAAAAACAGAGCAATATTACATGCATATTTTTTCAACAAAACAACCTGACTTAAATTGGAGAAATCCTGAAGTTCGCCATGCACTATACGATATGATCAACTGGTGGCTTGATAAAGGAATAGATGGTTTCCGTGTTGATGCAATTAGTCATATTAATAAAGAAGAAGGATTAGTGGATATGCCAAATCCAGAGGGACTAAAATATGTTCCTTCTTTTGATAAGCATATGAATGTTAAAGGTATCCATACCTACCTGCAAGAATTAAAAGAAGAAACGTTCTCGAAATATGACATCATGACTGTTGGTGAAGCAAACGGAGTCAAAGTGGAAGATCACGAAGATTTAGATCAATGGGTTGGAACGGAAAATGGTAAATTTAATATGGTGTTTCAATTCGAGCATTTATCATTATGGAATGCAACAAAAGAAAATAGTTTAGATATTTTAGGACTAAAAAATGTTCTAACAAAGTGGCAAAAAACTCTCGAACATAATGGATGGAATGCCCTTTTTATAGAAAATCATGACCAGCCACGCCGTGTTTCAACTTGGGGAAATGATAAGGAATACTGGTATGAGAGCGCTACGGCACTTGGTGCTATGTACTTCCTCATGCAGGGAACTCCTTTTATTTATCAAGGGCAAGAAATTGGGATGACAAATGTGAAGTTCAATTCGATTGAGGAATATAATGATGTTGCCGATCGAAATATGTACCGAATTAAGCGTGAAGAAGGCGTACCACATGAAGAGATTATGGAAGTAATCTGGTCATCCAGTCGTGATAACTCAAGAACCCCAATGCAATGGTCTTCAGAGCCAAATGCAGGCTTTACAACGGGTACACCATGGTTAGGTGTAAATGAAAATTACCATCATATTAATGTTGAAGTACAACAACAAGACAAAGGATCTATTCTACATTTTTATAAGAAAATGATTAAGATTAAAAAGGAAAATGATGTGTTTACGTATGGAACATATGAGTTGATCTTAGAAGATCATCCACAAATTTTTGCGTACACACGAACATTAGAGGATGGAAAAGTTGTCATTCTCACAAACCTTACGGGAGATTCAGCAACTTGGGAAGAAGATTTAGAATTTAATGTTGAATCAAATCAACTGCTACTTTCCAATTATGAAGTAAAGGAACATCAAGCAATATCAAAATTTGAACTGAAACCTTATGAAACAAGAGTTTATTGGGTTTAATGTTTAATGAAGGCATATTACTTTTAGTGATATGTCTTTTTTTCTGTTTTAGAATAATCATTTAGAAAATAATGGTTGTAAAACTAATGGAGTTAGTTTATTATAAAACTAATAGTGTTAGTTTTAATCCTAATTTAGTAAAGGAGAGGGATCATAATGAAGGTAACAAAGGTAGGGAATGTTTATCAATTAACGTTTTTACCAGGCTTCTTTCCAGTAAATTGCTATATGATTGAAGAGAGTTCAAGCCTTACTCTAATAGATACAGGGCTTCCTAATAGTTATAAAGGAATTGTTAAGATAATTGATTCCATTGGTAAGCCACTTAAAAACATCATGCTAACACATGCTCATGGAGATCATGTTGGTTCGTTAGTTAGTCTTAAAAAACAATTTCCTGATGTACCCATATCTGTTTCGAAACGCGACTGCCGTTTATTAAGAGGTGATACATCCTTAGAAGATAATGAGCCACAAACGCCTATAAAAGGTGGTATTCCAAAGAATATTAACTTAGTACCTGAACAGCTTTTAAAGGAAGGAGATCAAATAGGCTCATTAGTTGTTATTACAACACCTGGGCACACACCTGGATCTATTTCCTTTTTTGATACGCGTGATCAAGCAATTATTGCTGGAGATGCTCTGCAAACTAGAGGAGGAATTGCAGTAAGTGGTCAGATTCGTCCGTTCTTTCCGTTTCCTGCAATGGCTACATGGCATAAAGAAACATCTCTTGAAAGTGTTAAAAAGGTTAAAGCATTACAACCACGTTTACTTGCTGTAGGTCACGGTGAAATGATTGAAAATCCAGGAGAATCTATCCAGCTTGCTCTTGATCAGGCAGAAAAGAGATTAGCAACTAATTAAGAAATAATAGAAAGGTAGAGACGTATGCCTAGAATGGGACTTGACTTACAAACAATTTTACAAGCTGCAGCAGAAATAGCAGATGAACAAGGAATAGAGGCCGTGACGTTAGCAACTTTGGCTAAAAAACTTAATGTTCGTTCTCCTTCTTTATATAATCATATCGAAGGGTTAACAGGACTTCGAAAAAAATTAGCTATTCATGGTATGGAATTACTCTATAACAAGCTAGCCGAAGCTGCAATTGGTCGGTCACAGGATGATGCCATTCATTGTGTTGCCGATGCATATATTGCATTCGCACGTAAACACCCTGGACTTTATGAATTAACATTAAGTGCATCAGATCCAGATGACCAAAACATTCAACTGGCAGGGAAAAGAATTGTTGACTTAACTGTTCAAGTATTAAATGGGTATGGACTTGAAAATGATGAAGTCATTCATGCTGTTCGTGGTATCCGAAGTATATTACATGGCTTCTCTTCACTTGAACAAAAGGGAGGATTTGGTTTACCTCTTGATCTTGATAATAGTCTACATTTATTAATTGATAGTTTTTTAGCTGGTATTCATAAAATGAAAAACGGGGGATAAGTGTTAGAAATGATAAAAAGTAAATCGGAGATAAATTTGAATAATCGAAGATAAACTTCCAATAATCGAAGGTAAACATGGTGTTCATCATTTTTTAATAGTCATAAATATAAAAATCTAAACTGTAACTTCCTCGTGAACCTCAAATCATACCTTGTGCAAGGTAGCAAAGGTCTGTGATAACATAAAAGCAATCAAAAAGTGAATAGTAGTATTAGCTAAAATTCACTTTCGAGGGGAAGTTAGTAAATATGAAGGAACAGCATGATTTTACGAACGGAAATATTGTTAAGCAAATCTGGATTTTTTCACTTCCAATTATGCTGACAAACTTATTGCAGGTTTCTTATCAATTTATCGACAGCTTATGGGTGGGGAATTTACTTGGTGCCACTGCATTAGGTGCAATTGCTGTATCGGGAACCGTCATTTTTACGATTTTATCGTTTATTATTGGTATAAATAATGCTACATTGACCATTCTTTCTCAACAAAAAGGTAAGCAAAATGAAGCAGGATTAAAAAACTATATTAACGCCTTTATCGTTGTCTTGACAGCTATGTCGGCTTTGTTGGGTGCAATCGGCTTCATTCTATCTGAAGAGATTTTAAAATGGCTTTCAACACCATCGGCAATGATTCCGGAAGCAACTGCCTATCTCCAAATTAATTTTATTGGAATACTTTTTCTATTTGGTTATAACCTTATTAGCACCGTCTTAAGAGCATTAGGAGATAGTAAAACACCGATTCGATATGTCATGATTGCTGTGATATTAAATGCAGTGTTAGATCCACTTTTCTTGTATGTGTTTGATATGGGAATAGAGGGAGCTGCTTATGCGACTATTTTATCTCAGGGGATTTCATTTATATACGGTGTTTTTGACACAATAAAAAGAGGATTAATTCCATTTATTTTTCCTAAGTTGCCTACAGCTGATGAAGTGGCAACTATTATGAAGCTAGGGCTACCTTCAGGATTGCAAATGACTGTCATATCAGCGGGTGTGATGGCAATTATGAGTGTTGTTAACTCGTTTGGAAGTGATGTTGTAGCAGGCTTTGGTGCTGCACAACGATTAGACAGTGTGATTATGCTGCCTGCAATGGCACTTGGAACAGCTGTAAACAGTATGGCAGGTCAAAATATTGGGGCCAATAAATGGAGCCGTGTTCATGATATAGCAAAATATGGTGTTTTATTTAATTTGTTTATTATGATTATGATTAGTACAATCGTATTTTTTTGCGCAGAAATGGCTGTTAGACTTTTTATTAAAGAACAAGATGCTTTACAATTCGGAAAAGAATATTTACGTATTATTGCCTTTTTCTACCCGTTTTTAGGTATTAATTTTATTTTAAATGGCATTGTGAGGGCTGCAGGCGCCATGTTCCAAGTACTAATATTGAATATTATTTCTTTCTGGATACTAAGGTACCCCCTTTCATATTTTTGTTCCTTATGGCTGGGTGACAAAGGAATTGCCGTTGGAATGGGGGTTAGCTTTGTGATAAGCAGTGTGATTGCTTTTGGATATTATAAGCTTGGGAAATGGAATAAAATAGAACTGGAACCTTCAAGAGTAGCTCAAAAATAATTCATCTTCATCTTGACACCACGAAAAATACTCGGCATAATAAATTAAAATAAAATGGAACGTTATAAAAAGAGGACCAGTATGCGAGGCCTTTTCAATTCAGAGAGTGAAGTTTAGTAGCTGAAAGACTTCATATTGAAAAGCCGCAGAACCTACCTTTTGAGTCCTGTGCAAACATAGGCGCATCCCTAGCGTTATAGGGTAAGTGGGATGTTGAAAAAACATCCAATCAAGGTGGTACCACGGAAGCAAAGCTCCTTTCGTCCTTATTATATAGGGATGATTGGGGCTTTTTTGTACGATTAGAAGCTTTCGTCATTAGGATTTGGCGATAAGACAAGTTTTTTTAATTGAACGAAGAAAAGTGGAGGAGAAGAACATGGATAAAAAGCGAATTGTTGTCAAAATTGGAAGCAGCTCTTTGACAAACTCAAAAGGGCAAATTGATCACGAAAAATTTACTGATCATGTTCAAGCTGTCGCAGCATTACGTGAGGAAGGGCATGAGGTATTATTAGTTTCATCAGGTGCTGTTGCAGCCGGATTTGCTCGTTTAGGTTATCCAACTCGTCCGTCTACGTTAAAGGGAAAACAAGCTGCTGCAGCTGTAGGCCAAAGCTTGCTTGTTCAATCTTATATTGAGCAATTTAGTCAATTTAGCATTGTTCCAGCCCAAATTCTTCTTACACGTAAAGATTTCTCAAAACAAGAGCGTTATAAAAATGCCTATGCCACCTTAACTGAATTGTTAGAACGGGGGATATTACCGATTATTAATGAAAATGATACGGTTTCAGTTGAGGAGCTTACCTTTGGTGACAATGATATGCTTTCCGCCCTTGTTAGCGGTTTAGTTCATGCAGATCAGCTCATTATCTTAACTGATATTAACGGACTGTATGATTCAAATCCTACTAAAAATCCTGATGCCAAAAGAATTGATTTTCTATCAGAAGTAACCGATGAGATGCTTAGTGCGGCAGGTGGCTCAGGTTCTAAGGTGGGCACAGGTGGAATGAAATCAAAACTAATGGCAGCCAAAACAGCGATATCACTTGGTGTTCAAGTATTTATTGGGTTAGGTAAAGGGAAAAACAAGCTTGTAAATATTATCAATGGACAAGGAAATGGTACTTATATCGGTAAGGATGGATTGCAATCGATCAATAATAGTCGTCAATGGATCGCCTTTCATTCTGAAATATCCGGTACTATTTATGTTGATAAAGGTGCTGAAGATGCCTTGCTTTATAAAGGGAAAAGTCTTCTCCCAGCAGGTATTTACGATATAAAAGGGTCATTTCAAAAAAATGAAGTTGTAGAAGTAGTCGGTCCAAATGGCTTACTTGGTAAGGGAGAGGTTCTTTTTTCATCAGGTGAGTTAAAAGCAGCAATGGGAAAAAGAAGTGAAGAACTAAGTAAAGATGTTCTATCTTCAATAGTGGTCATTCACAGAAATAAATGGGTAAAAGCATAGGAGGTTAAAAAATGGGTGAGGTTTTAGTGAAGGGGAAAGCGGCAAAAGAAGCTAGCTTTGCATTGGTTGATATTTCAACAGAGGAAAAAAACGAAGCATTAGCTAAAATTGCCGATCAATTGATTGTTGATCAGAGTTTTATTATAGAAGAAAATAAGAAAGATCTTGAAGCCGGAAAGCAAAATGGATTGAACGATAGTGTGTTAGATAGAATTATGTTAAATGAAAAACGAATTGGTGATATGTCTGAGGCAATTCGTTTATTAATTGAGCTAAAAGATCCAGTCGGTGAAACGATTGAAACAATTGAAAAAGAAAATGGTCTGCTTATAAAGAAAAATCGAGTACCAATTGGCGTTATTGGAATGATTTATGAAGCAAGACCAAATGTAACAGTCGATGCTGCTACGTTGACTTTGAAAACAGGGAATGCTGTAATTTTACGAGGCAGCTCTTCAGCTAGCTTTTCAAATCAAGCCTTGATGAATTCAATTCATAAAGCGCTTGAAAAAAGTAACGTTCCAATTAATGCGATACAACTTATTGAAGACACAAGTAGAGAAACAGCAAAAGAACTATTTCATCTTAAAGAATATTTAGACGTTCTTATACCACGTGGAGGAAAAAATCTAATTGATACCGTCGTGAGAGAAGCAACAGTACCTGTATTAGAAACAGGCGCAGGAAACTGTCATGTGTTTATTGATGAAACAGCTGATTATCAAATGGCTGAAAGCATTGTAGTTAATGGTAAAACTCAGCGTCCGTCAGTATGTAATGCAATTGAAACTATATTAATAGAAGAAAAATGGTTTGCACAACATGGTAAAGATCTTTTAGAAAAGTTAGCTAATCTTCAGGTTGAAATTTATGGAGATGAGACTGTTCGAAGTGTCTTTAACTCCGCGAAACTAGCTACGGAAGAAGACTGGTACACAGAATATCTTGCATTATCAGTAAGTGTGAAGGTCATTAAAAATGTGGACGAGGCGATCTCTCATATTAATAAATATGGAACAAACCATTCTGAAGCAATTGTGACAAAGAATGAGGAAAATGCAACAAAGTTTCTTAATAGAGTCGATGCTGCAGCTGTTTACCATAACGCTTCAACACGTTTTACAGACGGATCTGAATTTGGTTATGGTGCTGAAATTGGAATCAGTACTCAAAAGTTACATGCCAGAGGGCCTATGGGGTTACAAGCATTAACATCTAGCAAGTTTTTTGTTTATGGTACAGGTCAGGTTCGGGATTAATAGAAAGGTGCCTAGTGCAAAAATTAAAAATGTATAAGAAATGACCATCAAATTAAATACTATTGATGGTCATTTTTGTTTTTATGTAGTTATCCTCAAACAATTTATACTTATGTTTGAAGTTCATCGTACTCCTTTGTGTGAGTCTTAATATAGTATAATTAAAATTTTAAATAGGATGATATATTTGAGCAGTTTACAAGCTCAGTGTATACTAAGCAATAACTCAATTGCATAAGGGGGAGCACAGTATGGAATTCAAGCCAAAAGCAATTTTCTTAGACATGGATGGGACCATTTTAAACCATCAAAACTTTGTGAGTGTTAACACAAAGGAAATCATTGATAAGATAAGACAAAAGGGAATTTATGTTTTCATTGCAACAGGGAGAGCTGTTGATGAAATAGAAAGAGTCGTACCAGAGGGATTTGAAGTAGACGGGGTTGTTACATCTAATGGAATGTCAGGATACTTAGGTGAAGAATCTCTTTTTGAACATTCACTTGAGCGGAAGTTAGTTGAAAAAATTATAGAAAGAGCAAGAAATCATAAAATATATTATGAGCTTTTTCCGTATGGATCTTCCCGTGTAACATTGAAGCAAGATCAAGAGTATGTTGAAGCCGAGATTAGTGGTGATAAACCTGAAAGTGTCGGAATAAATGAATGGCTTTCAAGGCAACAAGCAATCAAGGAAGAAATTGAATGGGCAGAAAAGATAGAAGGAGAAAAATTCTCTAAATTTTATTTCTTTGCTAAATCAAAAGAGCAAATTAATAAGTGGAAAGATGAGCTTGATGAAGTAAAAAAAGAAATAGACTTTACTACCTCTATTTCATCTCACCATAATGTTGAGGTAATGGTGGCAAATGTAAACAAAGCAACTGGCATTCAGCAAATGTTAGAGAAATTTGGTGTGTCAGTTGATGAAACTCTTGCAATCGGTGATAGTGACAATGACATACCTATGTTAAGGTTAGTAAAATATCCAGTTGCAATGAAAAATGCATCAGATCACATTAAAGAGCTAGCTGTAGATGTAACTGAGTACACTTGTGATGAAGATGGGGTATATCACTATCTGAAATCTAAATTTGAATGAAGTTATATGTGCATTTGCGTCTATTTTAGAAAAATAAAAGGAGCAATTAGTTATGTCAGGGACAATAAGAGAACATATAAAACCGGGAATAAAGGTGAATGTCGTACAAAAGCAAGATCAGCGTACAGGAAAATTAACTGAAGGAGTTGTTGCGAAAATTTTAACAAACTCCTCGTCTCATCCACATGGTATCAAGGTTATGCTCCAAAGCGGAATTGTTGGTCGAGTGAAAGAAATTATTGATTGATATGTTGAGTTGAATTTTATGGTGGCTATCTTGAATTGAAGATATTTCGTTGAATTGTAAAAGTGTAAATATTTGTAATTAGCAATTATCCTCAATAATTTAATATATTTTTAGACATTCTAAAAATAAAAAAGTTAGGTGAGCACAGATGAATTACCACCATAAACCTAAACTCACATCAACCGAAATTTCATTTTTATGGACAACATTTATTCAAGATTCTCTGGCCATTTGTATTTTAGAATATTTTAAAGCAACAAGAATGGATGAAGACCTTGATCCAAGTATTGACTATGGCTTACACGCTTCAAATTCTCATCTTAATCATATAAAGACAATATTTAATAATGAAGAAATTCCAATTCCTATTGGATTTAAAGTAGAGCAAGATTTTTTCACAAATGGTTCTAGACTATTTCCGGATGTTTATATGTTCCGCTTTCTTGAACATATGGCGCGTGGAGGGTTAACCAACTATGCGATGGCAAGATCAACTACATATCGAAAAGATGTTAGACAGTTTGCTCAAAGTTGTTTAGATCATTCTTCAAATCTTTATGATTTAGTGATTGAAACAGCACAAAATAAAGGGATCTTAGTTAGAAGCCCATCAATTGCTTACCCTGTTAGAGTTGAATATGTTCAGAAGGCCAAATTCTTTTCAGATGGATTTCTTGATGAAGATCGACCGTTATTAGGTGTGGAAATTTCACATTTAGGAACCAATATTGAGGCGAGTTATGTAGTAGCAACAACATTACTTGGTTATGCTCAAGTAGCAAGTGATAAAAAACTTAGTCAGCTTTTTGTTAGAGGATATGAGATTGCAAAAAAACATTCTGAGATTTTTTCTTCGATTCTTCGAAAGGAAAACGTTCATGCACCTGCAGATTGGGACAGTTCCATTACTAATGCAACAAAACCTGGTTTATCTGACCGCTTAATGGTAAATAATATTGCCTCGATGATTAGCATAGGAATGAGTAATTATGGGACCGCAGTTGGGGCAACGTTAAGAAAGGATCTGTTGATTCATTATGCCAGACTTTCGGCAGAATTGGGTCAATATGCAGAAGATTTAGCTGAGTTAATGATTCGAAATAGATGGATGGAAAAGCCACCACAAGTTATAAATAGAGAAGAGTTAATCAATAAAGATTGAACTAAAAAAAGTCTTCAAATTTAAAATTGGAAGACTTTTTTTGTGTGATTTTTTAAGTGAAATAAGTTTGTTTACTCAGAAGTAAAATTCAATTGACTTCTTCTGAAAATCTTTTCATAGAGTACTTGAAATCCATACATCAAAATGGATTTTACTAAAAATAAAAGAGAAAGTTGGAGCCTTGAAAGTTTTACAAGAGTTACGTATCCAATTTTTTTAAACCAGGATATAGCTATGTAAGTAAAAATTGAGTCGATGATTATATTTATAAAAATATATAAGTTGAATTTTCCAAAAGTGTATTTAAAAACCCATAACGAGCCAATAAAGAAAGGTCCAATTATTAATGGTAGCTCAGCTAAAACATTAGGCTTTACCGAAAACGGAAACCACCACCATTTTTTCTTTTGTGCTAACGACCCTTCTGCTAACAGGTATAAGCACATAAATAGAGAACCTGGGAGAAATCGTTTCAATGTTTTTTTATTTAATAATGGTAAAGAAAGCCAAGGTAATATGGTCATTAAGGTGATGTACAGTCTAGTGTGCCGCATTTATAAACATCCTTTTCCCTATTCGTATATCATTATTTTTCCAAATTTAAATGAGATTATGTAAATATTTGAAGATCAAATCATTTCTTTCAATATTTTATCGTAAATATATACATAATAGGGGAGGGAGCAGTATGAATGATAATTTGATACCCGTGTGGGATGAACATTTGTTTTGGTTAGAAATTCTGCAAGATCATGCCTATTTTGTTAGAGATCATCTGTCTGTGAGTGAAGTTGAATATGTTCGTACATCTCAGCAGTATATTTATCTCTTTGGAGAACTTATTACCTTATTAAATTCAATTCCACGAAAAGGTCTTTATTATGATGAAGTAATGATTTCTTTTGCAAAAAGAGCATGGCCGGTGGTAAAAGGTTATTTTGAGTTTGAGGGGAACCTGCAATCACTTAGAATTGATAATAAAGTGAATTTAAATTTATCTCCAACTTATTTGAATGGTACACTTGCTGAAAATCAGGAATATTTACGTATATTGACTTTCCTAGTACAAGGACAAGAACCTGTACCTCTTCCATTAGCAGATTTAATGGATTTGTGGTTGGAAGATCAACTAGGACATGTACTTCTATTTGAAGATTTACTAGATCCGATAGAATTAATTGCAACTAAGCAGGCGGAAGCCTATATAAATAGGTATCAAGCATTTATTATACAAAATCGGCATTTAAAAGGCTATTTACGATTTAAGGAACCGAATTTTGCACGGCAAAGAGAATTTGCCAATGATGTAGGGCAAACGACGATTGAGATGAGTAAGTTTATTTATAGTATGATGATTAAATATAAGGAAAACAAACTTTTGAATAAAACAACACTTCGTTTTCTAGAACATCATTTTCCAGAAACCTGTTATTTTATTAAAAAGTTAAGTTATTATGCACCAGGATTAAGTGACGAAGCTAGTAAATGCTCTCTTAAGAGACCATCTTATTCATAAAAGGACAAGAAAGGTACGTTGCAGACAACGTACCTTTCTATTGTACAATCATTGACAAGAAAAAAGTAAATCAGTAAACATTATGAATTTGACATATAACCATTTAGTGTTATATTATTCAAATGACACCAAATGGTTATATTTAATAATAAAGGAGAAAATGATATGGAAATGTTACAAGATATAAAGAAAACAATTACTTTTGAAGCACCTATTCAAAAGGTATGGAACCAAGTATCTACAGCAAAAGGTATTGAAGCTTGGTTTATGCCTAATGATTTTGAACCGATTGTTGGTCACGAGTTTCATATTCAATCCCCATTTGGACCTTCTCCTTGCAAAGTTTTAGAGGTAGATGAGCCGAATAAGATTTCTTTTTCATGGGATACAGATGGATGGTTTGTAACATTTAGCTTAAAAGATTTAGGTGATAATAAAACAGAATTCACACTCATTCATGGTGGGTGGAAAGCTGATGATGACGTTATTTCAAAAGCAAATGAAAAGAGTTCAGTTATTCGTGATCGGATGGACAATGGTTGGACAGGCATTGTTCATAATCTTAAAAAGGTTGTTGAGGGATAAGTGGCAGCTGCAGTAAAGTATGATGTTTTTCAAGCAATAGCCGATCCAACTCGTAGAGATGTTTTGAGATTACTGACACACAATGATATGGCTATCTCAGAAATCTCCTCTCATTTTCCTGTTAGTAGAACAGCAATTGTAAAACACCTTCATGTTCTTTCAGAAGCAAAATTAGTTAGTTCAAGAAAAGTAGGGAGAGAAAAGCTATACTCACTACAGCCAGAATCATTAGCAGAATTAAAAGACTGGCTTTTTTACTTTGAACAGTTTTGGACAAATAAGCTGTCTATGCTTAAATCTGTAGTGGAAAATGGTGAGAATGTTACTTTAGGAGATGTAATGTTGAAAAAAGATAGTAAAGAGTAAGTAGAAAAGAGCTAGTACAAATTTGTACTAGCTCTTCTTTGTATTAATAAACTTTATCACCATTAAAAATGGAGTTCTTGACAACAACATAATCCACGTGACGAATAGCGTCTAAGCTAGTACCGCCAGCATATGAGATGGAGGATTGAAGGTCTTGTTCCATTTCAGTTAATGTATCTTGTAGTGCACCTTTGTGTTCTACATACATTTTTTTTCCTTCAACATTTTTCTTTTCACCTTTTTGATATTCAGATGCTGAACCAAAATACTCTTTGAAAAGCTTTCCGTCTTTTTCTATTGTTTGGCCTGGAGATTCTTCATGACCAGCAAATAGAGAACCTATCATCACCATAGTTGCACCGAATCTAACTGATTTTGCGATGTCACCGTGTGTACGAATACCACCGTCAGCAATAATGGGTTTACTTGCTGCTTTAGCACACCAGCGAAGTGCTGCTAATTGCCAGCCACCAGTTCCGAATCCTGTTTTGATTTTTGTAATACAAACTTTTCCAGGTCCAATTCCAACTTTAGTAGCATCAGCACCTGCATTCTCTAATTCTCTAACCGCTTCAGGAGTACCAACATTACCAGCAATAACAAAGCTTTGTGGTAAATACTCTTTAATATGTTTGATCATTTTGATTACCGCGTTAGAATGACCATGGGCAATATCGATTGTAATAAATTCTGGTACAAGCTTTTCTTCAGCTAATTGTTGAACGAAATCATACTCTTCTTCTTTCACTCCAACACTAATTGAAGCTATTAACCCACGTGCATGCATATCTTTAATAAAATCTTGGCGTTTCTCTGGCTCAAAACGGTGCATCACATAAAAATATCCATTTTCAGCTAAGTAAACAGCAATTTTTTCATCGATAATTGTTTGCATATTTGCAGGTACAACAGGTAATTTAAATTTATGCCCGCCTAATGATACAGTCGTATCACACTCAGAACGGCTATTAACCACACATTTTGCAGGAATTAGTTGGATATCTTCATAGTCAAATACGTTTTCCATTGTATAACACCCCTAAATACGAATATTAAAAGTTTTTGATAATATAATTGTTCGTCCCTTAGGTAATTTACATCATTTTTGAAGGGTTGTCAAAGACTTTTTAAAGCATTTTCATTAAATTCAGGTAATTTTATATAAAATTGGCTGTCATAAATATGAAAATAATAAAACCTCACAAACTTCAATACTTTGTTTGTGAGGTTTTATCGCCTAAGTTTCAAAAAGGAAGAACTTACATTTACTATAAAGTTGTTTTACTCATATACATCACGTACGTAGATCGATCTTCATCTATCTCCGCAGAAATCTTTTCATACTCTTCATTTTGAATCCATAAATAATCATTTCCAAGAAGTGATAATGCTTCTTCATGGGAATATAAATCATATGTAAAGATGAGAGGTGACTCACTAAACTCTTTGAAGTCCCTGACTTCAAGTGTAACATGTGAATAGCGATCAGCTTGATCAAAAACATATTCATCAGTGTCTTCTTCCACATAAATGACATAATATTCTTCTTCAAGGCTTGAGGAGGTTTTTTGATAAACCTTTTTTCCTTTAATAAAAAAATCACATAAACGACGACAGTAGATTTCGTATGGATCAGCAAACTCATAATGATATAAAGCTGGATATCCATTGCGTTCATCATTTAGCCGATATTCCAATTTATAACTTTTTTTCATATTTACCTCCAAATTTGTGATTGTTTTTACTATACTATAAAAGGGTAGTTCATGACGGGGGAATTTTCCGGAATCTTGTCAAAAATATTGGTACAATTCTTATGCTTTTTAAGGAGGGGTGTTTTCTTGAGCAAAACAAGTAAGCTATTAACTGGTATTATTTCCGCTTCGATGATTACGGCAGCAGGCTGTGGGAATAATCAATCATTACCGCCTGTCCCAGAAGATTCAGAATGTGGCGATTGGGAGTGGGAAGCGGATGAAGGTGTCTGGGAATGTGATGACGACTATTCTTCACATTACGGACACTATTATTATGGGGGTAAATATTATTCTACGAAAAGCAACCTTAAATCAAGCTCTGCTTATAAAAGCTATCAGTCTAGCAGTTCATTTAAAGGAGGGGGCTCTAGCTCGGGCTTTGGAAAGGGATCTAGTGGAGGATTTGGTGGGTAATGTCTCAACCATTTAATCTAACAGAACATCAAAACAACCGAAAAAGAATGTATCAAAAACTAGATTCCTTCTGGCATGACCTTTATGAAAGTGAATATGCATTATATGATATAGCCCTTATGACAAGTGAAGAAATCGAGGAAATACGCCTAGCCACAAATCGCATTGGCCATATTTTTTTAAAAATGGGGAATCTACTTAGAAGGTCTCCTGATGAATCTTTGCTTCAGCTGGATATTCCAAAGAATATGCTTCCGTTCATCCGACATCGTGCTCTGCCAATTGACACAGTAATATCCAGGGTCGACTTAGTTAAAACAAGTGAAGGTTTAAAGGTACTTGAGTTAAATAGCGATACACCAACATTTGAAAAAGAAGTCTATGATGTGAATAGCTTTTTATGCCAAGAATTTGGGGTTGATGATCCAAATGAGGGGTTGTCCGAAAAGCTTGGAAGTGAAATGAGAAAAGCGATAGCTGAAGCTCTACATCGCAGCAAACATAATGAATCTCCATATATTGTTTTTACCTCCCATGAAGAACATGAGGAAGATAAGTTCACAACGATCTTTCTAAAAGATCGGGCTAATGTAGGAGCAAATTATGTTCCATTACATAAATTAAGGATTCAAGAGGGTGAAGGGCTATATGATGACGAAGGAAACAGAATCGATGTATTGTATCGTCAAACCTACCCGTTGGAGCATTTAATTGAAGATGTGAGTGAAGGGTCAGGAGATCCGATTGGTGAGCAATTACTTCAACTTGTTTGTTCCAATAAGTTAATTATGTTAAATCCGATTTCGGCATTTCTCCTTCAATCAAAAGCAGTTCAGGCTGCTATTTGGGGGATGAAGGAGCTTGATTCTCCTTATTTTACAGAAACAGAAAAACAATGGATTTCTCAATATTTTTTACCAACATACCTTGAGGAAGATATTTTTATTGAAAATGGATTGAAATATGTAAAAAAACCTAGTTTTGGTAGAGAAGGAGATACGGTTTCTGTGTTCCAAGGCACTGAAAAACTATTTGAGGACAAACATAAATCGTATGAGAAATCACTACCAGTTTATCAAAAATATGTGGACCTTCCCTCTCAAAAAATCAAACGATGAATGGTATTCTTGAAGGAAAAGTATTAATAGGAAGTTTTCTTATTAACGGAAAAGCAAGTGGAATAGGACTAAGAGCAGGCAAGCAAATTACAGACAATAATGCCTACTTTTTACCTTTAGGAATTAAAAAAGGAAGGGAATGAGAAGATGACATTTTTAGATTTATTTTTATCAACGGTTTCTTATATTGGATTGGCGATTGTTTTGTTGATTATTGGTATTATTTTGTTTGAAGTAACAACAAAGAACAAAGAATTTGAACTAATTAAAAACGGGAATAAAGCAGCTGTTTATGCGTTTGGTGGTAGAATTTTAGGGCTTGCGATTGTTCTTTATTCATCAATCTCTAATTCTGTCAATATTTTTGATATGGTGATTTGGGGAAGCATTGCGATTGTCATGCAAATTATTATTTTCTATTTAGCAGAGCTATTAACTCCTAAGTTTAATATTACAAAAGCAATTGATGATGATAACCAAGCGGTTGGATTATTTTTATTATTTTTGTCGATATCAATCGGACTTATTATTGCAGCATCATTAACATATTAATAGAAAAAAGCGGGGGAACTAAGGTTTTATAGGTTCGGTTTTAAAATGCAAATTAGAAATAGCCATACTTTCGAACGGTAATTCGCACTTAAATTAACAGATCATTTGATTAGCAAAAATGCTTGGAACATTGTGTCTCCAAGCATTTTTTACATTATTTTGCACTCTATAGTTGAATTTTTACTAAATTTTAAAAAATAAACGGAAAAATTCCGTTTAAATTGAGAAATATCAACATTCCCCACAGAATAAGGGGAATTTATCCGCTTATATGAACGTAATCTTTTGATTTAGTTATGAATAGAGAAGTTAACCGGAATATATCCGCTTATATCGGCTATTTAAGCACCTACTATATACCTTAAGTGGAATTTCTCCGCCTATCAAATCCTATACCCTCAAGAAAACCTCAACAATGGGCTGCTAATTAAGTATTGTACTCGAAAACCGAACTACTTAAACTAAGGTTTTTACCGCTTTTTTCTTGTTGTTTTGCAAATGTCCTAAACTGACACTTTATTGTCAAAAAAATACCCTAATAAAACCAAGCCCCAAAGCGTATTGTTATGTGAAGGGATTGTTTTTTTATTCGTATTAGGAAGCGAAGTTAGGATAAGTGTTTTACTATAAAAGATAGAGGGAAAGGTACAAGAGTAGTTTCGCTCTTTTACAACATTTTCTGTTAAAATAAACCAATAAGCCTCATTAATAATGAGGTTAATACTCGTATACATTTTTCTAATCTTTTCGAATTTATACGAATTCTACTTCAGTTTAAATTTAAAAGGATTGCAGGAGGAAAATATGACAAGAGAAGATCAACTAATTGAAAAGACATTTTTTGAAACATTTTTATCTGATGGTGATAATAGGCGTCCATCACGGATACTTGGTCAGGCCTATTTTGAGGAACAAAATCGAGAAGAAAGCTTCGATTTATCATATATTCGTTTTGCTCAAGGAGAAATCTATTTTCATGATTTGGATTATGAGGCTGCCATCTTTAAATGGGAAAATATTAAAAATGAATTAGAGCCTTGGGCAAAAATGAATATAGGCGATGCCTACTCTCAGCTAGGATTATTATCTGCAGCAGAGGATATGTATAATTCGATTGAGACAAGTGAAGATACATTAAAAAGTGAGGTTGCTTTAAAGCTCTTTTTTCTTTATAAAGAAAGAGGAAAAACGGAGCATGCATATGAAACAATTAAAAAAGCTGTTTTACTGGATCCGGATTATCCAAATGTAACAAGAATTGCACGCGATTTTTACGAAGAAAATGAAGATGAAGAGAATGCTGTTAAACTAGCTGTTGATGAACTTATTCGTACCGAAAAAGAAGAATGGTTTTCAGTCATCACCTCATATGTAAAAGCAGGAAACACAAAAAACTTTTCACCAGATTTTTTTGCAGATGCTTTACTTTCCATTCATGGTGTTAATAAACATTCCTTCATCTCTTTTACTCATGCATTATGGAATAGTTATAGAAATGAAGAGTCATATCTTCAATGGATCAATACAATTAATGAGTTGTTTATGATTGTCCAACATGAAGAGGAGTTTCAGTGGAATTCAATTGTTCAACTTTATGAAGAAACGTTTATTGAATTAACAGATGGTCGCTATTTTCTACAAATTCTTCAAGATATGATGCCTAATCTATTATCTTGTTGGTTGAAGCTCTCAACAAGAGAAAATGGGTTAACTCCAGCTGCCACGGTATTAGCCTGGAATGAAATTTTCCCTGGCCATATTAATCAGGATAGTATATATCGTGCAGAAGCAATTATTTTTGAAGTGGAGAACAACCAAAGTGGAATGCAGCAAGCTCTACAATTATTTAAAACAGTGAAAAAATGGGCGGAAGGACATTCTCTTGCTGTTGATTATAAAACTGTATGGTGGTTAGAAGAATTACTAAATTCGAATATTAAGCAGCATTTTTTACTTGCAGGATTCGAAGGAAGCGGAAAAACAACATTTATGCACTCATTATTGGGTGAAAAACGGTATAAAGGTACAACAACTTCTATGGTCGTTTACCATGATGATGACGAACTTTCTATTAGTCAGATTACAAGTACAGGACATCGTTATCTTGAGAACCAACGTGAAATGCTTGAGGAGATGGAGGAAGCTTCTTTATTTCAAGTAAAGCAACCATGTATCTTTTTACACGAAAATCAATGTGCAATTATTGATACACCAGCTTTAAACAGCAGTTATAGAAATGAATTTTTTAGCAAATTATTATTAGCCGATGGAGTATTTTTTGTTTTGGACGGAGCCGATCCTCTTTCAGATGAGGAGTACAATGTATTAAGTCAAATGAAAAAATTTGCTCCAGAAATAAAAGTTCATTTTATCCTAAACAAGGTAGATCTAATTGCAAGTGATGCAAATACACAAGCAATGATTAATGATATAAAAAGAAAAGTGATAAGTATATATCCAGAAGCAGATATTCTGCCATATTCTTCTTTACATCCATTTAGTCAGCAATCCAGCAAACTTAACACGTTTGTAAACGCATATTATCCTTTTGATATGAAAGAAAAACCAAACAAAAGAACAGCCAATGTGTTAGCGATAATTCGAAATGTTCTCTCTGAATTGCTTCATAAAAGAGAAGAAATGGAAAAAGGCTTTATCTATTCTATTCAATGGAATGAAGATATTTTAGGTAGATTAAAAGGCTTGAGTTTAAAACTAACAGATCTTCAACATGAAAAAGTGGAGGCCATTATTGCCGCTTATAGGTCCTTACTAAAAGAAGGCAAAACAGAGTTGATGGAAACCATTCCAAAATTGTTAAAAGAAAGCTCAGAATATATCAAAGAAGATAGTGACTTTAAACAAATTCATATAAACTTAAATGAGAAAATGAATGAAAAAATACAAACGTATATTGAAGGAACATTACTTCCAACCGTTTATAATCAGCTTGATACCTGGGTATCAGCTTCTCACGATGAATTTCTTGAAAGTCAATCTTTCTTAGTTGAGATGAGTGAAACGTTCAATGATATTTATCAAGAGAATAAGCTTTCTTTACAGTGTGATTTTGCGCTATTAGATGATTGGCGTAGAGATTTAGACAGAATGACAGGTCGAATTCAGTTTGAAAAAGAAAACATAATGCTTAAGAAAAAACCTGCTCAGTTGTTATTAAAAGGTGCTGGCAGGCTATTAGGAACAATGAACCAAAGCAACAATATGCTTTATAATCAATACAAGAAATATGTTGAAAATGAATCATATGAAGAAGTAACAGCCTCTATTGCGAATAAGTTATTTTTACCATTTGAATTATTTGAAAAGGGCTTAAGTCAAGATGTTTCATCCTTTTTCCAAGGTGCAATTCAAGAGGTAAAGGATACGATTGCTGAAACAGAAAACATTATCCAAGATGGAAAAGAAAGCTTGGATAACATGAGATCTAATCCTGAGGTCTTTTATGATCCGTTAAAATTATTTGAGGTAAACCTACTTCAGCAGGAATTTAGCTTACAAGCTAAAAAAGATTACAGTCGAACAAGTTGAATGTAGAAGAGACTATTCCTTAGGGAAGGTCTCTTTTTTATGCAAGTTAATTGAGAAAAGAATATAATGAGGGTAACATTAATTCATAACGATTAAGGCACGTAAGTCATAACTACCTGAGGAGAGTACATATATGGTGAAACATAAAAAGATTAACTTGAAAATCCCCCTTCTAATCATGCTTTTATTAATTATTGTGGCTTTCATTCCAACACCTTACTACCTATATCAACCAGGTTCGATCGAAGCATTGCAGCCAAAAATTAAGGTGGAAGATGGGTACACAAAGGAAGACGGAAGCTTCCATTTAACAACTATTTTGTCAATAAAGGCAATGAATCCTTATATATTGGCTTATGGGCTAGTTGCTCCACATACTGATATTGTAGAGGCAGAGGATGTTAAAGGGGACTTAACAGATCAGGAGTATAATAGATTACTCGAATTTATGATGAAGAATTCAAAACAAAATGCGTTAGTTGCCGGTTTTAAGCAAGCTGGAGAAGAGGTTAAGATTGAATATCATGGCATTTTTGTTAGTGCAATATTGACAGACTCTCCAGCAAAAAATGCTCTTCAAGTAGGAGATGTAATCACAAGTATTGATGGCATTAAAATGTATGAGGCAACTGAATTTATTTCGTATATAGAACAAAATAAAAAGGAAGGTGATTCAGCTACATTAACAATCTCTCGCGGAGGAGAAGAAATAAAGAAAACAGTTGAAATGGTGAAACTGGACCCATCAACTAGTAAAGTAGGAATTGGTATTGTTCCTGAGGAAGATTTTACGGCAACGGTTTCTAGAGAGGTTGAAATTGAAAGTGATGATATTGGTGGTCCTTCAGCAGGTCTTATGTTTTCCTTAGAAATTCTTAATCAGCTAATTGCTGAAGATTTAACTAAAGGTTATAAAATTGCCGGAACTGGAACAATTGATCATAACGGAAATGTAGGTCAAATAGGTGGAATCACTCATAAAATTACAGCAGCCTATGAAGACGGAGCTGATATCTTCTTTGCTCCGAAGGACATAACTTCCTATGATCGAAATGAACAAGAGGTTATAGCAGAGGTGGAGAAGAATGGCTATGAGGTAGATGTTGTGCCAGTAGCAACATTGTCTCAAGCTGTTGAGTATTTAGAGGGGCTAGAGGAGAAAAGTTAAATATGTTTTGTGGAAGAAGTCTGTTTAGGGCTTCTTTCTTTAGTTTTTAAACTAGTGGTTAAGTTGAAATGTGTGTTGGTTGCGTCAAATTTGAGGAGTCACGTCAAAACTGCAATTGGTCCAGTCAAAAAGGCCTGTGGTCAAGTCAAATCGCATGTTGGTCACGTCACCACATTCCAAGCAATCTCGTCACAGCCTCCAAAAAAATACAAACAAGCCCCACCATCTTCAACGTCTTCATAAAAACAATGGGACGCTCTAACGAACAGTCAGAGCGTCCCATTGTTTTAAACAACCATAACACTAAAAATCCAACAATTCAGGCCGTTCACATGTGCTTTCCATTTTATAATGAATACCACTGTTAGAGGAATCGTGGAATCCATGCATAGCTTCTAACACATGATAAGCTAGATCACCATTTGCCCGGAACTTACCTCCATGTAAAATGGCTTTTGCCATGTCAGCTACACCTAGGCCTCGGCTGTTTTTGATATAGTCAGATGTTACTGGTACATCAGTGAATTCTTTTTCACCACGTTTTCTAATACGCACTGGCCCTCCAAATGTATTTGGATCAGGAACAAGTAGGGTACCTTCACTCCCGTATATTTCAATTGGGGGAAGGGAGGTGCCGCCCATTGCATCAAAACTTGTCGTAAGAGTTGCTACAGCACCAGACGCAAAATCTAAAACACCGGAAATATGAGTTGGTGTTTTGACTGTAAGCTTTTCACCTGATTTTGGTTCACTTGTTATGATTCGTTCGGAATAGCTAATACGGGCTGAACCTGAAAGCCGTTCAATTGGTCCTAAAAGAGATACCAATGTAGTTATATAGTACGGCCCCATGTCAAACATTGGGCCACCTCCAATTTCATAGTAAAACCCAGGATCTGGATGCCAGTGTTCGTGGCCACGGCTTATCATAAAGGCGGAGGCTCCAATTGGCGTTCCAATTTCTCCTTTCTCAATAAGAGAGATGCTTGTTTGAATGCCGCCTCCTAAAAAAGTATCAGGTGCACTTCCAACAAAGAGATTGTTCTTCTTTGCGGTTTCTAAAATTTGCTTACCTTCTTCACGAGTTATGCTAAGTGGTTTTTCTGTATAAACATGCTTGCCAGCCTCGAGTACTTTAATACAGACTAAGGCATGGGCTTTCGGGATCGTTAAGTTTATAACTAATTGTATCTCAGAGTCATCAAGTAACTCTTGAACAGAATAAGCATGGGGGATTCCGAATTTTGTTGCTTGTGATTTGGCGCGTTCCAAATCTAGATCAGCACAGGCAACAAGGTCAAGATGTTCGAACTTTTGACAGTTTTCCATGTAAATGGAGCTAATATTTCCACAGCCAATTATTCCTATTTTTAGCTTTTTCATTTAGAGACCCTCCAGAAATTATTAAATCTACTGACTGTCACCCATTCCAGTGTAATTACGACTGTTTTCATTACTAGATAAAACTAGTTCTTCAGCACGTTTTTTGCCGTTTGCTGCCCATAAGAAACCTTTCCTCATGATATGAGTAACCTCTGGCATGGAAATTATATTAGCTTTATGACCTAATGAATTATAAAAAACATTTCCATGTCCCCAACGCTTTGTCCATACAACAGGCATATCTACTGCTTTGTTTGTTGCGTGAGGACCATCAACAACTGGAAAACGTGTTGTAGCCAGTACTTCAACAGCAGGGTCTACATGAAGATAATATTGTTCACTTACTACCTTAAAATCAGATAGACCTTCTAAAAGAGGACTTGTCGAATGCTTGATATTGACCATATATTCAACACCATCATTACCAGGGTGTGCAACCCAATTTCCACCGGTCATAAACTGCCAGTCAACATTATTGCGAAAAGAATCACACATTCTTCCATGACATCCGGCTAAGCCAACACCGTTTACTACAGCATCTGAAATATTGAAAACATATTTCTTATCTATTTCACCCATTGTCCAGTGTGGAACGATTAGGTCAAAGGATTTTAATTTTTCTGGATCTGCGTAAGATTCAAGGGAGGAAGATACTTCTACAGAGAAGTTTTCTTCTTCGAGAATAGATTTGAAAATTTGAGCAACTTGCTCAGGTTCATGTCCGTCCCAGCCTCCCCAAACGATTAATGCGTTTTTATCACTCATTCTTTTTTCTCCTCTCTATTAAACTTCCGAAACAGTTATCCATTGTCGTTTTTCAATAGATAAATCAACAGCCTCTAGAACTTGTTGACATTTCACACCATCGTGAAAATTTGGAACAGGCTGACGGTCTCCCTTAATCGCATCCATTAGCTCTACTATTTCATGGATAAATGTGTGCTCATAACCAATTGTATGTCCAGGCGGCCACCAGTTTTCTGCATAAGCATGTGAAGGGTCTGTTGCTAACACACGTCGGAAGCCCTGAACATCATCTCTGTCTTCAGTGAAGTAGACTTGTAATTCATTCATTCGTTCAAAATCAAAGATGACGCTACCCTTGCTTCCATTAATCTCAAAGGAATTTGTACAGCGATGACCTGTGCCGTAACGAGTAGCTTCAAAGCTACCTAATGCTCCATTTGCAAAACGCGTCATAAACAAAGTAGCATCATCAACCGTGACCTTTCCTTTCTCTTCTTGAGTTTGACCACCTGATGAAAGCCCTGTTGTGTTTGTTGGGAGAGGTCTTTCTTTAATAAATGTTTCGCTCATCCCAATTACCTCTGTCATATCACCAATTAGATAGTGAGCTAAGTCAATTAAGTGTGCTCCTAAATCTCCATGCGAACCTGAGCCGGCTATATCTTTTTGAAGTCTCCAGGCAAGAGGGAAGTTAGGGTCAACCAGCCAATCTTGTAAAAACCATGCGCGATAATGATAGATATCACCTAATTTTCCTTCCGCTATTAATTTTTTTGCCAGCATAACAGCTGGAGCAAATCGATAATTAAAGCCGACCATATGCTTAACACCTGCTGCTTCAACAACCTCAAGCATTTCACGTGAATCCTTCAATGTAAGCGCTAACGGTTTTTCGCAGAAAACATGTTTTCCTGCTCTAGCTGCTGCAATGGTTATTTCTTTATGTACATCACTAGGAGCATTAATATCTATTAAATCAAGATCGCTTCGTTCAATAAGAGTTTTCCAGTCTGTTGAGTATTCCTCCCAACCGAATTGTTTTGCAGCTTGTGCAATACCTTCTGGATTGCGTCCACAAATTACTTTCATTTCAGGTTGCATACTGTTTGGAAAGAAAAGAGGAAGATCACGATAAGCATGACTATGTGCCTTCCCCATAAACTTGTAACCAATCATCCCAACTTTTATTGTCTCCATAATATTTCCCCTTTTTTAAAGTTTGGTAGAAAACAAGTTACTTCGTTTGATAACGTTTAGTGTCATTTCTGAGGTGAAAGAAGGAGCATAGGTTTATATGACACTAGTTTTTGCGTGAGGATTGTCTTTCAATTAAAGTGACAGGCAGTCTTAGGCTAGTATTTTTGTTGTCACCGTGCGAAATACAGTTGAGTACCTTTTCAGCAGCCATTTGCCCCATTTCATATAAAGGTACATTTACAGTACTTAATGGTGGAGAAGTCATTCTCGATATTTCTGAGTTATCATAGCCGATAATGAAATAATCCTGTGAAGCGAGCAAACCTCGTTCATTCAAACCTTGCATAAGTCCAATAGCCATTCGGTCATTTGCTGCAAAAATCGCTTTTGATGTATGCAGGAAAGAGTGAATTTGCTCAGCTACCATATAGCCGCTTTTTCGGCTATAATTTCCTTCAAAAATAAGGTCATTACTAAATGGTATGCCTTTATGTTGTAATGCTTTCCTATAGCCTACAAGTCGATCGATACTATTTGAAAACTCTTTTGGACCATTTAAGAAGATAATTCTTTCAAAACCTTTATTAAGTAAAGAAGTTGTTGCTTGATAACTTCCATCTACATGATCTCCATCAATAAAGTGAAAGGTATGTTCTGAAAAAGTTTGATTAATTAAACAATATGGCAATTGTTGTTGATGTAGATCTTCAAGTGCCTTTATTTCATTCGGAGTATTTTTAGCTCCTAGAATAATGCAGCCATCTACTCGCTGAGATTGAAAAAGCTGAACATAATCTTTTGGTTGATCAGGAGTTTGAAATAATAGTAACAATCCATAACCAGATTCTCCTAGTTTTGCACCAATTCCACTAACTAGCTCTGAAAAATAGTGGGTAGACATTAAGTTGACCTTAGGTAGATAAGGTACAATCACTCCAATATTGTTGCTTTTACCTTTAGCAAAGTTTTGTGCGATTACGTTAGGATAATAATGAAGCTCTTTTGCAGCTTGCAATACTTTTTGCTTAGTTTCTTCTCGCAATGGAGCTATGTTGTTAAAGACCCGTGAAACCGTGGCCTCAGAAACACCTGCTAGCCTTGCAACATCTTTTCTATTAGCTAATTTATTCACCCCCTGTAAACATTATGTACACGCGTTCATTTTCTCTGTTTTTAGGTGAAATGTCAATGAAAACCAGGAAATTAAAAATAAAAATAAAAAAATTAAAATTTTTAGGTTTAACATGTTTTTAGTCGGGTATATAGCAAAAGACAGTATCCCCCCTGATACTTTCTATATGAAAAACTTGAGGAGCCTTCATACATAGTATGGAGGTTTTTTCTTGTGCCTTTCTTTTGTGTTCTCTTTCACCCTCCGGTAGAGGATTCTCGTTTTCACGCTAAACAACTTAAACATAGCTTAAATTCTTAAGAATTTCTTCATATTTTCCCTACCTTTAATTTAAGAACTTTTGTTTATACTGAGTTCATCCTTAGCAGATAGCGCATGGTATACTTTGGAAAGGAGGAAAGAATGATGAATAATTATACCGTTTTAGTAGTAGATGATGATAAAGAAATACGTGAAGCAATTGAAATATACTTGAGAAATGAAGGCATGACTGTGTTATTGGCAAAGGATGGCGTTGAGGCAATTGAGTGTTTACAGGAAAACGAAGTTCATTTAATTGTTTTAGACATTATGATGCCGAGAATGGATGGAATTTCTGCGACTTTTAAAATACGTGAAAAGAAAAATATCCCAATTATATTTTAAGTGCTAAAAGTGAGGACACTGACAAGATCTTAGGATTACAGGTAGGGGCTGACGACTATGTTACAAAGCCATTTAATCCTCTCGAACTTATTGCAAGAGTGAAATCACAGCTTAGAAGATATGTAAAACTAGGTCATTTTGAAGGAAGAAATCAATTAATTGATCTTAATGGTTTAATGATCGATCAAGAAGCAAAAGAAGTGACGGTAAATGGAGAAGCAGTAAAATTAACTCCAATTGAATATAAAATTGTGGAACTATTAATGGTAAACGCAGGTCGAGTGTTTTCTATTTCTGAAATTTATGAAAAGGTATGGCAGGAGCCTTGCTATAATGCGGAAAATACCGTGGCTGTGCATATTCGTAAAATTAGAGAAAAAATCGAAATCGACCCTAAAAATCCTAGATATTTAAAGGTGGTATGGGGCATTGGATACAAGATGGAAAAATAGGATCATCCTAATCTTATGGCTTGTTTTATTTACTTATGGAGTAAGTGGTGTATTAACAGCACTATTAAATGATCAAGACTATATGAAAACAAGCTACTTTAAAACCTCGCAATATAAAGATACGGTGGGCACTTATGTTAGCTATCTACATGCGTTTGAAATAGATTATCAAACAAAGGAAGATATGAAAAAGGCTATTACCGTATCAAAGGAAGAAATAGATGAGCATCGTTTCATGTATGGTGAATTGTCCGATCAGATTAGTAGCATAGAGCAACAATATGTATCAAGGATTCAAGAAGCACAGGCTAATAATAATCAAGATCAAGCAGATTTGTATATTAAAGAAAGAGATGCAAAAATAGCGGACATTACGAAAAATTTTGAAAGTGATGAGTACGTTGAAGAAAAAATTAGAAAAGAAAAAGCACAAAGAGTAGATGAGTACTATAAAGAGCTGGCAACATACCGGCAGGATTTTCGTATTTATGATGAGGCTTTTTCTTATTACTTGGTAAATACCTCAACTGGAGAGATTTATACAAATCTACCTACGAAGGATCAAGAAGAAGTAGACAAGTATATGTCATCAGATAAAATGCTTCATATTGATCAATTTCCTTCAAAAAGTAATGGCTATTTAGATATAGCTGAGCTTTCGTTTATATATGGATACGAAGATCTTATTTCTGAAGATCAAGCAAATTCTTTGTATGAAGGGAAAATCGGTCTTCGAGAAGGAGTTTCAAGTTCTAATGCCATAATGGTTTCATATGAGCAATATGATCAACAAAGAAAGTTATTTTGGATCTATACAATTGGTTCAATTGTGGCATTTTTTGTTAGTTTATTTATAGGTAGAAAAATACAAATTTTAAATAAAATAAGTTCTCATAAATTACGAGAAACTTATAATAGACTTCCACTTGATCTAGCAGTTACTCTCTCAGGAATCACAGTAATAATTTCACTAGTATTTATTACAGACTTTCCAAATTTATACAACTATTACACGTTTAGAGATGTATTAAATCAACTCTTTATCATGAGTGTATTTCTTGGGTTAACAATTATCCAATTGATTTTCTTATTTCCAATTGTAAAAGATTTATCTAAAAACAGAGAAATCCTAAGAAAAACAATGACTGGGAGACTTTTAAAAATTGTAAAAGAAGCTTTTTATAACCGTCGAGTTGGAACTCAAGTATTACTTCTTTTAGGGTTTGTTTATCTGTTTGGTCTTGGAGCAGGTCCGATTTTTATTGAACCTGAATTTATGATTGCATATGTTCCAGCATTTTTCATTATTGGTATTCCTGTTTTTATTATGATCGTAAGAAAAGTTGGATATTTTAATAAAATTACCCGCAATGCACGTGCTCTTGCTTCTGGTCAATTTGAACCAGATTTAAAAGTGGCTGGGAAATCTGTACTTGCAAAATTAGCGGAAGATATAAATACAATGAAGCATGGAGTGAAAACATCACAAAAAGCGCAAGCGAAAAGTGAGAGGTTAAAAACGGAACTAATTACAAATGTTAGTCATGATTTGAGAACACCTCTAACTTCCATCATTACGTATTCAGAGTTGTTAAAAAATCCAGAGTTAACTGAAGATGAACGTAGCACATATATTGAAATCATTGACCGGAAATCTAAAAGGTTAAAAGTGTTAATTGACGATTTATTTGAAGCATCGAAAATGGCAAGTGGCAATATTGAACTATCAAAAACGAAGGTGGATATTGTTCAACTTCTTCAACAATCATTGGCAGAATATAATGAAACAATCCAGGCGTCTACAATCCATTTTAGAATTTCAAATCCAGATTCACCTGTTTATGCTTTTATCGACGGACAAAAGTTATGGAGGGTATTTGATAACTTAATTGGTAACATTCTTAAATATTCGCTTGAGCATACTCGTGCTTATATAGGTATAAAAGAAGCTAATAGTCAAATCACCATTAGCTTTAAAAACATCTCAAAATATGAGCTTAGTGATGATGTGGATGAATTATTTGAACGTTTTAAGCGAGGAGATACTTCACGTCATACAGATGGATCTGGATTAGGACTTGCTATTGCCAAATCGATTATAGATTTACATGAAGGACATTTAGATATTGATGTTGATGGTGATTTGTTTAAAGTTACCATTTTATTAGAAAAAATAGAATAACAAATAGTCAGCTCCGGAAAGGGGCTGACTATAATTTTTTTCCTTACAATATTTTAACTGGTCACTTACTTATTCTTTACATTCATATATTAAAATTTAAGTACCCACTTTTTCTAAATGTTGTTTTGGAGGTGTTTTATGCGGGAAAGTATCATCTTTATCCATGGCTTAACTGGCACAAAGCGTGCATTTAAGAAACAAATAGAGTACTTTAATCAGGATTATCATACTTATACATATGATTTACTTGGTCATGGAGAACATATAGGAAAACATGTTCATTTTACTTTGGATAATTTAGTAAAACAATTAGAAGAATTTTATAATCAAAATGGCATAAAGGAAGCCCATATTTGTTCCTTAAGCTATAGTTGTTATCCAAGTGCTATATTTGCAAACAAATGGAAAAAGCGAGTGAAAAGCTTGTGCTTTATAGGTGGACATTATAATGCACCTTCCAGGCTATTAGATGTTCTTCGATTTTATTGGGAAACTCGTAATGAAGATTACGATACATGGCTGAAAAAATATTCTAATGATCTTTACCCTAAAGAAAGCATACTAGATCCTTATTCAGCTATTTCTAAAAAAATCTACTATAAGTTCGGGTTAAAGTTAGATGATCAAATTTTAAGAAATGCTATAGGGCATCGCCTGAATTATGACTTGAGAAGCCAATTAGCAGGTTTTTCGATCCCGGTGTTATGGGTAATGGGTGAGCATGATAGTTTATATAAATCCACGTTAACTGAATTGAAAAGTATTATTCCCCACGTGATTTATAAGGAAATAAGGCATGCTGGTCATGCTGCAAATTTGTTCAGACCAAGTTGTTTTAGAGAGGTATACGAGAACTTTTTAGTTCACCATACAATGGAAAAAACGAACCAACAAAAAATGCTTAACATCATATCATCATGTTAAGTGTTTTATGAATGAAAAATATATTCTTACCAATCGACAAAAAATGACATATACTAATAGAAGGCGCTTTCTTTCTGCCAATGATATGAAAATAAGATCAAAAACATATGATTAATCTCATATAGATATCAATTTCAAACATTTTTAATGAAATTCCATTAAAAAGATGATATGATAGAATTATCTTAATATTTAATAGAATAATAAATTCTAAGGGAAGGTGACATAATGACAGCAAGAACTGAAATAAATGACAGCAGTCTTCCGTTACGTCGTGATGTGAAATCACTAGGACATATTCTAGGAGAAATTATTGTTCATCATGGGGGAACGGAGCTACTTGATAAAGTTGAAAAGTTAAGGATGATGGCGAAATCGCTTCGAAATAACTTTGACGAGCAAACATATAAGGAACTAAAGGAAGAAATTTTAAACCTGGATGCACCTATGCGAAAACAAGTTATTCGTGCCTTTTCAATTTATTTCCATCTAATTAATGCCGCAGAATCTAATCACCGAATTCGTCGCCGTCGTGAATATCAGCTCCAAGATGATCATGTTGTTCAACCAGCATCAATTGAAAGTGCCATTTTATCGTTAAAAGATAATGAAATTGATGAGAATACCATTCAAAATGTATTGAACACGTTATCATTAGAGTTAATCATAACAGCGCATCCAACAGAAGCAACAAAGCGCTCGGTTATTGAAATTCAAAAGCGAATTGGTAATATTCTGAAGAGCTTAGATAATAATATGCTTACTAATAAAGAACGTAAACAGCTTGAGGATAGCTTATTAAATGAAGTAACAATTCTCTGGCAAACAGACGAACTTCGTCATCGTAAACCAACAGTAATGGATGAAGTACGTAACGGCTTATATTATTTTGAACAAACATTTTTTGATGTACTTCCAGAGATTCATCAAGATCTGGAAGAAGGTCTTTCTGAACAATTCCCAGGACATAACTGGGATGTGCCGAACTTCCTTCGCTTTGGATCATGGATCGGTGGAGACCGTGATGGTAACCCAAATGTTACACCTGAAGTGACTTGGGAAACATTAGAAAGTCATCGTGAATTAGTTCTAAAGAAATATAAAGAATCATTAATAGAAGTAATGAAACGCTTTAGTCACTCAAGTACACGGGTCCAAGTTAGTGAAGAACTTCTTTCAAATGTAGAGAAAGAAGAACAAGCATACTTATCAAATGATAAAAAATGGCCTGTTGAAACAGAAGTATATCGTCGAAAAATTGCCATTATATTAGCGCGCCTTGAAGAAGTAGGAAAATCAGATATCGGATACAAAGCGTCTGATGAATTACTAGAGGATTTATATCTTATTCAACGTAGTGTAGATACACATCAGCCTGCAAAACGTGAATTAAAGATGTTGAAAAAATTTATTCGTCAAGTACAACTGTTCGGTTTCCATTTAGCTACACTTGATATTCGTAACCACAGTGGGGAGCACGAAGCAGCAATTACAGAAATATTACGTAAAGTAAAAGTTACAGACGATTATTCAGCTCTTAGTGAAGAAGAAAAAATTAAAACATTAGAGAGTGTATTAAAAGATCCTCGTCCTGTTTTATTATTAAATGAAGATTACTCAAAAGAAACGCAAGAAATGATTAAAGTTTTCACAATGATCAAAAAGGCACATGATACATTTGGGAAAAAATCAATTCTTGTTTATCTTATCAGTATGACTCAATCTGCAAGTGATTTGCTTGAAGTATTGGTACTTGCAAAAGAAGCAGGTATTTACCGTCTTCATGCTGATGGTACAGTGGAAAGTCATTTAAATGTTGCTCCACTTCTGGAAACAGTAGATGACTTAATTGCTGGTCCAAAAATTATGGAAACATTATTTAATATGGATGTTTACCGTAACCACCTAAAAATTCATGGAGATTCCCAAGAAATCATGCTTGGTTATTCTGATGGAAGTAAAGATGGTGGAACGGTTACAGCAAACTGGAAGCTTTACAAAGCTCAGCTCGAAATTCATGATATGGCAAAGAGTTATCAGATTGGCTTGAAATTCTTCCATGGACGTGGTGGATCACTAGGTCGTGGAGGCGGTCCATTAAACCGCAGTATTCTTTCTCAGCCTGCTGAAACACTAGGAGATGGTGTGAAGATAACTGAACAAGGTGAAGTGCTTTCTTCTCGCTATCTTATTGAGGATATTGCTTACCGAAGCCTAGAACAAGCAACATCTACATTACTTGAGGCATCTGTTAATCTTTCAAAGAATTCAGAGCAACAACATTTACGTGAAAAAGTTTGGGAAGATGCAATGGAAGAAATTTCAAATGTTTCTCTTAAAAAGTATCAATCACTTGTTTTCCAAGATCCAGATTTCCTAACGTACTTTACAGAAGCAACACCATTAAATGAACTAGCTGAATTGAATATTGGTTCACGTCCGATGAAACGTAAAAACCGTAATCGTTTTGAAGACTTACGTGCAATTCCTTGGGTTTTTGCATGGACACAAAGTCGTCAATTATTACCAGCGTGGTATGCAGCAGGTACAGGTTTAGAAAGCTTTGCTTCAGAAAGTGAAGATAACTTAAAGCTTCTGCAACGTATGTACAAGGAATGGACTTTCTTCCGTTCTACAATTGATAATCTGCAAATGGCTCTAATGAAGGCAGATATCACAACAGCTAAAGAATATACATCTTTAGTTAATGATAAGGAAATTGCTGACCGTATTTTCGGTAATATCGTTGAAGAATTTGAAAAAACTAAAACGATTCTTCTTCAAATTACAGGTGATGATGAGCTACTAGATCATACACCAAATATTAAAGAATCTGTACACCGAAGAAATCCATATGTAGATCCATTGAATTTCCTACAAGTAGAACTCATTAAGGAACTTCGTAAACAAGAAGAACCAAATGAAGAGCTCTTAACGGAAGTGTTATTAACAATAAGTGGAATTGCAGCTGGATTACGTAATACTGGTTGATTTATAATGTTAAAAAAAGGCTGTCGATCTTAGATCGGCGGTCTTTTTTTGTGGAGAATCCTATTAAACACTTCTTATTCTATATTTACTATAAATCCATTTAAAGTAAAAAAATAGAAAGTTGTTATAAAATCTCACAAAAAACTGATAGTTTCTAGTTACCTAGTAAGAAGATAAGAAAATAATCTTACAAAATGCAAAAGAAACAAATAGAACGTTTTAACATTTTGTAAGGTGTCGAACAAAATATAAGAAAGTACAATCATTATATGATGAATACGAAAAGAGAAAGGAGTGAAGGGTAACTACTATTTATTTCGTTAAATACGGTATAAGAAAAGCTTCCTTAATAATAGAAAAAGTGGGGAATAAGGGGGACTATAGGTGAATCGAGAAAGGAAAGAAATTTCGTTAACTGACCTAAAACAAAATTTCGAAGAAGTGGAAAAAGGACTTTCAAATCGAGAAGCCTTGGAAGAAGCAAATCGATGTTTATACTGTTATGACGCTCCTTGTATCAAGGCATGTCCTACAGGAATTGATATTCCTTCCTTTATCAAAAAAATCTCAAGTGGGAATCTAAAAGGCTCTGCCAAGACAATTATGCAATCAAATCCAGTTGGCGCTAGTTGTGCCCGGGTATGCCCAACAGAGGAACTTTGTGAGGGGGCATGTGTCCTAAATTATTCTACTAAGCCAATCATGATAGGAAATCTACAAAGATTTGCAACAGATTGGGCCATTCATAATGAACAGGTTCTTTTTAAAGAAGGGAAGAAAAATGGCAAACGTGTAGCGATTATAGGAAGTGGTCCAGCAGGGCTATCAGCAGCTAGAGAGCTAGCTCGATTAGGTTATCAAGTCACCATTTTTGAGGCAGAGAAAAAGGCTGGAGGGTTAAACACATATGGCATTGTGTCCTTTCGTCTACCTCAAAAAGTTACGTATTGGGAAGTTGATCAGGTGAAAAAGCTGAATGTAGAATTCAAAACAAACACTAGGGTCGGTACTGATGTTTCTGTAGAAACGCTTCTCAGGACTTACGATTCTATCATTCTAGCGGCAGGTATGGCACAGGTTCCAAAGTTAAATATAGAAGGAGAAGAAGCTATTGGAGTTTACGATGCCATTCATTTTGTTAAAGAAACAAAATCAACAGAGATTCCGACGAACCTTATTGGAAAGAAGGTCGCGGTTATTGGAGCTGGTAACACAGCCATTGATGCAGCAACCTGTTCTGTAAGGTTAGGTGCAGCAAACGTAAAAATTATTTATCGTCGTACCTTTAAGGAAATGACTGCCTATGACTTTGAATTTGAGTTTGCTAAACAGGATGGAGTTGAATTTAGTTGGTTAACTGCTCCAAAAAGAATTATTTCAGATGAAACTGGAAAAGTCATTGGCCTTGAGTGTATCAAAATGGAATTATCTGAAAAAAGTGAGGATGGTAGAAGGTACCCGGTAGAGATTGAAGGGTCTGAGTATGTGATGGAAGTAGACGCAGTCATACGTGCAATCGGACAATCGAGGCATAATCAATTGCTGGAAAACCTAGAGGTTGAACATCAGGCTGGAGTAGTTATTCTTGCAAATGGTTCACAGCAAACGTCTAATCCAAAAGTGTTCGCTTGTGGTGATGTTATTTTTGGGAAAGGTCAAGGTGAGGCCATGGTTGTGTCAGCAGCACAACAAGGAAAATTAGCTGCCTATGAACTTCATCAAAAGCTAGGTAGTGAAGCTATTGAAACAGCATAGTAAAGTATGACTTAGGTAATAAGGAGGTATAAGTATGGCTGATTTACATATTAATTTTGCCGGAATTAAATCACCCAATCCGTTTTGGTTGGCCTCTGCTCCTCCCACAAATTCCGGATACCAAGTACAACGAGCGTTTGAAGCTGGTTGGGGTGGTGCTGTTTGGAAGACTTTAGGTGAACCGATCATTAATACTTCTTCACGCTTTGCAGCAGTTAGTTTTAATGGCCAAAGAGTAGCAGGTTTTAATAATATCGAGCTTATTACTGATCGACCACTTGAGGTGAACTTAAAAGAAATATACGAAACAAAGAAGAAATTTCCCCATCATGCAATTATTGCTTCAGTAATGGTTGAACCGAAACAGGAGAAATGGCATGAAATTATAAAAAGGGTAGAGGATGTCGGTGTAGATGGATTTGAACTAAACTTTGGATGTCCTCACGGTATGGCTGAACGGGGGATGGGTGCTGCTTCTGGTCAAGTCCCTGAATTAGTTGAAAAGCAAACATCTTGGGTAAAGGAGGTTGCCACATCCCCAGTTATTGTAAAGCTCACTCCTAATATTACAGATATAACTGTAACAGCTGAAGCGGCTGTACAGGGGGGAGCGGACGCCATTAGTATGATTAACACAATAAATAGTTTAGCAGGAGTGGATATTCATTCATGGAAAACAATCCCACATGTTGGTGGCAAAGGAGCGCACGGTGGCTACTGTGGGCCAGCAGTTAAACCAATTGCACTCAACATGGTAGCAGAATGTGCAAGAAATTCTAAAATTAATGTCCCTATTTCAGGGATAGGTGGCATTTCCAACTGGCAGGATGCAGTTGAATTTTTACTAATGGGAGCAACTGGAGTTCAAGTATGTACAGCTGCTATGCACCATGGCTTTCGAATTGTTGAAGATATGATTGAGGGTCTATCAAACTATCTAGATGATAAAGGGCTTAATTCTATCATGGAGGTTGTTGGAAAGTCTGTAACCAATTATTCTGAATGGGGAAATTTGGATTTAAACTATAAAGTAGTTGCTCGAATTAACAATGATACTTGCATTAATTGTAATAAGTGTCATATTGCGTGTGAAGATACATCACACCAATGTATTGACTTGCTAAGAGATCCGATAGGAAAGACTTCATTAAAGGTAAGAGAAGAAGATTGTGTAGGTTGTAATTTATGTTCAATTGTATGTCCAGTAGATGGGGCAATCGATATGGTAGAGGTGAAAAGTGAGCTTCCACCAATGAGCTGGAATGAGCGACAATCTGTATTAGCAACTATGACTAATAGTAGTGTTAACCTAGTAAAATGAAACGGGGTGTTTCTCTTGAAAAAGTTAATTACAAACGGAACGATTGTAACTGCAGTAGACACGTACCAGGCAGATATAGTAATAGAAAATGAGAAGATTATCGCAATCGGAAGTAATCTTCATATAGAAGTAGATGAAGTCATTGACGCAAAAGGGGCATATCTCTTTCCTGGAGGAATAGACCCCCACACACACCTTGACATGCCATTTGGAGGTACAGTGACGAAGGACGACTTTGAGACAGGCACGATTGCAGCGGCATTTGGTGGAACTACGACTGTTATTGATTTTTGTTTAACAAACAAAGGAGAACCATTAAAAAAGGCAATCAAAACATGGCATGATAAATCAAAAGATAAAGCAGTTATTGATTATAGCTTTCATCTAATGATTGGAGAAATTAATGAAGAAGTGCTAAGTGAACTTACTAGTGTTATAAACGATGAAGGAATTACATCATTCAAAGTATTTATGGCATACAAAGATGTGTTTCAAGCTGATGATGGAACATTATACCGTACATTAGAAGCAGCAAAAGAGCTTGGTGCGCTAGTTATGGTCCATGCTGAAAATGGTGATGTGATCGATTATTTGACAAAGAAGGCATTGGCGGAAGGGAATACTGAACCAATCTATCATGCACTGACAAGACCACCAGAAATAGAAGGTGAAGCAACAGGCAGAGCAGCAAAATTAACAGAGTTAACGAATTCACAACTATATGTGGTCCATGTTTCATGTCAGGATGCCGTAGAAAAAATCGCCGAAGCAAGAAGTAAAGGGGTAGATGTGTGGGGAGAAACATGTCCACAGTATTTAGTTCTAGATAAAACGTATTTAGAAAAACCAAATTTTGAAGGGGCAAAATATGTATGGTCACCACCACTTAGGGAGAAACATCATCAAGAAGTTCTTTGGAATGCTTTGAAAAGCGGTGAGCTTCAAACATTAGGTTCAGATCAATGTTCGTTTGACTTTAATGGGCAAAAATCCTTAGGCAAAAATGATTTTACAAAGATTCCAAATGGAGGTCCAATGATTGAGGATCGAATGACTATTCTATTCTCTGAGGGGGTGAAAAAAAATCGAATTACCCTAAATCAATTCGTTGATATCACCTCAACACGAGCTGCAAAGTTATTTGGCTTATTTCCTCAAAAGGGAACAATAGCAGTAGGTTCAGATGCTGACATTGTTATTTTTGATCCGAATGTAGAGAGAATAATTTCTGCAGAAACCCATCATATGGCTGTCGATTATAATGCCTTTGAAGGTATGGCAGTAACCGGAGAACCTGTTTCTGTTTTATCTAAAGGAGAATTTGTTGTTCGTGACAAATTTTTTGTAGGTAAAGCTGGAAAAGGTAAGTTTATAAAGAGAGCTAAGTATGGACAACATTCCGTCCGAGAACTGGAAATAAAGATACCATTGTAAAAAAACATCAAACAAAGAAGGCAATCGGCCTTTTGCTGATTGCTTTCAATCTACATTTCACCTCTTGTGCCTTTCCTGAATCTCTATCAACTGTATTTCAAGAAGAAATGATAAATCTAGGAGGTTATTAATATGGCAAAAAATTACTTGAAGTCTCCAGATCTATTACCGATATCTCATGATAAAAAGAAAATTGGAGCCGTTGGCTTTTCATTTATATGGGTTGGGATGGCTGTTGTATTAGCAGCTTTCGCTATTGGTGGAGCGGGTGTACAAAGCTTATCCTTAGGCTGGGTTGTTATTGCTACTATTATTGCCTCTTTGGCACTTGGTTTTCTAATGACAATGACAGGTGATATTGGGGTTGAACATGGTTTATCGTTTCCTGTTTATATGAGGGCACCTTTTGGGACAGTGGGAACACATATACCATCGATTGTTCGTGGTTTTGTCGCATCTTGCTGGTTCGGAGTTAACACATATTTTGGATCAACTGCTATGAACGCGATCTTGGCAACAATGGTTGGATTTGATAATTGGTTTGTATGCTTCATTATTTTTGGTGCTCTCCAAGTGGCGAATACAGCGTTAGGGATAAAAGCTGTTGAACGTTTTGCTGACTTGGCAGCACCTATCATCATTATTATTTCGGGATGGATGTATTTCACCTTATCAGATCAAGCATTACAACAGGGCCGTGAAGTATGGTCTTGGATTGAAAGTCCTGTAACAGGAGGGGCTGCAGTTACTGCATTTATCGTTGTTATTATGTCTAATATGGGGTTTTGGGGAACGCTAACAGCTGATATGCCTTCATTATCTCGTTTTGTAAAAGCGCCTTTACATGAAAGGAATTGGTTTAAGCGTAATAAAGCGCAAATAGCAGGAAATTTGATTGCATATCCAATCGTTCAAACATTTATGGTAATGATCGGTGCCGTTTCTTATGTGGCTGTGTCAAACTATGATCCTGTTGTAGCTTTACAACAATCAGCTAGCGGACTTATTTTAGGTATTCTTTTATTAATGATTGTGTTTGCTCAATGGTCAACAAATATAACAGCTAACTTAATACCAGCAGCAACAATCTTCTCAAATGTTGGAGGACCGAAAATTCCATTTTGGGCAGGTGTTGTCGTTGCAGGAATTGTAGGTGTCATCGTTCAACCTTGGAGTTTGTTTGGAATTATTACACAAATTTTATTAATTATTGGGGGAGTACTTTCCGCAATTGTTGGAATCTTAATTGCTGATTATTATTTGATTCGTAAGCGTCGGGTAAATGTACCTGATTTATATGAAAGTGATGGACAATACCATTACGCAAACGGAATAAACTGGGCAGGTTTAATTTCATGGATTCTTGGAGGAGGAGCTGCCGTCATCTTCGCGAATTACTCGTTTATTGTGGGATTTGTAGTTGGAGCAATTAGTTATTTGCTTTTAGGGAAGTATTGGTGGTTTGAGAAATATAAACAAGCAGAGTTAACAGATCCTAGCGACGAGAAATATTTAGGAATCTCTGTCGGTAGGAATTGGAAAATTGAAGTCGAGCAAGAGGTTGAAACGGATGTTGCTATCTCACCGAATCCAACGGCAGAGAAAGTGTAGACAGGAGGAATAGAGAATCATGTCTGAATATAAGGAATTTCTACAAGAAAAAGAAAAAATAGATAGCTTATTAGATCAGGGATTTCAGATTGTAGGTGTTATAGAAAATGTGAGTGGAGCGTTTGTTACTTTTGAAAAAGGAGATGACGGTGAAAAGGAAGTAAGGCAAATTCAAATTAAAATGGCAGAGGCAAGAAAATATTTTTCAACTCTATTATGGATAAAAAAAGCAACATAATCTTTAATAAAACAGGACGATAGATCAAGGTCCTGTTTTTTCTATTGTTAGTAAATATTACAACTTCATGGTTGTTCCATATATTTCTATTTATAATACTTGTTATTATGATAGAAAAGGTGGTTGGCCAATGAAATCATACATCTCAATTAAAAAAATATTAGAGAGAAAGCACTTTGAAGAAGCTGAAATTGTTGCTGGTGAAAAAGGATTAGGGCATCAGATAAAATGGGTTCATGTTGTAGAGTCTATTCAAATAAGTAATTTATTAAAGGGAAGCGAACTTATTTTATCTACTGGTCTTGGTTGGAAGGAAGAGCCTGAACAACTTTTTTCTTTTGTGAGACAATTAATCGATTGTCATGCTGCAGGTCTATGTATTGAAATGAATACTTATATTAAAGATATTCCACAAAACGTAATAGATTTAGCAAATTCTCATCAATTCCCAATTATATTATTCCATAAAGAAGTGCTATTTGTAGAAATTACTCACGATATTCATTCCCTCATCATCAATAATCAATATCAACTCCTCTCTGATTTAGAGCAATATTCTCAAATATTAAATAAAATGATTATAGAAATAGACCAACATAAAGATGTTTTATTATTCCTTCAGAAATATTTAGATGTACAGGTTTTTGCAGTATTTCATTCTGGGAAAATTGAAAGCTTTCCTAACATGACAGAAAAACTAAAGCAACAGGTGTTGAACAGAAAAAAGGCTGAGAATAATGAAAGATCAATAACTAAGCCTGTCCAGATCTTTGGTGATACATATGCAGAGATAACGATTGTTTCTACTGGTCGCCTGCTTAATGATTTCGATTCATTAATCTTAGATCGAACAACAACTGTTCTAGGGCAATTTTGGTTAAGAGATTTATATGTGAGTGAAAAAAGAATCGATAGTGAAAAGAATTGGCTGACAGATTGGATAGAAGGGGAGCTAAGGGAAGATGTATTAGTAGAGCAATTATCGAAGACAGAACAATCTTCTCCGTTTACAGGTGCCGTTGTTTGGGTTTGTAAAATAAAAGAGTTAACAGTAAGAACTGTTAACAAGGAATTTACCTATTTTAAATTAATGACAAGAACGGTGTTTGAACAATTCGGTTTTCATCTGTATTTCGTTGAAACAAAACAACATTTTGTTGTCATTTCATTGGATAAACGTAAATCAGATAGCTGGAGGCAAAGGATGATAAAAGCTTTTCAAAGAATTCAGCAACATGACTCATATAATAAAAATACTATACAGGAAATACCAGTTGGTGTAGGGCAATATGTAAAGAAAAACATCATGAATATAAACAAAAGCTATCTTTCAGCTAAAAAAACTCTTGAACTTCAAGAATTTGTAGCTGTTGAAAACAAAAGCATATTTTATCAGGATCTACATTTATATCGGATGTTAACACTTCTTAAAAACCAAGGGGATTTGGAAGAAACTGTTTATGAGTATTTGGAACCAGTTATTGAATATGATAGAAAGTATAATTGTGAACTATTATCGACATTAAAGGTATATATGGAATGTAATGGATCAAAGCAAGAAACATCAAAACGATTATTTATTGTAAGACAAACACTTTATCATCGTATTGAAAAATTAGAGGCAATCTTGGGTGGAAACTTTATGAATTCAAAGAAGAGACTTGAGCTTGAGTTTATGTTAGTTGCATATGATTACTTAACAACTCATAAAAAAGAAATGCATTTGAAATCTCCGGTAAGATTATAGTTTTAACAATTTATTAATATAAATAAATTATATCATAGTGTAAATACTAATATTTGTAAAATGAAATTTTCAACTAAAATAAGGAGGGTGTTAACATGAATCAAAAGCCTTTACATTACGATGGTAGTATTCCTTTTGCCTATGAAACAACAAATGAAGCAACTTTAACAGAAGCTTATGAAATGACAGATGAAGTAAGAAAAACTATTGGAGCAAATCCTTATACTTTTAACGAAACGGAATAAACTTGAAAGGATTTGTTTTCTAACTGAAGCAAATCCTTTAAAAATGCTTTTTTTCGCCTTATAACGAGACTTTTTAAAATTAGGACAATCTTAAATGATTATTTTTTATGTTTTCGTTCAAACTAAAATGACTACATAAAGAAAGGTAGATTAGATATGGCAAAAGTATTGTATATTACTGCTCACCCTCATGATGATAAAGTCTCGTTCAGTATGGCAGCAGGTAAGGCATTTATTGATTCTTATAAAGAATCAAATCCAAATGATGAGATCGTGCACATTGATTTATACAAAGAGCATATTCCTCACATTGATGTTGATGTATTTAGTGGTTGGGGAAAACTCCAAACAGGTAAAGGCTTTGAAGAATTATCTGATGATGAAAAAGCAAAGGTCAGTCGTCTTAATGAATTATGTGAGCAATTTATAAATGGAGACAAATATGTATTTGTCACTCCGTTTTGGAATTTTTCATTTCCTCCTGTAATGAAAGCGTATATTGATTCTGTTGCAGTATCAGGAAAAACTTTTAAATATACGGAGCAAGGCCCTGTTGGGTTATTAACAGATAAAAAAGCTCTTCACATTCAAGCAAGAGGTGGCATTTATTCAGAAGGTCCGGCAGCAGAAGTTGAAATGGGACATCGTTACCTTACCGTTATTATGAATTTCTTTGGCGTACCTTCATTTGAAGGATTATTTATTGAAGGTCATGCAGCAATGCCAGATAAAGCGGAAGAAATTAAACAGAATGGAATTGCCCGTGCAAAGGATTTAGCAAAAACATTTTAATTAAGCTCCTTTAAGTTGAATAGGTCTCAATATTTTAAGAGGATACCATTTGCGGTATCTTCTTTTTTGTATCCACCAAAATGTAGCATGATCGAGACATGTTGCTTTACAAAATGTCTAATGAACGAGTCTTTTTAATAATTGATAATAGGTTTATAACATGAGTCTAAAGGGAGGAGTATACAATGACAATTGTAAACGCAACATCACCAATAAAAAATTATGTTAATGGTAAATGGGTTTCTGCTAAAGGGAAATATGTAGCCGAGGTACACAACCCAGCCAATAGCGAAAAAATTGCGACGGTGCCTCTTTCGACAAAAGAAGATGTTGATCAAGCAGTGAAGTCTGCGAAAGTAGCGTTTCAAACATGGAGAAATGTTCCTGTGCCAAAACGTGCCAGGCTTTTATTTAAATATCACCATCTGTTAATGGAAAATCATGAGAAATTAGCAAAATTAATTGTTTTAGAGAACGGAAAAGCATTTAATGAAGCATATGGTGAGGTGCAACGTGGAATTGAATGTGTTGAATTCGCAACAGGTGCTCCAAGTCTTATGATGGGAGAATCACTTTCCAACATAGCAGAAGAAATAGATTCAGAGATGTTTCGGTATCCTCTTGGAGTTGTTGGAGGAATTTCCCCATTTAATTTTCCGATGATGGTCCCGCTTTGGATGTTTCCTTTAGCGATAGCATGTGGAAACACTTTTGTTTTAAAACCTTCAGAGAGAACACCTTTGTTAGCAAATAGGTTAGTAGAGCTGTTTACAGAAGCTGGTGCTCCTCCTGGAGTATTAAATATCGTTCATGGTTCTCATGAGGTCGTAAATGGAATGCTACAACATCCAGATATTTCGGCTATATCATTTGTAGGGTCACAGCCTGTTGCGAAGTATGTTTACGAACAAGCTGCTATGAATGGTAAAAGAGTTCAAGCCTTATCTGGTGCGAAAAATCATCATATTGTTATGAGGGATGCAAACATAGATAAAGCAGTACAACACATTATTGGGTCCGCATTCGGAAGTGCGGGACAGCGTTGTATGGCATGTAGTGCAGTTGTCATCATTGGAGAAGGAAAAGAGTTTGTATCAAAACTAAAACAAAAGGCTGATGAATTAATTCTTGGTAATGGATTGGATGAGGAAGTTCTTTTAACTCCTATTATTAGAGCATCGCATCGTGAAAAGGTTCTTTCGTATATTGAATTAAGCATTGAAGAGGGTGCGAAATTAATACGAGATGGAAGGGCGGAAATAGATAACAAAAAAGAAGGCTATTTCTTAGGTGCTACCATTTTTGATGGAGTGACACCTGATATGACCATCGCAAAAGAAGAAATTTTTGCACCTGTATTAAGTTTACTTCACGCGGAAAACTTAGATGAAGCTTTAGAATACTTACGGCAATCGAGGTATGGAAATGGCGCAACGATTTATACAAAGGATGCAAAGGCAATTCGGCAGTTTCGAGAAGAAGCTGACGCAGGTATGTTAGGAATCAATGTTGGTGTTCCGGCAACAATGGCTTTCTTTCCTTTTTCTGGTTGGAAAGATTCTTTTTATGGTGACCTACATGTTAATGGGAAGGATGGAGTAAATTTTTATACACGAAAAAAGATGATAACATCGCGATTTGATTTTTAAAGCTAGTAACTTAAGTGGTTGTTAGCCATTTGGTAAAGGCTGAGCATATTAAGGGTCGCATAAATGAAGGCCAACAGAAAAGATAGCCTTCAAGATTAGTAGGAGGATGGATATGAATTCCATTAACATGGCAAAAGATGATCTTAAAACAAAAGATGAAAAATATATTTGGCATTCAATGAAGTCATACCAGCCTGATGCAACAATGATTGTAAAAGAAGCAAATGGTGTGTGGATTACAGATATCAATGGAAAAAAATATTTAGATGCAATGGCCGGCTTATGGTGTGTAAATATCGGTCATGGGAGAGAGGAATTAGCTGAAGCTGCGTATGAGCAATTAAAAAAATTAGCATATTTTCCGCTAACGCAAAGTCATACTCCAGCTATTGAGCTTTCTGAAAAGTTAAATTCATTGCTTGGAGGAGATTATGTTATCTTCTTTTCAAATAGTGGATCTGAAGCTAATGAAGTAGCCTTCAAAATTGCTCGACAATATCATCAACAAACAGGAGAACATAATCGATTCAAGATCATTTCAAGATATCGGGCATATCATGGAAACACTGCGGGGGCATTAGCTGCAACTGGTCAGGCACAACGTAAGTATCGATATGAACCATTGGCACCTGGTTTTATTCATGTTCCACCACCTGATTCCTATCGAAAACCAGAGCACCCATCCTGTTCCCCTCGGGAGTTACCGTCCGTTCAAGCCATTGAACAGGTGATGACATGGGAATTAAACGAAACGATTGCAGCTGTCATTATGGAACCAATTATTACTGGGGGTGGCATTTTAATTCCTCCTGAACAGTACATGAGAGGTGTAAAAGAGGTATGTGAAGAAAGTGGTGCCCTCTTAATTGTTGATGAAGTTATTTGTGGTTTTGGTCGTACAGGTGAGGCATTTGGATTTCAGAACTATGGTGTACAGCCTGATATCATCACGATGGCAAAAGGAATCACCAGTGCTTATCTTCCTTTATCTGCAACGGCTGTTAAAAAAGAGATTTACGAAGCATTTAAAGGGACGGATGAATATGATTATCTTCGTCACGTAAATACATTTGGGGGGAACCCAGCCGCTTGCGCATTAGCATTAAAAAATCTCGAAATTATGGAAAGAGAAAAGCTGTTCTCTCGTTCAAAGGAAATAGGAGCACATTCGTTAAGTGCTTTAAAGACAAAACTGCAACATCATCCACTAGTAGGAGATATCAGAGGAAAAGGATTATTAATTGGGATAGAGCTTATTTCTGATAAATGCACCAAAACACCGCTTGAAGTCTCTTATGTGAATCAGGTAATCTCAGGATGTAAAGAAAAAGGACTTATCGTCGGTAAAAATGGAGCAACCGTAGCTGGTTATAATAATGTTCTTACTTTGTCTCCACCACTTAGTATAGAATTAGAGGATGTTCAATTTATGATTGAAACAATTGTTGAGGAAATAAACAAATTGCACGTATAAAATATGAAGGAGGACAGACTCGGTAATAGTGGTCTGTCTTTTTTTCGTTAAATGATTGGCAAGATTAGGTTATTTCCATTAGTGAAAAGCTAGACCTTGTCAGAAATTTTACACATGCCGTTTAAAGGCGAAGAAACCGTGTTAGATTATATAACACGGTCATTGCATGCACCTTTTATCCCATTTATACTTTGATATATCAAAGCAATCATTTTACTAACTTTATAAAGGTTCTCTATGATCTGAGAACGAAAAAGCTGCCTAGGGTTCCGTTGGGTTTACCAAGCTGGTCCGAGAGGGAGCGTATAGAAGCTATCCGTTTCTATATACACGGAAGGACAAAAGCCTGGGAGACGACCTCTCCTAGGCTTTTTATTTTTCCTCTTTTTATAATTTGAAAATTCCTAATATTCAACCAAATAAATGGAAGGAGAACTTAAGTAATGTACGACTCTACCAAAATTAAAAAAACAGGAGTGAGAAGCATGAAGAAACCATTTAACATACTTTTGTCATTATTGTTTGTCTTTTTATTAGCAGCTTGTGGAAATTCTAGTGAAGAGGCAAGTGGAGATAGCTCTAAAAGTGAACCAATAAAAATTGGGTTCAGTGCATTACCTAGCTGGTACTTATGGCATCTAGTCGAAGAAAAAGGATTCTTTGAAAAACATGGTGTTGATGTTGAATTAGTTTATTTTCCGGTTTATGCTGATTCCTTATCTGCCTTAAACACTGGAGAAATTGATGGAAACAGCCAAGCGCTAATTGACACAATTGCCCCACTTGAAAACGGTATTGAACTTAAATCGATTTTCATAACAGATAACTCAAACGGTGGAGATGGCCTAGTAGCAACAAAGGATATTCAATCTGTTGAAGATTTAAAAGGTAAGAAAGTTGGAACAGAAATTGGTACGATTGAGCATTTCTTTATGTTAACAGCACTTGAACAGGCTGGCTTAAAGGAATCTGATGTGAATTTTACTAACCTTACTGTTCAAGATGCAGGGACAACATTTATTGCTGGAAATTTAGATGCAGCTGGATTATGGGAGCCATTCCTTAGTACTGCTGAAACAGAAGGAAATGGACATAAATTAATAACCTCAGCAGAATTCCCGGGTCTTATTGCAGATCTCTTTGTAGCTCGCAAGGAAATCGCAGAAAACCGTCAAGAAGATCTTGAAAAAATAACGGCTGCTTGGTTTGAAGCAGTGAACTATTATTCAGAAAATGAAGAAGAATCGCTTGAGATTATTGCTGAAGCTGCCGGTATTACGGTTGATGAACTTGCTATTGGAATGGAAGGGTTTGACTTATTCACACCTGAGCAAAACCTTGCTTCTTTTGAAAAATCAGACAGCTATAAATCTATTGAATATACGGCCGAGGAAAATGCAAAATTTCTTCAAAAATTAGAGTTTATAAAAGAAATTCCAGATATGACATTATTACTTGACTCTAGTTTTATTGAAAATAGTCATGAGTAGAACCGGAAAGAGGTGACAAATATGGAGACTGCAAAAAAGAAAGGTCACTTGAGAACATTATTTCGAATTCATGAGGAAATTCCAAAGTCTTGGTATTTAGTCGGAATAGGATCGGCATTTATAGGACTTTTTCTATTCTGGTATCTATTGAGCATTATGGGAGTTGTAAAGGAAGTGTTTCTACCTTCACCATTTGTCGTGGTTGAATCGCTCTTTACGTCCCTTGCTAATTCTGATTTTTGGAACCAAATAGGCATTAGTGTTTACCGTGTTTTTATGGGATTTTTATTAGCTTGTCTCATTGGCATTCCACTAGGAATTTTTGCTGGGACGTTTAAAATCGCGGAATCGATTGTTGTACCTATGTCTGAATTTATCCGGTATATGCCGGCAGCAGCATTTATTCCACTTATTATGGTATGGGCTGGGATCGGTGAAACTGCTAAGATTCTTGTTATTTTTATAGGATGTTTCTTTCAGTTGTTGCTAATGGTAGCGGAGGACACTAGCAGAGTGAATAAAGATTTGTTATCTGCATCTTACACATTAGGAGCAAAACGAGGTCAAGTCATTTCGAGAGTAATCATACCAGCGATTTTACCAAAGTTAATGGTAACCATGCGTCTTATTATGGGATGGGCTTGGACGTATTTAGTTGTAGCAGAGCTTGTAGCAGCAAACAGTGGCCTTGGTTATACGATTATGAAGGCACAACGTTTTTTAGATACTGAGTTAATTTTTGTTGGAATCATTGTAATTGGTTTATTAGGTTTAGTTATCGATCGCTGCTTTGCACTTTTAACGAAAAAATTATTCCCTTGGGCAGAAGGAGGTCAATAGAATGTTAAATGCAGTAAAACAAGCAGAGCCACTTCTACAATCGGAATTAGAGATTAGTATAAAAGGACTATCAAAGGTGTATCAAACAAAAGCAGGAAGCTTCCAAGCACTAGAAGATGTGTCAATGTATGTGAAAAATGAGGAGTTTGTTTCCATACTAGGTCCTTCTGGTTGTGGTAAATCTACAATTCTACGGATATTAGCAGGATTAGAAGATTCTACGAGTGGAAGTGTAAAGGTTTCAGATCAAGAAGTAGTAGGACCTAGCGTAAACAGAGGGATGGTGTTTCAATCTTATACACTATTTCCATGGTTAAATGTTCGCGACAATATTGAATTTGGCCTAAAACTAAAGGGAATGGGTTCAAAAGAACGAAAGGAAATCTCTGATCGATATTTAGAATTAGTAGGTCTTGAACGGTTTGCTAATTCATATGGAAAAGAGCTCTCGGGAGGTATGAAGCAAAGGGTGGCAATTGCTAGATCATTGGCTAATAATCCAGAGGTTTTGTTAATGGATGAGCCGTTTGGTGCGCTCGACGCACAAACAAAGCAATCAATGCAGCAGTTATTACTTGATATTTGGAAAAAGGAAAAGACTACTATTGTTTTTATTACACATGATATTGATGAGGCTATTTTTTTATCGCAACGAATTTATGTGATGCAAGCAAGACCAGGGAAAATTATCGAGGAAATTGATGCAGACCTACACCTGTTTAAAGAGGGTGAATTAGTGGAAGTGGATCAATTTATGAAGCTGAAGAAGCATATTGTCTCGTTATTAAAGCATTAAATGGTTACTTTTTACATGGTGTGGTAAAGGCAGTGGTGCTTGAATGGTGCTACTGCCTTTTAGTTTACAAATGCGATTCTTTACCGAAACGAAGTATTAATAGCGTGTAGGAGGAACAGTTTGTCACAAAATCTAACGCACTATTTGAAATGTAAGATTTTGTGACATTATAATAGTACACAAGTAAAGACATTATTTATTGCTTTAAAGTATAGTAGTGAAATTGTAGGTTTTTCGATCTGAATATTCAGATAAAACGGGAGAGGGTTGAAGAATGACACAAACAACTGAATTCAAAAAATCTCTAAATTTATTTGGTGTTGTTTTCCTTGGACTTGCCTGGATGACACCAATGATCTTTTTTACAGTGTACGGTGTTGCGTTTGAAGCAGCGGGTGGAATGCTTGCTGCTGCTTATGTTGTAGCATTTATAGCGATTTTTTTTACAGCTTATAGCTATAGCAGAATGGTAAAGGCTTATCCGATTTCTGGCTCAGCCTATACCTATACGAAGAAAGCAATCAATCCAAAGATGGGGTTTCTTGTTGGCTGGGCTCTTTTGCTTGATTATATTGTTTCACCAATTATTGCTTGTTTAACATTTGGCCTATTCTTAAATGCTCAGTTTCCGAGTATACCAGTTTATGTATGGATTGTCTTGTTAAATGTCATTTTGGCATTTGTGAATATTATTGGGATTAAATCAGTAGCAAGAGTAAGTGGGTTTTCTGTTATTTTTCAGATCATCTTTATTATCTTTTTTTGTGCCTTTGTAACAAAGGATATACTTGTTGGCGGAGACGGATCAGGTTTATTTTCTTTTCAACCGTTCTTTTCCAGTGACTTCTCCGTTTCCACGATTTTCTCAGGAGCAGCACTTATCTGCTTTTGTTTTTTAGGATTTGATGCGGTAACCACAATGGCAGAGGAAACAGTTAATCCTCGTAAAACAATACCTAAAGCAATTTTTCTAATCGTTATTATTGCTGCAGTGTTATACATTTCTATCTCTTATTTAACACAACTAGCCTATCCTAACTTTATGTTTGAAAATGTTGATACAGCTTCTTTTGAGCTTATTCAAATGGTTGGTGGAAATCTATTAAGTGCTCTTTTTACAACCGTATTAATTGTGGCAACCTTTACTCAAGGAGTTTCATCCGTTACAAGTGTAACGAGGTTTTTATTTGCATTAGGGAGAGAGTCAATCTTGCCGAACAAAGTTTTTGGTTATTTACACCCTAAATATAAAACACCCGTGATTAACATTATCTTTGTGACAATCATTTCGTTTTTCTCCATAGCTATTGATTTAGATACAGCTGTAACATTTGTTAGCTTTGGTGCCCTTACGGCATTTACGTTCGTCAATTTATCTGTTATTTCACATTATTATGTAAAAAGTAAAATGCGGTCTGCTAAACAAACTTTTCTTTATCTCATTTTTCCTTTCGTAGGTGCTTGTTTTATTGGATGGTTATTAACTTTGTTAGAAGCACAAACACTCTTAATTGGAATTGCTTGGATTGTAATGGGATTTATTTACATTGGAATCCGAACAAGCATGTTTAAAAAGCCGATTTCTACTTTAAAGGAAGGAAAGGTAGCAATTGAAAATAGATAATTTTTAAAAAGTGTGTTAGAAAATCTGACATAGTGTTTGGAAGGTTGTAATAGGGTGGTCTATAATAAATTTACAGAACAAATTAAATAAAGCTTCTCAGATGAGAAGGAAAAAGCTGTCTAGGGTTCCGTTCTTGTTGCGAATATCCCCTCATTCAATACAAGGAGTCTGGTCCGAGAGAGAGCGTATAGCTGATACCGCATGTTAGCTATATACACGGAGGGATAAAAGCCTGGGAGACGAAAATCTCCCAGGCTTTTATCTTTTTTATTTTCTCTACTCGATATTATTCAAAGGAGGAATTCTTTATGATAAATAGCATTTGGAATAAAACAATCCCAGCAGGTGGGAAATGGTCAGGAACAATTGGAAAAGGGAAACTTGTAAAATTTACAGCTTTAGGTAAGGGGGCAAATCTTTCAACAATCATGTATCATGCAAATCAGTTAACAGAGCGTTATAACATGCCGGATACGTTAAAAGCTCAACATACTTCTCACCTAACAAAAGGTCATATGCTAATGAGTGATAACGGGCGGGTGTTAACGAGTATAGTGGAAGATAGTCTAGGCTGGCATGACAGTATTTCAGGATATACGTCACGTAAGGAAACAGATGAGAAATACGGGATCACAACCTATCAAGAGCTTAGGAATAATTGGCTAAGAAGCGGTGAAGAAAATTTTGCTGTAGAGCTTGTTAGAAATGGATTAGGTGTACGTGATTTAGTTCCGGTATTAAACCTATTTTCAAAGGTATTTTGTGATGAAAATGGCGATATGCACTATGTCGAGGACCATTGCAAAGAAGGAGCAACTGTTACATTAAGAACTGAGATGGATACATTATTCATTTTCTCGAATACACCAAATCCATTAGATCTTCGTAACGAATATCCTTCAGTACCAATTCAAATAGAAGTATTCGATGCAGAGCCAGTTAAAGATGATGATGTGTGTGTGAACTTCCGTCCGGAAAACAGAAGAGCTTTTGAAAATACATGGGAATACCACACACTACTTAGTGATTCAAAATCAGTTGTACTGAAATAAAAGAGATGTCGAAGATGATTTTATAAGGAGGAGAAAACCATGGCGGTTTTAAATTATACAGAAAGCTCACGAAAAGTAGAAGAAGCAATTTATGATAAAGTGATTCCTTCTGGAGAAGGCTGGATGCATGAGCTAGAGCCTGGTCAGGTTTTAAGAATAGTAGATTTAGAGGGAAATCAAGCAGCGGATACCCTGTTCTATCATGCTGAAGACCCAGAAGATCATTACAGTGCAGTCGCGACGATGCTAGGTCAAAAAAATATTTATTTATCAACAGGAACAGTTTTACGTTCTGAATCAAATAAAGAGCTTCTTAAAATTGTGGCGGATACTTGTGGGCGTCATGATACATTGGGAGGAGCTTGTTCAGCACAAAGCAATACAGTGCGATATGCACATGATACATTGCCGATGCATAATTGCCGAGATACGTTTATGCTTCAGCTATCTAAGTTTGATGAAAGATATACGAAGCGTGATCTAGCACCTAATATTAACTTCTTCATGAATGTACCAGTAACACCTGATGGCGGTCTAACATTCGCAGACGGTGTATCAGCACCTGGTCGTTATGTTGAGGTGCAATCAATTGTTAAGACTATTGCTCTAATTAGTAATTGCCCTCAACTAAACAATCCATGTAATGCGTATAACCCTACACCAATACGTGTGTTAATTTGGGATAAATAAACGGAATATTTTGAATATAACTATCATCATAGAACTTTAGTAAGGAGAGGTTTTCATGTTTAAAAAAGTACTCATCGCCAATCGCGGTGCCATTGCAGTAAGAATTGAACGGACACTAAAAAAGCTAGGCATTCAATCGGTAGCGGTCTATACGAAAGCTGATCAAGACAGCCTACATGTTGATTATGCTGATGAAGCGGTTCTCATTGGAGAGGGACCGGCAAAAGACAGTTATTTAAATGCTGAACTTATTCTTAAAACAGCTATTGAAACAGGAGCAGAAGCGATTCATCCTGGTTATGGCTTTTTAAGTGAAAATGCTGAATTTGCTAGAATGTGTCAAAAAAAGGGAATTGCCTTTATTGGGCCTACACCAGAGCAAATGGAGATGTTTGGTCTAAAGCATTCTGCACGCGAAATCGCTGAAAAAGCTGGTGTACCTATGTTATCTGGAACGGATTTAATTGACTCTCTTGAAACAGCATTAAATCATGCAAATAAAATTGGCTACCCTGTCATTTTAAAAAGTACAGCAGGCGGTGGCGGAATTGGAATGCGTGTTTGTGACAATGAGGATGCGCTCAAAGCGGCCTATGATGGTGTTCGTCATTTAGCGGAAACGAATTTTAACAACGCTGGCTTATTTTTGGAGAAATACATTGAGAAAGCACGACATGTTGAGGTGCAAATCTTCGGTAATCGTTTTGGGGAGGTAGTGACATTAGGAGAGCGTGATTGCTCGATTCAACGTCGTAACCAAAAGGTTATTGAAGAAAGCCCAGCTCCTAAGCTTTCAGAAGATGTTCGCCAAAAGATGTTTGCTGCTGCAAAGAGTTTAGCTGAAGAGGTAGGCTATCGCAGTGCAGGTACAGTTGAGTTTTTATATGACCCCGAAAGCTGTGGTTTTTACTTCTTAGAGGTAAATACACGCTTACAGGTTGAGCATGGAGTAACTGAAGAGGTATTAGGTTTAGATTTAGTAGAGTGGATGGTAAAGGAAGCAGCAGATAAGTTGAAGAATTTACAGACCCTTGTTTCTGAACCAAAAGGACACAGTATCCAAGCACGAATTTATGCAGAAGATTGCTTTCATGATTTCCGTCCAAGTGCGGGGCAGTTAGACCAGGTGATTTTATCAGATCTTGCTCGCAATGAAACATGGATTCGTGATGGAATAACTGTTACATCTCTTTATGATCCAATGCTTGTAAAAATTATCGTTCATGGTAAAGACAGACAAGATGCAATAGGCAAATTGATTCAGGCTTTAAGTGAAACGCGAATGTATGGAATCACAACGAATCTTCAGTATTTACAAGCATTGTTACATGAAGAGGAATGTGTTGCTGGTAATGTGTACACTAGAATGTTAAATAGCTTTAAAGCAGTTGAAAATGCACTTGAAGTACTAGATGGAGGAGTACAAACAACAATCCAAGATTGGCCTGGACGAAAAGGGTATTGGGATGTTGGAGTACCACCTTGTGGACCGATGGATCCCTTATCCTTTCGAATCGGAAATAAGCTTTTAGGAAATAACTACGATGCACCTGGCTTGGAGTTTACATTACGAGGAGGGTCTTATCAATTCCGAAATGAGATGTGGTTCTGTTTAACGGGTGCTGATATGGAAGCGAAGCTGGATGGTGAAGATGTTTCCTTATATAAACCGATTTTTGCTGAAAAGGGTCAGGTCTTATCTTTTGGTGAAGCAAAGGTTGGAATGAGAGCTTATATGCTAGTAGCAGGCGGATTCGATATGCCAAAAATATTAGGCAGCTCTTCTACATTTACACTCGGAAACTTTGGTGGACATGGTGGTAGAGCACTTAGAACAGGGGACGTTCTATCTGTTCATAACGATGTTATCCCTCCTGCTACAAAGGCACTTCCAATAGAATATCAACCAAAAGTTAACAACACATGGACAATTGGTGTTATTCCAGGACCGCATTGTACTGAGGAGTTTTTGCAACCGAATTATTTAACACAACTTACCGAAACAAAATGGGAAATTCATTTTAACAGCTCGCGCACTGGAGTCCGCTTAATTGGTCCAAAACCATTATGGACACGAGAAGACGGAGGAGAAGCAGGTCTTCATCCATCGAACATTCATGACAATGCATACGCAATCGGGACACTTGACTTAACTGGTGATATGCCAATTTTACTTGGTCCGGATGGTCCGAGTCTAGGTGGATTTGTTTGTCCTGTCACTACTGCTTCAGCAGAATTTTGGAAAATTGGTCAGCTGCATCCTGGTGATACTGTTCAATTTAAATTAATGACTCTAGAAGAAGCAGCTCGTTTGCGAAAGCTACAGGATGAAAATCTTCATGCAATCGGAGAAGCTAATTTCGCTCAGTTAAGTGAAGTTAAGCTTGCTGACCCTGAAGTTGAGATGACATCTGCTTACCCTGTTTTAGCTTTTGAAAAGGATCGTCAAATTCCAATTACAATCCGCTGCAGCGGAGATGAAAACCTCCTTGTAGAATACGGGGATATGGAGCTTGATTTACAATTACGATTCCAAGCACATGTCTTAATGGATGCTATTCAAAAGAGTGAGGATTTTCCTGTATTGGACCTAACACCAGGAATTCGTTCATTACAAATTCATATTGATGCTTCAAGAATAACGGTGAAAGAAGCTTGTCAAAAAGTATTAGAAATTGATCGTAACTTACCACCACTAGAATCGATTCAGGTGCCATCAAGAATTGTCCGACTACCGTTATCTTGGAATGATCCATCAGTACAATTAGCTACAGAACGCTATCAGCAAAATGTTCGACAGGATGCACCTTGGTGTCCGGATAACCTTGAATTCATTCGAAGAATAAATGGATTAGAAAGTATTGAAGATGTGAAAAATGTAGTTTTTGATGCTAATTATCTTGTTCTTGGATTAGGTGATGTTTATTTAGGGGCTCCTGTGGCAACGCCAATTGATCCACGACACCGATTAGTTACAACGAAGTACAACCCAGCTAGAACGTGGACACCAGAAAACGCTGTTGGAATTGGTGGTGCATATATGTGTGTATATGGAATGGAAGGACCTGGTGGCTATCAATTTGTTGGTCGTACAATTCAGATGTGGAATAAGCTTCGTTCAACTGAAAGCTTTGAACCAGGTAAACCATGGTTATTACGTTTCTTTGATCAAATTCAATTTTATCCAGTTGAAGCCGATGAATTGCTACAACTTCGTGAAGATGTACTTCGTGGTCGTTTTGAAGTTGATATTACTGAAACAACATTCGATCTCGGGGAATACTTGAAGTTCCAAGATGACATAAAAGAAAGTGCAGAGTTGTTTAAACAACGTCAACAAGCAGCCTTCCATGCAGAACGTGAAAGATGGAAGGAGCAAGGAATTGCAGAACATGTTTCAGAAGAAAATTCAATGGGTTCGATTGAAGATGATGAAATTCCAGAAGGCTCAATCCCTGTTAATTGTTCTATGCCAGGGAGTGTATGGAAAGTGCTTGTTTCTCCAGGTCAGCAGGTAAAAAAAGGTGATGTACTTATTATAGAAGAAAGTATGAAAATGGAATTTCCTCAAGCGGCTCCTTGTGATGGAGAAATTGCTGAAGTATATGTAAAACCTGGAGATTCAGTTCATGCAGGTCAATTGATTGTCAGTATCTTTGAAGAAAAAAAGGTAGGTGTTGCACAATGAATAAGATAGAAATTCCTGTGAAATTAACACTTAGCTGGTTACGTAAACAATATGAAACGAGAGCATTGAAGCCGGAAGAAGTTATTGAAGAAATCATTCAACGTTCCCGTGATGATGAGGAAATGAACATTTGGATTACAGCACCTCAAATGGAACATATTCAACCTTATCTTAACCGTCTTTCAGCGCTAGATTTTGAGTCTTCACCGTTATGGGGGATCCCGTTTGCTATAAAAGATAATATTGACCTAGCAAATGTTCCAACAACAGCTGGGTGTGCAGAATATAGTTATACACCTACTGAACATGCTTCAGTCGTTGAGAGATTAATAGCTGCAGGTGCCATTCCGGTTGGGAAAACAAATTTAGATCAATTTGCTACAGGGTTAGTAGGAACGCGAAGCCCTTATGGGGAAACACATAATTCGCTTCGTCCAGAGCTGATAAGCGGTGGCTCCAGCTCTGGATCTGCTATTTCAGTTGCAAGAGGGCAGGTTGCTTTCTCTCTGGGTACAGATACAGCTGGTTCTGGTCGTGTGCCTGCTGCACTGAATGATTTAGTAGGTTTAAAGCCGAGCCTAGGAGCATGGCCGACAAAGGGTGTTGTGCCAGCATGTGCCAGTCTTGATTGTGTTACAGTATTTTCACATAGTTTAGAAGAAGCGTATAAAGTTGATGCTGTTGCTAGAGGTTTAGATCAAGAAGATCCTTGGTCACGTGATCTTGCCATTCCACAAGCTAAGCTTCCTAAGAAAATCTGTTTACCAAAAGATGATTTAACGTTTTATGGTCCCTTTGCTAAGGAATATAAAAAAGCTTGGGATGGAGCTGTTAAACAAATCAAACAATTAAAAATCCAAATTGAATACATTGACTATCAATTCTTTGCAGAAGCAGCGGCGATTCTTTATGATGGACCGTTTGTAGCGGAACGATGGGCTGATCTAGGCGGATTTATTACTGAACATCCAGAAGTAACTTTCCCGGTAACGGAAAAAGTCCTTCGTTCAGGTTCACAACCACAACATGATGCTGCATCTGTATTTCATTCCATGCACAAGTTACAAGAATTTAAATTAAAGAATAGCAAACTACTACAGGATGCTGTTCTTGTTACGCCAACTGCAGGTGGAACATGGACTCGTGATCAAGTCCGTGAAGACCCGATTAAAACAAATAGTGATATGGGGCTATATACAAATCACTGTAATTTGTTAGATTTGTGTGCGGTTGCCGTGCAAGCCGGAGAAGCAGCCGTAAACCTGCCTTTTGGAATTACATTCTTTGCATTGTCTCAGAATGAAGGATTGATTGAAGGAGCTGCTGAGACATTTGTTAATAAAATGCCCGCAAAACAAGAAACCACTTTAGTTGCAGTATGTGGTTTGCATATGAGAGGCTTTCCGTTAGAAAAGCAAATGCTTGAATTCGGTGCGACCTTTGTCCGTGAAGCTGTGACAGCTGAAAAATACCAATTTGTGAAACTAGCTACAGAACCTGCAAAACCTGGATTGATTAAGAAACCAACAGGTGGAAAGGCAATTGAACTAGAAATCTGGGAAATGCCGCTTTCCTCATTTGGTGCCTTTGCTGCGTTAATTCCTGCGCCACTGGGAATAGGGAAAGTTGAGCTACAAGATGGTGTAGAAGTACCGGGGTTTATTTGTGAAGGATACGCATCTGAAGAGGCAGAAGACATTTCAGATGCTGGAAGTTGGAGAAAAATACTATCAGGAATTTAACAATTATAATAAAAATGTACCCTTGCTTAAAAGTGTTGAGCAAGGGTTTTTATGATTTTTAATTAATGGGTATGTTGCACATTTTAGCCCAGAAAGACATATAAAAATACAGTTACTTTATAAAGTGTTCTTAGTAGAAATATTTCTCTATTGCATCGGTTGAATAGAGTTTTGGTAAGTTGTTAAAAATGGAGGGCTATAAATGAAAAAGGCAAAAGAATTACTGCATTTACCAGTTATTAGTATTTCCGAAGGTAAACAGCTTGGAATGATTAAAGATTTGATTATTAATCCTGAAGACAAATCAGTGAATTATTTAATCATAGGACAGGATGATTGGCAGGTAAGCCTTAATGCACTTACTTATGACAACGTCGTAGGGGTTGGAGATTCTGCGGTTATGATTGAAAAGAAAAATTCAATTATTGGGCTAGACGATATCCCTTTTTTAAATAAAATGGTCCCATTAATCGGCTCTCAGGTTATAACAAGGGGTGGGGAACACTCAGGTGTTATATCAGATTACTATTTTAATGAAGAAAATGGACATTTGGAAAGTTTACTTATCCATTCAGCTAACAATAAATTTTTCTTACCAATCGAAAATGTACTATACCTTGGTAAAGAGCGGGTCATAACAAATGAAACTTCATCAGAGATGGTTCCTATTTTAGAAACAGAAGAGCAATTCGGAGGTAAGGCAGTGAAAAAAAGCAATAAAAAAGAAGCGTTAAAAGATATGTTAAATGAATTAATACTAAACGAACTTCCTAAATTAAGTAATTTAAATAATGATTACGATTCTGATAAATAAAAATAAGACTGGGTTATATGTGTTTTCCCGTTCATGCTACTTTTATTTGTTAATAAAATCTGATAAAAAGAAAATCCTTCTCAGTCGGTTAGCTGAGGAGGATTCCTTTGTTGATAAAACCCTCAATCTTTCATAAGTAATTATTGAAAAAGAAGGACTTTACAAAACAAACTTGAAGTATTTTAAGTGTGAAAAACTTATTTATTCCAAAGAGGTGGCAAAGTGAAGAAAAAAGTTGTGGTATATAGAGAAGTTACTGAAAAAGTTATAAATATTTTAAAGGAAAAGTATGAGGTAAGCTATTTCAAAAATTTACATACAAATAATTATGATGAATTTCTGAAAGAGCTTCATTATGCGGATGGATTACTAGGAGCCAGCATGAAAATAAATAAAGAACTTTTACATCATGCACCATATTTAAAAGTTATTTCTAATATTTCGGTAGGCTATGATAATCTCGACTTAGAAGAGTTAAAGAATAGGGGAATTTTAGCAACCAATACACCGGGAGTTTTAAACGATACAACAGCAGATACAATCTTTGGTTTACTTATCGCTACCGCTAGAAGAATGACGGAGCTTGATCATTATGTGAAATCTGGGAAATGGAATGGAAGTAAAAATGAAGATTTATTTGGTGTTGATGTTCACCATAAAAAATTAGGGATCATTGGAATGGGGAGTATCGGACAAGCTATTGCAAAACGAGCTCATTTTGGCTTTGATATGGAGATATTATATCACAATCGTTCAAAAAACAAAGAAGCCGAAGAGAAGTTTGGTGCGATTTATTGCTCGTTAGATGAGTTGCTTACTCAATCTGACTTTGTTTGTCTTATGATCCCACATACCCCTGATACAGAAAAGATGATCGGCGAAAGGGAATTTCAATTAATGAAAAATACGGCGATTTTTATTAACGGATCAAGAGGGAAAAACGTTGATGAGCAAGCGTTAATTAAAGCTTTACAACAAAATTGGATATTACGTGCGGGTCTCGATGTATTTGAAAAAGAACCTATAGATAAGGATAACCCTCTAGTAACGCTGCCTAATGTAGTGACATTACCCCACATAGGATCCGCTACAAAAGAAACAAGAGAAAAAATGGCGATGTTAGCAGCGGAAAATCTTGCAAAAGCACTAGAAGGGGAAATGCCTCCTAACCTTATAAGATAGTTAACGAGGGACAGGTCAATGATCTGTTTCTTTTCTAGGTTTACCTTTTCATTTTTCCTTTAAGGACTATATATTTTTTACAGGGAATCTATGTTTCAAGCATTTCAACTAAAGCTTATTTTTCAATATAAAACGAGATCTAAAAAGATCTCGATTTTACTTGGACCCGATTTATTTTGTATAGTCAGGGTTTTGGTATTTTTGAAGGGTATTTTTTAACATGGTCTTATAGACTTCTTTTAGGTCTAGAGATTTTTTCTCAGAGTTCTTTTCAGTTTCTAATTTAGTTTTTTGAATGTTACTTTTTATTGGTGGCTCATTATAATTGGGTAAAACCGACTTGAAATACCCGTTCTTTTTGCAATCTTCAATAAAAAAGTAGTCTTCAGCTCTTGTTCTTTTTTGAAACTGTACCTTGTTATAAACTTCTTTTCTAAAAATGAGTGTTGCTCCTGAAACTGTATCATCATAAGAGTTCTCTTTGTTTTGAATAAGCATTAGTGCCTTTTTATTTGTAAAATAAACGTAATATGAACTTTTTCCAAGAATAAAGATTTCATCATTTTCAAATACTCTCATGGAGTTTGAGAGATAGTTTGGGCCATAGTAGTCATCATCATCAAATTTCGCAATGTAGTCATAATTCGCTTTTAAAATGCCAAAATTAAGACAGTCTCCTAATGTGGCTCCTTCATGTAATTGAAACACGCGGACATTCGGATATTTCTCGGCTTCTTTCTGCCACTTACTTAGAACTAAATCATCTTTATTTAGGATGATAATTAGCTCTTTTTCATTCCATTGCTGTTGTTCATAATTTGTAAAGACATTGTCCATGAACTGATCTCTTATCGTACAGGTAATAATAGATACTTTCATCGGTATTACTCCCTTTAAGTTATTGAGTTAAGTAAAGATGATCTTTTCAGTTAATTTAGTTAACTTGTTGTAACGATTTAATTTGTTCAGTTTCATCAATTCACTGAGCAAATCATTTTTCTGTTCTATAGATAAACCTGTTGCACCCAAGATGTTTTTATGCCTGACATCTATTTTTAACAGTAAAGAAATCGTTACAAGGATCTTGATAAACATTTTGTTGAACAATAAAAATTCATAAAGGTCATTCTCCAGAAAATCATAATATTCCATAAGTACTTCATTCATCTCATATAGATTTGCTAGTTGACTTAACTCAATTCCTAAAATAAGAACGTCGATATCAGGATGTTTTGTTAGAAAAAGATAATAATTCTCGATCGCTTCTTGCCAATTATCCGAGCTGATGGGATGTTCTTGATGATAACTAATCACTTTATCACTTGCTAAGTATTCCGCACCTGCCTCATATAGACGGTATCCAAGCTCCCAATCTTCGTAGCCGTAGCCCACAAAATCCTCGTCAAATCCACCGACTTTATCTAGCAAAGATTTTCTTAAGGAAACATTGCCTGTTAAAAAAGCCATCCACGGAAATGAAAATCCATCTAAGTTAGAGCCGTATTGCTCCAATATGAAGCTAAACCACGAAGATTTTTCAAAGCATAAGGTTTTGTAGCTTCCATCATCAAAGTCACTATTTTCTAGCAAAGGAAAAGGCGTTGACAATGAGTGTTGATATTCTAAAGATCGAGATGAAAGCTTTGGATCGCCTTTAATCATCTCCTTAATTTCTTGCACTTGTTCTGGTTTAAAGCTTGGAAAAATACATGAATACAAGGCGTTATAGGACATGGCACCCGTTACAATTAAGTTGTTTTTTTGTTGATGATATTGATAATGATTTTGAATAAAACTTGGTTCTACGTACATTTCGGCATCTAAAAAAATAATGACTTTTCCACATGCTTGTTGAATACCTAAATTTCTTACTTTTGCTCGACCGTTGTTTGATTTACAGCGAATATAGTGAAAATGGTAAGGGGGGTGGTAATTCTCTAATAGTTCGGGTGTTTGATCTGTGGAAGCATCATCTAACAAAAAAACCTCTACTTTCGAAAGATCAAAGTGTTGTTTTTCTAGAGAGTAAAGAGTGATTAAATTCAATGGATATTTATTGTAAGACGGAATAATAATACTTACTTCAATCTCTTTAGGAGTCTGAATGTTTCTTGTTATAAATGAATCATTTTTCATGTAATTGAACATACAGCTGAAACAACCTTTCTCGATGTATTAGAATCGAATTTAATAATATAAGATATAAAGATTACTGAGGAATGTATAAGCGAGTATCTATTTTTACATGGAAATGGTTACATGTCATTTAGGAGTTTTAAAAATGAAGCTTGGCTATTAGGAACATGTTCTTATAAGATTCATATTTTAATATAGAGGTGATAAACATGTCCGAATGGTATGGCGTTTTGATTTATATGAATCTTGTTGTGTCAGTTTTAACGTATATATACTTTTATAAAAGACGAAAGTTAATTGGTTTTCATTTAGGCATGAACATAGCGATGGTTACTGGTGGTAGCATTGCGATCGGCACGGGAGTTATTCTAATTAATCAATTTCCGCTTCATTTTCTAGAAATTACTATTGTTGCAACAATAACAGGATTAATAATAGGTAGCTTATTTGGTGGGCTTTTTGATTATCAAACGTTATTAACAGGCTTTATCAATGGATTGATGATGGGAATTATGTCCCCTATGATCGGTGCAGCAGCAAGTGGAACGATATTTATTCTGTTTCTTGAGTTCTGTATTATTGGAGCATTTGGATTACTTATTCTTTCATCAAAAAATTCTTCTTAAGATAGGTGAAAAAATTGAACGCCATTGTGTTGACAATCTTAATAACAAACTGTCTTATTTCGTTATTTGGTTATCGAATCTTATTTCGTTCTCGCTATCTTTTTAGTGATCGTTTCGGGTTTATCGTTTCAATAACAGGAGGTAATATTGTAAGTCTTGTGATCACAAACAACCTTTTTTATTTATTCTCTAATCATTTTATTGTGATCAGCTTTATGAATCTTATCATCGGTGTAGCTGTAGGGGTGACGATAGGTTCTTTATTAAACTCGCAAACTCTAATTGCAGGCATTTACAGTGGTGGCACAGGCGCCGTAATGGGGACGATGATAGGAGCAGTTTCATTAGATCCTTCAATTTGTAGCCTTCCTACACAAATTTATAATCAGCAAGAGCTGGTCCTCTTTTTCGGTCTATTTGGTTTATTTCTTCATCTTCTTACAACCCTTCTATTGTTATATGCAATGAAAGTATAATCCCAGTTTAACCAAGATAACTAGCAAGATCTTTATTGACACATAGACTAATAGAAATTTTATCTGGAGGTGAAAGTTTTGAAAACAGGTATTCGACATGATCAATATGTGAAAAAGCTGTTGGAAGAAAGACAGAAAGAAGAGAGAAAAAAAGATCTTATATATGAAAATGGGGAACGAATTACATCTCCATCAGGCTCAACATCAATAGAAGAAATACGGATATTTAATGAGTATATGGAACAAGCAAACTTATTTAACATAACTAAAGCATTTCCAAGTCAAAGAAAACCTCTGATGTTAAAAAAATTCTTTAAAATGAAGCGATATCAGCAAGTAGAGATTTATTCACAACATGGAGAGGAGGCCGTTCGTACTCTTGGAAAAGTAACAGCGGTAGGAAGAGATTTTGTGATGATTACTAACTTGAAGGATCGCATTTGGTTTCCATATCAGTCTATTCTTTCCGCCAATATCCCTTCTGGTATTCCAAACTATTCAAACAGCCATCAATCGTTTATTTTCGATAATGATCTAAAAAGAAAATTGCTCTATGAATTTGGACAGACTGTTTCAAAACGTGATGCATTAATTCAGCAATTTTATGAGGAGACTTTGCGTACGAATTTAAATACATGGAAGGGTTTATGGGTGAAAGTTCATATAACAGATGGAACTCGCTCGGGTCAAATCGCAGATATAAGAAATAATGTACTAATTATCAAATCCGGGAAGAGCAAATTGGACATTGATTTAGAAAAAATTAACTCAATACAAAGTTTGCGCTTCTTATCATTTTTAACTTTTTTTTCCAAAATATAGGTTGTTATATGAAACAATGTTTCGTGTTTCTAATACTATATAATATTAGGTCGAAAGGAGGAATTAGATTTGAATACTGAAGATGAAATTTTTAGAGAGCTGAAAAAGTTAATTGGTGAGGATGTCTTAATTATAACAGAAGCATCTCAATTAAATTTGCTAGGTCAAACATTTCGTCCGATTTTCTGCGGACCTATAGTTGAGGTAGAAATAGGTCATGTCACGATAAGTCCTGCCACGATAAAAATATTAAATGCACCATTTTATCAATTTCCGACTCCATTATCGATACCACTTGAAAAAATTGCCCAATTTACTCCGAATTTTGATTGTGATGAGAGATTTCCACTTATTTAACATGAATTGGAAAGGAAGATGATTAAAAAGTGAACGTAAATTCGAATGGCCCAACGATCAATGTTATTCGTGACCAAGCAATAACGGATCATTTTACTGAGAATATTGGGAAACGAGCATTTATTCTTACTCCATCGTATCCCTTTATGTTTGTCGGTGAAATCCTGGATGTAATGGAGGATATGGTTTTAATAGACGTTGAAGCGACTCATTTTGCTCAGTTAGAGAATCGAACTTGGTTTATTCACATTCATAATATTGAGGTTTTTTATATTGAACAAGAAGGTGGAGTGGAAATTCCTGAACTATCAGACTAATAGAAAGGAGGGACACTATGATACGGCGATACCATGTCGTTGCGATACCCATTCGAATTGTTGTTAACAATTTTGGAGACTACAACCCGGATGGAAGAATATACGTGTTAAAAGAGAACGTAGATGAAGTAAGAGACTGCGTTCGTAAAAATCCGTTTACCCCTGTAGATTTAGTGCAGCCACTAACAATACGTGCAAATGAAGGGGATGTAGTGGAAATTCTTTTTGAAAATCAACTACCTTTTGCTGCAGGTATGCACTTTCAAGAAGCGGATTATGATGTATTAACATCTGATGGGGCTAATGTAGGCTTTAACCCAAACACATTAGTTGAGTGTGGAGAATCAATTTTGTATAAAATTTTTGCTACTAAAGAAGGAACCTACTTTTTTACAGACTTAGGTAATGTTGCAAGTACAGAAGAAGGTTCAAGTATTCAAGGATTATTTGGTGCCCTGCTCGTTGAAAAAAGAGGCTCCTGGTGGACCGATCCTGTCACGGGTGGTCCAATAAATAGTGGTGTTTATGCGGATATCCACAACCCATTTCTGCCTTCATTTAGAGAGTATGCATGGTTTTTTAATGACGAAATGGAAGTGAATGACTTAACAGGAAACAGACCTTTAAATCCAATTACAAATCAGGAATCTGAATCGTTTCATGGAGTTAACTTACGATATGAACCATTGAGAAATAGATTAAGGTTAATTGAAGAAGGTGTTGTTAGTCCAGAACTTGAAGGAGAAGAAGTCCACCATGATTCTTGGGTATTTGGTGATCCAGCTACTCCGATATTAAGAGGGTATAAAGGCGATCCGGCTATTATAAGATTGATTCATGGTGCTTCAAAAGAAACGCATGTTTTTCACTATCATGTCCATCAATGGCTTCGTGATCCAAGCAATACATTATCAGAAATTGTTGATTCACAAGCGATTAGTCCTCAATCGCACTATGATGTTAGCCCACTTTATGGACTCGGAAGTCTTCACGGAGCATTCGGTGATGCGATTATCCACTGTCATTTATATCCACACTTTGAAGCAGGGATGTGGGGAATTAATCGTATTTTCGACACTCTACAAGATGGAAGCCAGTGTTATCCAAACGGTGTACCAATTGCGCCGCTACAACCTTTACCTGATCGACCTTGTCCACCGCAGCCAACAAAAGAAAATCCTGGGTTCCCGAACTTTATTCCAGGTAAAGTAGGATGTAAAGCACCTCGGCCTCCACTTGGGATCGTTGGTGGCCGGGAAATGACTGAACTAGAAAAAAATGCAGCGGTTCCTAATGCTAGACCAGGTGCAGTATTTGTTGATTCATGTTTGTCTAATCCTGTTGTTGTTGAATATAACGTATCTCTTATTGAGTTACCGATTATTTATAATCGACAAGGCTGGCACGATCCGAAAGGGAGGTTCTATGTACTAGATAAAGATTTAGATGATGTACTCGCAGGTAGAAAAGAGCCTGAGCCCCTTGTTTTACAAATACCTGCTAGTTCGTGTATTCGAATGAATTTTACAAATTTGTTACCTCACATTCTTGACGGTGATGCATTCCAACTTGTAACAAGAACTTATGAAGTGGGTTTTCACATTCATTTTGTAAAATTTGATGTGTTAGTCACTGATGGTGCAAATGTAGGTTGGAATTATGATAGCTCGGTCCTACCTGGTCAGACAATACGTTATGAATGGTATGCTGATACCGAATTAAAGGCATTCTTTTACCATGATCATTTGAATGCGACTTCACATGAGCAGCATGGGATTTTTGGTGCAGGTATTATTCAGCCTAGGTTTTCAAAATTTTTTGATAGTCGTACAGGAGAAGAGACGGATTACGGTACTCAAGTAACCGTTGTGAACCCACTTATCCCTGATTATCGAGATCAATCTCTCTTTGTACAGGATTTTGCTTATCTTTTTGATAAAGATGGCTGTCCTATCCAACCACCTGAATTCCCAGGATCACTTGAAGATCCAGGTGTATTTGGGGTCAATTATAAAAATGAACCATTACAATTTAGATTAGGAAAAGACTGTGATCCAGCCTATTCGTTTAGTTCATACGTTCATGGAGATCCTGTCACACCAATTCTAAGAACCTATGAAGGTGATCCAATTCGAATCCGCTTGCTGCAAGGGGCGCACGAAGAATCTCATAGCTTTAATCTACACGGTCTAAAGTGGAAGTCGGAACGGGCTGATTTAGATTCCATGTTTCAAGCTCAACAGCACATAGGAATATCTGAATCATTCACATTTGAAACAGAAGTCCCACTAGCAGGTGATTATTTATGGGCCTTTGAAGATGAAGAGGACGTTTGGTTAGGAACTTGGGGCTTAATACGGGCTTATGATCAACTGGTTGATGATTTGATCGTACTACCAGATCGACCATGTCCACCACCAAGAACAAAGCCATTACCTGAAGTTACAGGTAAGCCACCTGAATTGGCTGATCCTTTATGTTCAATGCCACCTAGGGCATTTTGTGATGCTCCTGTGAGAAAATACGATGTGGTATGTTTCCAAACACCAATTATTTACAATAAGTTTGGTGATCACGATCCATTTGGTATTATTTTTGCCCTTGAAGAAGATGTTGAAGATATTTTATGTGGCAAAAAGAATCCTGAACCACTTGTTTTAAGAGGAAATGTAGGGGACTTAATAGAGGTCACGCTAACAAGTAAATTAAAATTTGATCTGTTTCCATTCCCAGACGGTATTCATCCTTATCCACCAGTAAAGGAGCAAGCTTTCTATCCACCTTCACTTAGAATATCTCTTCATACTAGTCTACTAGACTATGATGTGAAAACATCGAGTGGTGATACGGTAGGATTTAACCCAGATCAAACGGTTGGTCCAGATGAGAAAATCACATATCGATGGTTTGTGGATGGTGCTCATGGAACATGTGCAATGTGGGATGTAGCTGATTTACGTAATCATCGCTCGTTTGGTACATTTGGTGCATTTATTGCTGAACCAAGGTTCACAACCTATCATGACCCATACACATTGTGTGAGGTGAATACTGAGCCAATGTTGTCCTTAAAAACCCATTTTTACCGGAGACAAGAGAATTCGTATTAATTATGCATGATGGAGTCAGACTCGTTGATAAAAAAGATCAGCTTATTATTGATCCAATAGACGGTATCCTCCCACAACCTGATCCTGATGAAGAAGTAGACACGTATGATTTTGGTTCACGTGGGTTTAACTATCGAACAGAGCGTTTAATCAATCGATATCGGGAACATCCAATTTTAGGTGATTTATTTAGTTCTAAAGTTTTCGGTGATCCTTCAACACCTGTTTTTGAAGCATATCCAGGAGATCCAATTACAATTCGCTTAACAAATCCTTCAGAACGAAGACGTTCACATACGTTCCATTTACATGGACATAAGTGGAAATTTGATGCAAAGGATATTGATTCTCGTGTTACTTCCTTTGTTGGCCATATCATTGCTGGAGCAGCTGAAAATCTAGAAATCATTGGTGGAGCTGGAGGGATCTTTAACTTCCCAGGTGATTATATGTACCGTTCAGGAAATATCAGATGGGACATTGAACAAGGAATGTGGGGAATCATTCGTGTTCATGAGGAGCTTCAAAAACATTTGCCAACATTAAAAGAATAGAAATAGGGGAGGAAGGGGATTCCTCCCCAACTTCGAAAGGAGGGAAAAATGTGATTGAGAAATTTGAAAGCTGTGAATTCGGTTGTCCAGAGGTCGTTCCACCGGATGCACCCGATGACTTTTGTATTCCAGAACAATGCTGCCCTGATAAAATAGCCACACCAAAGTTTCCATCGCCAACCACTTGTTTACCAGAGGATGTTCAGCGTGAATTAGAAGAAAGAATTGATGTAGTAAATGAATTATTATTAAACCTAGCATTATCTGGTGAGCAGCCTGAAGAAGCTAGAAGAGATGCTTTTGATGGTTTAATGGGTCTGTTTATTAAGGTGAAGTTAACCTGTGAAGAAGAATTATTAGCAACAAAAAAGAGAATGTCAGTAAAAAAGAAACGATTGCTGAAGAGAAAATTACTTGCAAGAAGACCTAAAGGGTGTGTTAATCTCGTTGGCTGGGATTTTGTTCAATTGAAGCAAGAGGATACTTTCTTCCTTATTCCTTTTGAAAAGATTTGTCTTATTAAATCAGAGGAGCCTCTTCATGAAACTATAGAAGAACCTCAATTAACTAATATTGACCCATGTTTTAGACGCGCTTTAGCCTATAATTTTGGAGAGGTCGTTTCATCATCTCCTGAATTAATTCAACTATTTTTCCGAATACGTCTAAATAACTTTCTCCTTCTACTTTTGGATAAAGAGGTTGAGGTGAAATTGGACAATCAACTAGTTAAAGGTAAACTTATAGATTTGTCGCGTGAATCTATCACGATATGTAGAGAAGGTAAAGAAGATCGTGAAATTCCTCTAAATGTAGTTTGCTTTATGAAATTTAAAGAGTGTCTTGATGTAGATTGATTAAATAGTTTACTGTTACTCCTCTATCATATGGTAGGGGAGTTTCTTTTTGAATATGGGATTAGTTAACACAAAAAATGCCGAGAATTCGCAAAGCGAATCTCAGCATTTAATGCCACATCGTTTAATGAAAAGAAGATTATCTAGCAGCAATGGTCATGATGTCTAAAGCGAGAGCAGCAAGAATGTCTAAAACGTGGGAAACAAGAATGTCTAAAGTGAGAATGGAAAGAATCGCAACGATGTTTAAAAAAGTGGTCAAAGTGGAAGTCATCATGACATAGTGAACGACAACAGCAAGATTTCTTCTTTTTGCATGAACAGCTCATAATTTCACCTCCCTTCAAAATCAGATAGTATATCTTATGCGGGGAATACTAGATTGAAAGGGATAAAAGGGTAGAAAAAGAGAATTAGGCGGAGTTAGTATTAGCAGCAATCATCCTTTTTTTCCATAATAGAAAGTGACTTAATAGATTCAAATGGTAATATACGAAACTCATCTTTTTTCTCTTTACATCTTTTTTCCTTTTTAATAACTCTTTTCTTCATGAGTCGGTTTCTTTTTACTTTTTTCTTCTTCTTTTCTTTCTTCATAACATCAATCTCTACAAAATCAGCTCCAACGAAACAGATCCTGCCTTGAAGCATTTCCTCTTCTTCACATTCGAGTTCAATTTTTACATCACAATCAATTAATTGGCGAAGTCTAAAGGCCATTCCTCCTTCTAGGCCAGCTAATCGGAAACGGAAGCGATCATCACAAATAAAGTGATTGTTTAAGCAAAAATCGTCGTGGCAGTCAAAAGAATCATGATGCTGAAAGTCACATTCTTTTACGACAAAGCGTCTGTCAAAAATAACTGGATGCTTACAAGTTTCAAAATGATCATGATGATCACACTTCTTACAATCACAGTCATGGCGGTGATGGTGCTTGTGATCATGTTTCTTACAATCACAGTCGTGGTGGTGATGGTGCTTGTGATCATGTTTCTTACAATCACAGTCATGGCGGTGATGATGCTTGTGATCATGTTTCTTACAATCACAGTCATGGCGGTGATGGTGCTTGTGATCATGTTTCTTACAATCACAGTCGTGATGGTGATGATGCTTGTGATCATGTTTCTTACAATCACAGTCGTGATGACGGTGCCGAGGTTTCTTACATTTAGGACAGTGGTCGTCGTGATGATGACGACGGTGTTCACGACATTCATGGCAATCATCATGGAAATCGTTTCCATGCTTTTTACATTTGTGATAGTCATGATGATAATCATACTGTTTATCATGGTCATGATAGTTCATGCTTTTTCCTCCTTTAATTAATTCAACTTATACTTTCATAGGGAAGATAACGATAAGGACAACTGCATGAGTTATCCATCTTAATTAACCCTATAATAATCATGGTATGTTTTTCCAATGAAAAGGGATTAAACGTATGTCTAAAGTACTGAAAATCCGCTAATATCATAGACCGGTATCACACACAAAACATAGAATGTTAAAAAATGGGAGGTAATATAATGAGAAAGCTAACAAATATGATTATGACGTCCTTCTTGTTTTTCTTTGTGAGTGCTTGTCAGAGCCCTTCTAGTCATCATGAACATATGAAGGGCCAAGAAGAATTTTTAGATGTTTCAGTTAAGCTTAATCCAAAGGAGATAGAAGCAGGTGTTTCATTTTCTATACAGCTCCATATTACTCAAATGGACAATGATATAAATCATGCAGATGATGTACGAATAGATGTATGGAAGGATGGAGAAGAATCAGAGAAAGAAACGTATGAAGCGACTTATGACGGAAAGGGGATGTATGTCGTTGACCTTATGCTCGAGGAATCCGGTTCTTATAAGGTCATGTATCATGTTACAGCAAAAGAGCAGCATGTTATGAATGAAGTCCCTTTAACCGTCCAGGAGGGGAATTAATTTGAAGAATAGAAAAGTGATAGTAAATGGTCTGGCTGCTATGTTTATCTTAGTAGGTTTTTTTCTTATTTATTCTGTTTGGCCAAGAGAAGAAAAGCTTCCTGTTCTAGATAAAGTAGAACCATTTATTTTGCAATCAATTGATGAACAAAGCTATAACTCGGATAATGGAAAAGTCAAATTATTGACCTTTTTTTACACAAAATGTCCAGATATTTGCCCACTCACTATGGTTGATTTTCAAACATTACAATCCGAGCTTCAAAAAAAAGGTCTTTTTGGAGATAAGGTAGAGCTGGTGGCTGTTACTCTTGACCCTGAGAACGACACCATTGAAGTGGTTAAAGAATATTCTCAGGCTTTTGAGGCCAGTCCTGAGGGATGGAAATTTCTGAGGGGGTCTGAAGAGGAGACACAAGCAATTGCAGACCTTTATCATATGAAATACAAGAAACTCGAAGGTGACTTTATTGCACATAACACAACCATGTTTTTAGTTGATGGGAAGCAGCAAATAAGAGGTCTTTATGATATGGCGAATCAAAACAATGCAGTTAAAGTAGATGATATTCTACTTGCAATGGAAGAGCTAGTTGTGGATGAATAATGGTGATTGATGTAAATGTTTTCTTAGCCTTTGGAGCTGGATGTTTGTCCTTTCTCTCACCCTGCTGTCTACCTTTATATCCTGTATTTTTGTCATATATGACAGGATTATCTGCACGGGAAATAACCGAGGGTGCAGATGGGAAAAAACGTATTGTTATATTTCACACGCTATCTTTCTTATTGGGCTTTTCCATTATTTTTATTGTGTTAGGAATTTCAACCTCTTGGCTAAGTAACATATTTATTCAGTACCAGGATTTAATTAGACAAATAGGGGCAGTTTTCATCCTGTTTTTTGGCTTTGTAACGATCGGACTCTTGAAGCCAAGGGTTCTATTAAGAGAAAAAAGAATTAAGCTAAAATGGAGTCCTTCAAGTTATGTGGGGTCAGTATTAATTGGGGTTGGATTTGCAGCTGGATGGACGCCGTGTGTGGGGCCGATTCTTGCCTCGGTTATTGCTCTTGGACTTTATACAGGGGAAGGATTTCTTTACGTGATGTCCTATATGCTTGGATTTGCCATCCCTTTTTTTGTGATGGCCTTTTTTCTAGAAAAAACAAATTCCTTAAGAAAATATAGTCAAAAGCTTATGAAAATGTCAGGGCTTATGATGATCATTATGGGGCTCCTCTTATTTTTTGATCTTCTTACAAAGCTTACTAGCTTCCTGACTGAATATATTTATAGAGGTTTTACAGGTTTTTAAAAGGCAATAGACTCAGTAGCTGGCATCTTAATGTGTGTGAGCCACTGAGTCCTTTTAAATACTATAAATTCTTATAGATCAATACATTTAATTGATTCCATAGGGATGATTCTTTTTTTGGACTCATTTCTTTCTTTTGGTAATTTATAATGTTCCCATTCTTTATGAGGTTTTTCATGCTCATGCTTTAGACACACTTCAATAAAGTCACTTCCAACAAAATCAAGTTTCGCTCTTATTTTTTCGATATTTTCTCCGGAAAATATTTCGATTGTTATATCGCAATCAATTAGCTTGCGTAATCGAAAAGAAAATTCATTGCTTAGAGTTCTTTTACATGAGAATTCACGATCACAACAGTCATTCCTATCATGAAATAATTCGTCATGACATGAACAGTGGCTAGATGACAAATGACGATTAAACTTCTTAAACTCCATAAATTCTATAAATTCATCATAGTACATTTAACGAATTGCCTCCTTATATTCATTTTTATGTTCATACTTAAAATATGTAAGAAAATAACATAATGATTAGTGCACTTGTCTCATCTATTAAAAATAGGTGTGGGAACGAAACATAAGTTAGTGTTCATTATGCATACCTCTAGAAGTGAAAATTAGGCAACTTACTCCATAGAAACTAGTTATTCGTCCATACAGAAAGGGCACTAGTTTAATATCCTATATTATCTCGTGGTAGAGAAATAATTGGCAAAGAGGGAGAAAAATGGAAGAAAAAAATAAAAAATGTATACATGATGTATTAATGACAATTCCTCCAAATTATCCTGTTAATACGATCTATCTAAATGGTTTTCCAGTAAAGGTTTGGGCATTTTCTAATATGGATTGTGAAAAGTGTGTAGCTTATTTTGTGAATGAAGAAGGTCAGGTTGTTATTTTCGATATAGCGAAAATAGATGGTATTTCCTTTGGGGAACTAGAAGATGATGACTTTGATGATTGTTAGTTTATATAGGCTCACATAACCTTACCTGCCATTTACTAGCCTATTTTTCAGTTTTTATAAGCCTTTTTTTCTATTAGTTTTGACACTTGTCTATACAGAAATCTATTTCCATTCATAGTTTATATTATCTCTCAAGCTTTGAGAAATTTAACTTGAAAGGAAGGATTAGTATGAGTGGAAAAAAAGGTAGTAAAGGCAAAAGTCAGCAGCCTAGTCCTTGGGATCAATTATTACAGCACAGCCCGAGGATCATAAGCCTAAAAGCTGTATCGAGGATATTCTTAAAAAACTTCCTCCTAGTTATCCAGTTGGAGCGATCTTTTTAAATGGTTTACAAGTACCTGTTACCGCTATTACAAATGTATGTGATTGCTGTGCTTACTTTATCGGTGAAAACGGTCAAGTCGTTGTTGTAGATGCAGGCAAAGTTGAGGGTTTATCATTTGGAGAAGCTGAAACTGAAGAAGAGGAAAAAGCTAGTAAATGCTAGTAATTAAAGGTGCGCTAATAAATACGCACCTTTTTTGTACTGTCAGAAGTATAAGTTTTGTGGATGATAGTTTAAGAAAAGCTAAGGCATTCGCCATTAGGGATTGGCGATTAGCCAAGCTTTTCTAATGTTTATTAGTCTATTATGCTATTGTGGATGCCCTTTTTATTTATCTATTATATTAGTCTATACAATAATGAATCTTCCTCATATAGTATATTAACTCTGAAAATCAGAGAATTAAATTTGAAAGGGGAAATTTGTAATGTCAGATTACAAAAAAACTTGTATTGAGGATATTCTTAAAAAACTACCTCCAGGGTATCCAATGGGAGGACTTTTCTTAAACGGTTTATTAGTACCTGTTACAAACATTTCAAATGTGTGTGACTGTTGTGCTTATTTTGTCGGTGAAGACGGTCAAGTTGTTGTTGTTGACACTAATAAAGTTGACGGACTATCATTTGGAGAAGTAGAAGCTGAAGAAGAAGAAGAAGAATAACAATTGTGGGAGCGATATAGTAAGTATCGCTCCCTTTTTACTGTCAATTATAATCATTCGGTTTTGTTTCTAATGTTTCTTTCCCCCAGTTCACTCCATCTATCTTATTACAATCGAATGTTTTAACCTGCAGCTCATCTGTAAAATGAGCAATACTACCTTCAGAACTTATATTTAAGAATCGAGTCACATCCACATTCTTTCCGTTAATTAAAATAGAATCAATTGGGAAATTCGAGGGTAACCCTTTAAATAATTCCACAAATGGACCTTTGTAGTTAGTATTAGAAAGTTCACGTTTTAGATCAATGTTTACTTTCACTTGATCATTCAATTTTTGTATCAATTCGCCATATTTTTTATCATCTTCATTAGTTGAAGTAGGGAGTTCGTACTGTGTTTGCTGGTCTGTAGAGGAGTTAAACATAGCAAAATTCATAGCAACTGTTTTTGCGATGTGACGTTTTAGAGCTTTTATTCTCTTCTTCATGTTATTGTGAAGCTCATTGTACATATCTTCATACTTTTTCACTTGATAAAGTAGTTCTTCTTTTTGAAAAAAGAGTTCTTCATATAAGTCTTTATGAACATGATCATGATTTAGTAAATGTTCATCTAACTTTGAAATAGTGGTTTCATGTTCATTTAGTTGCTGATACAGGTGATTATGTTGCTCATCTACATCCATCAGTTTAACGTGAAGAAGTTGGTATAGGGCTTCTTGTTGAGACAAGCGGTCTGAGAAGTTAATCATTTTTTGTTCATGATCATGTATAGAAGAAGTAACATCTTCGTTTATTTTAATTTGAGCAAGAAACTGGTCGTTAAGCTTGTTATATTGTTGTTCCACATCATTGTTCATTTCATCTTGACTAGCCAACTTCTGATTCAGTTCATCATGAACTTTTTTATGTTCGTCTAATTGATTAGAGAGCTCATGATAGTGAGTATCTATTTGTTTTTGCTGAGTTGAAAGTAAACGATTAAGGTTTTCCTGTTCTTGAAGAAGGCTTTCGTTATCCTTGCCTTGTCGTAAGACTTGATCCTTAAGAAGATCTGTTTCATGATTAAATTCAGATAATTGCTTAGAGTATGTTGATTGTAATTCATCTATTTTTGAGACATCTTCTTTTATTTTTCCCAGTTCCAGCTTTTGATTGGTTAGTTGGTTCGTATGATTTGTTTGAGTAGAAGAAAGACTGGAAACATTATGAGAAATAGATTGTATATCTTGACTATGAGTTTTTTGTTTATCAACTAATTCTGCATGAAGGGTAGCTTGTTCCTTCACATGTTGGGTGATCCAGTCTGTGAAGTTCGTCTGCTTTGCGACATGCTGACAAAAATCACTCATTAACCTTTTGTTTTTCAATGATAGGTCGTTAAACTCACAAAATAATTCCTCTTGTGCTTTTTCTAATGCACCGTTTTTTTCTTTTTGTTTCTCAATATGCTTAAGTACTTTATTTGAATAATATAAACGTTGATTTACATTCATTTGATCTAACTGAGGTTTTACAAAAACTTGGGGAAAAACATTTTTTTTGATATAAGCGCTAGTAGACAATCTCATCCCTCCCTATATCTACTTTTGACAATAATATATGGGTGTTTTGCTCATAAGGTGCATATTATACAGAATTTAAGCTTGAAAATTTGGCTTTAGAGACTGAGAGGGGTTACAACTCTAAATGAAAAAATTCGTTTGAGTGATATTACTATATATGTAATGACATTAACTTATCTGCAATATTGAAGGTAATTCAATTGCTCCATGATATTTTGGAACTCCGTTAACGAAACAATCGGTCGGACGAAGAGTGTGTTAAAGACACTTTAGCTGTTACACGGTTGAAAAGAATTTGACAACTCCCTGAATTAAAAGGTTCTAATTTAATATTCTTCTTAAAAAGTGCCTATTAGATCTTAAAAAACTCATATTAACTTTACTTGTTTAGGAAAACAAACTATACATATAACAATTTAAGTTCATAGTATAAAAGGAGAATATATGATATGGAGAGGTTAATATGAGCGAAGATTACAGTAATATGGAACAGGAGATCTTAGGAAAAGTAGAAAAAATGATTGAGAATTCTGTTGAAAAACATATAAAAGAACTTTCAAATACAATTTCTACTCAACTAACAAATGAAAACGGGAATGCCAGTATCAAACAGAGTGGTAACGGTATCGTTTATGTGGATAATACGGGAATTGCTTATGCTTTCATCCTTTTTTATCACCACTTTATGAAGTCGAATCATCATGAAGAAGATATAAGCACATTATTCGAAAAACTAGAAAAACTAATTGATGGCAATAGATCAGCGTTTCAAGAATATATGGCAAATCTTAAAAAAAATTAGGTATTTAATAGAATTATGGTGAAACTAAACTTCGAATTTATGATGCGCGAATTTCCCACTTTATAGTTGTTTCGATCAGCTGTATAAAATTGGGGAAATCGTGTATTTTTTTTGAGAAATGTTAAATCAAATATTTTTTGTGTTAAAAAAAGGAAAATGTGTATTTTACTTGATTTATATTAACCATACAAAATCCTATTATTTTCATACTTTATATTAAGTAAAGAGAAAAGGGGGGAAAGATGTATGGGTTATAGTAATGATCAATTAGCTATCCTTTTTGCTGAATTAAAAGCAGAGCTTAAAGCCGTTCAGAAATTGAAAGCGGAACTAGAAGCTAAGTTATCAGCAAGAGCAGAAGCTGACGTAGAAACAGAGGCTGAGCAAGAATCTGATAACAGAGTTAAAGTTGACATTAAAGTAAGAAACGGTAACTCTTCAATTGAAGATTAGTAGTAAATTAACCTATTAAGTTAGTCTATTATATTATACGAAAGTGAGGAATATTAAATGGGATATAGTAATGATCAAATTGCTGCACTTTTTGCTGAGTTGGAGGCTGAGCTAAAAGCAATTCAAAAGGTTAGAGTTGAGCTAGAAGCTGAATTAGAAGCAAAAGCAGAAGCTAAAGTGGAAACAGAAGCTGAGCAAGAGTCTGATAACAGAATTAAAGTTGATATCGACGTAAGAAATGGTAACGCTACTATTGAAGATTAATAGTTAATAGTTGAACTATGGGAGAACAAACCATTTGAGGTTTGTTCTCTCTGTATTTCTTTCGTTATATCTTTCATTTATTTTCAAAAGTTGTTGTACATATAATATAGCACGTTTAACTATTTTTTAGTTGAGTACGAATTTTTGATAGTTCTTCCTCAAGTTCAAGTAACTTACTCTCAAGCTTTTCGGTTGAGTGTCCTGTTGCTTCTAATTTCTCAATATCTCCCTGCACTCGTATATATTCCATTTTCAGTTCATCGATTATTTGTTGAATGTCTTGTGAACTCATGAAAAATCCCATCCTTTCTATTACAGTATAGCTAAATTCTATAAATGATACAAAAAGATACTTCTATCCTATTTATTAATTGGTAAAGGGCTTCTTTAAAGGTAAAAATCCTACAGATGTAATCGGATACAGATAAGTGGTATAATAAAATTAGTATTATATGTGAAAGTGGGATGTTGCTGATGAGTGGTTTAATGGGTGGACTAAATCGTGTGTTTGAATGGATTATGCGTTTGTCCGTTATTAATATACTTTGGATTTTGTTTAATCTACCAATTTGTTATTTACTTTTCTCTATACTTTTTGCTACAGATCAATCGTCTATGTTCTTGTTTTTATTAACTATTGCAGTGTTGGCACCTTTTATCTTTTTCCCTGCAACAACGGCAATGTTTGGTGTAGTTCGTAAATGGGTGATGGGTGATCTTGATGTACCATTACTAAAATCGTATTGGAAATATTATAAAGACAACTATCTGAGAAGCTTAACAGGAGGAATAATCTTAACCTTTATCTGGGTAGTATGGGGAGCGGATTTTTTCTTTTTTGCTAAGATGAATATTATTATAAGTTCGTTTTTTTTAGTAGGCTTTTTATTTTTGTTTTTAATGACAGTGTTTTTCTTCTCAAACACTGTGCATTCCGAGTTAAAGCTATTTACAAGTATTAAGAATTCATTCTTTCTCACCATGGTTTATCCATTAATTAATTTAATGGTTTTAGTATCTAGCGCAATTATTCTTTATATGAGCATTGGAGTTTTTACATTCCTTATCCCATTTTTCATGGGAACACTTATCGCGTATGTATCATTTGCTGCTTATTTTCATAAGCTTGAGAAAATACATGATAAGACTTCAGAAGCTCAAAAATAAACCAAAAGAAAGAGATCGTCACATGGACGATCTCTTTCTTTTGGTAGTCGTAGCGATTCAACGATGCATCCACCTATCAGGAAGCGTTTTCATAAATAACGCCTTTGAATTGAATTTTAAATTTTGCATAATTCTCTTGTTTTAATTGGTTTTTAACTTCTTTTAATTTTGCAACTGCCTCCGTCATACCTGATGCAGGAATTTTATATTCTCTTTTATCTTCTCCTAGGTCAATTAAAAAAACAAACTGTTTCATTTCTGTATTCTCCTTTGATGTTAATACTATTTATTTACAAGTATGTGAAATCGGTTTCAATTATATGTTTAATTTGTTGTATACGCTTTCGTTTTAAACGGTTTGAAAGGAAATGTCAACCTAATGAACCCTTTCTTTTGATCTACAAAAAAATTCTTCTTAATTTGTTCACATTTAAACCAAGAAGAATGAAATAAGTATTGTGTTCATTATTTTATGTATATAGCGAAGGCGATAATAATAGCGATACCTAGAAGAATATAAATCCATGATAAACGAGAAATATTCGATTTTGTATTCTCATCATAATCTTTATCACCTTTGCCTCCAATTAAAATCGTTCCTATTAAAGAGATAGCCCCAATAATAATCACTAGAAAGATGGCTATTTTCACTTTTTGTCCTCCTCGCCTCAATACGCTACTTTTTCTATCATACTATAAATTTTATTAAGACATGCTCTTTTTAACTTTTATATTGGCAAAGCCCTATTTTTATAAATATTAACTAAGGTCATCTAGTCATACCTTTCTTTGACATAAAGAAATGAGTGAATTTCACTTAGCTTGTTTAACTTATCTAAAACTGTGGAAGTGTATAAATATAGCGGGTAGTTTATATACAGCTTTGTAAACGGTTTATTATTGGTTGTATGTTTTACACAACGAGGTAATGAAATCTTTGTATTTGTGCTACATTGTGAAAATCCGCTGTTAAATCGTAAAATATTTGTAAAGAAACAAACTCTTACTTGCTTCTTAATGGAGGTGTTTATAGTGTCAGTTATTACAAGAGATCTATTTTTATATTTATCAAACAACAAAACGTTAAATCGTGCCGCTCAAAATTGGGGTACTAATATTGCCTCTGGAAAGATTGTTGGTGGAATGGATTTTCCAAGCTCCATTAAATTTATTAAAGAATTAAATAATGAAGGATTATCGGTTACAGTTGATCACTTAGGTGAGTTTGTTAGAAGTGAAACGGTAGCAAGAGAGCGTACAGAAGAATGTATTCAAACAATTGAAACCATTGTTGCTCAGCAGTTAGATTCTCATGTTTCATTAAAACTCACTTCACTAGGATTAGATATTTCTAAAGATCTAGTTTATGAGAATATGATGAAAATCATGGAATCCGCTGAAAAGAATAAAGTGATGGTAACAATTGATATGGAAGATGAACAACGTTGTCAAGATACACTATCAATCTTCAAAGATCTAAAAAAGGATTATCACTATATAAGTACTGTTATACAAGCATACTTGTACCGAACAGAGAAAGACTTAGATGATCTAAACAGTTATCAACCCTTTTTACGTCTTGTAAAGGGTGCATATAAAGAATCTCCAAAAGTAGCATTTCCTGAAAAAAAGGATGTTGATAATAATTACAAAAAAATCATCAAAAAACATCTATTAAATAGAAATTATGCAGGAATTGCTACTCATGATGATGCAATTATTGAGTACACAAAGAGGTTAGTAGATGAATACAACATTCCTAAACATACTTTTGAGTTTCAAATGCTTTATGGAATGCGTTCTACAACACAAAGAGAGCTAGTTAAAGAAGGCTATAAAATGCGTGTGTATGTACCATATGGACGTGACTGGTATGGATATTTTATGAGACGACTTGCTGAGCGTCCAGCCAATATTGCCTTTGCCCTTAAAGGAATGACCAAAAAATAAACTTTAAAAATAAAGGAGACGATGAACGATGACAACACCATACAAACACGAGCCATTTACTGATTTTTCAATTGAGGAAAACCGAGTAGCTTTTGAAAAAGCCTTGGAAAATGTGCAAGAAATTATGGGAAAAGAGTACCCTCTTGTTATCAATGGAGAAAGAATAACAACTGAAGCAAAAATTGTCTCATACAACCCGGCAAACAAAGAAGAAGTTGTTGGTAAAGTATCGAAGGCTACACAAGAGCATGCAGAAATGGCAATCCAGGCTGCAGATGAAGCGTTTAAAGAGTGGAGATACTGGAACCCGGAAGAAAGAGCTAATATTTTATTCCGTGCAGCTGCCATTATTCGTCGTAAAAAGCATGACTTTTCAGCATTGTTGGTCAAAGAAGCTGGGAAGCCTTGGAATGAAGCGGATGCCGATACAGCTGAAGCGATTGACTTCTTAGAATATTATGGTCGACAAATGATTGAACTAGCAAAAGGAAAGCCAGTTAACAGCCGTGAAGGTGAAAGTAATAAATATATTTATACCCCAACAGGCGTAACTGTTGTTATTCCACCTTGGAACTTCTTATTTGCGATTATGGCTGGTACAACAGTTGCACCGATTGTAACTGGAAATACAGTTGTATTAAAACCTGCAAGTGCAACACCTGTTATTGCCGCACAATTTGTTGAGGTACTTGAAGAAGCTGGATTACCAAAAGGAGTTGTGAACTTTGTTCCTGGTAGTGGAGCTGAAGTAGGTGACTATCTAGTTGATCACCCAAAAACTAGCATCATTACATTTACTGGCTCACGAGAAGTAGGAACACGTATTTTTGAGCGCGCTGCAAAAGTTCAACCAGGTCAAATGCACTTAAAACGAGTGATTGCTGAAATGGGTGGTAAGGACACAGTTGTGGTAGATAATGATTGTGATATTGAATTAGCTGCTCAATCCATTTTCGCTTCGGCATTTGGTTTTGCAGGACAAAAATGTTCAGCAGGTTCTCGTGCAGTTGTTCATGAGGATGTATATGATGAAGTCCTGCAACGTGTTATCGAAATTACAGAAAGCAAAGTAACTGGAAGCCCAGAAAGTGCAGATACTTATATGGGGCCAGTTATTGATCAAGGATCATTTGATAAAATTATGGACTATATCTCTATTGGTAAAGAAGAAGGGCGTTTAGTAAGTGGTGGAAATGGTGATGATTCAAAAGGATATTTTATTGAACCAACCATTTTTGCTGATCTTGATCCTAATGCAAGAATTATGCAAGAAGAAATTTTCGGACCGGTTGTAGCATTTGCTAAAGCAAGAAACTTCGATGAAGCTCTTGAAATTGCTAATAATACAGAATACGGCTTAACAGGTGCTGTCATTACTAGAAACAGAAAACATATTGAACGTGCAAAACATGAATTCCATGTAGGAAATCTTTACTTTAATCGTAATTGTACAGGAGCTATTGTTGGTTATCACCCATTTGGAGGTTTCAAAATGTCTGGCACTGACTCAAAAGCTGGTGGACCTGATTACTTGGCTCTTCATATGCAGGCAAAAACGATTAGTGAGATGTTATAATAAAGAGGGAGAAAGCAGTGAAGATTCTGCTTTCTCTTTTCTATTTTACCGATAGATGGTTCACCTTTTAACAAAGATTGAATACATTCTTGGATTCTCAAATCCTAATTTTTGAGCCAGGTTTATCGAGCCTACATTATGTATATCACAATCCCAACGTGGTACTTTATCGTACTCTAGGCAATGCTTAATAAAAGCAGCTGAAACATGTGAGGCTAAGCCCATTCCACTAAAATTTGAAGAAGTGGCCACATCAATTTCCGCGTAGTTCTCAGACGCAAATATTGATATACTCTCGCTTACAATTTTATCTTTATATGAAATGAAATATCCAAATCCATGCTGAAGAAAACGCTCCGTTGAACCCCAGTATTCTTTAACATAAGCTTCATTAAATTCATTGCTCTTGTTTATGGTACTTTCTTTAAATCTTCTTAACTCAAACCCATCTTTTAGTTCCTTTAACTCCAGTGAAGAATATCTGTGTTTGTTAAAAAAATAAGAATACCGCTTATATTGCTTAAATTCATTGATTGTTTTATTTGTTAATAACTCATCCCATTCTAAAGAAGTAGAAAACAAGGTAAATCGTTCATTTTTTTGTTTTTTAATTTCATAAATAGGAAGAATTGTATCGTTAAGAAAATCAATACTTGACTCTCCTGACACAACGAATATGCCTGAACTCGTACAAATTAATGTAGAATCGTTTTGTTCTATGATCTCGCCAGTGATTAACTTGTTTATAACTGAATGAGCAAAAACAGGAATAACTTCACTTTTAAATGACATCATACACCTCTTGTAATAAAGTTAGAGAATTTTTAATTTCGTGAAACTTTCGTCTACTTCGTTCGTATTACTTAATGAACATAACTAGTTACGTTTCATTATACAGATTGTAAATAAGAATGGTCATTTCCCACGTGGGATCAGAGAAATTTACACTATCAAAATATACGGAGGGAAAACATATGTCAGGTTTCTTTGGTGTTATCGTTATTTTTATTCCATTGTTAATTGTAGCAGCCATAGCTGGAGTAGGTTATTTCTTTTGGGTGAAAATTCGTTATCGAACTGCCAGGTCAAATCAAGCACTTATTATTACTGGTCCTAAACTAGGTGATCCTGAGAAAGAAACGAATATATTCGCTGATCAAGAAGGACGTTCTATGAAAATTATCAGAGGTGGCGGTTACAGGCTTAGACGATTCCAAACAGCTACACCTGTTAACCTTACTTCGTTTCAGTTAAAGCTATCAACACCAAGAGTATACACAAATGGTGGGGTACCGATTGTAGCAGATGCTGTTGCCATGGTGAAAGTGGCAGATACGTTAAATGGTATTGCCAACTATGCTGAACAGTTTCTAGGAAAAGAACAAGAAGAAATTGAAGCAGAAATTATTGAGGTACTTGGAAGTAATTTACGTGCTATTCTTTCAAAAATGACGGTTGAGGATATTAACAGTGATCGTGAAAAATTTAATCATGATGTTTCTGAGGTTGCTCAAAAACAATTAGATTTAATGGGCTTTAAAATTACTTCACTAGGGTTAACGGATTTACGTGATGCTGATGAGGAAAACGGATATTTAGAAAATCTAGGAAGACCTCGTATTGCTGAGGTTCGTAAATTAGCAGAAATCGCCGAGGCTAATAGTGAGCGTGAAACACGAATTCATAGAGCACAAACAGATCAAGAGGCAAAAGAGGAAGAATACAAGCGCCAGATCGCAATTGCTGAATCGAAGAAGGAAAAAGATATTAAAGATGCTGCCTTCAAAGAGGAAACTGAGCGTGCAAGAGCTAAATCAGAGCAATCTTATGAATTGGAAAGAGCAAAGCTTGCTAAAGAGGTGAAGGAAGAAGAACTAACGCTTAAATTTTTAGAACGAGAACGTGCCGTTAAGCTTGAAGAAGAAGAAAGTAAAGTTCGTAAAACAAAAGCTGATGCCGAATACTATGAAACAACACGTAAAGCAGAAGCAGAGGCACGAAAATCTGAAATTGATGGAGAAGCAAAAGCAAGAATTCGCCGTGAAGAAGGATCTGCTGAAGCGGATGTTATTCGTGAGCGTGGTAAAGCAGAAGCAGAGGCTCGTAAGCTGTTAGCTGAAGCAATGGAAAAACACGGTGATGTTATTATCACTGAAAAACTAATAGAAATGTTACCAGTATTTGCAGAGAAAATTGCACAGCCTTTAACGAATATTGATTCTGTTAAAATTATTGATTCAGGTAACGGTCAAGGTGTTTCTTCATTTGGTAAAAGCATTACAAAAACAATGGTAGATATCCAGGAACCATTAAAAGAAATGACAGGGATTGATATGGGAGAATTGTTAAAATCATATGCAACTCGAACAAATCGTACAGATAATCATATTACCTTTCAAGAAGCAAAACGGGATAACGGCAGTGACATGGTTACAGTAGTAGAAGAAGATGAGAAATAAGGAAAAAGCGGACTCTTGGATGTCCGCTTTTTTATTTATAAAAACCTTGCTACATTTCCTACAAAGAATCTATACAAGTCTTTAATGACACAGTATCATAATGGTAAAGAAACAATGAGTAGGAGTTTTCATATGGATGAGCTATTAGAGCGTGTGTTATCTTTATCTGATTTACACGAAATTGTGGACGGTATAAGCAATGGTTTAAAAAAGCCTGTTATTCTTGAGAGTGATCATTTTTTCTTACTTGCTTATAATTCCTATTATGTGGATCATTTTGATTCGGCAAATCAGCAAACGATTTTTGCAAAAAAATGTCCATTAAATATTTTTGAAAGATTCGTCGAGACAGGAATTATTGACAGATTAAAAACAAATGAACATCCTTTTAGAATTCACGAGATGAAAGAGATAGGTTTAAATCAACGCGTTGTTGTAAGTGCAAAATACAAAGGAACGATTATGGGATACATTTGGATACAAGAAATAGAGGACCCATTAACTGATGAACAGTTAACCTTTTTATACGATGCTTCCTTACATGTTGGTAAAATGATTTATAAGAAAAATAAGTTAAAACAACAAAAAGCTGAGAAAATCGAACATTTTTTCCGTCAGGTTATTAATGGTGACTTTGTTAGTGAGAAGGAGCTTAGATGGGAGGCCACACAGTTAGATATCGTTTTGCCGTCCATTTTTAGTGTTATGGTTGTGAATGCCATTCATGCGGATGAAGAGCTTGTAGAAGAATTAAAAGAAACCATTCGGTCATATTTGAACTTAAAGGATAATACAAGCCATGTGTTAGTTGATCGGACGAATATAGTTATTATCGTTGGTTGCTATTCCCTTAAATACTCACCAGTAGAAGCTGCCTTAAATATTATCGAAAACCTGTTATCAAACTTTGATGAGAAGCGATATTCTGACATTTTTATTGGAATCGGTAATGAATATCAACCTATTACATTGCTTCAAACGAGTTACAAAGAAGCGCTGGAAGTTGTTTCAATTGCTGAAAAACTTGGAACACAGGAGAATGTTCCATATGAACATGATAAAATTGGTATTTTTCGCTATCTTGATGTGATAAACGAAAAAAATAAGAGTATTAGCTATTCAAATAAAAATCTGAAGATTCTTCAACAAAAAGATAAAGAAAGTCAAACAGAGCTAGTCAAAACTCTTGAGTACTATCTAGTGAATAACTGCAAATTGAAGCCAACTGCAGAACAAATGTTTATTCATCCAAATACGTTAAACTACCGAATGAAACAAATTGCTGAGTTAACAACGATTGATTTTTCAGATTTCAATCAAAAGTGTCAGCTATATCTTGATTTGATGTTAAATAAAAAGATACAAGTATGAAACTGTTCCTAAATTTTGGGGCAGTTTTTTTGTTGATTTGTAAACAATATTGCTTTTGACTAATATGTTGAAACGAACTCCTTGTTTTAAAAAAGATATCAGCGGTTTTGCCAAAAATGCATTTAATTGATTCACCTCTTGTCGGAATTTAGTCTGACAGAAAAGATACCAAATAAACTGACATGACTATCTGAATAATGTGAAAATAATGATACTACATATGAAAAAGGAGTGATCTAATGCAAAGACAAAAGGTATTAATTAACGGAGAAAGACTTAAAAATGAACTAGAAACTTTCGCTAATTTCGGTCGTACAGAAAATAATGGGGTCACTAGATTATCATTATCATCGGAGGATATTTTGGTTAGAGATTATTTTTGTAAATGTTGTGAAGATCTTGGAATGAAGATAAAGGTAGACGATATGGGATCGATTTATGCAACACTAGAAGGTAAAAAAAAGAGGCCCCCGATTGTCATTGGATCACATTTGGATACAGTTAAAAATGGTGGTAAATTTGATGGTGTTTTAGGTGTTGTAGCGGGATTAGAGATTGTGAGAACACTTGTGGAAAATAAGATAAAGCCTGAAACATCTATAACCATTGTTAATTTTACTAATGAGGAAGGAGCAAGGTTTGAACCGTCAATGATGGCTTCAGGTGTCCTATCAGGAAAATTTAATAAATCGGATATGATTAAAAGTACAGATCAAAATGGAGAGACCTTTTCCGAGGCACTGCAAAAAAGTGGATATAATGGGGCGATAGAAAATCGATTAACAGAAGCATCTTGTTTTTTAGAGTTACATATTGAACAAGGACCGATATTAGAAAGTGAAAATCTTACTATAGGAATCGTTGATTGTGTGTTAGGGATGGTATGTTATGAAATTGAAGTAACTGGAGAATCTGACCACGCTGGGACAACCCCGATGAGTATGAGAAAGGATGCACTTTTTGAAGCAAATCATCTTATCTCAACAATACGCCAAAAGGTAGGAACCTTAGATGATGAACTAGTTTATACATTAGGAAGGTTGAGTGTGTTACCGAATGTACACACAGTCATTCCAAATAAAGTGGTTTTTTCTTTTGAAGCAAGACATAAAGATTTCATGATCATCCAAAAAGTTGAAGAAATTATCCGTTCACTCCCCAATTCAGCTTTAGAAGGTTGTGAAGTAAAGATAAGAAAATTATGGGATCGTAATACAGTTTGGTTTAATCCAGACCTATGCGAACTGTTGGAGCAATCAACAGACACATTAGGGTACTCCTACAAAAGAATGGTAAGTGGTGCTGGACATGATGCACAATTTTTAGCAAGCTATGTTCCTTCCGCAATGGTATTTGTCCCAAGCGTAAATGGAAAGAGTCATTGTGAGGTGGAGGAGTCAAGCTGGGAAGATTGTGAAAAGGGAGTAAATGTCTTATTAGAGACAGCACTCACGATGATGTCTGAGGGGTAAGTGAAAAAATTAAGAACTAAACCGTTCAACCTTATGAACGGTTTAGTTTTGTTTGGTTACTCTGGATAAGTTCTTCTCAAAAAGTTGATTGATTGAGAAATTAACTCCTCTAAAAATTTTGTATCAATATCTGCCAGTTTATTAATATAAACACATGCTTTTCCACAAGTATGCTTACCGAATTTTTCCAGTAACTTCTCTCGTTCGGTATCACCTGTTGCAAAATACAAGCTTATTTTGGCTTTTCGAGGAGAAAAGCCAACAAGGGGTGCATCACCTTCATGACCGGTGGGGTATTTATAATGATACTTTCCAAACCCAATAATGCTTGGTCCCCACATTTTTGCCTGATAGCCTGATACATCCGTAAAAATATCTAATAATTTGTAGGCGTCTTCGCGTTTTTTGGGACTTTCAACGCTTTCAATATATTCAATGACACTTTTATCATTTTCTTTTGTTTTTTGTTCGTACAAAGCAGTTCCTCCTAAAACAAATTAGAAATACAGCTTAGTCAACAAGGCCAAGTGATTTTAAACCGTTGTATATACCTGAGTTTGTTACCTTCGTTGTTTTATATTTTGCATATTGAAAAAGATCAGGATGTCCATTCCCCATAGCAAATCCTTCACCAACAACCTCTAGCATTTCCTTGTCGTTCATTCCATCACCGAAAGCAATGGCAGCTTCTCTTGGAAGAGAGAGTAGCTCTAGGATATGCTGAACTGCAATTCCTTTATTTACGTTGTCACGAATAACATCATAGCAATGACGTAACCCATCAACATTAACCTGTGATAAATGAATCGAAGGATCTTCTTTTTCATATAATGCTGGTTCATTTTCACTTAAATTAATAAGAGTGATTCCTAAAATTTTATCAATTACATCAAGTGAATAGGAATTATTTTTATGTAGGTGAAAAGCTGAAATAAATTCTTTAACGATTGGACTTTCTAAGTCTGAGAAAATATTCTCCTCATGAGTGTACAAAACAAGCTCATGTCCATTGTTTTTGGCAATTTCAACATATTTCTCAACAGTTGAACTTGACATTGGAGCTCGAAAAATATCCTCACCCTTATGAATGGCATACGCTCCGTTGTAGCCAATAAATGATTCAATATTTAATTCCTTTGCAATATGTGATATTTCATGTAAAGGGCGACCTGTCGCAAGGAATACTTCAATTCCTTTTTTCTTTACTTCAGCTATAGCTTTTTTTGAAGAATCCTCTATTGTGTCATCAGGTCTTAGCAGTGTACCATCAATGTCGAGAAACAAAATTTTATAATTAGTCATTTTTCATCTCCATCTCAGTTTTTTTAAAATGTACTTCTTTTAATGAGTTTAAGTGAGTATTTAATCCAGTTTCTTCAAGTAATTATTTTATCATAGAAAAAACGGGTGGATAAAAATTTAACTATTATTTTATGTAGTTTTTACCTTTTAAAAAAATATTTTAAAAAAAGAGTATATATATGTTTATTTTTTTTTCAGTGGGTAATAATAATAACCGAAATTGTCATCAAACATGTTTTGATTGATTTAGGAGGAAATTTTTAATGGCACAAGGAAAAGTAAAATGGTTTAACTCAGAAAAAGGTTTTGGATTTATTGAAGTTGAAGGTGGAGATGACGTATTTGTTCACTTCTCTTCAATTCAAGGAGAAGGTTATAAGAGCTTAGATGAAGGACAAGAAGTTACTTTTGACATTGAGCAAGGTAACAGAGGTCCTCAAGCTGCTAACGTTCAAAAAATATAAAACCAACTTACCCAGCAAATTATTTGGGTTTTTCCTGGTTAACAAATAGAAGTGGAGGGAAAATAATGTTTAAAAGAATAAATAAATTGCCAATTGAACTTCCTATACCTGAACACGGTGATATGAATGCTGCTGCTGCAGTACAAGAGCTCTTGGGTGGCAAGTTTGGGGAGATGTCTACCTTAAATAACTATATGTTTCAGTCTTTTAACTTCAGAAATAAAAAAAAGCTAAAACCATTCTATGAGTTAGTAGCTAGCATTACAGCAGAAGAAATTGGTCATGTAGAACTTGTTTCTAATACAATTAATTTGTTATCGGTAGGTAATACGTTTCCGGGGGATCCGGATATCACTCCACTCCAAAATGGGAAGGATGCTAGAAACACCCACCACTTTATCTCTACTGCTCAAACGGCTATACCAGGTGATTCGATGGGAAGACCTTGGACTGGTGATAATGTATTTAATAGTGGTAATCTGGTTTTAGATTTAACACATAACTTTTTTCTAGAAATTGGTGCACGTACACATAAAATGAGAGTTTATGAGATGACTGATAACCCAGTTGCTCGAGAAATGATTGGGTATTTACTTGTTCGTGGAGGAACACATGTCCTCGCCTATGCGAAAGCAATCGAAATTGTGACAGGGGTAGACTTAACGAAAATGCTTCCAGTTCCAAATCTTGATAACTCAAAATTTGATTATGCTAGGCCATTCATAGAAAAAGGCTTAAGCAATGTGCTTTACACATGGAGCGAAACAGAATACAGGGATATTGGAATGATTTGGAAAGGAACTAATCCGGAAAATGGGCATCCACTGGAAGTGAAAATTGGTGCTCCTGAGGGGGGACCCATACCAGACTTAGAGGAATTACCTGAAGAATTTGCTCCTGGTATTACTAGGGACGATTATGAATTAATCAAAAAACGTCTAATGGAAAAGTTATAATGAATTTTGCAGGAAATATTAATGAAATTTGGATTTCTTTAGCGAACGGCAGCAGCCACTGTTCGCTATTTTCATTCATACTTCAACAATCCAATTTGACACTTTGATAGAATCAGTTTGAAGTCGTCTTATGACAGTTTTTCCTTGTTTTCAATTCATTTAGGGCAACCATAGCCAATTTTATACCACTAGGTGTTACTAATTGTTCATGGTCGAAGTACGCATTATAGAATTTTAGGATTCATAATTATATAATTACATAGTAAATGGGTGGTGAATCTTGGTGCTAACTCTAAACTGACTTTCACCAACAATCTAATTCTATAACACCCAAAAGGGCTGAAACGAAAGTGTTCCAACCCTTTAAAAAATACCTACTGCATATTTGCTTCAACTGTTTCCTGTGCTTTCTTTAAAGCATCTTCAGGAGATTCAGATTTCTGTCTTAGTACATTATTTAATGTATTGGTATTTAACTCGGTTAGAACATCTGGATATTGTTCTGTTACGTTAATACCATTAATTTCGTCTTTGATCTCAAGTAATGTATCAAAAATATCCGTACCGAAATATTGATAGAATTTGTTATCCTCTTGAACCGCCGGATCTTCCCACACATCCCAACGAGGTGGATCAAAGCCCAGAACTGTCCATAGTTTAATATTTGCTTCCTTAGAAAGTTTTGCAAATGCCAGGAATTCCTTTGCAAGCTCAGCATGCTCAGTTTGATTTGTAACAACGGTACCAGTTCCACCAATACCTACCGAGCGATCTCCACCTTCTTCCCAAGCAGGCATTGGTCGTATCACCATTTTACCTTTTAGGTCAGGCATATAATCTGTGAAACGTCCCATATACCACATTGGCATAGAGATAGATGCCGCTTTTCCTTCATTCATAAATGCATAAAACTCTTCAGCATGTGGCTCGCCACCAGGTGTTAACTCTGCAATTTTATGTGTATTAAGCATATCATTCAACAAAGAAAGTGTTTTGATGTTTTCAGGGCTATCTATTGTTAAATTACCCTCATCATCAAATAAGTCAGAACCTTGTTGACTGATCATTTGCTGGAAAGTAGTTGCATCACCCGTATGAACTGTTGTCATAACAGCATCAGTGTTTTCAACGACCTTTTTACCCGCTTCTACATAGTCATCCCAAGTTTTGATTGAATCTATATCAACACCAGCTTGGTCCATAATTTCTTTGTTATAATACATGACAGTCGCACCAACATGTGTAGGCATACCGTAGTAATTACCATCCTTAGCATATATGTCAAATCTTGATTGGATGAAGTTATCCATTTCTGGTTCAACATATTCATTCATAGGTAAAAGCTGTGGTTCACCTTGTAAAAAGTTCGGAAAACGACCAACTTCAATATCAGAAATATCAGGTGCACCTTTACCAGACTGTAGCGCTAATAATAAGTTGTTATGCATTTGATCGTAAGGGAATGTTTCAGCAACAAGTTTAATCGGTTTATCTGGGTGAAGTTCATTCCAACGAGGAACCGCGTCTTTAAAGAAATCCATGTGCAGTTCAACAAATGTCCAATACTTTAATTCGGTTGCATCTTCAACATCTCCACCTATAACTTCCTTTTCAGTTGCCTCACCAGATGCCGAGTCTCCTCCACCATTACATGCCGCTAATACAAAACACATAAGTAATCCTAAAAGTACCGATAACGACCTTTTCAATTTTCTTCCCCCTTGTTTATCATTTTTAAAAGCCTAGAGTTTTTTCATAACAGAATTAATTCGATAGATTCACCTCCCTTAAGTTTGCTAACTACAGGATAAGCGCTTACAAATTAACAATTATGCATACTCATAGCTGAAAGTATTTTCACTTAGGTAGAAAATAATAGAAACCTCCGCACTTTATAGCGACTTCACCTTTACTCCCTGATCCATTTTAGTAAAGACTCGCAACGTAACCCACATCACCCCTATCCCTAAGGCACTAATCGTGAAAAATGGAATGATTCCCGGATAACTTAAAGATAGATACAATACAAAAAAAATCTTCAAACCACACATGAGGGTATAATGAAGTTTTGATAAACCTACAATAATGGCATTCTTAAGATGCTGTCTCCAGGTAGCTTTATAATGAACAAGCATTGGAAAAGCCCAAATTAATAGAATCATATAGAAGAAAACCATTAAATAAAAGGCAAAAGGAGTTACAATAGAGAACACACTTACCGAATTCTTCATTAATTGAAAATTAAAATACAGAATAACTCCAGTTATTGTTAAAATCCATCCCAATATATTGGCTGTAGCAAATTCTTGACGATATGTTTTCTTAAATGTTTGGAAAATCTTGATATCATGTTCACCCAGAATCCACTTTCGAGCTACACTTAACATAGCGGCAGTAGATGGAAAGATACCTGCTACAATTAGTCCAAGAACTGAATAGAAAATCCACATTACATTCAGCACAACAAGGCGGAAAATCCATTGAAGTATAAAATCTAATTTTGATACAATTTCTTTCCCATTCATATCAATACTCCACCTCTTTAGATCCGAAATAGGTTTATCCCTTCACTCCACCAACTGTAAGTCCTGCAACAAAGTACCGTTGGAAAAAGACAAAGAGAATAATGATTGGAATAATGGTCATAACAGAACCTGCAATGAGCACATCATAATTATTTCCATAAGGTGTTAGTAACGTTGCTAAGCCGATTGGTAATGTAAACATATCGTTCGATCTTAAAACAATTAATGGCCATAAGAAATTGTTCCAGCTTCCTAATCCCTGAAGAATTGCCATTGCTGCCATTGATGGCCCCATAAGCGGTAGCATAATCCTAAAGAAAATTCCATACTCTGTAGCTCCATCAATCCTTGCCGCATCCATTAATTCTTTTGGAAGACCAATGGCATATTGTCTGAAGAAGAATACTGCTATCGGTGCAACTACAGCAGGTAGAATAACAGCTGTGTACGTATTAATTAAATTCATACTAATCATTAATTGGAAGAGTGGAAGCATAAGAATTTCAAATGGAACCATTAAAATAAATAGCACAAACCCAAAAATTAGATTTCTTCCTTTAAAGTCATATAACGCAAGTGCATACCCGACCATTGAAGAGAAAAATAACGATAGTACAATCGTAATCGCTGAAATGGTCAAGCTGTTCATATACCAGCCCCAATAATTACCAGCTTGTGTAAAAATATACATTAATATCATTACACTAGTTCCATAAGCAAAACGAACAGAGTTGCATCATCCTAATTGCACAATCGGTTTGATGGCCATACCTTTTTAGAATCCTCAAAATCCTCATTAATCTTCGCAAACTCATAGAACTTTACTAATTTTATCTAATGGAAACATCCCTTTTTTATAATACTCCGCTAATTGAGGCACAGCATCTCCTTCAATAACACCTACCATTGTTTTTCCCTCTGCCATTATCTCCTCATGAACGTCTATAAGAAATGTAAAGCTAAGTAATACTTTTGCACCTTCGAAAAAAACAGTCAATTGAACCGTTGTTTTTCAGTCTTTTTTCATATCGAGAAACATATACTCAGTAAGAATGACATTAGAATAGGAGAATCTAAATGACAAACAACATGTTATCCTTTTATGATCCCTATGTTTATCAGACATTAACAACAATTGTTGGTAAGATGGTTACAGTTCAAACCATAAGAGGTAGCGTTCGTGGTTCCCTGAAAAATGTATTGCCAGATCACATTGTTGTCGAATCTAACGGAACTCCCTTTTTTATTCGAACCCAGCAAATTATTTGGGTTTTTCCTGGTTAACAAATAGAAGTGGAGGGAAAATAATGTTTAAAAGAATAAATAAATTGCCAATTGAACTTCCTATACCTGAACACGGTGATATGAATGCTGCTGCTGCAGTACAAGAGCTCTTGGGTGGCAAGTTTGGGGAGATGTCTACCTTAAATAACTATATGTTTCAGTCTTTTAACTTCAGAAATAAAAAAAAGCTAAAACCATTCTATGAGTTAGTAGCTAGCATTACAGCAGAAGAAATTGGTCATGTAGAACTTGTTTCTAATACAATTAATTTGTTATCGGTAGGTAATACGTTTCCGGGGGATCCGGATATCACTCCACTCCAAAATGGGAAGGATGCTAGAAACACCCACCACTTTATCTCTACTGCTCAAACGGCTATACCAGGTGATTCGATGGGAAGACCTTGGACTGGTGATAATGTATTTAATAGTGGTAATCTGGTTTTAGATTTAACACATAACTTTTTTCTAGAAATTGGTGCACGTACACATAAAATGAGAGTTTATGAGATGACTGATAACCCAGTTGCTCGAGAAATGATTGGGTATTTACTTGTTCGTGGAGGAACACATGTCCTCGCCTATGCGAAAGCAATCGAAATTGTGACAGGGGTAGACTTAACGAAAATGCTTCCAGTTCCAAATCTTGATAACTCAAAATTTGATTATGCTAGGCCATTCATAGAAAAAGGCTTAAGCAATGTGCTTTACACATGGAGCGAAACAGAATACAGGGATATTGGAATGATTTGGAAAGGAACTAATCCGGAAAATGGGCATCCACTGGAAGTGAAAATTGGTGCTCCTGAGGGGGGACCCATACCAGACTTAGAGGAATTACCTGAAGAATTTGCTCCTGGTATTACTAGGGACGATTATGAATTAATCAAAAAACGTCTAATGGAAAAGTTATAATGAATTTTGCAGGAAATATTAATGAAATTTGGATTTCTTTAGCGAACGGCAGCAGCCACTGTTCGCTATTTTCATTCATACTTCAACAATCCAATTTGACACTTTGATAGAATCAGTTTGAAGTCGTCTTATGACAGTTTTTCCTTGTTTTCAATTCATTTAGGGCAACCATAGCCAATTTTATACCACTAGGTGTTACTAATTGTTCATGGTCGAAGTACGCATTATAGAATTTTAGGATTCATAATTATATAATTACATAGTAAATGGGTGGTGAATCTTGGTGCTAACTCTAAACTGACTTTCACCAACAATCTAATTCTATAACACCCAAAAGGGCTGAAACGAAAGTGTTCCAACCCTTTAAAAAATACCTACTGCATATTTGCTTCAACTGTTTCCTGTGCTTTCTTTAAAGCATCTTCAGGAGATTCAGATTTCTGTCTTAGTACATTATTTAATGTATTGGTATTTAACTCGGTTAGAACATCTGGATATTGTTCTGTTACGTTAATACCATTAATTTCGTCTTTGATCTCAAGTAATGTATCAAAAATATCCGTACCGAAATATTGATAGAATTTGTTATCCTCTTGAACCGCCGGATCTTCCCACACATCCCAACGAGGTGGATCAAAGCCCAGAACTGTCCATAGTTTAATATTTGCTTCCTTAGAAAGTTTTGCAAATGCCAGGAATTCCTTTGCAAGCTCAGCATGCTCAGTTTGATTTGTAACAACGGTACCAGTTCCACCAATACCTACCGAGCGATCTCCACCTTCTTCCCAAGCAGGCATTGGTCGTATCACCATTTTACCTTTTAGGTCAGGCATATAATCTGTGAAACGTCCCATATACCACATTGGCATAGAGATAGATGCCGCTTTTCCTTCATTCATAAATGCATAAAACTCTTCAGCATGTGGCTCGCCACCAGGTGTTAACTCTGCAATTTTATGTGTATTAAGCATATCATTCAACAAAGAAAGTGTTTTGATGTTTTCAGGGCTATCTATTGTTAAATTACCCTCATCATCAAATAAGTCAGAACCTTGTTGACTGATCATTTGCTGGAAAGTAGTTGCATCACCCGTATGAACTGTTGTCATAACAGCATCAGTGTTTTCAACGACCTTTTTACCCGCTTCTACATAGTCATCCCAAGTTTTGATTGAATCTATATCAACACCAGCTTGGTCCATAATTTCTTTGTTATAATACATGACAGTCGCACCAACATGTGTAGGCATACCGTAGTAATTACCATCCTTAGCATATATGTCAAATCTTGATTGGATGAAGTTATCCATTTCTGGTTCAACATATTCATTCATAGGTAAAAGCTGTGGTTCACCTTGTAAAAAGTTCGGAAAACGACCAACTTCAATATCAGAAATATCAGGTGCACCTTTACCAGACTGTAGCGCTAATAATAAGTTGTTATGCATTTGATCGTAAGGGAATGTTTCAGCAACAAGTTTAATCGGTTTATCTGGGTGAAGTTCATTCCAACGAGGAACCGCGTCTTTAAAGAAATCCATGTGCAGTTCAACAAATGTCCAATACTTTAATTCGGTTGCATCTTCAACATCTCCACCTATAACTTCCTTTTCAGTTGCCTCACCAGATGCCGAGTCTCCTCCACCATTACATGCCGCTAATACAAAACACATAAGTAATCCTAAAAGTACCGATAACGACCTTTTCAATTTTCTTCCCCCTTGTTTATCATTTTTAAAAGCCTAGAGTTTTTTCATAACAGAATTAATTCGATAGATTCACCTCCCTTAAGTTTGCTAACTACAGGATAAGCGCTTACAAATTAACAATTATGCATACTCATAGCTGAAAGTATTTTCACTTAGGTAGAAAATAATAGAAACCTCCGCACTTTATAGCGACTTCACCTTTACTCCCTGATCCATTTTAGTAAAGACTCGCAACGTAACCCACATCACCCCTATCCCTAAGGCACTAATCGTGAAAAATGGAATGATTCCCGGATAACTTAAAGATAGATACAATACAAAAAAAATCTTCAAACCACACATGAGGGTATAATGAAGTTTTGATAAACCTACAATAATGGCATTCTTAAGATGCTGTCTCCAGGTAGCTTTATAATGAACAAGCATTGGAAAAGCCCAAATTAATAGAATCATATAGAAGAAAACCATTAAATAAAAGGCAAAAGGAGTTACAATAGAGAACACACTTACCGAATTCTTCATTAATTGAAAATTAAAATACAGAATAACTCCAGTTATTGTTAAAATCCATCCCAATATATTGGCTGTAGCAAATTCTTGACGATATGTTTTCTTAAATGTTTGGAAAATCTTGATATCATGTTCACCCAGAATCCACTTTCGAGCTACACTTAACATAGCGGCAGTAGATGGAAAGATACCTGCTACAATTAGTCCAAGAACTGAATAGAAAATCCACATTACATTCAGCACAACAAGGCGGAAAATCCATTGAAGTATAAAATCTAATTTTGATACAATTTCTTTCCCATTCATATCAATACTCCACCTCTTTAGATCCGAAATAGGTTTATCCCTTCACTCCACCAACTGTAAGTCCTGCAACAAAGTACCGTTGGAAAAAGACAAAGAGAATAATGATTGGAATAATGGTCATAACAGAACCTGCAATGAGCACATCATAATTATTTCCATAAGGTGTTAGTAACGTTGCTAAGCCGATTGGTAATGTAAACATATCGTTCGATCTTAAAACAATTAATGGCCATAAGAAATTGTTCCAGCTTCCTAATCCCTGAAGAATTGCCATTGCTGCCATTGATGGCCCCATAAGCGGTAGCATAATCCTAAAGAAAATTCCATACTCTGTAGCTCCATCAATCCTTGCCGCATCCATTAATTCTTTTGGAAGACCAATGGCATATTGTCTGAAGAAGAATACTGCTATCGGTGCAACTACAGCAGGTAGAATAACAGCTGTGTACGTATTAATTAAATTCATACTAATCATTAATTGGAAGAGTGGAAGCATAAGAATTTCAAATGGAACCATTAAAATAAATAGCACAAACCCAAAAATTAGATTTCTTCCTTTAAAGTCATATAACGCAAGTGCATACCCGACCATTGAAGAGAAAAATAACGATAGTACAATCGTAATCGCTGAAATGGTCAAGCTGTTCATATACCAGCCCCAATAATTACCAGCTTGTGTAAAAATATACATTAATATCATTACACTAGTTCCATAAGCAAAACGAACAGAGTTGCATCATCCTAATTGCACAATCGGTTTGATGGCCATACCTTTTTAGAATCCTCAAAATCCTCATTAATCTTCGCAAACTCATAGAACTTTACTAATTTTATCTAATGGAAACATCCCTTTTTTATAATACTCCGCTAATTGAGGCACAGCATCTCCTTCAATAACACCTACCATTGTTTTTCCCTCTGCCATTATCTCCTCATGAACGTCTATAAGAAATGTAAAGCTAAGTAATACTTTTGCACCTTCGAAAAAAACAGTCAATTGAACCGTTGTTTTTCAGTCTTTTTTCATATCGAGAAACATATACTCAGTAAGAATGACATTAGAATAGGAGAATCTAAATGACAAACAACATGTTATCCTTTTATGATCCCTATGTTTATCAGACATTAACAACAATTGTTGGTAAGATGGTTACAGTTCAAACCATAAGAGGTAGCGTTCGTGGTTCCCTGAAAAATGTATTGCCAGATCACATTGTTGTCGAATCTAACGGAACTCCCTTTTTTATTCGAACCCAGCAAATTATTTGGGTTTTTCCTGGTTAACAAATAGAAGTGGAGGGAAAATAATGTTTAAAAGAATAAATAAATTGCCAATTGAACTTCCTATACCTGAACACGGTGATATGAATGCTGCTGCTGCAGTACAAGAGCTCTTGGGTGGCAAGTTTGGGGAGATGTCTACCTTAAATAACTATATGTTTCAGTCTTTTAACTTCAGAAATAAAAAAAAGCTAAAACCATTCTATGAGTTAGTAGCTAGCATTACAGCAGAAGAAATTGGTCATGTAGAACTTGTTTCTAATACAATTAATTTGTTATCGGTAGGTAATACGTTTCCGGGGGATCCGGATATCACTCCACTCCAAAATGGGAAGGATGCTAGAAACACCCACCACTTTATCTCTACTGCTCAAACGGCTATACCAGGTGATTCGATGGGAAGACCTTGGACTGGTGATAATGTATTTAATAGTGGTAATCTGGTTTTAGATTTAACACATAACTTTTTTCTAGAAATTGGTGCACGTACACATAAAATGAGAGTTTATGAGATGACTGATAACCCAGTTGCTCGAGAAATGATTGGGTATTTACTTGTTCGTGGAGGAACACATGTCCTCGCCTATGCGAAAGCAATCGAAATTGTGACAGGGGTAGACTTAACGAAAATGCTTCCAGTTCCAAATCTTGATAACTCAAAATTTGATTATGCTAGGCCATTCATAGAAAAAGGCTTAAGCAATGTGCTTTACACATGGAGCGAAACAGAATACAGGGATATTGGAATGATTTGGAAAGGAACTAATCCGGAAAATGGGCATCCACTGGAAGTGAAAATTGGTGCTCCTGAGGGGGGACCCATACCAGACTTAGAGGAATTACCTGAAGAATTTGCTCCTGGTATTACTAGGGACGATTATGAATTAATCAAAAAACGTCTAATGGAAAAGTTATAATGAATTTTGCAGGAAATATTAATGAAATTTGGATTTCTTTAGCGAACGGCAGCAGCCACTGTTCGCTATTTTCATTCATACTTCAACAATCCAATTTGACACTTTGATAGAATCAGTTTGAAGTCGTCTTATGACAGTTTTTCCTTGTTTTCAATTCATTTAGGGCAACCATAGCCAATTTTATACCACTAGGTGTTACTAATTGTTCATGGTCGAAGTACGCATTATAGAATTTTAGGATTCATAATTATATAATTACATAGTAAATGGGTGGTGAATCTTGGTGCTAACTCTAAACTGACTTTCACCAACAATCTAATTCTATAACACCCAAAAGGGCTGAAACGAAAGTGTTCCAACCCTTTAAAAAATACCTACTGCATATTTGCTTCAACTGTTTCCTGTGCTTTCTTTAAAGCATCTTCAGGAGATTCAGATTTCTGTCTTAGTACATTATTTAATGTATTGGTATTTAACTCGGTTAGAACATCTGGATATTGTTCTGTTACGTTAATACCATTAATTTCGTCTTTGATCTCAAGTAATGTATCAAAAATATCCGTACCGAAATATTGATAGAATTTGTTATCCTCTTGAACCGCCGGATCTTCCCACACATCCCAACGAGGTGGATCAAAGCCCAGAACTGTCCATAGTTTAATATTTGCTTCCTTAGAAAGTTTTGCAAATGCCAGGAATTCCTTTGCAAGCTCAGCATGCTCAGTTTGATTTGTAACAACGGTACCAGTTCCACCAATACCTACCGAGCGATCTCCACCTTCTTCCCAAGCAGGCATTGGTCGTATCACCATTTTACCTTTTAGGTCAGGCATATAATCTGTGAAACGTCCCATATACCACATTGGCATAGAGATAGATGCCGCTTTTCCTTCATTCATAAATGCATAAAACTCTTCAGCATGTGGCTCGCCACCAGGTGTTAACTCTGCAATTTTATGTGTATTAAGCATATCATTCAACAAAGAAAGTGTTTTGATGTTTTCAGGGCTATCTATTGTTAAATTACCCTCATCATCAAATAAGTCAGAACCTTGTTGACTGATCATTTGCTGGAAAGTAGTTGCATCACCCGTATGAACTGTTGTCATAACAGCATCAGTGTTTTCAACGACCTTTTTACCCGCTTCTACATAGTCATCCCAAGTTTTGATTGAATCTATATCAACACCAGCTTGGTCCATAATTTCTTTGTTATAATACATGACAGTCGCACCAACATGTGTAGGCATACCGTAGTAATTACCATCCTTAGCATATATGTCAAATCTTGATTGGATGAAGTTATCCATTTCTGGTTCAACATATTCATTCATAGGTAAAAGCTGTGGTTCACCTTGTAAAAAGTTCGGAAAACGACCAACTTCAATATCAGAAATATCAGGTGCACCTTTACCAGACTGTAGCGCTAATAATAAGTTGTTATGCATTTGATCGTAAGGGAATGTTTCAGCAACAAGTTTAATCGGTTTATCTGGGTGAAGTTCATTCCAACGAGGAACCGCGTCTTTAAAGAAATCCATGTGCAGTTCAACAAATGTCCAATACTTTAATTCGGTTGCATCTTCAACATCTCCACCTATAACTTCCTTTTCAGTTGCCTCACCAGATGCCGAGTCTCCTCCACCATTACATGCCGCTAATACAAAACACATAAGTAATCCTAAAAGTACCGATAACGACCTTTTCAATTTTCTTCCCCCTTGTTTATCATTTTTAAAAGCCTAGAGTTTTTTCATAACAGAATTAATTCGATAGATTCACCTCCCTTAAGTTTGCTAACTACAGGATAAGCGCTTACAAATTAACAATTATGCATACTCATAGCTGAAAGTATTTTCACTTAGGTAGAAAATAATAGAAACCTCCGCACTTTATAGCGACTTCACCTTTACTCCCTGATCCATTTTAGTAAAGACTCGCAACGTAACCCACATCACCCCTATCCCTAAGGCACTAATCGTGAAAAATGGAATGATTCCCGGATAACTTAAAGATAGATACAATACAAAAAAAATCTTCAAACCACACATGAGGGTATAATGAAGTTTTGATAAACCTACAATAATGGCATTCTTAAGATGCTGTCTCCAGGTAGCTTTATAATGAACAAGCATTGGAAAAGCCCAAATTAATAGAATCATATAGAAGAAAACCATTAAATAAAAGGCAAAAGGAGTTACAATAGAGAACACACTTACCGAATTCTTCATTAATTGAAAATTAAAATACAGAATAACTCCAGTTATTGTTAAAATCCATCCCAATATATTGGCTGTAGCAAATTCTTGACGATATGTTTTCTTAAATGTTTGGAAAATCTTGATATCATGTTCACCCAGAATCCACTTTCGAGCTACACTTAACATAGCGGCAGTAGATGGAAAGATACCTGCTACAATTAGTCCAAGAACTGAATAGAAAATCCACATTACATTCAGCACAACAAGGCGGAAAATCCATTGAAGTATAAAATCTAATTTTGATACAATTTCTTTCCCATTCATATCAATACTCCACCTCTTTAGATCCGAAATAGGTTTATCCCTTCACTCCACCAACTGTAAGTCCTGCAACAAAGTACCGTTGGAAAAAGACAAAGAGAATAATGATTGGAATAATGGTCATAACAGAACCTGCAATGAGCACATCATAATTATTTCCATAAGGTGTTAGTAACGTTGCTAAGCCGATTGGTAATGTAAACATATCGTTCGATCTTAAAACAATTAATGGCCATAAGAAATTGTTCCAGCTTCCTAATCCCTGAAGAATTGCCATTGCTGCCATTGATGGCCCCATAAGCGGTAGCATAATCCTAAAGAAAATTCCATACTCTGTAGCTCCATCAATCCTTGCCGCATCCATTAATTCTTTTGGAAGACCAATGGCATATTGTCTGAAGAAGAATACTGCTATCGGTGCAACTACAGCAGGTAGAATAACAGCTGTGTACGTATTAATTAAATTCATACTAATCATTAATTGGAAGAGTGGAAGCATAAGAATTTCAAATGGAACCATTAAAATAAATAGCACAAACCCAAAAATTAGATTTCTTCCTTTAAAGTCATATAACGCAAGTGCATACCCGACCATTGAAGAGAAAAATAACGATAGTACAATCGTAATCGCTGAAATGGTCAAGCTGTTCATATACCAGCCCCAATAATTACCAGCTTGTGTAAAAATATACATTAATATCATTACACTAGTTCCATAAGCAAAACGAACAGAGTTGCATCATCCTAATTGCACAATCGGTTTGATGGCCATACCTTTTTAGAATCCTCAAAATCCTCATTAATCTTCGCAAACTCATAGAACTTTACTAATTTTATCTAATGGAAACATCCCTTTTTTATAATACTCCGCTAATTGAGGCACAGCATCTCCTTCAATAACACCTACCATTGTTTTTCCCTCTGCCATTATCTCCTCATGAACGTCTATAAGAAATGTAAAGCTAAGTAATACTTTTGCACCTTCGAAAAAAACAGTCAATTGAACCGTTGTTTTTCAGTCTTTTTTCATATCGAGAAACATATACTCAGTAAGAATGACATTAGAATAGGAGAATCTAAATGACAAACAACATGTTATCCTTTTATGATCCCTATGTTTATCAGACATTAACAACAATTGTTGGTAAGATGGTTACAGTTCAAACCATAAGAGGTAGCGTTCGTGGTTCCCTGAAAAATGTATTGCCAGATCACATTGTTGTCGAATCTAACGGAACTCCCTTTTTTATTCGAACCCAGCAAATTATTTGGGTTTTTCCTGGTTAACAAATAGAAGTGGAGGGAAAATAATGTTTAAAAGAATAAATAAATTGCCAATTGAACTTCCTATACCTGAACACGGTGATATGAATGCTGCTGCTGCAGTACAAGAGCTCTTGGGTGGCAAGTTTGGGGAGATGTCTACCTTAAATAACTATATGTTTCAGTCTTTTAACTTCAGAAATAAAAAAAAGCTAAAACCATTCTATGAGTTAGTAGCTAGCATTACAGCAGAAGAAATTGGTCATGTAGAACTTGTTTCTAATACAATTAATTTGTTATCGGTAGGTAATACGTTTCCGGGGGATCCGGATATCACTCCACTCCAAAATGGGAAGGATGCTAGAAACACCCACCACTTTATCTCTACTGCTCAAACGGCTATACCAGGTGATTCGATGGGAAGACCTTGGACTGGTGATAATGTATTTAATAGTGGTAATCTGGTTTTAGATTTAACACATAACTTTTTTCTAGAAATTGGTGCACGTACACATAAAATGAGAGTTTATGAGATGACTGATAACCCAGTTGCTCGAGAAATGATTGGGTATTTACTTGTTCGTGGAGGAACACATGTCCTCGCCTATGCGAAAGCAATCGAAATTGTGACAGGGGTAGACTTAACGAAAATGCTTCCAGTTCCAAATCTTGATAACTCAAAATTTGATTATGCTAGGCCATTCATAGAAAAAGGCTTAAGCAATGTGCTTTACACATGGAGCGAAACAGAATACAGGGATATTGGAATGATTTGGAAAGGAACTAATCCGGAAAATGGGCATCCACTGGAAGTGAAAATTGGTGCTCCTGAGGGGGGACCCATACCAGACTTAGAGGAATTACCTGAAGAATTTGCTCCTGGTATTACTAGGGACGATTATGAATTAATCAAAAAACGTCTAATGGAAAAGTTATAATGAATTTTGCAGGAAATATTAATGAAATTTGGATTTCTTTAGCGAACGGCAGCAGCCACTGTTCGCTATTTTCATTCATACTTCAACAATCCAATTTGACACTTTGATAGAATCAGTTTGAAGTCGTCTTATGACAGTTTTTCCTTGTTTTCAATTCATTTAGGGCAACCATAGCCAATTTTATACCACTAGGTGTTACTAATTGTTCATGGTCGAAGTACGCATTATAGAATTTTAGGATTCATAATTATATAATTACATAGTAAATGGGTGGTGAATCTTGGTGCTAACTCTAAACTGACTTTCACCAACAATCTAATTCTATAACACCCAAAAGGGCTGAAACGAAAGTGTTCCAACCCTTTAAAAAATACCTACTGCATATTTGCTTCAACTGTTTCCTGTGCTTTCTTTAAAGCATCTTCAGGAGATTCAGATTTCTGTCTTAGTACATTATTTAATGTATTGGTATTTAACTCGGTTAGAACATCTGGATATTGTTCTGTTACGTTAATACCATTAATTTCGTCTTTGATCTCAAGTAATGTATCAAAAATATCCGTACCGAAATATTGATAGAATTTGTTATCCTCTTGAACCGCCGGATCTTCCCACACATCCCAACGAGGTGGATCAAAGCCCAGAACTGTCCATAGTTTAATATTTGCTTCCTTAGAAAGTTTTGCAAATGCCAGGAATTCCTTTGCAAGCTCAGCATGCTCAGTTTGATTTGTAACAACGGTACCAGTTCCACCAATACCTACCGAGCGATCTCCACCTTCTTCCCAAGCAGGCATTGGTCGTATCACCATTTTACCTTTTAGGTCAGGCATATAATCTGTGAAACGTCCCATATACCACATTGGCATAGAGATAGATGCCGCTTTTCCTTCATTCATAAATGCATAAAACTCTTCAGCATGTGGCTCGCCACCAGGTGTTAACTCTGCAATTTTATGTGTATTAAGCATATCATTCAACAAAGAAAGTGTTTTGATGTTTTCAGGGCTATCTATTGTTAAATTACCCTCATCATCAAATAAGTCAGAACCTTGTTGACTGATCATTTGCTGGAAAGTAGTTGCATCACCCGTATGAACTGTTGTCATAACAGCATCAGTGTTTTCAACGACCTTTTTACCCGCTTCTACATAGTCATCCCAAGTTTTGATTGAATCTATATCAACACCAGCTTGGTCCATAATTTCTTTGTTATAATACATGACAGTCGCACCAACATGTGTAGGCATACCGTAGTAATTACCATCCTTAGCATATATGTCAAATCTTGATTGGATGAAGTTATCCATTTCTGGTTCAACATATTCATTCATAGGTAAAAGCTGTGGTTCACCTTGTAAAAAGTTCGGAAAACGACCAACTTCAATATCAGAAATATCAGGTGCACCTTTACCAGACTGTAGCGCTAATAATAAGTTGTTATGCATTTGATCGTAAGGGAATGTTTCAGCAACAAGTTTAATCGGTTTATCTGGGTGAAGTTCATTCCAACGAGGAACCGCGTCTTTAAAGAAATCCATGTGCAGTTCAACAAATGTCCAATACTTTAATTCGGTTGCATCTTCAACATCTCCACCTATAACTTCCTTTTCAGTTGCCTCACCAGATGCCGAGTCTCCTCCACCATTACATGCCGCTAATACAAAACACATAAGTAATCCTAAAAGTACCGATAACGACCTTTTCAATTTTCTTCCCCCTTGTTTATCATTTTTAAAAGCCTAGAGTTTTTTCATAACAGAATTAATTCGATAGATTCACCTCCCTTAAGTTTGCTAACTACAGGATAAGCGCTTACAAATTAACAATTATGCATACTCATAGCTGAAAGTATTTTCACTTAGGTAGAAAATAATAGAAACCTCCGCACTTTATAGCGACTTCACCTTTACTCCCTGATCCATTTTAGTAAAGACTCGCAACGTAACCCACATCACCCCTATCCCTAAGGCACTAATCGTGAAAAATGGAATGATTCCCGGATAACTTAAAGATAGATACAATACAAAAAAAATCTTCAAACCACACATGAGGGTATAATGAAGTTTTGATAAACCTACAATAATGGCATTCTTAAGATGCTGTCTCCAGGTAGCTTTATAATGAACAAGCATTGGAAAAGCCCAAATTAATAGAATCATATAGAAGAAAACCATTAAATAAAAGGCAAAAGGAGTTACAATAGAGAACACACTTACCGAATTCTTCATTAATTGAAAATTAAAATACAGAATAACTCCAGTTATTGTTAAAATCCATCCCAATATATTGGCTGTAGCAAATTCTTGACGATATGTTTTCTTAAATGTTTGGAAAATCTTGATATCATGTTCACCCAGAATCCACTTTCGAGCTACACTTAACATAGCGGCAGTAGATGGAAAGATACCTGCTACAATTAGTCCAAGAACTGAATAGAAAATCCACATTACATTCAGCACAACAAGGCGGAAAATCCATTGAAGTATAAAATCTAATTTTGATACAATTTCTTTCCCATTCATATCAATACTCCACCTCTTTAGATCCGAAATAGGTTTATCCCTTCACTCCACCAACTGTAAGTCCTGCAACAAAGTACCGTTGGAAAAAGACAAAGAGAATAATGATTGGAATAATGGTCATAACAGAACCTGCAATGAGCACATCATAATTATTTCCATAAGGTGTTAGTAACGTTGCTAAGCCGATTGGTAATGTAAACATATCGTTCGATCTTAAAACAATTAATGGCCATAAGAAATTGTTCCAGCTTCCTAATCCCTGAAGAATTGCCATTGCTGCCATTGATGGCCCCATAAGCGGTAGCATAATCCTAAAGAAAATTCCATACTCTGTAGCTCCATCAATCCTTGCCGCATCCATTAATTCTTTTGGAAGACCAATGGCATATTGTCTGAAGAAGAATACTGCTATCGGTGCAACTACAGCAGGTAGAATAACAGCTGTGTACGTATTAATTAAATTCATACTAATCATTAATTGGAAGAGTGGAAGCATAAGAATTTCAAATGGAACCATTAAAATAAATAGCACAAACCCAAAAATTAGATTTCTTCCTTTAAAGTCATATAACGCAAGTGCATACCCGACCATTGAAGAGAAAAATAACGATAGTACAATCGTAATCGCTGAAATGGTCAAGCTGTTCATATACCAGCCCCAATAATTACCAGCTTGTGTAAAAATATACATTAATATCATTACACTAGTTCCATAAGCAAAACGAACAGAGTTGCATCATCCTAATTGCACAATCGGTTTGATGGCCATACCTTTTTAGAATCCTCAAAATCCTCATTAATCTTCGCAAACTCATAGAACTTTACTAATTTTATCTAATGGAAACATCCCTTTTTTATAATACTCCGCTAATTGAGGCACAGCATCTCCTTCAATAACACCTACCATTGTTTTTCCCTCTGCCATTATCTCCTCATGAACGTCTATAAGAAATGTAAAGCTAAGTAATACTTTTGCACCTTCGAAAAAAACAGTCAATTGAACCGTTGTTTTTCAGTCTTTTTTCATATCGAGAAACATATACTCAGTAAGAATGACATTAGAATAGGAGAATCTAAATGACAAACAACATGTTATCCTTTTATGATCCCTATGTTTATCAGACATTAACAACAATTGTTGGTAAGATGGTTACAGTTCAAACCATAAGAGGTAGCGTTCGTGGTTCCCTGAAAAATGTATTGCCAGATCACATTGTTGTCGAATCTAACGGAACTCCCTTTTTTATTCGAAAAACCATCCAACAGGCCCTATTTTAGGGTCTGTTTTTATTTTAGACCTTTTTTCGTTGTAAGCTCCTATTTTGATTCGGTACTTTTTTAAACAGCCTTTGAATAGGTTTGTACTAATCGTCAATTTATCGACATTCATAGAAATGGGGGCATTAGTAATGAAGATGGTTGATCAATTAAAAGAATTTATTGTAAATCAAGATGTAATCCCAAAGTCAATTAAGATTCATCCTGACGCGCTTTTGGAGCTCGAATCAGAAAAGTTTGTTTATATCATTAATAAACATGAAAAAAAACCTGTGAAACGCTTTATGGGGATAGAGCTTATTACGTCAGCTGATGTAAAAGGTTTTGACGTAGTAGAAGAAGGAGTTAATCAAGAGCGGTGGATTGTGAAAAAAGAGGTTAAAAAGATAAGAGAAAAATATGTCCGAGAAAAGGATAATGAAATATCTAAGGATATTAGTTTATTATTCGCGTACATGGGTTACTTAGAAAGAGAATTAGAAGATAAAATGAATTACTTGAACTACTTAAAAGAAAAGGAAGCGATTCGTGCTTCAGAAAATGTTGAATAATTTCACGACTTTATGGAAAGACACTAGTACGCTGGTGTTTTTTCTTTTGGAAAATTGAAACCCTTACATTTCTGGAGAAGATGTTTTATAATAGAAAAATTGATAACTAAACTTCTAAGATATGTAAGTATGAAAATGTTTATATTTTATCTCATACTTGCAAATAAAACAAAAGGATTTTTTTATGATAAAACAAAACTCCCTTGTACCATTAAGAACATTTATGTTTTTCGTTAGCGCTATCGGATCAATGGTTGTTAGCTTTCTTCCAATTTACTTTCAGCATAAAGGATTTTCTAGCTCTCAAATTGGCTGGTTTTTGGCAATTGGTCCATTTGTCGGCTTGATTGCTCAGCCGCTATGGGGATATGCTAGTGACAAGTATAAGACAGTGAAAAAAGTTTTATTCTCTTGTTTAATAGGATTTTCGGTAAGTGTAATTTGGCTGTTTCAGATTGATTCATTTTTATGGATTATTATAGCGGGATCTCTCTTTTTCTTTTTTTTCTCACCACTTAATCCACTGGCTGATAATCTTGCAAAAAGACAATCTCAAATTCACTCCGTCACATTTGGATCAATTAGGATGTGGGGATCTATTGGCTTTGCGCTCGTTTCATTATTTAGTGGCTTTTTACTATCGAAGTTTGGGATTGGATTTTTAGCGATTCCCATTACTGTTCTCGCGATTTCTACTTGCTTACTTTCATTGACGTTAACTGATGCAAAAGCTGGTAGCAAAAAAGTGAACTATAAAGACATTGGTATGTTTTTTAAAGATCCAACCTTAACGGCATTTTTTATCTTGATTTCGTTAGTTTTGCTTACACACCGAACTAGTGATTCGTTTATTAGTTTATATTTGTTTGAAATAGGTGGGAACGAAATGTTAGTTGGGTGGATATGGTTTATTGGTGTATCAAGTGAAGCACTTCTGTTTTTCTTAAGTGCCAAATGGTTTCGTTCTTCTAGCCCAATTAAATATATTATAATCGCCTCAGTTCTTTATTGTATTCGCTGGATATTAACAGCGCTTTCGCAGGATCCAGCGATGCTCTTAAGTATTCAAGTTTTACATGGAATTTGTTTTGCTATCGTTTTTTTAGGTGCTCTGGAGTATTTGTATAAAGTCGTTCCTGAGGAGTTACAAGCAACAGGCCACATGGTATTTGTAGGTATTTCCTTTGGAATAACAGGAATCATCGGATCTTCAGTTGGAGGAATTATTTTTGAAAACTTCGGGGGATCGACGCTGTATTTCTTACTAGCAGGTTCATCGTTTTTAGGTTTGATTGGTTTTCTTATATTTTATAAAAAGGAGAGAAAAGCCGAACTCAAGCAAATTGAAATGGGAAGTGTTAGTTAAAAGATGGCCGCTGTGTATATCGACTACATAGTGGCCTTTTCAAGTTTAAAGTTAGAAAAATTAGCCATACAATCTCCTGCTATTCATATATATAAGTGAAGGGGGTTGTACAGTGAGATCTACAAGACCATTCATTTTAAAACTTGTTTATATACCTATTCTAATAATCCTCCTCATGTTCTTCTTAATTGGCTTTCTGATTTCGATGAATGTTACTGTGGATTCAAGAAGTATCCAGAGAACGATCGGTGAACTAAACACAGAACTGTTATTTGTACATTTTCTCCAGTTTGAAAATCATTATTTCTATCCAGAATCTGAAAACCCCTTATTAACAGCATCTAATTTATCTACCTTAGCCATTCAGCTTGCAACAAGTGTAAAACCAACTGACGCAAGGACCTTTCTAGGAAATGAATTACCTGGTCTTAGATTATATGATACAGAGATAGCAGTTGCAGGTGAAGGAACGAATCTTAGCAACATACCATATGAATCTCCCCCACCAACCGAAATTTTACTTCAGGAAAGAAAAGTTGTGGAGGAAGAATTAAAGGGAAGAACAACAGAAGATAACAATGAACAAATAACGAATCCAGAAGAAAAAACAGTGTTTATCTATCAGAGCCATAGCTGGGAGTCTTTTTTACCATTATTGGAGGGGGCTGAACAGCCAAGTGAGGCAATTAGTTCGGATGAGCGTGTAAATGTAATTGGCCTTGGAAATCGTTTAACTGAAAATCTAATGAAAAAGGGAATTGGTGTACAGCACGATAAAACAAATATGACTCAAGAGCTACAACAAAAAGGTTGGAAGTCAACGAAGGCCTATACCGTTTCTGGAACAATTGTAGATCAAGCAGCGACGGCAACAAATAGTGAATATGTATATTACATTGATATTCATCGTGATTCTGCAAGAAAAAACATTACGACAAAAACGATTAATGGAGAGACTTACGCGCGACTCTATTTTGTTGTGGGAAAAGAAAATGAAAACTATTTAGAAAATCTTGATTTTGCCAAGACTTTACATCAAAAACTCGAGAAAAAATATCCAGGAATTAGTCGAGGTGTATTCTTAAAATCAAAAAGTGAGGGTAATGGTGTTTATAATCAAGATGTTTCTAATAAAGCAATGTTGATTGAAATAGGTGGAGTAGATAATAATCTTGATGAGCTTGAAAGAACAGTTGATGTTTTTGCTGATATTCTTTCTGAATATCATTGGGAAAATGAGGCAAAAGAAGTGGATGGACAGTGATATTTTTGGAAGGTGGAGTAAAAGCATGTCTTCTTCGAGAGACATGGAAATGGAGAAGATTATTACTATTATACACAAGGTGAGTTTTTAGAAATGGGCAATGGCCCATTTAGGGGATAAAGGAAGAAGGCTTGATTTTTTGGTCCGATTTGCTTTTTATTGAGACAGGGTTTACGTCTTATGGTAGAATTTTGTCCTGATATCGGAGGAACTGAGACAGGGTTTTATTCTAAAGAGTAGTTTCTGTCCCGATACCCTAAGTATCGAGACAGAACTCAACAATTAAGACTGTTTCCTGTCCTGATTCCCTGTGCACAAACAACGATAACCTTAGTAATCTCGCTTGCATCAATTCAATTTCACTTTGGACATACGATGTATCATGCGCTAATATACTGAGGCCTCAAAATATCAATAATATTTCACTTTGCTATTAGATTTAGGGTTTTTCCAATGCTTTCTCATAATTAAACAAATCATCCCGATAATGGTAACAAATAATATACTAATGTAAAAACCTGGTCGTATTGACTTTTCAAACAAGGTTCCGCTGATTGCGGCGAGGAGAAGTATTAAGCCAATATATCCTAAAATTTTATTCCAAGCTTTTAGCTTCAGAAGTTTAAATGAAGAACAAATAATAAAGATCCAGTTGTATAGCAGCAAAATTCCTGCTGCTGTTGTAATATATTCGTATATTTTTCCTGGTAACAATAAAGCAGTAACAATTGAGGAAATAAGCCCAACTGTTGCAAGAATTAATGAAGGTAAAGGTAAGCTTTTAAACTTTAATTTCTTTGAGAACACAGCTGGTGCATCTCCATCATCAGCAAGGGTAACAAGGAGGTTTGTTACTCCATATAAAGCGGCTGTCATTGTTGAAAAACCAGCAATAATAATGGCGCCATTAAAAACATGTGGGAAAAATGGCAAATGAAAGTCAGATAAAGCAGTGACAAATGGGCTTTCTTTGTCACTAAATTTATCAAATGCAACTAGTGAAACAGCGAGTCCTAACGATAATACATATACGGTAGTTAAGCTAATTAACATGAAAGATCCAGCTTTTGGTGCATCCTTTTTATCCTTTAATTGCATTGCTTTTAATCCAATAACTTCGATTCCGCCATATGCATAGAAGGCATAAATGAGTGAAGCATAAAAACCTTTAAAACCATCTGGAAAAAGTTCCTTAGGTGCGACAGGCACACCTGTTGGTTTTGCGTTTCCACCACCTATCCATCCAAAGAGTGCGGCTAAGGCAAGAATGATGAACATAACAATAGCAGCAAACTTCACAACAGCAAAAATGTCTTCCATTTTATCAAACCCACTCGTTCCAGAAATCACAACAAGGATGGAAAGTACAGCATACCCTGCTGAGAAAATCCATAAAGGAACATTAGGAAACCAAAATTGTGACAAAATGGCTAGTGCTGTTAATTGACTTCCCATTACAAGAATATTTGAACTCCAATAATTCCATCCACAACCAAATGCAGCCCACTTACCAAATGCTTTTCCAGCATAATAGCAAAATGAGCCTTCCTGTGGGTCTTTAGCAGTCATTTTTGCTAAAACATTATAAACAATAAAAGTTCCAAGGGCAGCTAATAAAAACGAGAAAACAATGGAAGGACCAGCAATTTCAACCCCAATTCCAGATCCTAGAAAATAACCTGTCCCAATCGTACATCCAATTCCTATTAGTGATAACTGCCACCATGTCAAGTTGCCTTGTGATGTGTTTTTTTCAGACTTTGCCATACAATACCCTCCTAAAACTCCCTAATCAATAGGGTTTCAAAGAACTGAGTTATTATGTAAAGTTTCGGTTGCTTTCCGAAATAGAAAGCTAATCTTCATTTAAAAACCCCTTACAATAGTAAGGGGAATATTATTAGACAAGCGAATTGAAGGAAAAGCCATCAACTGCTGAAATTCTTCCTCTCCACCATGTTCCGCGGTTAAGAGTTTCTTGACTGTTTGTATTTAGATATTTAGCATCTTTAAGATGAATAAACGTGAAAGGAGTCGAATTATCTTTAGACTCTTTATCAGATTCTTGTTGTTTCTGCTTGGCGTATTCCTCTTTTAAATCATGAAATTTCTTTGAGATAATTTTTGACATTGTGCTATCATGAAAATTCTTCGATGCTTCAGTAATTCCTTCGTAATAGGCAGTTGCCCCGATAAGTGTTCCTGAGACAACAGTTCCGTTCACGCTTAAAGTAACATCAACTTCAACACCGTCTTGCTCAACTAGATCTAAAAACATCAAAATAATTGCATCATCAGTACCTGTTTGTTCTTGCTCTTTTTCTTTTGCCATATTGAAACACCTCGCAAATAAACGTTGGTAAAGTTATCATGCCCTAAAAAGTAGGTCATTCTTACTCCATTTTTTAACATTTAATCATAGTGGACAACTCCCTTCATATAATGTACAAGTCCGGTAAAAAGGGAGTGTGTGGTTTCATTGAGTATCAGCATATTGGTTAGTTACATTTTTTTAGGATTATCCTTAGCTGCTCCGATTGGACCAGTTAATTCTGCTAGATTAGATAAAGGAATAAAAAATGGTTTCTGGCATGCTTGGATTGTAGGAGCAGGAAGTATGATGGCAGATGCTATTTTTATGCTCTTTGTTTACCTTGGTATGGTGAATTTTCTAGATATACCCTTTGTCCAAATTTTTCTATGGTTATTTGGTGGATTTATTCTTATTTATTCAGGTATTGAAAGCATTCTAGGTGTGAATAAGGTTAATCTTACAATAACCCGTAAAAAGGATTCCTTAACAAAATGCTTTTTTACTGGGTTTATGATGTCTATAACAAGTCCACTTTCCATTCTGTTTTGGTTAGGAATTTATGGATCGGTATTAGCTAAAACGATTCAAGTGAATGGTACAAGCCAATTATTGGTGTACAGCTGTATGATTTTTGTAGGGCTAACATTGTGGGATGTTTTTGTTGCTGGTCTTACAACAGGATTCCGTAAATTTTTAAATGATACTAGCTTAAAGGTAATCTCCATTATCTCTGGTGCTTCACTTTTAGGGTTTGGACTTTATTTTGGTTTTCAAGGTCTGAAAGCGCTCTTTAGTTTCTAATTCCAGTGGTGTTATTGACCATTTGAAATAAAAGTTAGAAAAGCGATTGCCTTTATTCAATCGCTTTTTTCTTTTAAACTTATACTATTAAGAGGAAAAAGCTAATGTTGGTGAAAGGAGAAACTTATGGCATCAATAATTGAATTAAAACACGTTTCACTTAAAAGAAATGGTCAATGGATTTTGAACGATATTAATTGGGAAATCAAAAAGCATGAACATTGGGTGTTGTATGGATTAAATGGAGCTGGAAAAACAGCGCTATTAAATATGCTTTGTGCGTACTACTTTCCAACTGAAGGAGATGTGAAAGTATTAGGGAAGGTATTTGGTCGAGATTATTTAGCGGAAAAACTTCGTCAAAAAATCGGACTAGTATCTACAAAACTACAACAGAAATTTTATCCGTCAGACAATGCATTTGAAATTGTATTAAGTGGTGCTTTTGCTTCAATCGTACTTTATGAGAAACCAACAGAGGAAATGAGACAAAAAGCGATTGGACTATTAAAAGAACTAAGCTGTTTACATTATGCCGATAGAGCTTATGAAACTTTGTCGCAGGGAGAAAGGCAACGAGTTTTGATTGCTCGAGCTTTAATGACAGAGCCTGAGCTGTTAATTTTAGATGAACCGACAACAGGTTTAGATTTTCTTGCACGTGAACAGCTATTAGAATCAATAGAGGGCATGATGAAAAAGGAATCCGCACCAACTCTTCTTTATGTTACTCATCATGTTGAAGAGATATTGCCAATCTTTTCTCATACTCTTTTATTAAAAAGAGGAGAAGTATTTGATTCTGGTGAAACAAAAGAGATGCTATCTGCTGGGAAGCTTTCAGCGCTTTTTGATTCTGACGTTTCGGTAATCTGGGATGAAGGACGTGCAAGTTTAAGGAAAAAAGTTCAAACCATTGATGCAGAATAGTACTCGCTCTTTCTTAATAAAAATAGAAATAAGGCCTACATCTTTTACGATTATTAAAGAAGGTGTTCGAAATGTTTCTAAAATCCTTTGAAACTAAACAAATGCTTGAGGCAATTTTAGAGAGTATTGATGAAGGAATTCATGCTGTTAATTCTGAAGGGATAACAATCTTTTATAATCAAGTAGCAGCAAAGCATGACGGAGTTGAAGTGGAGGAAGTACTCGGAAAACATGTTCTTGAGGTATTTCCTTCATTAAATAAGCAAACAAGTACCTTACTCAAGGTCATTGAGACAGGAAACTCAATTTATCAGCAATCTCAGACCTATAAAAATAGTAAAGGTCAGCTAATTGATACGGTAAATACTACTTTACCTATTAAAGTTGGGAATAACATTGTAGGGGCAGTTGAAATTGCTAAGGATTTTACAAAAGTAAAACAACTTTCTCAAAAGCTTCTTGAACTTCAGGAAAAAATGAATGGGCAACAATCAAAGCCAATAACCATTTCAGGAGCAAAGTATGAGTGGGACCATTTTGTAACTGCTTGTGAAGAAATAAATGAATTAAAGAGATTGGCTAAAAAGGCTGCCAATAGTACATCACCGGTTATGGTATATGGTGAGACTGGAACAGGAAAGGAATTAATGGTTCAGGCCCTTCATAATGGTTCAGTAAGAAAAAATGGACCATTTATTGCTCAAAATTGCTCTTCTTTACCTGAATCTTTGCTTGAAAGTATCTTATTTGGTACGAAAAAAGGAAGTTACACAGGAGCGGTCGATCGAGCGGGATTATTTGAGCTTGCTCATGGTGGAACTCTGTTTTTAGATGAGATTCATACAATGCCCTTAGATTTTCAAGCAAAGCTATTACGAGTCCTGGAAGATGGAGTTATTAGGCGAGTGGGAGGTGTTGATTCATATTCAGTAGATGTAAGAGTTATTGTCGCGATGAACGAGCATCCTTACATTTGTATGGAAAAGAAGCAATTAAGAACTGATTTATACTATCGTTTAAATGTTTTCTTTCTTGAGCTTCCTCCTTTAAGAAAAAGAACAGGAGATATTCCTCTATTAATTCATCATTTTATTCAAAAATATAACTACAATTTCGGTAAACTTGTGATTCATATTGATGAGAACGTGATATCGATGTTAGAAAGTCATTCCTGGCCTGGAAATGTTAGAGAGCTTGAGCACGTAATTGAATATGCGATGAACATGGTAGAAAATGAGGATACATTAACAATCCATCATTTACCATCATTTATTAAAAATAAGGTTTCTGCCGAGAAGGATGAAATAAAACCCTTTCGTGAAGCTGTTGAGAAAACAGAGAAAGACTTAATTCAACAAGCTTTACACAAAACAAATGGAAATGTGCTTAAGGCCTCCGAGCTCCTTGAACTCCCAAGACAAACTCTCCAATATAAAATAAAAAAATATAAAATTCACTAAAATGAGGTGGATACAATGACCTTGTCTTCCGAAACGAAGAAACTTTCAACATCTCGCTATGTCATGCAACTGTATTTAGACTATTTTAATGAACGAATTAGAGTCGATCATTACCGGGGAAATATGACAATGATTTTGCAGGAAATAGAAAGATTAAGCGCAGAAAATACCTTTCAAAAAATTATTTTTTACACACGCCCTGAGCAATGGATGGACCTTTTATCAAAAGGATATGAGTTGGAAGCAGTAATAAAAGGATATTTTAATGGTGCCGATAACATGATTATGACGAAGTATATAGATGATAAACGAAGAACAAGTGAACACTGGATTCAAGAGAATATTATCCTTGAAAAAGTCTTTCAAAAAGAACGACAAGTAAATGAAACGAACTTACCGGCTCATTATCATTTCCGAAAAGCTGAAATCAACGATGCAGAACAGCTCGCCAATTTATATGGAAGGGTGTTTGAAATTTATCCAACACCGATGAATAATAAAGACTATGTAAAAAAAATGATTAGTGCAGGCAATCTTTTTTATGTAGTTGAGAGCAACAACTTACTAGTTAGTGCTGCTTCTGCAGATGTGAACATTGATTTTAAAAATGCTGAGTTAACAGACTGTGCAACACTACCAGAACATAGAAAATACGGGTTAATGAAAATGCTGTTATTATTTCTAGAAACTGATTTGCGAGATAATGGGATTTTTTGTGCATTTTCAATTGCGAGGTCTTTATCCTTTGGGATGAATGCAGCATTTTATCAGCTTGGTTATGAATACAACGGGAGATTGACTAAGAACTGTTATATATTCGATAAGCTTGAAGATATGAATGTATGGGTTAAAGATCTCTCTCATTAACTGCCAAGTTTTTAACATGCTGCCGAATATTCAGCAAGTCTAAAAGGTTTTATTTGCCCGAATATTGGCACTGACTGCTTCTTTTTATATAAAAAAGGATGGCTCTTTATGAAGAGTAGACATAATTTATTTTTCCAGATGTTTAATCATAACGGTTTATCTAAAGGAAATGGTTTCCTTCTTATAGTTGGCACAAATCTTGCTTAATAATTTGTGAATAGCAAATGTAAGGGGGAAATCTTCATGTTGCATGATTTATATAAACCTGACCGTCATTGGAAAGAAATTAGTTTATGGAAAGATGTCACTGATGAAAAATGGAATGACTGGATTTGGCAGTTAACAAACACAATCCGAACTCTTGATGACTTAAAACAAGTCATTGACTTAACACCTGAGGAAGAAGAGGGTGTAAAAATTTCTACAAAAACAATCCCACTCAATATTACTCCATATTATGCATCACTTATGAATCAAACTGATACGAGATGTCCAATTCGAATGCAATCTGTTCCGATTAGTCAAGAAATAAAGAAAACGAAATATGACTTAGAAGATCCATTAGAAGAAGATGAAGATTCACCTGTAGCAGGTTTAACACATCGTTATCCAGATCGTGTACTTTTTCTCGTTACGAATCAATGCTCCATGTATTGTCGTTACTGTACCCGTCGTCGTTTTTCCGGGCAAATCGGGATGGGAGTGCCTAAGAAGCAACTAGATGGTGCGATTGAGTATATTCGCAATACACCAGAAGTTAGAGATGTTCTCTTATCTGGTGGAGATGGACTTTTAATAAATGACACAATATTAGAATATATCTTAAAAAATTTACGAGAAATCCCACATGTGGAAATCATTCGGATTGGCACAAGAGCACCTGTTGTGTTTCCACAACGAATAACAGAAAACCTTTGTAATATTTTGAAAAAATATCATCCTGTTTGGCTAAACACCCACTTTAACACTTCTATTGAGATAACAGAAGAATCTAAGCGTGCTTGTGAAATGCTTGTTGATGCGGGTGTGCCTGTCGGAAATCAGGCTGTTATTTTAGCGGGAATTAATGACAGTGTGCCGATTATGAAAAAACTCATGCATGACTTGGTGAAAATTAGAGTCCGACCTTATTACATTTATCAGTGTGATCTGTCAGAGGGGATCGGTCACTTTAGAGCGCCGATTTCAAAAGGTTTAGAAATCATCGAAGGTTTACGTGGACATACGAGCGGTTATGCTGTTCCAGCCTTCGTCGTTGATGCTCCTGGTGGTGGCGGGAAAATTACATTACAACCAAACTATGTGATTTCACAAAGTCCAACAAAAACGGTACTTCGCAACTTTGAAGGAGTGATCACAACGTATCCAGAACCGGAAAAGTATGTTGCAGGACGTGCAGATGATTACTTTAATGAGATCTATGCAAAGGAAAATATCAAACCGTCTAAAACTGGTATTACCTCTCTACTAAATGATGAGAAATTTAATCTTGTACCAGAATCATTGGAACGTATTAACAGAAGACAAAGTTTCCAAGAAGATCCGAATTATTCAACATTAAAAGATAAGCGTGAGAAACGTGATGAATTAAAGGAGAAAAAATTTCAGGCACAACAAAAGAAAGATAGTTAGTAAACGGAGGGATAAGGGAGGTGCCTCATTATAAATGAAATGTGAATGGTGCGAATCCGTTAATGTAACAAATATAACCTGTACGGTTTTTTGGGAGCTGCCTGATGGAACGCGTGCTATTGAAATTACCGACACACCTGGTGTGAAATGTTCCTCATGTGGAATGGAATATCAAGATGAAAAAATGATTGAGGAGCTAGAAGATCAGTTGTTTCTTATTGATACAAAGAAAGTGGATAAAGTGGTTTCATTCCAATCGTTAATGGCAATGCCGAGGTTATTAAAACGTAACTATTTTAAATTTTAACGTTGCTTATGTAAAAGAAAGAGGCGATCGTATGAAACGGTCATTATTAATTAAACCAACCATGAATGAGCAATATCCAACAGTGAGTTATGGGAGGGGGATTTATTTATACGATAATGCGGGCAAGCGATATATTGACGGATCCTCAGGTGCAGTTACAGCGAGCCTTGGTCATGGGGTAGACGAAATTATTAAAAGCATGCAGAATCAAGCAAATAAAGTTTCATTTGTTTATCGTTCTCAATTTACTTCAGAGCCTGCCGAACGTCTGGCTGAGAAGTTAAACAAACTTGTTGATGCTGATGAAGATTATTGGTCCTTTTTTGTTAATAGTGGATCAGAAGCAACGGAAACGGCGATGAAGGTTGCCATTCAATATTGGCAGGAGCAAGGTGATTTTAAGAAGCAAAGAATCTTGTCGCGGTGGGTAAGCTACCATGGGATCACACTCGGTGCGTTATCTATGTCTGGACATGTGAATCGTAGGGAACGATTTGTTTCCTTGCTAGAGGATTACCCCTCTGTTACTGCTCCGTATTGCTATAGATGTTCTTTTGATAAAGCATATCCAACTTGTCAGTTAATGTGTGCAAATGAAGTGGAGGCTGCGATAAAAAGAATCGGAAGTGATCATATTGCTGCTTTCATCGCAGAACCAATTATTGGTGCAGCAGGAGGTGTGATCGTACCCCCGGACGGATATTATCAGAAAGTTAGAGAAATATGCGATCGCTACAACATTTTATTTATAGCAGATGAAGTGATGACGGGAATCGGTCGTACGGGTAAGATGTTCGGCCTAGATCATTGGGGAGTAAAGGCGGATATTATTGCACTCGGAAAAGGGATGAGCGCAGGCTTTACTCCAATTGCTGCAACTCTCGTGAGTGAAAAAGTGATGAAACCGATTCTAGAAGGCTCAAATTCTATCATGAGTGGCCATACGTATAGTGCCAACCCTCAATCAGCAGCAAGTGCTTTAGCTGTTTTAGAATATATTGAGAATAATAACTTAGTAGATAAGGTAAAAGAACGTGGCACATACTTGTTGGAAAGACTTAAAGAAGAAACAGCCAACCTTGAAATGATTGGCGATATACGTGGAAAAGGACTAATGATTGGGGTTGAGTTTGTTTCTGATAAAAATATAAAGCAGTCATTTCGTAAAAATGATGCTATTACGAACAAGATTGTAATAAGAGCTAGAGAAAAAGGCTTATTAATCTATCCATCCTCCGCAGGTCAAGATGGAGTAGGTGGAGATGCGATCATCATTTCTCCTCCCTTTATTATTTTAAAAGAAGAAATAGAGGAACTTGTTACTATTTTTAAAGAAGTTGTCTCCGAAATTCAGAAGGAGTTAGGCAGGGGGAACAGACCATGAAGCAACCAATGCCAAAAAAGAGGATAAATAAGGTTGGGAGTTTAGAAGAAGGTTTTTCCCGTATACGTGATGGATGTTCACTTATGTTTGGTGGATTTGGAGGAGTAGGAAATCCACCTACTATTATAAATGGCATACTTCAAAAGAGGATTAAGGATTTCACACTTATAGGAAATGATGCTGGTTTTCCTACAATTGGGATTGGGAAAGTGGTCAGTCAAGGAAGGGCTAAAAAAATGATTGTCTCCCATATTGGGTCAAATCCGGTTGCAGGTCAGTTAATGATAGATGGGAAAATGGAAGTCGAATTTTGCCCACAAGGTACATTGGCAGAACGAATAAGGGCAGGTGGAGTTGGTCTTGGAGGAATTCTCACTGATATCGGAATTGATAGCATGATTGAAGAAGGAAAACCAAAAATCAAGATAAAAGGTCAAGACTATTTAGTAGAAACAGCACTTACTGCAGATGTTTCAATTGTTTACGCCAAAAAAGCAGATACCTTCGGAAATCTTGTTTATGAAACAAGTGCCCGAAATAACAATCCTTTAGTAGCGATGGCTGGTCGATATACAATTGTCGAGGCCGAACAAATCGTCGAAGCAGGAGAACTCGATCCAGAAGCCATCATCACACCAGGCGTTTACGTAGACATCGTTGTACAAAGTGAAGGAGTCGATTGGAAATGGGCTTGGGAGTAGTGGGGTGGAGCCTGTCCGGGTGGAAAGGTGCCTGTCACTTCCCGAGTTTTGTCTGTTAATGTCGATTGGGGGGCAGAAAAGTGACTGCAGAATTAGATGCTAGAAATAGGATTGCCAAACGAGCTGCTAAGGAAATTGAGGAAGGCATGATTGTTAATTTAGGAATTGGAATCCCATCTCTTATACCAAACCATTTACCAAAGAATCTACAAGTTATGTTTCAGGCCGAAAACGGAATTTTAGGGATGGGAGAGTCACCCAAAAAGGGTGAAGAAAACCCAACTTTATGCAATGCAGCAGGCTTCCCAGTGACGATTGTGCCTGGAGCATCTTATTTTGATAGTGCCACAGCTTTTGGAATGATTCGTTCCGGATATTTAGATATGACCATTCTTGGTGGACTACAAGTAAGTGAAGAAGGTGATTTGGCAAACTGGATCGTACCTGGTAAACGAGTACCTGGGATTGGTGGGGCAATGGAGCTAGCTAAAAAAGCCAAAAAAGTTATTGTTTTAATGAATCATTGTGATAAAAAAGGACAGTCCAAAATAGTTAACACATGTACACTCCCTTTAACTGCGAAAAGATGTGTTAGCCTGATTATTACAGAAATGGCGGTAATAGAAGTAACAAGTGAAGGTTTACTATTAAAAGAAGTCATGAAACCATATACAGTCGTAGAAGTTGTGAGTCTAACAAATGCTAGATTACAACTATCAGAAAATATTAAGAACAGCACCTACTAAAAAGAGATGAGGGATGAAGGGTGAACGGAGAACGAGAGATGCTTCGGGCACAAATAAACCAATGGCTTGCTAATAATCATGATCATGGTATAAAGCTATTACAAAATTTAGTTAAAGAAAATAGCATACAGGGGAATGAACGGAAGGCTCAAATAATTGTTATTGAAAAGCTACGTAAAATTGGCTTAAAAGTGGATGCATGGGAGCCTGAGGGGAAACAGCTAGTTGAACATCCTTATTTTGCTTCACCAAGAACTGAATTTAAAGGCAGTCTAAATGTTGTTGGTGTATTAAAGGGAACAGGTGAAGGTCGTTCTCTCATATTAAACGGTCATATTGATGTTGTTCCCGAGGGAGATATAACACAGTGGGAGCAGCACCCTTATAGCGGAAAGGTGATTGATGGAAGGCTTTATGGTCGCGGTGCAACAGATATGAAAGGTGGAAATGTTTCACTTTTGTTAGCATTATCAGCTCTCCGTGCACTCGGTATTCCATTAAAAGGAGATGTTATATTTCAAAGTGTAATAGAAGAAGAAAGTGGCGGTGCTGGAACGCTGGCAGCGATATTAAGAGGTTACCAGGCAGATGCTGCCCTCATTCCTGAACCGACAAATATGAAAATATTCCCAAAACAGCAAGGATCAATGTGGTTTCGGTTAAATGTTAAGGGTCTTGCTGCACATGGAGGCACACGGTATGAAGGGGTAAGTGCAATTGAAAAATCAATGATTGTTATCGAACATATAAAAGAACTTGAAAAGAGAAGAAATGAACGTATTTCTGATCCCTTATATAATAATATCCCTATTCCTATTCCAATTAATATAGGTAAAGTGGAAGGTGGAGATTGGCCTTCCTCTGTAGCTGATTTTGTCAAATTAGAAGGAAGGGTAGGAATTTCTCCAGATGAGACGATAGAGCAAGCTCAAAAAGAATTTGAAAGCTGGATTCAGGAGCTGGAAAAAGTAGATCCATGGTTTGCCAAATATCCAGTTTCTCTTGAATGGTTTGGAGCGAGATGGGTTCCAGGCTCAATTGATGTTAATCATCCATTCATATCTTCATTAACAAAAAGCTATTTTAAAGTTACAGGAGAGCAACCAGTTATTGAAGCATCACCATGGGGGACAGATGGTGGTTTATTAACTACAGTTGGTTCAACTCCAACCATTGTGTTTGGCCCTGGTGTTACAGAAAAAGCGCATTATCCAAACGAATACATTGAAATTGAAAAGGTATTCGAAGCGGCTGAAATTATTGCGCTCACTATTGTTGATTGGTGTGGAGTCGAACGATAACAGTCGTTTTTATTTAGGATAATTCACTTTACAATACGCTAATCTCTTAAATTATGAAGGGATTGGCGTAAAATACATAGTTAAGAGCCGAAATTATATTTGTAATAGTTTATTAAAAATTCTAAATAGCAGAAATAAACAAACGCAAAATTAGGCGAATGATAAAAAAATGTGTATAATCAGTTTTAACAAGAATGATTCCAATTACTAGATTGCTATTCTAAAAGCTTTAATTGCTTACGGAGTCAAAAAGAGAGGAAGGATACATTTGAGTACTATTGTTTCTACTTTACCAAGGTTTGATCATGTAGGAAGTTTTCTAAGACCGAAGCGTATTAAAGAAGCACGTCAAAAACATGCTGAGGGAAGTATCACGTTTGAAGAACTAACAAAAATAGAAAATGAAGAAATTACTAAATTAGTTTCTAAGCAAAAAGAAGTAGGTCTAAAAACAATTACTGATGGAGAATTTAGACGCGGTTGGTGGCACTTCGATTACCTAGCAGGTTTAGAAGGTATTGAGGTTGTTGAAACAGAGCGTGGTGTACCATTCCATGATGTGGAAACTTCTGCTTTCAATATTCGGATTAATGGAAAAATTAAGTTTAATGATCATTACATGCTTGAGCATTTCCGTTACTTAAAAGAAGTAGTTGGTAACGATGGTCATATTGCTAAAATGATTATTCCAAGTCCAAATATGATTTTCTTTAGAGAAGGAATCGGCAGTGATTTTGAAAAACAATTTTATAGTAGTTTAGATGAAATTTATGTGGATCTCATTCAAGCATACAAAGATGCAGTAGTTGCATTTTATAATGAAGGTTGTCGTTACCTACAACTTGATGACACAGCTTGGGCATTATTTTTTGATGAAAGCAGTCGTAACCTTGTAAGAGCTTTTGGTTCTGATCCAGACGAACTTATCCATCAGTTTAAACATGCTGTAAATGAGGTTACTTCTGTTAAGCCAGATGATATGGTTCTGACAATGCATATTTGTCGTGGAAACTACAAATCATCCTATGCTTCTTCTGGTAGCTATGATGGTGCTTCAGAAATTATTTTTGGACAACTTAACCTAGATGGTCTTTTCTTAGAGTTTGATGATAGCCGATCAGGTGGTTTTGAGCCACTTCGCCACATAAATAGAAGTGACCTTCACGTAGTGCTAGGTCTAATCACAACAAAAACACCTTCACTTGAAGATACCGAAGCTATAAAAGCTCGAATAAACGAAGCAGCACAATATGTATCTTTAGATCAGCTACACTTAAGTCCACAATGTGGCTTCGCATCAACTGAAGAAGGTAACTTACTAACTGAAGAAGAGCAATGGGCGAAGGTTCGCCATGTTATTGAAATTGCGAATAGTGCTTGGAAGTAGTTCGACAAGTGACAGGCACGACCCGAAGTATGTCGAATGAAGAGGCTGTACCGAATTGGTACGGCTTTTTTCTATTGTTAATGAATCAAAACGGTGATGAGTTTACTAAAAATAGCGTCAGACTATCTAACAGTTTGGTTGAAGCTAGTTATCTTTGTGATTTAGGATTGATTTATCCCCTCCCATTTCATTTACTAACTTTCTCTCCACAATATTAAAATCCCTTTGCTATGTACAGTAATTTTTCTCTCTATCAGTCGTCCAACTCTAGATTAAGGAGTTTGACATGCTTGTGAAAATTAATAAGCAACTAAATAGGTTCATTCCTTTAATGGCTCCGATCAGTGTAGTGTTAGGCGTTCTGTTGTCCGATTATTTTACCAACCTTACGTCTGTTGTTCCATGGATATTTGCTTTTATTACATTTTCTGGTAGTTTGGGTTCTACTTTCAAATCTTTATATCAGACTATTTCAAATCCAATTCCTATATTAATACTCTTAGTTATATTGCATATTGTGATGCCTATGTGGGCGACTTTAGTTGGACATATAACCTTTAATAATGATATTTACACAATTTCAGGGCTAATTTTGTCTGTAGTAATTCCTACTGGGATTACCAGTTTCATCTGGGTGTCTATCCATAAAGGAAATATAGCCTTAACGTTTACCATAGTTTTAATTGACACAATTTTATCCCCATTTCTTGTACCTATGATGTTATCTTTATTCATTGGAAAATCAGTAGAACTCGAAGTGTGGAATATGATGTCAGCTTTAATAGGTATGGTTGTGATTCCCTCCATATTAGCTATGGTGTTAAATGCAATTACTAAAGGACATGTTCACAAGGTTTGGAGTCCGCGTTTAGAACCGCTCTCAAAGTTGGGATTAATGCTCGTCATTATGATAAATAGTGCTGTTGTTGCTCCTTATCTGTCTAATATAAATAAAAAATTATTACTTATTTCCTTAATTGTTTTCTTGGTGTCTGCATCAGGTTATATATTATCTTTACTGACTGGAAAATTACTAAAATATCAAAAAGAAGACGTTATTGCATTTACTTTTTCAGGAGGAATGAGAAATATTAGTGCTGGCTCTGTAATAGCTGTTGCTTTTTTCCCTCCGCCTGTTGCTTTACCGGTTGTTATAGGTATGTTATTTCAACAAGTCATTGCGTCATTTTTTGGTTATATATTGGAACGTACTTACTCAAAAAAGTTGTATGTTGATACTAATATTAAAGTAGAAAGAGAAGGGTGATTGCATGAGATATGAAAACTACATTAATGGTCAATGGATTGAACCATCATTAGGAGGTTATGTTGATAATCTAAATCCACATAATCAAAAAGCACTAGACCAGTTTCCAGCTAGTACACCAGAAGATATAAATTTAGCAACTGCAGCAGCAAAAGAAGCATTTACAACATGGAGTAAACTATCATATCAACAGCGTGGGGAGTATTTATTAAAAGCTGCAGATTTTTTATCTGAAAAAGTTGAAGACATTGCACGTGATTTAACTAGTGAAGAAGGAAAAACACTACCCGAGGCGATAGGTGAAACTAATAGAGCTATTCGTGTATTACATTATTATTCAGGGGAAGCAACCCAATCGGTGGGAGATATTATCCCATCAGTTAATCCTAAAACGATGATTTATACTAAGCGGGTACCGATAGGACCTGTTGGGCTAATTACACCATGGAATTTTCCTATTGCGATACCAGCTTGGAAAATCGCTCCAGCACTGGTTTATGGTAATACAGTTGTGATAAAACCTTCAGAATTTACGCCGAAATCAGCTTATCACCTTATTGATGCTCTTCATCAAGCAGGAGTACCTGCTGGTGTTGTAAACTGCGTTTTTGGTGTAGGCGGTGATATTGGAGCTGAATTAGTGGATAGTCCAGATATTAAAGCTATTTCTTTTACTGGATCAAATAAGATAGGTAATGTAATTAAACAGAGAGCAACAATTCTTGGAAAGTCAGTGCAATTAGAAATGGGCGGTAAGAATCCGCTTATCGTTCTTAACGACGCAAATATTGATAAAGCAGTTGCCTTTTCCATTCAGGATGGGTTTATGTCTACAGGACAAAAATGTACAGCAGCAAGTCGACTTATTGTGGAAGCTGGAATTTATGATGAGTTCTGTAGAAGATTACTAGATCAAACAAATTCATTAAAAGTTGGAAATCCGTTAGATGAAGGAACTTATATGGGGCCAGTAGTGTCAGCTAGACAATATGAGTCTGTGTTAACAATGATTGAACAGGGGAAAAAAGAAGCCAGACTTCTCGCTGGTGGTAACGAAATAAATACTCCAGATTTAAAAGAGGGGTTTTATGTTCAGCCAACTGTGTTTGAGGTAGATTCCCAATCTGTAGAAATTGCTCGTAAAGAAATATTTGGTCCTGTTGTTATGTTACTTAAGGTTAATAGTTTTGATGAAGCGGTTGAGTTAGCAAACGATACTTCGTACGGGTTAAGTGCTGCCATTTTTACTAATAATCTTACACTGTCTCAACGCTTTGTGGATGAAGTTGAAGCGGGTATGGTACATGTTAATTCTGGAACAGTTGGAACAGAGTTTCAAGCCCCTTTTGGTGGAATGAAAAGCTCTAGTGATGGACCTCGAGAACAGGGAAAAACATCGATTGATTTTTATACAAAAATGAAAACTGTTTATATGGATTAATAAGAAAAAATTAAATATTTAATTTGCTAATTCAGTTCTGTATTTTTCTTTTGGTAAAGATACAGAGCTGTTTTTTATACTTTTATGAATGATAGTATTAGAAAAATAAAAGCTTTCACCATTAGGACTTGGTGATAAGGCAAGTTTTTCTAATAAAATAATAAAAAATTTATTATTGATTAAAGTGTTGAAATGATTGGTATGTATTCGTTTTCTCTATATTTTCTTTGAAAATAGCATGTAACATTGCCTGACGAATTTATTGAGTATTCAGAAAAAAGTTAATATATTATACCTGTACAACTGGTATAACCAGTTAAGGGTGACAGGGGAGAGAAAAATTAGTGAGTAATTTATTGTACATGGATATCGTTTCAGATATTGAAGAAAAAATTTCAAAAGGGGTACTAAAAGATGGTAATAAATTACCTTCAGAGAGGGAACTTTCAATTCAATTTAAAGTAAGTAGAACTGTTGTAAGGGAGGCGATAAATGTATTAAGAGAGAAAGGATATGTTGATGTACAAATGGGAAGAGGGGCTTTTATTACAAAACCAAATGGGACTATAGTGACAGACTCATTACAGAGAGTGATTAACAGTACAAATTCAAAAATGACAGATATTCTAGAAGTAAGAGAAGAGTTAGAATTAGCTATTATCAAAAAGGCTGTATCAAAAGCAACTAAGTCAAATATAGACTCTCTTAAGAAGATCTTTGCCAAGATGGAAATGAAAAAATTTAATATCAATGAATTTATTGAAGAAGATACAAATTTCCATATGGAATTAGCCAAGACTACCCAAAATAATATTTTTTATGTTTTGACTAGTTCCTTTCTTGATCTAACAGACAAAGCACTTTTTCAAGTAACAAAATATACACCTTTTAGTGTACATGAAGCACAAAAACAACACTGGGATATTATACAAGCAATTGAAATGAGGGATGAAGTATTAGCAGTTAAAACAATATTGAATCATACCCAAATGATCCGTGATGAAATAAAAATGCTTCAAGATCAAAAAGTATTTTTAGATGAGTGAATTAGTTTGGAGGGCTATATGAGTATTGATGCAAAGATGTGTTCCTTTTATGATACTGTTCAGAAATGGACTAGCGAATTAGTGGCTATTAAAAGCGTAAATGGTACTACAGGTGAAGTAGATATTTTGGATAAAGTTGAAAGTTTGTTGAGATCGTTTCATTATTTTAGTGAGAGGCCTTGTATGGTGTGGACTAAAGTAATGAAAGAAGACCCAATTGGGAGAAAAAATTTGTTTGCACTAGTCTCAGGTGAAAAAGGACCTTCTAACAAAGTGGTTCTAATACATGGTCATACAGATACTGTTTCAACAGAAGATTATGGAGAGTTGGAGGATTTCGCAACAAAACCTGAAGAACTAATGAGAAAATTTCAACAACTTGAATTGTCACCCGATGTAAAAGAGGATTTAGAATCGGGAGAATGGTATTTTGGGAGAGGTACTGTTGATATGAAAAGTGGAGTTGCCTCACACTTATGTGTACTAAAATACTTATCTGAAAATCCTGAGACATTTGCAGGGCATATATTGTTTATGGCAAATCCTATTGAAGAAACTACTCATGGTGGAATTATGGACGCTTTAAGTGAATTACAACGTTTAAAAACAGAAAATAATTTTGAATATGTTACAGCTATAAATGCAGACTTTGTTGGTCCACTTTATCCTGGAGATACTACTAGATATATTTATTTAGGAGCAGTTGGTAAATTATTACCCTCATTTTATATTAAAGGAAAAGAAACTCATGTAGGTCAACCATTTGAAGGTTTTGATCCAAATCTAGTTGCTTCAAAATTGGTAGAAAAAATCAATTTAAACATGTCTCTGGTAGATGAAGCTGAAGGTGAATATACACTACCACCGGTTGCTTTAAAAATGGAGGATTTAAAGAATACTTATAATGTGCAAACACCTATTTCTTCCTTCGTTTATTTTAATTATTTTGTTCATAAAAGGACACCAGATGAAGTAATGATACAATTGCAGACAGTTGCAACAGAGGCATTTAATGAAGTAATTGATTACTTAAATGAACAATATAGCTACTATTCTCGTAAAAATAGTAGGCAATCGGAGAATCTCCCTTGGACTACAAGAGTAATGACTTATGAGCAGTTAATGACAAAATTACTAAGTGAAAAAGGAGAAGTTGTAAAAGAGAGAATACAGGAAATCTTAGTTAATAATCGTGATAATGATTTAAGAATAATCACACGTCAAATCGTTAGTGAATTGTTAAAAATGGATAATGATCAATCACCGGTAATTGTTATTTTTTTCAGTCCGCCATATGTGCCACATAATTTAGTAAAAGAGCAAAGCAAGATAGAGAGAAATTTGAAGAAGGTACTTATTAATACCTTGAATGATTTAGAAGTTCAGACAGGACATCATTTTGAAGTTAAGAAGTTTTTTCCGTCTTTAACAGACAGCAGCTATCTTTCAATGGATGATAGTAAAGAAGCCATTAATTACTTAAAATGCAATTTTCCAGAAATGGATACTCTTTATCCTGTACCTGATGACACAATAAGAGATCTGAATATTCCGTCTATTAATGTTGGAACATGGGGGAAGGATGCGCACAAGATGACAGAAAGAGTATATAAACCATATACCTTTCAGGTGTTGCCGGAGTTAACAAAAAATTTAACACTTAATCTTTTAAGTGAATAAAGCGGAGGATTATATGATAGTAGTTACGATTGATGAATTGTCGGCCCCACATGTACATACTATCAGAAATCTTGACTTATCAATGGAAATCTTTTTTGAATCAGATCTATTAAATACAGATATCCCACTTGACCAAGTAAAGGTTTTGTTAACTTATGGTTTTGATATAACAGAAGAATTATTGGATAAAATGAGTTCACTAAAATGGGTTCAAGTGTTTCAAACAGGTGTAGAACATGTTCCTATTTCTGAACTAGAAAAACGTAATATTACGTTGACAAATGTGAGAGGAATATATGGAGATTCTATTTCTGAATATGTCATGGGGATTATTTTGTACCATGTCAGAAATTTTTCTAGTTTTATAGAAAACAAAAAGAAGCATATATGGGATCGTCAGTTACTACCAGATGAGGTGAACAATAAAACAATTTCCATTTTAGGTGCAGGGATAATTGGCAGAGAAGTTGCCAAAAAAGCAAAAGCCTTTGGAATGAATGTGCTAGGTGTAAACACATCTGGTAGAAGCCAACCGAACTTTGATGAAATGTTTTCTTTAAAAGATATGGACTCTGCTATATGTCGAGCTGATTATATAGTTGCACTATTGCCAGTGACAAGTGAAACCTACCAGTGCATAGGTAGTAAGCAGTTTTCGAAAATGAAACAGTCTGCTTATTTTATAAATGTAGGAAGAGGTGAGCTGGTTGATGAAAATGCATTAATAAAAAGTCTAATTAATAATGAAATAAGTGGAGCAGCACTAGATGTATTTCAACAAGAGCCTCTACCAAAGCATCATCCACTGTGGGAAGTTGAAAACTTAATTATTACCCCGCATTTATCAGGGAAAACCATTTATTTCTATGACCGATGTATAAAAATCTTTTCACATAATTTGCATCTTTTTAAGAGTAAGAAAGAATTACTCTATTCTATAGATGTTAATAAGGGATATTAAAAAATTATGGGGGTTTTGAAATGAGAAAACAATCACAATTTAAGTTGTACATTGTCGGTTTCGTGGTTCTATGTTTAGGAATGCTAGCAGCTTGCTCGAGTGATAGCACAAGTGGTGAATCATCTAGTGGAGAAAGTTCTTCATCCGAAGAAACAATACAGTTAAGACTTTCTCATGTTGTTGCAGAAGACCATGCTTCTAATCTAGCTTTACTAGAGTTTGAAAAGGCAATTGAAGCAAAAACAGATGGAAGAATTGATGTTGAAATCTTTCCGAATGGCCAGCTATACGGGTCAGATCGAGAAGCGGTCGAAGCTGTTCAATTAGGAAATATTGAAATGACGACAATCGCTACTCCAACATTATCTTCTTTTAGTAGTAAGTTTATGGTTATTGATTTACCTTTTATCTTTAAATCGGATGAAGCAGCCCATAATGCCATGGATGGTGAATTAGGGCAAACACTTAACGATGAACTTCCTGCAATTAATTTAGTTGGATTAGGCTATGGTGAAAATGGTTTTAGACATTTAGTTAATAACAAACGACAAATTGAAACACCTGAAGATCTAGATGGATTAAAGATGAGAGTAATGGAAAACAAACTATACCAGGATACTTTTAATTTGTTAGGAGCAAATGCGTCACCGTTAGCTTTCGGTGAATTATACTCAGCTTTACAGCAAGGGACATATGATGCTATGGATAATCCAATTTCATTAATATACGCTTCGAAATTTTATGAAGTTCAAGATTATCTAACATTAAGTGGTCATGTGTATGCTCCTGTTATCACTGTCATGAACAAAGAGGTATTAGAGGGAATGCCGGAGGATTTACAAACCATTCTTTTGGAAGAAGCTAAGAAAATGTCACAGAATCAGCGTGAAATCACACATCAACAAGATGAAGAAATGCTAGAAAAATTAAAGGAACAAGGTATGAAAGTAAATGAGCTAACAGACGAACAAAAAGATACCTTCGTTAAAAACGTACAGCCAATCTATGAGGAATACGTTGACGAAATTGGTCAGGATTTAATTGATTTGGCAAAAAGCTACAATGAGTAAATAAAAAATGATCATGACATATGTCTTTATTCTAGGAGAGGTTAGAGAATAAAGACATATGTTCAACTGGAGGAGATCCATGAACATAAAAAAACTTATCAATGAAAAGATAGAAGAATGGTTACTTGTCGCAGCTTTTTTGTTTATGGTTACTCTAGTGTTTGTCCAAGTAATTTTTAGATATGTTATTAATGATTCCTTGGGGTGGAGTGAAGAATTATCAAGATATATTCTTATTTGGATTGCTTGGATTAGTGCTAGCTATGCTGTAAGAAAAAATGAGCATATAAGAATTGAATTTATCAAGAACCTTTTTAAAGGCATTGGGAAAAAGGTTATAGAAATGCTTGTTCTGATTTTATGGTTTCTAATGGCATTGTTTTTAGCAATAGAAGGTACACAATTAGCTATGCAAATTAAGATTACAAACCAAGTTAGCCCATCGATGGGGGTGCCAATGTGGATGTTATATTTAGCAACTCCTGTTGGAGGAACTCTGATGTGTATTAGACTCATTCAACAAGCATTCTTAATTTTCAAAACAGAGCAAAAGCCGAACTAGGAGGTGTTAACTTGACGATTGCAATTCTTTTTGGAAGTCTATTTCTCTTTTGTTTATTAAGTGTCCCAATAGGTATAGCAATAGGGTTATCGACACTTACTACCATTATATTTGCAAGTGATAATATCCAATTATCGACTATTGCCCAAAAAGCCTTTACTTCGTTAGATTCATTTCCAATTATGGCTATTCCATTTTTTATGTTAGCAGGCATATTAATGGGGAAAGGAGGAGTGTCTAAACGTTTACTAGATTTCGCTAATTCACTTGTTGGATTTCTCGTAGGCGGACTGGCAATGGTAACTGTGTTAACGTGTATGTTTTTTGCTGCAATATCAGGATCGGGGCCTGCGACAGTTGCTGCAATCGGATCGTTTATGATTCCTGCAATGAAAGAGAAAAACTATGGGCTTGGTTTTGCTTCGGCAATAACAGCAACTGCAGGTTCAATCGGGGTAATTATACCACCTAGTATTCCATTTATTCTCTTCGGAGTTATAGGTAGCGTATCAATCGGCGGATTGTTCATGGCAGGTATCATTCCAGGAATTCTAATTGGTGTTGTCTTAATGGTGATGTCTTACTTCATCGTAAAGGGTAAGAATTTAAACACTGAAGGAATTGAAAACAGAAAAATTAGTTTAAAAGAAGTGGGGAAAACATTCTATGAAGCGAAGTGGGCACTTCTAACACCAATCATTATATTAGGTGGAATTTATGGAAGTATATTTACCCCTACTGAAGCCGCAGTAGTTACCATTTTTTATGCACTTTTGATAGGAAGCTTTGTTCATAAAGAACTAAGGTGGAAGGAAATATACGATGCTGTTGTTGAGACAATCACTATTACAGGTACCACGCTTTATATGATTGGTTTATCCATTGCTTTTGCATATTTATTAACAGTAGAGCAAATTCCATCTACTATAGCAAACTTTATTACAACAACATCAGACAACCCAATTATTATCTTGTTAATGATAAATATATTTTTGCTTATTGTAGGTGCATTTATTGATACAATTGCAGCTCTTGTTATTTTAACACCAATATTACTTCCCGTAGCTACGCAGATTGGAATCGATCCCATTCATTTTGGGGTGATAATGGTGACAAACTTGGCAATAGGTTTTATTACACCACCAATAGGAGTGAACTTATTTGTCGCTTCTGGAATAGGGAAAGCACCTATGGAAAGCATTATTAAATCAATTATTCCTCTATTCTTAGCAATGGTTTTTAGTCTCCTAATTATAAGTTTTTTGCCAAGTTTATCAATGTTTTTACCAAATCTTTTAAACAAGTAGATATATTGGAGGAATAAAATGTTTGCAGATCTGGTTTTATATAATGGTGAAATCGTAACTATGGATAAGGACCAAAGTATTTATAGATTCATAGCGATTAAAAATGATCACATTATGTTACTTGGAACCAATGAATCCATTAAAGGTTTGATTGGACCAAAAACAAAAGTGATTGATTTAGAAGGGAAAACGGTTATTCCGGGCTTTATTGATGCCCATCAACACTTATTTATTAGTGGATTTAATTTAGTCTATGTGCATTGTAATCAAACATCTATTAAGGAAATGGTGGATGTTATTCAAGAAAAGGCAAACGTCTCTAAACCTGATGATTGGATTATTGGCTGGGGCTATGATGAAGCAAATCTCATAGATGAGAGACATCCTGATCAATATGATTTTGAAGATATTGAAAATCCGATCTTTTTAAACAGGTATTGTGCACATGCTGCTGTTGTGAATAGAACAGTTTTAGAACTAGCTGGAATTGATGAACACACAACAGTTAAAAATGGAGAAATTGTCAGAGATGCAAATGGGCAGGCTACTGGATTATTAAAAGAACAAGCGGTGGATATAGTAAGAAAAATAATGCCACCTTATACAAAAGAACAAATGAAAGAAGCTATTAAACTAGTTTCTGAACACAATGTTGCAAGAGGAATTACTTCGGTACATGAAGCTGGAATGGGTTTCTTTTATAACTTACTAGATGAATTTCATGTTTTACATGAAATGGTACAAGAACAAAGAATTCCTTTAAGAATATATGCAATGATACTAGATAAATATATTAATGATGCGAAAGATCTAAATTTACTCTCACAAGAAAGTTATCCAAACTTAAGGGTCGGTACAATAAAAATGTTCGCAGATGGAACGATAAGTGGAAAAACTGCTGCCATATCCCAAGATTACAAAAATTCACCTGGTAATAAAGGAATGCTGATGTACAGTGATGAAGAACTAAAATCAAAAGTTTTGGACGCTCATCAATTGGGGTTTCAAATTGCCATTCATGCGATTGGAGATAAGGCGATAGAACAAGTTTTAGACGCTTATGAAGCGGCACTAAAAAAGTACCCAAGAAAAGATCATCGACACAGGATTGAGCATGCGATGGTCACCAACAATAAATTATTGGAAAGGATGAAGAAACTAGAAATTATTCCGGTTCCACAGCCAACTTTAGTGCATCAAGCTGGTGATGTTTACTTAGAAAACCTAGATTCATCTATGATTCCTTATGTTTTTGCAAATAAAAAATACTTGAACTATGGCCTTGCACCGGCAGGAAGTTCTGACTTTCCAATTACACCATCTTCTCCGCTTTTAGGCATTTATGCAGCGATGTGTAGAGAAACTGCAAAAGGGGAAATTTTCTCATCTGAAAATAGAATTAATCTCTATGAGGCATTAAAAATGTACACAATAAATGCCGCAAAAGCTTCTTTTGAAGAAAATGTAAAAGGATCATTAGAAATAGGGAAATTAGGAGATTTAACTGTTCTTCCATCTAAATTTTTGGAATTTTCTGCTTATGAAGTTAGAGAAACGAAAGTTGAAATGACCATCATAGGTGGAAGGGTTGTTTATCATAATAAATTTTCAACATTACTAAAGGAGGAAATATTATGAAAAATGAATTAAAACAAAGACTTGTGGAGTTAGATAAAAAGCATTTTCTGCATCCAACATCATCTGTAAAACAACAACAGGAAAACGGTCCAGCTTTTATCTTTGAAGAAGGTTATGGAATCTATTTGAAAGATATTGAGGGTAAGGAATATATAGAAGGAATGTCTTCCTTATGGAATGTTGCAATAGGTTATGGAAGAAAAGAATTGGGTGAAGTAGCTATGGAGCAGATAAACAAATTGAGTTTTAGTTCAGCCTTCTCTACATTTAGTCATGAGCCAGCAATTCGACTTGCTGAGAAGCTTGCACATTTAGCACCTGGAGATTTAAATACGGTATTTTTTACATCTGGGGGATCGGAGGCAAATGATTCAGCGTTTAAGTTAGCTCGGTATTATTGGATTTTAAAAGGAGAACCAAACCGTAAGAAAATCATTTCAAGAAAAAAAGCTTATCATGGTGTAGCGACAGGTGCAACGAGTGCAACAGGTATACCAGAGTTTCATCGAGTGACGAATTCTCTTGCTCCAGATTTCGTCTATGCAGAACCAATGTCAGCAGAATCGCTTAGAGAAGTTATTGAAGAAGAGGGTCCAAGAACAGTTGCAGCGTTTATTGCAGAACCGGTTATGGGAGCAGGAGGCCTATTTGTCCCTACTGAAGATTATTTCAAAGAGGTACGAAGCATTTGTGATGAATATGGAATATTATTTATTGCAGATGAGGTCATTACTGGGTTTGGTCGAACTGGAAAAATGTTTGCATTGGAAAATTGGGATGTTGTTCCAGATATGATGAGTTTTGCAAAAGGTGTAACAAGTGGTTATTTTCCACTTGGGGGTGTGATGATTTCAGAAAAAATCTTTGATGTTCTAAAAGAGAAATCAACAGGCACTTTGTTTCATGGATTTACTTATAGTGGTCACCCTGTAGCTTGTCAGGTTGGGTTGAAAAATTTAGAAATAATGGAGAAAGAGGGGATTGTTGAGAATTGCAAAGAAATGGAAGGGGTGTTTATGGAAGGTTTTAAACGATTAGAAGATGAATTCGAACAAGTGGGAGATACACGTATTATTGGATTATTAGGGGGATTTGAATTCTATTCAAATCGTGATACAAAAGAGCGGTTTACAGAAAAGGTTGCTCCAAGGGTAATGGCTGAAGCTGCTGAACGTGGTTTAATATGCAGATGTGTTATATATAACGATAGCGACACATTGGTTATAGCACCTCCGCTAATCATCACAAAACCAGAAGTTGAGAAAATCATTAGTATATTAAAGGAATCTATTGCGGCGGTAGTGAACAAAGCTCTAGTCTGACAAATGACAATTCGACAAGTGACAGGCACGACCCGAAGTATGTCGAATGAAGAGGCTGTACCGAATTGGTACGGCTTTTTTCTATTGTTAATGGATTGCATAAACAATCATTTTAATCAGATAAGAATAAATCCGCCATAAAATTGTAATAAATTACCTTTATTTACGCCCATTTCTATCTATCTTTTCTTATATAATAGAAGAAAGGAGGTATGCATGATGCATGCTTTTACAAAGAAAAGCTGGATTAGTTTTTTTATTCTTCTTGCATTAATTATTGCAGCCAATACAATGCTTTATCGTGTGGAATTTATGAAACCGCTTCCGAATGGGGTTGCATTAGGTTCTCTGTTTGATTTTATTATTGTTATTCCATTATTGGCGTATTTTTTTATTATAAGAAAACGCTACTCGCTAAAATATCTACTTCCTGTTGCATTAGCAGGCTATGGGATTGCTTATCTTGTTGTACCGAATGGACTACTTTCATCCTATTCTTTTGTGAAATACCTGCTCTTTGCTGGGGAAGGGGCATTATTATTACTAGAGCTTTACATTCTTTATAAATTAATAACCAAAATACCAGCTATCTTAAAAAGAGTAAAAACACACCAAACGGAAATTCCTACACTACAATATCGAATTGAACAGTCTATTTATCAAGAGTTAAAGCCTTCGCGATTCTTAAGTATAATCGTATCTGAACTTTCTATGTTTTATTTTAGCCTTTGCACTTGGAGAAAGAAATCACTGACTATTAGTAATAATCATGAAATGTTTTCGTACCATAAAAAGTCAAGTTCTATGGCATTTAATATCATGTTAATTCACGCTTTGATACTTGAATCTGTAGGGTTTCATTTTTTACTTCATTCTTGGAATGAGATTGTGGCGATCATCTCACTCGTTTTGAATGTGTACACCCTTTTCTTTTTAGTAGCTGAAATTCACTCTATTCGCCTAACGCCTTTCATTATTAGTGACCGTTTGATGTCTTTACAGGTTGGATTAGCAAAGCAGCTAATCGTTCCATTAGAGGAGATAAAAAGCATTCGCTATTATGATGGTCCTGAAAAATTGTCCAAAGAAGAGAGAGAAAAGGTATTTGATGCAGTATTATCTGATTTTATGAAAGAAAAGCCAATTTTTGAAATCGAATTTACTTGTGAGCAGGAAGCCAGATTCATGTATGGCTTTAAGAGAAAAGTAAAGAAAGTACATCTTTCGCCTGATGAGCCTGAGAGATTTTATCAAGCATTATTGAGTAAAATAGAGGCCTAATTAAACCAAAGATATACTTGCTATAATAGAAGGTAATGAACGAAACTAAAAACCCCACTAAATGAAGGTGGGGTTTTTAGTGTTTATTGAGATAACTTCCTTTAATGGGTTAAGCATATATTCGTGTAAAATAACAACTCTTGAAGAATGCGCAAAATGTTCTTCAAAAGTAAAAAGAAAATCTTGATAAAAAGAAAGAAAGCACTCTGCATCATATACATTTTGTCTTGTAAATATTCCAGATCGATTTATAAACACATTTTCATATTTTAGAGAAAGTCTCTTAATCGGCTTTAAGAGCTTCTTTACATCACGTAGCCGGTATATCTCGCGTAATTGTTCTGTTATTTCTTTGGCGTCTTGTTGCATGTGCATAGAAAGCTTTAGATTTATCATATTCATATCTTCAGGTGATTCTTCTTCAAAGATGAATTTTTTTAGCATAATCATGTCGGATTTAATCGGTTCACACAAATAGCTTTGATAAATACGAAGTGTATTGTAAGCATCATACATAGGGTTATGCTTGTCACCTAAAAACTCTAATCCATACAGAGCTAATGCATCCTCAACCGAAATATTAGTCTTAGAAACTGTCTTTTTAAAAATATCTTGAAAGTCAGTATATCGTGTTTCAATTTTTCTAATTGTACGTTCAGGAATGCAATGTTTTAATGCGTCGATTTTTAGTCGTGATAAATCACTTGGCGACCAGGAAAAATATTGAGACTTCTTTAACCCACCAACCCATTCAAGAAATTCAGCAAAAACGTCTTTAAAATCGCTTGCTTTTTGTAAATCAGAATCTTTAATACCGGTTAACGTTTTGCAAAATTCAGTTAAAGGATTGCTGTTTTCCGGTCGTATAAATCGATCAAAATATGAAATTTTTTTTGAATCTAATTCATATTTTACAGCGCCCAAACGAATGGCTTCCATCTTCTCAAAAGCCATCCCTTGATCAGAGCATATCATTTCGAAATCAAAGAAAATATATTGTTTGATGTCCGCCATTCATTTCCCCCCTTAAAAGGTAATTATATGGGGGAAAGTTTAAAATGAAAAGGTCCAATAAGTGTAAAATGAAAGTATGTGTAATATTACAATTAGCCTTTTACTTCCTTTAAATAGAAAAAAGCATAAGAAGATAACCAAATATCTCCTTATGCTTCTTATTTTATTTGTTCAAAAACCATTTTAAGAAAGGCGGTAATTTCTTGTCTACGATTTTTAATTCATCCATTAATAATTTGTCTTGATGGTCTGTTATCCAATTTTCAAGTTCTTTTTTTGTGTTTAGTTGCGTATAGTAAGTTTCTCCCTTTTTACCTACCGCATTGACAACAAACCGACATGTGTTCCCCATAAATGCCCACCTTTTTGAAATAATCTATCCATTTAGCATTATAACAAGGGAAAAATTAATTTCTAGCCTTTACTTATGAGGAAGAAGGGAGTAAAATTTAACTCTTTACCTTAATTAGAGTAAGACCTCTTGTACCTTAATTAGATTGAGAGCATTTGACTGGTTTATATAGATAAAAGCATTATATCTATCTGGCATTATTGATGGAACATAACTTCCAATGTACGTAAGCTGGATTAAAGGCAACCCGATTGCTCGATGACCAATTGTCATATTGAAAAGAACTTTATTTTGTTCGTTGTATACTAGATACTTGTTATGTGAACCAGCTTGAGCAGGAAAGGTTTAATTAGCAGGGTTCGCATCAACAGCAATTTCATACGCATCTATAACGATATTCTTTTTAATTGGATCTGAAACTCCAACAAGATATTGACCATCTTCTTCGTTTAAAACCTGCATAATGATTGGATCATAATAATGGTCTTTTGATGTCAATAGAGCATAGGTGTCAGCTTCCACTACAAGTAATGCTTCAACTGAAAATGTTCTTTCCTTGCCGTTCTCATCTTCGACTGTAATAAAATCCCTTTCTTGCTCCAAGGTCATTTTACACACCTCCAAATTGTCAAAAGTAGTTTATCCTAAGTAGAATCATTTAATGAGCTTGAGAGGGAGATTACTTATATAGAAAAATAAAAACTCAATAGCCCATAATTTGGATCTTTTCTTTTATAAATTGAGATGATATGATTGTTTCCGTTGCCGAGTAAGCTTGGTAAATACAATTAAGATATTGACACATGATTAACTAGTGTGATAAATTATAAATCCTGCTTCATTCGAAACAAGACAAGCGAAATAAGTTTTTTATAAAAAGGTCTTGAAATTTTTCGTGAAGTAATTATAATAATATTTGTCTTTGAAATTTGTCTGGTAATGATGGCGAAGAGGTCACACCCGTTCCCATGCCGAACACGGAAGTTAAGCTCTTCAGCGCCGATGGTAGTTGGGGGATTCCCCCTGTGAGAGTAGGACGTTGCCAGGCATGACCATCTTATGGTCAAAAATAAATATGGCCCATTGGTCAAGCGGTTAAGACACCGCCCTTTCACGGCGGTAACACGGGTTCGAATCCCGTATGGGTCACTTACTATAATTTAAATTAATAGGAAGTAACATATTGATTTGGAGGATTAGCTCAGCTGGGAGAGCACCTGCCTTACAAGCAGGGGGTCGGCGGTTCGATCCCGTCATCCTCCACCATATTATTTTCGCACTAGCGAATTAACTTACTATGCGGGTGTGGCGGAATTGGCAGACGCGCTAGACTTAGGATCTAGTGTCCTTGTGACGTGGGGGTTCAAGTCCCTTCACCCGCACCAAAGTTTTTTCACGTTAGCGAAAATAACTAACAATATTGCGGAAGTAGTTCAGTGGTAGAACACCACCTTGCCAAGGTGGGGGTCGCGGGTTCGAATCCCGTCTTCCGCTCCAATAGTAGTGCCGGGGTGGCGGAACTGGCAGACGCACAGGACTTAAAATCCTGCGGTAGGTGACTACCGTACCGGTTCGATTCCGGTCCTCGGCACCAACGTTTTTTCGCGTCAGCGAAAATAACGCACATTAATCCAAAAACTTTTAAAAACTATGCGCCCGTAGCTCAATTGGATAGAGCGTTTGACTACGGATCAAAAGGTTAGGGGTTCGACTCCTCTCGGGCGCGCCAGTTTTAGTTATCAAGTACGGGAAGTAGCTCAGCTTGGTAGAGCACTTGGTTTGGGACCAAGGGGTCGCAGGTTCGAATCCTGTCTTCCCGACCATCATTAAATATTGGGGCCTTAGCTCAGCTGGGAGAGCGCCTGCTTTGCACGCAGGAGGTCAGCGGTTCGATCCCGCTAGGCTCCACCAAATTTATAAGTAACAAACAATGATTATGGCGGTCTAGCTCAGCTGGCTAGAGCGAGCCGTAAACATCTTGAAAAATCTCCATTGTAGGCTTGTGAGGAATGTGTCTGGAAGAGACATGACGAACATGGTTTTTTACAATGAGCGTATTGTAACTATGGCGGTGTAGCTCAGCTGGCTAGAGCGTACGGTTCATACCCGTGAGGTCGTGGGTTCGATTCCCTCCGCCGCTACCATATTCACAAACGACCAATAGGTCACATATGTTATTGGAGGAATACCCAAGTCCGGCTGAAGGGATCGGTCTTGAAAACCGACAGGGGTGTCAAAGCCCGCGGGGGTTCGAATCCCCCTTCCTCCTCCATATAATTTATTATATTTTTATCATCGCGGGGTGGAGCAGTTCGGTAGCTCGTCGGGCTCATAACCCGAAGGTCGCAGGTTCAAATCCTGTCCCCGCAACCAATTTCAGTTGACGATGCTACGTCGAGTAATCATCTAAGCAAGTCAATATAGTAGTGCTGTTAAGTGCAACCAAAAAAATGTAATGTAATATGAATGTTAAAATATTATGTTAAGGTAAGTTATTTTCACTACGTGAAAAAACTCTGGTCCGGTAGTTCAGTTGGTTAGAATGCCTGCCTGTCACGCAGGAGGTCGCGGGTTCGAGTCCCGTCCGGACCGCCATTATTGCCGTAAACTAATTTGGCTAGGTAGCTCAGTTAGTAGAACACGTTCGAATATGCTTCTCTGAATAAAACTTCAGCGTACTCATCAAGCTGCTTCTTGAATAATCCTTCTGAGATGAGGACGATCTACTAGTTAAAAACACTAGTAGAATACGTATAAGTTATACGTATAAATAACTTATACGTAAAGAGCAATCCTTTATCTTACTTATTAATACTAACTAATTATTCGGCTCGGTAGCTCAGTTGGTAGAGCAATGGACTGAAAATCCATGTGTCGGCGGTTCGATTCCGTCCCGAGCCACCTTTATCTATAATGATGCCTGTAGCTCAATTGGTAGAGCACGATCGAATATGCTTCGAAGCTTTTGCTTCAGCACACAAATCGAGCCGCTACTTGAATGAACTTCCTGAGATTTGGGTGACAGGTAAGTAAGGAAAAACTTTATATACATCTATAGTAATGCCGGTGTAGCTCAATTGGTAGAGCAACTGACTTGTAATCAGTAGGTTGGGGGTTCAAGTCCTCTCGCCGGCACTCTCATATATGGAGGGGTAGCGAAGTGGCTAAACGCGGCGGACTGTAAATCCGCTCCTTAGGGTTCGGCAGTTCGAATCTGCCCCCCTCCACCATAGATTTTTGCGACAGCAACATATCTAGCATTAATTTAAAAAACAACTCTTAAATATTAGGGGCATAGTTTAACGGTAGAATAGAGGTCTCCAAAACCTTTGGTGTGGGTTCGATTCCTACTGCCCCTGCCAATATATAAAAATTAATGGCGGTTGTGGCGAAGTGGTTAACGCATCGGATTGTGGTTCCGACATTCGTGGGTTCGATTCCCATCAGCCGCCCCAATTGTATATTCAGACATCGTTGCTTAGTATCTTGTTACTTAGTATTTTTAGATGCTTAAAAGCACTTAGTTTTCGACGATATTTCCTTTAGAATATCCTCTTGCTGGTGTAGAGCACGAGACTTTTATTTTTGTGTAGAAAGTTTGGAATATAAAGTGATCGACACAGATTAAGCTGGAAAGTATACCTAGTTGTCGACGATATTCCGTGATATTTCCTGTCAGAAATACCCCAGAATATCCTCTTGCGATGAGGATTCATGTAGCTTATTCAGGGAAGTTTATTCTTGAAGGTTATTCAATGGGCTATAGCCAAGCGGTAAGGCATCGCACTTTGACTGCGACATGCGTTGGTTCGGTTCCAGCTAGCCCAGCCATTTATTTTAAGGCATCATAGCCAAGTGGTAAGGCCGAGGTCTGCAAAACCTCTATCCCCGGTTCAAATCCGGGTGGTGCCTCCAATTCATTTCAATATGCGGGTGTAGTTTAGTGGTAAAACCTCAGCCTTCCAAGCTGATGATGAGGGTTCGATTCCCTTCACCCGCTCCAAAAAGAAACTTATGGGTTATAGCTCAGCTGCTTAGAGCGCATGCCTGATAAGCGTGAGGTCGATGGTTCGAGTTCATTTAGCTCCACTTTAAATCATGCATATTTCATTTTGTTCCGCAGTAGCTCAGTGGTAGAGCAATCGGCTGTTAACCGATCGGTCGTAGGTTCGAGTCCTACCTGCGGAGCCATTTTATCTTTATAAATTGCGCCTTTAGCTCAGCAGGATAGAGCAACGGCCTTCTAAGCCGTCGGTCAGAGGTTCGAATCCTCTAAGGCGCGTCAAAAAAGAGACTAGTGATCTAATCCTGGTCTTTTTTTATTTTTTATTTAACTCCTAGAGAGATATTCATCACATCATTTTCTTCTTTCCGACAACATGGTTTTACCTCGTTATTATTTAATTTCTATAGAAGTAGCAAACATAAATTCGATTTGATCCACTTTTTCATTGTGATAAAAATCCTCCTACATTGACGACACCTGTTATGTTATAATCGCCAACAGTATCTAACTCTTTTTACCAACCCCTGCACAGGTTTTAGTCCTCCATCAAATACATAAAACTTGCCGATGATTCAATTTTCCCTAACATTTAATCAATTACAATTACTTTCTTATTTGAAGGAACATCACTAAGCCTCTCATTTAGATTTGTAGCATGTACGAGGTTGTTAATTGTACCAATTACATTTCTGTAACCCTTCTTTTTTAGGAATGAATCTACTAATGGACCTAACGAATCACCTGTTGAACGGTCTGTTCCTATGTAAACAAATACAACTCTATTGTTGGTTATATTAGTAGGGATCATATCTTGTAATGCTTCATATAAATTCATATTTCTTATATTAAGATAAAGAATTTTCTGAATTTATTTCTGCATTTTTCGCAGAGGGAGTTGATTTTTAGGTGATATGAAAGGGATTAATATTTTTTTGTTGAGATTGGTAGAGGCATTGGACGGGATTCGATTTCGTTCAGTAATAAATGAATAAATTCATCTGATGCCTTTAACTTGATAGCATCCTTATATGCTTTATAAAGTGTTAAGTTTGAGATTAATTGAAGGGTTGTCTTTTTTTGCATTTTTTGAAACTCCTTGAATATTTTTGATTGCAAAATTTATTGTAGCCAATTTCAAAAAGAATGATAAGGGTTTCGACGATCATTCTTATATTTTGACAAGAAGATTCTTGTTTTAGAGAGGATGATGAAGGGAACTTATTAGCTATTTTCGTAAGGTATAAGATCATCAATTTCATTCAATTCAAGACTGCATACAGATTTTGTATCAACATTATAAAATAAAAGTTGAGTTCTATCTGGTGATAAATGAATAACACGACCAGAAAATGAGGTTCTCCCTATTTTCGTTTTTGTATATGCCACTCGAAGAAGGGTATGCATTTCTTGCCATTTTTCAACTTTTGAAAAGAATTTTTCCATAATAAATAGTCCTTTCTAAGGATAATCATAATGATGTGATAAATAAAATATTTCCGAAATAATTGAGAAATATAAAGGATAAAATAAATAATAGTGAAAATAAGGTGGTGTAAAGATGAAAATAGAAGGTACAATTATTTCTGGAGAGTTTGATTTTTCCATGAATGAATTTTCAATACATACTGTAAAGCGTTTTCATACAGAATCTACTCTAAAAGAAAGGCAAATATCAATGCTCTATGAATATCTAACAAAGCATAAAGATGATGATGGTGGGCAATTTGTAACATTATACGATCAATTACCGGTACACTTAACAGGAAAGGAAATGAATGATTTAATAGAAGATCTACGAAAGGTTAAATCATTATATGAGTAAATTTTATCAGAAATAATATGTTTAGACTAGTAACTTAAAGAATTTTTAAAAACCACATATTTTTTGTTTGTGGTTTTTTATTATGCTTTGTAAAATACATTAGTATACATTTACACACTTAGTGAAAGTAAAGTATGTACTTGTAAAATATTGCTTGTTATTTAATAATGTGGATAGTATCATCCATGAGTGCGTTTTATGAATTCATAGATTGATTGAAAAGAGGTTTAAGAAATGAACTTAAGAGTATCTGCAGTACAATATCACCTTCACACGATTCATTCGTTTGAGGAGTTTGCAAGTCAAGTCAAACACTATGTTAAAACAGCTGAAGAATTTGGTTCAGATTTTATTTTGTTTCCTGAGTTTTTTACCACACAATTATTATCCATTGGGGATGAACAAGGTAATGCATTACCTATTTATCGTTTACCCGATTTTACTGAAAAATATAGATCCCTATTTATTGAACTTGCCATGAGTACAGGAATGCATATTATTGGTGGAACTCATGTCATAGAAAAAGAAGGTAAGTTATATAATGTGGCACATCTTTTTTATCCAGATGGTCGAGTAGCTGAACAAGCAAAGCTGCATATTACACCTACCGAAGTAGAAGAGTGGAATATGAGTGCAGGTGATAGTCTGCAAGTATTTGTAACAGAAAAAGGGACAATAGCCATGCTAACTTGTTATGATATTGAGTTTCCTGAAATTGTTCGAATGGCAAAGGCAAAGGGGGCAGATGTAATCTTTTGTCCTTCTTGTACAGATGATCGTCATGGTTTCCATCGTGTTCGTTACACAAGCCATGCTAGAGCAATTGAAAATCAAGTATACGTTGTCACTACTGGTACAGTTGGATCTCTTCAAACAGTTGATTTTATGAGAGGAAACTTCGGGCAAGCGGCTGTTATTACTCCGAATGATGTTCCTTTCCCGCCAAAAGGAATTATGGTTGAAGGTGAAATTAATCAAGATATGATTGTAACAGCAGATTTGAATTTAGAGCTTCTGTATAAAGTACGCCTCACAGGCTCTGTTACTACATGGAGAGATCGTCGTACGGATCTTTATCCTGATTGGGAACCAGAAAAAATAACGTATTAAACAGGAGGTTTCTATGTATCGAAAAGAATTTTATGTTTTCGACCAAGATAAACCAATTAAAGCTGTAATTCGTAACTATGAAAAAAAAGATTTCAAAAATTTAATCCTAATTCAGCAAGAAAGTTTTCCTCCTCCTTTTCCATCAGAGCTTTGGTGGAATGAAGAGCAATTGGAAAACCACATTGAATTATTTCAACAAGGTGCTTTATGTATTGAGATTGAGGGGGAGATGGCAGGATCAATGACTGCATTAATTGTAGATTTTAATCCGGATCATCCTAACCATACATGGGGAGAAATAACAGATAACGGGTACATCCGTAATCATAGCCCAGAAGGCAACACCTTATATGTTGTCGATATAGGTGTAAGGCCTAAATATAGAAAATTAGGTCTAGGAAAATGGTTGATGCTGTCAATGTATGAAGTGGTTATTCATTTAGGGTTAGAACGATTGCTTGGTGGTGGACGTATGCCCGGCTATCATAAAAAGTCTGACGATATGTCACCTGAGCAATATGTAGCAGCTGTTGTAAAAGGAACAATTAAAGATCCTGTTTTAACGTTTTTGTTACGGTGCAGCAGAACACCTATTGGAGTTGTATCAAACTACTTAGAAGATGAAGAATCATGCCATTATAGCACTCTTATGGAATGGAAGAATCCGTTTCATGTTGAATAATCATTAAAGGAGAATTATTAATGGAGTATAACCGTATAACAAATATTGAAGACCCACAATTTGCACAAATGCATCAACTCATGAAGGAGGTTTTCCCGCCCGAAGAAGTGTTGGAATTCAATCTTTGGAAAGAGCCTTTAGAAGATCCTGGTATTCGTGTATTTGTTGCTGTTCACGAAGGCAAAGTTGTAGGAGCAACAGAGTATCGATATTATGAAGACTATAATGTGGCAATGACTGATTTTACGATTATTGGTCAGGCTGGCCTTGGAGTGGGTCCTTTCTTAGCAAACAATCGATCTCATGATCTGCAGCAACTAGCTAATGAAAATGGACAAAAACTATCAGGTATGTTCGCGGAAATCTATGATCCTTATCGTGTTGAAGATTTTGAATTTGGCGGTGTAAAACCGATGGATCCGTATGTACGTCGAGAAGTATTAGCTCACCTTGGTTATAAACGAATTGATTTTCCTTATGTTCATCCCTCATGGAATAATGATGGAGAGGCTGTAACAGGTCTTGATCTTTGCTTCTTACCAATGGGAGAAAACACCACAACCATTCAATCTGATTTAGTTGTAAAATTCCTGAAGAGGTATTATACTGTACTACCTAACAAGCCTGAAGCATGGCTTAAGATGATCGAAGAACTTGAGTCTAAGGAGCATTTAGCTTTAAAAAATATTTAATAATTTCAAAAGCCCACTAGCCCACTTTTTATAGTGGGCTTTTTCTATGAAAATAGTTCGTATATTTATCCTGTCCTTGCAAAAACTTATTATTAAAAGACAGATTTTATCAGGTAGTGTTTAAATGAAATTTGAAAAAAGGAGGAGAACCTATAATTGCTTAAATATACAAGATCCTTATTGTGTTTAATGATGATTCTTCCCTGGTTTTCTCTGCCATTTATCGATAAAAAATCATTTAAACGGTATTATCCTGCAAGTATATTTATTTCAATTATTGTATGGCTTGAAAGTTATATTGCAAAAAAAAGAAGATGGTGGTGGTTCTATGAAAGTATCCATCCTAAAATAAGGGGTGAAACTCCACTCATTTTTGGTCCCTTTTTTATAGGCTCTCTGTGGATCATGAAATTCACTTATGGAAAATTTTATTTATATCTTTTGATCAATTTGCTTGTTGATTCATTCTTTTCTTATCGGCTAGTAAACTGGTTTCAAAAATTAGGTGTTAGTTCGTTGGTTCGTATGACTAGATTACAATTGCTCTTCGTTTTTCAATTTAAAGCACTATTGCTGTATGGTTTTCAACTTTTAAAAGAAAAAGGAAATAAAGTAAACCATAATAAATCAACAAGTTGAATCATTACATACTTCATATTCGATTAAGAAAGGAGAGAAAAGTGATTGAAAGAGGAAAATGTTATAGATACTTTAAATGAATTTTTAAAAGGACAATATATGGGGATTCGTTCTTATGAACATTTCATTGAAAAGCTAGATGATGGATTAATAAAAAAACAATTTCAAACGATGCAACAGGAGCATAAACAGCATGCCTTACATGTAGCTGAGAGAATTCAAAATCTTGGGGGTACACCTGTAAGTAGTGAGGGAATTGTTGGGTCTGTTCAAGGATTTATCAGCCAATTCCAAATTCCAGACACAACGGAAGGTATTATTCAAAGTGCAAAAAAAGGTGAAAGCTATTATGGAATTGGTATGTCAGAGGAAATTGTAAGGGGAGATTTAGACGAAGAAAGTCGACAACTTATCGAACAGATATTGGATAAAGATCGACAACATGTACAGATTTTAAAAGATATGCTTCACTAAGAAGAGCTGCCATTAGCTCTTTTTTTTATTGCTTTGTTCTAAAAGAAATTTTTCTCCAGCTAATTCCCCCGTCAATATACTACCACTTTTTCATATTTTTCATCTACAATAATAAGAACAATTACTAATTAGTCAATACATACATGAATTGATAATGAAATATAGAAACTAAAGATAACCTACATGGTGAAGGAGTTTTATCATGAATGACATATTAGCAAGTTATTATACAATGGCAGTAGAGCGTACTAAAACCAAGGCTTTAGAGGATATAGATAAGTATTTAGAAAAGAAGGAAACATTACCTTCATACGAACAATATGTAAGAGAACGTGGAGAGTATATTGATCAAATTTGGTTAAACTCATGGTTAAATACAACAGCGAGTCATGCAGCGACCTATGAAAAAAAGGAATTTTTAATAGAAAGAGGATTTGACTTAGAAGGAGTAACTAAAAAGCTAATAAACCAAATGTTTCGAAATGAAATAAGAGATGTAGATCCTTTTCATGTTCTAAACTGGTTAGACGAAAAGTTCTTGAATCATAGTGATCATTGGAACGAAAGATATGAGCAAGCAAAGGAATTGTACGAAGATCGCCGAAAAATGCAGGAGCACCGGGAACTTACCAAAAAATTAATTTTAAAATTTGAATTTTATATAGAAGAACTCCTTAATGAGCACTATGAAGAGTTATATCTTTATGTTCGCTATTTAGTTGGTTCTCATCTCGCAATTGAAATTGAACAAAAAGGTGTTGTTATTGCTTCAGAAGGTTTAACATTTTCAACATATTTATATGATGAAGCACATCTAGCTTATAACAGACATCAATATGAAGAAGACATGACAGAAATGTATGAAAGATTAATATCAGGTTATTTGTTTGACTTTGGGCCAAATTGGATTAAAGAGCGATTATCTTCAAACCTTTTTGATGAATATAAGCATGTCTTTCACGAGCCTGTACCAGATACATTATTTAAGGAAATAGCCTTTGATTTATTTATGGAACTTGCAGAAGAGTTTTTCGCTGATTTACTAGAAGAGTTTGTAACAGATTTAACAAAGCTTATTGATACTCCTTTCGATCTTCAAGCACATCAAAAAATATTTGAACAAGACCTTTTAGAACGGGAACGAAAGGTTGCCCAAGAATTAGAAGAGATTAAACGAAGAAAAGAAGAAGAAGCCAGAATGGTTGAAGATATTTTTGGAAGAGAATATAATCCACCAGCTGGTCGAAATATCCAATATATTCTTCATGTTGGAGAAACAAATACAGGGAAAACCTTTCAGGCGATTCAACGTATGAAGGACGCAAGTAGTGGAATATACTTAGCTCCCCTTCGATTACTTGCTCTTGAGATATACGAAAAGTTAAATGCCGAGGGTGTTCCATGTTCTTTGAAAACCGGTGAAGAAGAAAAAACAATTGAAGGTGCTGCTCACATAGCTTGTACTGTTGAAATGTTTTATGAGAAGAATTTTTATGATGTGGTGGTGATTGATGAATCACAGATGATTGCTGATAAAGATCGAGGGTTTTCTTGGTATAAAGCTATTACAAAAGCAAATGCAAAAGAAGTTCATATTATTTGCAGCTTTAATGCAAAACCAATGATTTTACAGCTTCTCGGTGACTCGGATATTGAAATACATGAATATATTAGAGATATCCCTTTAGAAGTTGAACCACAGCTTTTTCGCCTGAATCAAACGAGAAGAGGAGATGCGTTAGTTTGCTTTTCGAGGAAGAGGGTGCTTGAAACAGCATCTGAGCTGCAAAGAACAGGTCGTCAAGTTAGTATGATATATGGAAGCATGCCTCCTGAAACAAGAAAAAAACAAATGCAGAGGTTTATTAATGGTGAGACGACGGTTATCGTAGCCACAGATGCTATTGGCATGGGACTAAATTTACCAATTCGGCGAATTGTCTTTTTAGAAAATGATAAGTTTGACGGTACGAGAAGAAGGTGGCTCACCTCACAAGAAGTAAAACAGATTGCCGGTCGTGCCGGCAGGAGGGGAATTTATAATATAGGGAAGGTTGCATTTGTACACAACCCAAAATCAATGGCCCGTCTTCTAGATCAAGAGGATGAACCACTACAAGGTTTCGCAATTGCCCCGACAACAGGTGTCCTTGACCGCTTTCAAAAATATTCACGAAAGCTTGGTTTGTTTTTCTATTTATGGGATCAATTTAAAAGCCCAAAGGGAACAAAAAAAGCTTCCCTGGCAGAAGAAAAGCTATTGTATGAAATGATTGAAGACACCATTATTGAAGCAAAACTATCAATGGCTGATTTATATGGCTTTTTACATTTACCTTTTTCAACGAATGAACCAACTCTTAGAGCTCAATGGAAACAAAAGCTAGAAGCAATTGTTGATGGAGAGGACCTACCAGATCCTTTAATAAAAGATTCAGGTTTAGAAGAACTTGAACTCTCTTATAAATCAATTGGCCTACATTTATTATTTTTATATAAGTTAGGTCGAAATACTGAAGCTCATTACTGGGAAAGACTACGAGAAGAAATTAGTGACAAAATTCATGAGCAGCTAAAGTCGGGTGTTCAAATAACAAAGAAAGTATGTAAAGTTTGTGGGAAAAATTTGTCTTATAAATTTAAGTTTCAAATATGTAATGAATGTCACTTTGAACGAAAAGACAGGAAAGAAAAAAAGAATTCCCGTTATTAATGAGAAGAGGATAACTAACAGGATATCATCCTAATCGTTATCCTCTATTTATATTTAGTTTATCTCTACTTTTCCACTTGAAACATCAATGTTGACTTGGTGTTTACCAGAACCATATACACCGTACATTCCATCTGAATTTTTTTGTAGATCTTTTAGATCAAAATCAGAAGAAATGTGACCACTACCAATACTTCCATTAAGAGTAAAGTCTGCATCAGATGGAAGATGGATTGTTGCTAAACCAGAGTTGATTTCAACATCGATCGAATCAATCAGTTTGTTCATTTCTAGGTTTATTTTCCCAGAGGAAAGATCAGCCTCTACTTTCCCAGTATGTTCTTTAATGGTAAGATTGCCCGAACTCATATCAAAAATCCCAGATTCAGTTGAGATAGATGACAGGTTAACATTTCCTGATGATCCGTCAAGCTCCAAAACATTTGCTGTTAACTTACTAATTTGCACATTGCCCGAACTCATGTCGATTGTTAAAGCATCCAATTTCATCTTTGACTGACCATTGAAAGAAACATTACCTGAGCCACTATCAATAATAAGTTCCTTCTGATAATCCTCTGGAATATATACGGTTATTTCAGTCTTATTAAACATAGAAAATATGTGAAACCATTTTTGAGATTTTGATTCTACAGTAATTGTATCTCCATTCTCTGTTACCACTACTTTCCCTTTTCCTTCTAACTCAGCCCTTACTTGATCTGTATTTTCAGGAATAATTTTCGTGCTAGCTCCAGTAATATCTAATTCAATTTTATCTACTTTATTTGAAACCTTTGCTGAAGAACCATTTCCTCCAAAAACAAACCAAGTAGTGTTTGAATGAATGATGAGGAACAAACCTCCGATAAAAAACAAAAGCAAAAATAATTTTTTCATACTGTTAACCTTTCCTTTCGGTACAATTTGTTGTTATCTCTATCATAAGGAAAAGTAAGGAACACAACAATGAACCCTAGCTTTATTTTAACTAGGGCTTGAGGCGTAGTATATTTATTCTGATCTTTTTCACCACCGTCATGATTTGAAGCTATTTATTTTCTTCCTTCCTTTTTAATAAGTTGGAAACATCTTTTAGATTTTCATCTTCCGCCATCTCAGTTCCAAACGCTAATCTTGAATTCAAAACAGGATTTCTGCTTGCAGAAAAGGATGTGGTGTTTTGACGTTCTCCAACAAAAAGATGAACAAAGATTTCTGCACCTGTAATGATTACAGCAGAAATGATACTTCCCCATGCTACTTGTAGATAGCTTTCAAAAAGGAAGCTTCCGAAAACCCAAACACTAAGATACGTAAGTAAAAAATCAGCAATTGCAGCAGCTCTTTTACCTAACTGAGGCAAAATCACTAATTCACCAACGGCGTATGAAACAATTGTTACGAATAAACTAAAAGAAACAATATCAACGATTGTGGCATCAAAAAACAAATCAAGGCCAATTCCAAAGGCGATAATGCATGTCACAAATTTAATTAATAGTATTGTCGCATGATTCATGTAAAAACCTCCTCATTGGTTATTTTGGTCAAAACAGAAAAGTTCATGCAGTTCTGTTTACTAAAGAAGGAATTTTGGTAGATGTGTAATACATAAAAAAGTTGATTCAACTGAATCAACTTTTCAATTAATGCGTATTATATAAACTTTTATTTTGCTCTATCGATTTTCGTTCCTTTATACTAATTGAATAACGATAGCAAAGTAACCCTATAATACCCAGCCCAAAGTATACAATCGCCATTGCTTTAGATGGAATAAATGCTCCTAGCGTTAATCCGAAGCTACCCAATAACATGGCCACGTTATAAGAAAGATTATCTACTGCCATATATGAAGCTCTTGCTTGTTCATGAACAATTCCAGCTAAAATCGTTTGTCGTACAGGTGAATACATAAGTTCGCCAAGAGTAAACAAAAGAGCTGATAAAACAAGTAAACTGAAGGAATTACTGAATGCAAGTATACTAAAGCTGCAGGCGTAAATAGAGAGACCGATGGTTAAAACCACTTTCGAATTATATTTACTTAACCATTTTGATAAATATAAAGTGGTGCAAACAATCGTAATGGTATTGATGAGCATAATAAGTCCAAACATCTTAATCCCTGTTATTTCAATTGAGAAAAAGTAAGTGTGAAATTCATTTTTTAACCTTACTGCTACATATTTATCAAGCTGAAATTCCAAAGACATTGTGAAAATGGTCGCTAGCACAAATAACATAAAGCCACGATCTTTTATAACGGCAATATAGTGATTGATGATTCCTAATTCCTTTTGAACTATTTTTGAATCTACCGTAGTTTTAGTTAATGTCTCATCAATAAAGAAGATGATAAGAAGCAAAGTGATGCCGCTAACAATAAGAAACAAAAGAAAAAGGAAGAACTTATAATCTTCAAAAAGTAGACCACCAATTGCTGCCCCTAATGCAATCGAAATGTTTCCAGTCCAATAACCGAGACCATAAATAAATGGCCTTTCTTTTTCAGTGCTAATATCAATAATCATTGCATTTGCTGCAGGCCCAATTAAACTAGAGCTCGTGTTACTAAATACAAACATCAAATAGGTAATCCAAACGGAAGTAAACCATGGTGAGTTGACGGATGCCATCACGGATAGTGCGATAACTTGGATCACTTGTGCTATGACCATCATTTTTTTGCGACCGATACGATCTGAAAGAAAACCAGAATATAAACCAACGACAATAGAAATAGAAATGTTAATCATTAGTAGTATTCCAGTCATTCCAGCTCCAACATGAGTACTAAAATAAATGGCCATAAATGGGAGGATGGACATTTGAGTAATGTCAGTGAAAAAATCTGTGATCAATCTGAGTTTTATCGTTGAATGTAAGTCACGAAATTTCATGCTATCTACCTTCTTTCTTCATTTTTTATTATAATGAAAAAAACAAGAAGAAAAACTGTAAACGGTGTTAACATGATTTCGTATTTTAGGAGGAACTATGAATCTTATTGAACATTATGTTAATTTGCGATTAGCCTATCAAGGGTACAAGGAAGAAGAAAACATTGAAACAACAACAGGGGAAATATCGCAATATCTTTCTTGTACGATGCGAAATACAAATATCTCGATGAAGAAAATGATGGAGTTTGGTTATCTTCAATGGAAGCCTCAAAAAGGAAGAGGAAGAAAATCAACTTTACTTTTTTATCTTTCATTGCAAGAAGCCGCTATAAATAATGTGCAAAGATTGCTCACTGAAAAAAATTTTGAAGAAGCATACTCATATATTATGAGTATTCAATTCCCACAATTAATAAAAGAAAAACTATTACATAATATGCACAGTCATTTTGGATTAAAGTCTATCACCCATTCCACAGGTCGACGAGATACATTGAAAATTCCTCAGAGTATGAAAATTCATACGTTAGATCCTGCTTTTGTTGGAATTGTTCATGAAGCTCATATCGTTCAGCATATTTTTGATCCACTTGTTCGCTATGATCGAGAGAGTAAATCGTATACTCCGGGAATTGCCCTAGCCTGGGAAGAGAATGATGGAAAAGAATGGACCTTTTATTTACGCAAAGGTGTAATGTTTCACCACGGTCGAGTACTTCAAGCGAAAGATGTTCAATATACACTGGAGAGACTAAGAACGAATAAAGAAATTCCTTATCACACTCTGTTTGAATGTGTGGAAAACGTAACAATGATTGATGATATTACAATACAAGTTACTTTGAAGAAGCCAAATTATATGTTCCTTGATGTTATGAGTAGTTTCTTTTCATCTATCATTCCACATGACGTAGAAATAGATCTTTTAAAACCGATTGGAACAGGGCCATATCAAGTGGAAAAAAATGAAGAACATCTTCTTGTACTAGAGGCATTTTCTCAACACTTTCAAGGGAGGCCTTTCCTAGATACAATCGAAGTTTGGCATATGCCGAATTTAAAAGAACAACCATATAAGAAAGAGGAAGTAGTTTATTCCGCTGAGCATGAAACAGCTACATACCAAGAGCTTGGAAGCTTTTTTTTCGTATTTAATTTGAAAAAAAATGGTTTTCATCATAATAAAGATTTTCGGGTGGCATTTCAACAAATCATTGACCCTTTGAATCTTGTAGAGAAGCTCGGATATCCAAGGCAATTTCCTGCATATAGTTTTAGGTTAGACAGAAGTAAACAAATCGTTAATCATCTGCATAACGACCTACAGCAAGCAAAAAAATTACTGTCTTTAAGTGGTTATGAGGGACAAATGCTTAAAGTGGCAACATTTAATTTTAAAGAAGCAAAAGAAGACATGGAATGGCTGAAAGTTCACTGTCAGCAAATAGGTCTTAACATTGAGGTGTCGGTCATTCAAGCCTCTGAAATTTATGAGAAAAAGGTATTTGGTCTTTACGATGTTATTTATACGGGTGAAACCTTTGAGATAAACGAGGAGCTTAGTCTTTATATGATGTATTCAAGTGATAATAGTGTGCTTAGAATGGCACTAGATTCTAAAACAAAGCAACAGATCGATGAAAAGCTTAATTGTTTAATATCCTTAGATGATTTAAATAAGCGTTCAGCCGGGTTTCAGAAAATTGAAGATTGGTTAAGAGAAGAAGCATATATTGTTCAGACCTATCACACAATTGAAGAACAAAATTATCATAAGGCATTAAAAGGTATTGAAGTTTCAGGATATGGAATGCCGGATTTACGGTCACTATGGGTCAAACCTGATACAGAGAGTTCATCAAGTTATTCAATTTATATTCCGTAGGTAATTAAATTTTTAAAAATATAGAAAATGAAATAAGGAGTGAATCTTGTTGATAAGATCCGAAGGTATTCATCATGTTAGTCTTTCTGTAACAGATTTAAAAAAAGCGAAACAATTTTATGGATCAGTTCTAGGCTTTAAAGAAATAGAGCGACCGAAATTTGACTTTCCAGGTGCATGGTATCAAATTGGGCCTCAGCAACTACATTTAATTGTGGATGAAGGTTCTTCAACACTACGAAAAGTCAATGATTTGAACTCAAGAGAAGGTCACTTTGCTGTTAGAGTAAAAGATTATGAGGAAACTCTTGAACACTTGAAAGAACAAAGAGTTCAAATTTTGGAAAAACCAAAAAGTAAAAGTGGATTTGCGCAAATTTTTTGTATGGACCCTGATTTTAATTTAATTGAATTTAATGTAGATCAAGAAACGATGAATAAGTGAAGTGTTGGGGCATGAAGATCATAACGAGTGTGGATTGCTTAGGGGATGTACATCATCAAAGTAATGAAGACCATAACGAGTGTGGATTGTTTGAATGATGTACTTCAATAGGGTGATGAAGACCATTTCAGTCAATCATCCCTATAAAAATGTACTTCATGAATGAAAAACGTTCTTTTTGGAAAATGACATGTCAATTTTGCCCCTTATTCCCCTTATTTTGAGTGGATAAAAAAGGATGAGCTCATGCTAAGCTCATCCTTTATCCTTTATTTTACATTCAAAAACTTCACACAAACCGGATCAGGAACAGATACTTGTGAGTCGAGCAAACGAAGTTTCCCTGATTCTGTATCTCGTGCAAATAATACAAGGTTACTACTTTCTTGGTTAGATGCTACAATGAATTTTTCAGTAGGGTCCAGCGCGAAATCACGAGGCCAATTTCCTTCTGTTGATGTAAATTCTATAAATGAGAGTTCACCATTTTCTTGATTTACACTATAAACAGCAATGCTATCATGCCCGCGGTTGCCAGCATAAACAAAACGGCCGTCAGATGAAATGTGTATCGCACTGCCTTGACTATTGTCCGTGAAATCTTCAGGAATGGCTGGGCTGTATTGAAGCTCTGTGAACACGCCTGTGTCAGAGGTATAGCTTAATGTGATCACTTCATTACTTAATTCTGTCATCACATAAGCATATTTTCCATTCGGATGGAATGTTATATGTCTTGGGCCACTACCAGCTTTCACAAGTAATGTATGAGCTTCTTCCAGCTGTCCATTGTTAATTTTATAAGTGATAATTTTATCAATTCCTAGATCAACTGCAACGACATATTTTTCATCAGGAGTGAAGCCTGAATAGTGAGTATGAGGTTTTTCTTGCCTTTCATGTGGTCCCTGGCCAGTATGTTCATTAACCGAAACAACAGAATTGATCGAGCCATCTTCATTCGTTAAAAAGGATTCTACTGTTCCTTTGTGGTAGTTAGCCGTCACAACTTGTTTGTTTTGACTGTCTACACTTACGTGACATGGTGAAGCACCGTCAAGCAGCTGTTGATTAATGGCTGTAAGATCACCTGTTATACTGTCAACAGCATAGGATGCAACACCGCCTTGGTTTCCTTCCTTTACGACTGCATAAAGATTTTTATTGTCTTGGCTTAAATTTACATATGTAGGGTTGTCCAATTCAGCAACAGCTTTAACATCACTTAGTTTTCCTGCATCTGTGTCTAAGGTAAAGCTGTAAACTCCTTTACTATCACCTTTTGTGTATGTACCAACATAACCGATTAATTTTGCCAATTTTTTAACTCCTTTCAAATGTACTATTTCTCATTATATCGTTAGTTTCATCTGTTCAACAACATTAATGACTGTTTTTGATATTAAGCCGAAGAGTTTCAAATTTACACTTGAAGTACAAAATGATTCTATCAATTATTCAGGCTATGCTAATATAATAGTATTTATATGAAAATGAAAGGAAGTAAGATTCATGCTAAGGCGGTTTTATTCGTATTATATACCTCATAAGAAATTATTTATTATTGATTTTAGTAGTGCTATTATCGTGGCTCTTTTGGAGTTAGCATTTCCATTAGCTGTTCAGTGGTTTATCGATTCGTTGCTTCCTAGTGAAAACTGGTCGGCAATAGTTTCTGTTAGTATCGCCTTGCTTGTGTTATATATTATTAGCACGTTCTTACAATATATCGTGAACTATTGGGGACATATGCTCGGAATTAATATTGAAACAGATATGAGAAAACAATTGTTTCAACATGTGCAAAAGCAATCATTTAAGTTTTTTGACAATACCAAAACAGGAAATATTATGAGTCGAATTACAAATGACCTCATGGATATTGGTGAGCTAGCGCATCATGGACCGGAAGATTTATTTATTTCCATTATGACCTTTGTAGGGGCCTTTTGGATTATGTTCACCGTAAATGTAAAGCTTGCGTTGGTTGCGTTGATTATTTTCCCGTTTTTAGGATGGCTTATGATTGTAAGTAATTTAAAGATGAATAAGGCCTGGAAGAAAATGTACGGTGAAATTGCTGATGTAAACTCACGAGTAGAAGATAGTGTTTCTGGTGTTCGAGTTGTGCAATCTTTCACAAATGAAAAATTCGAAAATGAACGTTTCTCTGTAAATAATTTAAAATTCCGTAAAGCTAAGCTTGGTGGGTATAAAGTAATGTCCTATAGTTTATCAGGAATTTATATGATGACAAGATTTGTTACATTGGCTGTTCTCGTAGTAGGTGCATGGTTAAGTTACACAGGACAATTAACATATGGTGAGCTTGTTGGATTTGTTTTGTATGTGAATGTCCTGTTTAAACCAATCGATAAAATCAGTGCTTTAATGGAATTGTATCCAAAAGGAATGGCTGGATTTAAACGTTTTACAGAGTTGCTTGACATGGACCCTGATGTAAAGGATGTAAATGACGCAGTTGAAGTAAAATCATTACGAGGGGATATAGCGTTCAATGAGGTCACCTTTGGTTATGATCAACATAAACGCGTATTAAATAATATCAATCTATCCATTTCAACTGGAGAAACCGTTGCATTTGTTGGTCCATCAGGAGCAGGGAAAACCACAATTTGTTCATTAATTCCACGATTTTATGATGTAGAATCTGGAGAAATAAAAATTGATGGCATTGATATACGGAATATGACAAAGCATTCTCTGCGTTCACAGATTGGAATTGTGCAACAAGATGTGTTTTTGTTTACAGGTACCTTAAGAGAAAATATCGCTTATGGAAAACTTAATGCTACTCAAGCGGACATTGAAGAAGCAGCAAAACGTGCACATCTAGAAAGCTTCATCGAATCACTACCGTTTGGCTACGATACTCAAATTGGTGAAAGAGGCTTAAAGTTATCAGGTGGACAAAAACAAAGAATTGCCATTGCAAGAATGTTCTTGAAAAATCCACCTATCTTAATATTGGATGAAGCAACGTCAGCATTAGATACCGAAACAGAGCTTATCATTCAAAAAGCACTAACAGAGCTATCAAAAAACAGAACAACTCTTGTCATTGCTCACCGTCTTGCTACAATTCGAAACGCGGATCGTATTGTTGTTGTAACTGAGGACGGAATAGCGGAACAAGGGAAACATGATGAATTGATTGAACAAGGCGGGATTTTTGCTAATCTTCATCGTGTTCAATTTCAGAGATAAGATGGGGCATTTTTTGTTCCATCTTTTTTACTAATTTTTTTAAAAAATTGGTTGCGATTACAGTTCAAATATACCAAGGGAAGGTGCATTTTTCTTGGTTTTTTCAATTATTCGACTTCTTTAAAACAGATTGACATGGCATACTAACTTCTGTATTTTATTTAAGTATGTTTTTTTAGGAGGAAGTTATGAATAGTAATAATACACAACAAGTTAAAATTACAACAGCAGATCCCTCAGCGTTAGGTTTATTTGGACTGGCAATGGTAACGCTCGTTGCTTCTTCACAAAAGTTAGGGTTAACAGATGGAGTTTCATTTATTTTACCATGGGCATTCTTCTTAGGTGGACTAGCTCAATTATTCGCATGTGTTCAAGATGCTAAACATAACAACATCTTTGGGACAACTGCATTTGGAGCTTTTGGTCTATTTTGGTTCGGTGTTGGAATGTCTTGGTTAATTCAATTAGGAGCATTTGGTGAAGAACTAGCAGCAAATGCTGATCCAAAGCAGTTAGGTGTCGCATTCATCGGTTACCTAATCTTTAGCGTTTATATGACAATAGGTGCAATGGAAACTCATAAGGTATTATTTTTCATTTTTGTTTTCATCGATTTCTTGTTCATCGGCTTATCTTTAAGCACGCTTGGTGTGATGCCTGAGGCAACACATATGCTTGCCGCCGTTTCAGAATTAATCATCGCCTTGCTATCTTTTTACGGATCTGCAGCTGTTGTTTTAAATACACATTTCGGCCAAGTTGTCTTACCGATTGGGAAGCCGTTTGGTTTATTTAAAAAGTAAAAGAAATGGAGGCTGACATTTGTTAGTCTCCATTTTATTTGTCGTATATTGTAGAATCGTTGATAAGTTAGGTGAAATCGAAGGTGAATTCCTCAGAATCGAGGATAAGTCACCAGAAATCGAAGGTAAACTCCCAAGAATCGAAGTTAAATCTTAGAAATAAGGGTTAGTCCACTTGTAAACCTGAGCTAGATATCCATTTATTCCTCATTTTCTTCACCCATAAAAGGTTTATTTACAAAGTAGTACATCCATCCCATTAAAACTCCACCACCAATTAAATTTCCAATTGTTACAGGAATCAAATTATGAATAACTCCAGCGAGCGTAAAACTTTCAGGTGGATTAGAAACAAAAGCAATAGCAAACGTGCACATATTTGCAATACTATGTTCATATCCAGAAATGAAGAAGCAAAACACAAATAACATCATCGTAAATAGCTTAGCTCCATCTCCTTGAAGTTTCATTGGGATAAAAAATGCCAAACAAACCAACCAGTTACACAGAATTCCTCGAAAAAATAACTCATAGGTAGGAAGATGAACTTTTTTATCAGCGACACTCAATAAAAAACCTGTTGTTTCTTTATCTGAAAATAATCCAGTTGAAAAAATAAAAAATGCAAAAAAACATGCTCCTAAAATGTTTCCAATATAGCTTGTGGTCCAAAGCTTAATTACTTCAGCCCAACGCATTTTCTTTTGAAAAGCTGTGTAAGAGAAATAGAATGTGTTCCCAGTAAACAAATCACCACCACCATAAGCGATTAAGATAATGGCAGCACCAAACGTTAGTGCTGCAATAGGGTAAGCAAAGGGAGAATGCTCAATATAAAAGAAATTTCCTGCCTTGAAAGCAACAATAACTCCAAAACCAATAAACATGCTAGCAAGCATTGAACGTAATAGGTATCGAAGCGGACTTTTATGAAAGATCTTATGTTTCTTTAGAGCTAGCTTCTCAACTTGCAGTAAAGCCTTATTTTCCAAGTCATTCACGCTCCAAATATATGTATTTAGGATTTAAATTTTAATGAAAAATTGAAAGAATTAATGTGATGAAAGTCACTATTATTGTTCTTTTAAAAATTTTTTTTATAAATAATTTAAAAATAAAACGGAAAAGTTGTTCGAGTGTTATTATATTGAAATTGTAGTTTATTATTGAAAACGCTTATTTTTAGATACTTTAATTTAAATATAGTTATATTTATATATCTATTTTTGTATATATGTGCATATTTATACATAAAGATGTCAAGTTGAGTCAAGAATTACCCATAAGATACAATTGGAAAAAAAGGAGGGGTTTGGATGAAAAATCATATTTCAATCATAGGGGTACCAATGGATTTAGGACAATCAAGACGTGGAGTAGATATGGGTCCTAGTGCTATTCGTTATGCAGGTGTTGTGGAAAGGTTAGAAGAGCTAGATTATGAGATTCATGATAAAGGAGATATAGAGATTGGCAGACCAGGTAAAGATGAAGAAGCAACTCTTGGAAATAACCTCAAATATTTAAAGGCTGTTACGATAGCAAGTGAAAAACTTGCTGAATCAGTTGATGAGGTTGTAGCAAAGGGATCATTTCCATTAGTGTTTGGTGGTGATCATAGCATTGCAATTGGTACACTAGCTGGTATTGCTAAGCATTATGATAACCTGGGTGTCATTTGGTATGATGCACACGGAGATTTAAATACAGGAGACACCTCTCCATCAGGTAATATTCATGGAATGCCTTTAGCAGTAAGTTTAGGTATAGGTCATCCGGATTTAACAAATATAGCTGGATATTCCCCGAAAATTAAGCCGGAAAACATCGTGATCATTGGTGCCCGTTCTTTAGATGAAGGAGAGAAAATACTTATCCGTGAAAAAGGGATTAGAGTCTATACAATGCATGAAATTGATCGTTTAGGTATGACAAAGGTAATGGAAGAAGCAATCGATTATTTAAAAGCTAGAAACATAGATGGAGTACATTTATCGCTTGATTTAGATGGACTTGATCCGGATGAGGCACCAGGAGTTGGAACGCCAGTTTTAGGTGGAATAAGTTATAGAGAAAGTCACTTAGCAATGGAAATTTTAGAAGAATCAAAATTAATAACTTCTGCTGAATTTGTAGAGGTTAATCCAATCTTAGATGAAAAAAATAAAACAGCTACTGTCGCGGTAGCGTTAATGGGCTCACTTTTTGGAGAAAAATTATTATAACAGACCGAAGGGGAGTACCCCCTTCGCCAGTTTTATTTAAGTTTAAATTTTCTTAAACGATATTGAAGACTCTGTCTACTAATTTGTAACGTCTTTGCGGTTTGGGAGATATTATAGTCGTGCTCTTTTAATATTTTTTCAAGATATTCTTTTTCGCGATTTGTCATATAGTCTTCAAGTGTTAGGAGTTCTTTTGATTCTTCTTTATCCTTTTCGTAGAATTGATTTTCATCATATACAGCTGGATCAACTAGTTCAGTACCTTTTTGTCTAAAGGAAATTGGTAAATGTGGAACGTCAATGATTACTTCTTCAGGCTCCATCAAATTCATTGCACCTTCAATGATGTGTTCAAGTTCGCGGACATTTCCAGGCCAATCATAGACTTCAAACAAAGCTAATACATGTTTGCTGATGCTTTTTACGTTCATGTCAAATAAATGATTAAATTTTTTCAAAAATGACTGTGCAAGTATTTGAGTATCATCCTTACGTTCCCTTAGTGGAGGGATGAATAATGAGACAACACTTAAGCGATAAAAAAGATCTTTTCGTAAATGACCATTAGCAATGGCATCGATTGGATCTTCGTTGATTGTTGCAATAACTCTAACATCTATTTTCTTATCTTTTGTATCTCCAACTCTTCTAATGGCTTTTTCTTGGAGAGCACGAAGAAGCTTTGCTTGAAGTGTTGGATCTAACGAGTTGATTTCATCAAGAAGCAACGTTCCACCCTCAGCTTGCTCGAATAAACCTGGTCTTTCAATTGATCCGGTAAAAGCTCCTTTTTTTGTGCCAAAGAGAATACCTTCTATTAAACTTTCAGGTAATGCAGCACAATTTTGGCTAATAAATGGATAGGAGGAACGCTTACTCCCATTATGAATACTTTGGGCAAAAAGCTCTTTTCCGGTGCCGGTTTCACCGACAATAAGGATTGAAGATGAAGTTCTTGTTGCTCGTTTACTAGCTTCAATAACTTCTGCAATCTTTATACTTTTTCCAATAATGTGATCAAACGTGAATTTTGTGTCTCCCTTTTTAAGGATATTATCTCTAATAATTCGCTCAAGGTTTGTAATATCCTTGGCTACTTCGATTGCTCCGCATATTTGCTGAGTAGAATCATATAAAGGGCAGGTATCATTAATTGTCGTAATTTCTTGACCATTGTGGGTAAAATACGTTTGTTTTGACTTCTTTGTAGCATTACCTCGTAGAGCTGAAATGAGAGTGCTCTCAGTCTCATTATTAAATTTAAACAGTTCAAGAATATTTTTGCCGTGTACGTTATTTGGATCCATCTCTTCAATATCAGCCATTTTTTTATTATATATAATTGTTTTACCATCTTTATTTACTACATGTATTCCGATGTCGATCATATTCACCAAAGTTTGAATAATGGCTTGCATTTCAGCATTCGTTAAATTTTCTATTTTCATTTTTTTCCACCCTCCTAGAATAAGAATAGATCATATAAAAGAGGGGGTGCAATGATAATTTGCACAAAAGTAATTATGGTGAGTTGATGGTGTAAAAAAAATTTGCGATAGGATGCTGAGTAACCAATGAAACTAGGGGAATTAATGTTGGCATAGATATTGCATAATAGATAGATAAGAAATGACTTATTAGTTACAAGGAGGAATATACAATGACAACAAAAACAGAACAAGTGATTACTCAGACAGAACAATTTGGTGCAAAAAACTATAATCCTCTACCAATTGTTATATCAAAAGCAGAGGGAATATGGGTGGAAGATCCTGAAGGTAACAAATATTTGGATATGTTAAGTGCTTATTCAGCCGTTAACCAAGGCCATAGACATCCTAAGATTATTCAGGCATTAAAAGATCAAGCGGACCGCGTTACCTTAACATCCCGTGCTTTTCATAATGATCAGTTAGGTCCATGGTATGAGAGAATTGCAAGAATCACTAAAAAGGAAATGGCACTACCAATGAATACAGGTGCTGAGGCTGTGGAAACAGCTATAAAAGCAATAAGACGATGGGGATATCAGGTGAAAGGGATTGCTGATAATCAAGCTGAGATTATTGCTTGTGAAGGTAACTTTCATGGACGTACGATGACAGCTGTTTCTTTATCCTCTGAAGAAGAGTATCGTAAAGGATTTGGGCCGATGTTGCCAGGAATTAAACTAATTCCTTATGGTGATGTAGAAGCTCTAAAAGCAGCGATTACCCCGCAAACAGCAGGATTTCTTTTCGAGCCAATTCAAGGTGAAGCCGGAATTAATATTCCGAGAGAAGGGTTTTTAAAAGAAGCATATCAAGTATGTAAAGATAACAATGTTTTGTTTGTAGCCGATGAAATTCAAGCTGGATTAGCGCGATCTGGAAAAATGTTTGCTTGCGATTGGGAAGATGTTGTACCTGATATGTATATTTTAGGGAAAGCACTAGGTGGGGGAGTTTTCCCAATTTCATGTGTGGTAGCTAATCGTGATGTTTTAGGCGTATTTAACCCTGGCTCACACGGATCTACATTTGGAGGTAATCCTCTTGCATGTGCTGTTTCAATTGCTGCACTTGATGTGATAGAGGAAGAAAATCTAGTTGATCGTTCATTGAAGCTAGGAAACTATTTTGTGGAACGCCTAAAAGAAATTAACAATCCTATTATTAAAGAGATAAGAGGCAGAGGCTTGTTTATTGGGGTAGAGTTAACGGAGCCTGCACGTAGTTATTGTGAAAAGTTAAAGGAAAATGGTTTATTGTGTAAAGAAACACATGATACTGTTATTCGTTTTGCCCCACCATTAGTTATAAATGAAGAGGAGCTAGATTGGGCGATTGATCGTATTAAGCGTGTATTATCATAAGTGTTTTAAGAGCTCGTCAATTATATCTTATTAAGAAACTTTATAAGCTTTTATTCCATATGAGGTGATGACAATTGAATACAACTATTCAAAAAAATGAGGTTTTAAACTTATTTTCATCCACGCAAGTCGTAATTAAAGAAGCCTTAAATCATTTAGGATATCCAGAAGAAATGTACGAATTATTAAAAGAACCATTAAGAATGTTGACAGTTAGAATTCCAGTCAAAATGGATAATGGGTCAACAAAGATTTTTACCGGCTATCGAGCACAGCATAATGATGCTGTAGGACCGACTAAGGGTGGGATTCGTTTTCATCCTCATGTTGACGAGGATGAGGTAAAGGCCCTATCGATGTGGATGAGCTTGAAATGTGGAATTGTCAGTCTCCCGTATGGAGGTGGAAAAGGTGGAATTGTTTGTGACCCCAGAAATATGTCTCAAACGGAATTAGAGCGGCTTAGCAGGGGATACGTACGTGCTATTAGTCAAATTGTTGGACCAACCAAAGATATACCAGCCCCTGATGTTTATACAAATTCACAAATTATGGCTTGGATGGTTGATGAATATAGTCGTTTACGTGAGTATGATTCACCAGGATTTATCACAGGGAAACCTTTAGTATTGGGCGGATCTCATGGTAGAGAAAAGGCAACAGCACTTGGTGTAACCATCTGTATCGAAGAAGCTGCAAAGAAAAAGGGTATCGAGCTTAAAGGAGCAAAAGTTGTTATTCAAGGCTTTGGAAATGCAGGTAGCTTTTTAGCGAAAATGATGAATGATGCAGGGGCTATAGTGATTGGTATTTCAGATGCTTATGGAGCCTTGTATGATCAGAATGGATTAGATATAGAGTATCTATTGGATAGAAGAGATAGTTTTGGTACAGTAACAACACTTTTCAATGAAACGATTTCAAATGAAGAGCTCTTAAAGTTAGAATGTGATATTTTAGTCCCAGCAGCTATATCAAATCAAATTACTGTAGAAAATGCAAATGATATAAATGCTAAGATTGTTGTAGAAGCAGCTAATGGTCCAACTACCTGGGAAGCAACAAAGATACTATCTGATAAAGGTATATTACTCGTACCTGATGTGTTGGCAAGTGCTGGTGGTGTAACTGTTTCTTATTTTGAATGGGTGCAAAATAATCAGGGTTATTACTGGTCAGAAGTAGAGGTATTACAAAAGTTAAATAAAGTATTAATTGAATCTTTTAATCAAGTCTATGAACTTGCTGAGTCCAGAAATGTTAACATGAGGTTAGCGGCCTATATGGTTGGAGTTCGAATGATGGCTGAAGCATCAAGATATAGAGGATGGGTTTAAGAAAAGGCTTTTTATACTTGTTATAAATGAGGAGTGGAAGGTTAGTATGAATCATATTTATTCTATTGAAAGTCTTGATGATGGAGTTGTCTCACAAGTTTGTATTAATGAAAATGAGTATGTTTATGAATGGGAAACACTTTTTCAGATAAAAACAGATAAAGGAAATGTAGTTAATATAACAATTGGTGCTAGTGGGCTAGTAAAGGATATTTCTGTGAAGGCTGGAGATCCTGTATACAGGTGTTCATTCTTAGCTAGATTGCATGATGATAATAAAATAACTGGGTCTGATTAATTGAAAAGTTTTTAGACTCAAAAAATCAATAAAGAAGCCCCGTTCCAGTTCTGGAATAGGGCTTCTTTTCTTTAGTTAATCTATCTTATCAAAAATAAAGATTAAAATACGATGTGTGCCATTAGCACAATAATTGGTAGAGAAATAATTGTACGTTGAAGGAAGATCATCACTAAATCAAGAAAAGAAACCGGGAGTTTAGATCCTAATAGCAACCCTCCGACCTCTGACATATATATTAATTGTGTGATCGATAAACAGCCAATGACAAAACGTGTCATTTCACTTTCAATTCCACTTCCAATGATAGCAGGCAAAAACATATCTGCAAATCCAATCACCATCGTTTGTGATGCTTCTGCAGCCTCAGGAATTTGCATCATCTCCAATAATGGAATAAATGGAGTACCAAGAATACTGAATAATGGAGTGTATTCAGCAATGATTAGTGCAAGTGTACCGATTGCCATAACAATTGGTAAAACACCTAACCACATATCAACTACATTCTCAACTCCACCTTTTATGACATTCGAATACTTAACTTTTTTTGCTTCTTGAACAGCACGGTTGACCCCCCATTTGAAGCTTGACACACCAGGAGGAATTAGCTCATCCTCTTTTTCGACTTCACCAATATAAGTATTAGATTTGCGTGATAAGGGAGGGATTCTTGGACTGATAAGTGCACATGCGATACCTGCAAGTACAATAGTTAGATAAAAACTGCCAAAGTATGCTTCCAACTCTAAATACGACATAATGACGATTGTAAAGGTAATGGATACAACGGAAAAGGTTGTACCGATGACCGCTGCTTCGCGTTTTGTATAATAGCCATCTTCATATTGTTTATTAGTTAAAAGTACTCCTATCGTACCATCACCGAGCCAAGAGGCTAAGCAATCAATAGATGATCGTCCAGGAAGTGTGAATAGTGGTCTCATTACTTTTGTGAAAAGTGCTCCACATAACTCTAATAATCCAAAATCGAGAAGCAGCGGTAGAAGTATACCTGCAAAGAGAAAGACTGAAAACAAAACAGGAATTAAATCGTATAAAAGCAATCCACCTGTATTTTCACTCCACACAGCGGAAGGACCTATACGAAATAAAGCAGATACTGAGAAAATCATCCCTAATACTCTCGTTATTTGCCAAATCCAGGAAACATTAAAAAGTTTATTTAAAAATGATTGGTTGATTATTTTTTTTGGTTGAAAAACCTTCGTATACAAAGAGACTACAGCAGTTAAAAATATAATAAATGTTGCGATAAAGGGTAATGTTTCTCCGAGAAGAGTTTGAATAAAATTTGCTAGTAGAGCAACTGTAACAGATATTTCTCCGTTAATTGATATAGGAATGACAAAAAGTAAAATTCCTAGTAATGATGGAATAATGAACTGTAAATAATCGATTGTCTTATATGTATTTCTTTGCTCAACTTCCTTTTTTAACATTTTTTCCACAAAAACACCTCTCCTTTTATACGTGTTCTCCGACGTATTAACTAATCTTAAATATGAAGCTTCTTAAGGTCTTTATCGTATATTTGATAAAAATCCTTCTTAATCTCTAAGTAAACCTAATATCGTATTTCTACTAAATATCATGCAATTTTTATGCCAAGAAAGAACCAATCTATTTTCTCACTTATTTTATTTGAAAGAAAGATAAAATGCCAAATAAGGTGGCATTTATGTGCAAAAAAATTTTGCTGATGAAATGTTTTCTTTTAAAATAAAGTGGATATATCTAACAGTTTGCTATAATAATTAACGTTTTATTAATAGTCCTTAGTAGTATATAATAATGAAAGCAGTTGTACGAATAAGTTATACGGTAACATACAAGCTGAAAGTGGTGACATAATGGCGCAACAAACGAAAGTCGGGATGGTAAAACAAAAAATTAAAGAATGGATTAATGAGGGAAAGGTTTTACCAGGGGAAAAGATTTATTCGGAAAATGAACTTGTCAAAATGTTTGAAGTTAGTAGACATACAGTTAGACAAGCTGTAGGAGATTTGGTACATGAGGGGTATTTATATCGAGAACAGGGTGCAGGAACGTTTGTCGCAAACCGCAGAACAGAAGCTAAACGTATGCCTCCAACCGGTAAAAATATTGGTGTTATAACAACATATATTACTGATTACATATTTCCATCCATTATTAAAGGAATTGAATCACATCTCTCACAACAAGGTTATTCGTTAACCTTTGCTTGTACTGATAACAATCCTGAAAAAGAAAGGCAATGCCTTGAAACAATGATAAATAGAAATGTAGATGGCTTGATTGTAGAACCAACTAGAAGTAGTAGTTATAATCCAAATTTACATTACTATCTGCAAATGGAGCAAAATAATACACCTTTTTTAATGATCAATCAGTACTACCCACAATTAAATCCGCCGCATATTATTTTAGACGATGAAAAAGGTGGATATATTGCAACAGATCATCTTATTGGTCTAGGTCATCGAAAGGTGATCGGCTTATTCAAAAGTGATGATATTCAGGGTTTAAATCGTATGCAGGGGTTCATTAGAGCTTTTAGAGAAAAGAATATTGCGTTCTTTCCTGAAATGATTATTACGTATACAACAGAGCAAAAAGAAGAGGAGTTTCTAAACAAACTTAAAGGTGTTCTATTATCTGGCGAAAGACCAACTGGAATTGTGTGTTATAACGATGAGGTAGCTATTAGTGTTCTTAATTTATTGCGTGAACTAGGACTAAAGGTTCCTGAAGATATTTCTATTGTAGGTTATGATGATTCTTATTTAGCTGAAGCTTCTGAGACAAAGATTACGTCTGTAACTCATCCGAAAATGGAAATGGGAGTTGAAGCGGCAAAATGGGTTGTTTCTGCAGTAGAAAATAGAGATAAAGCTGGTACTTATCAAAAAGTTTATCAGCCTGAATTAGTTATTCGAAGTTCAACCAAAGCTATTTCAAAATAAAGCCTACTCTTTTTTTATTATTTAAAAAGGGATATAGAGATACGGGAGTGCGGGATATGAATAGTATAAAAAATTCTGAAGCAGTTTTTTTCGATTTGGACGATACTTTATATGATTCATTATTGCCTTTCCAAAACGCCCTTGAATATTATCAAGTTGGTTTACCTCGTTCAAAGGCAGAAGAGTTTTATAAAAAAGTCAGACATTATAGTGACCTACTTTGGAAGGAACATGTAAAAGGTGAATTAAGTCTTGAAGAGTTAAGAATACAACGACTAACACGTACATTCTTAGATTATCAAATATCTATTACAGACGATCAAGCATTGGCTATACAAGAGCGTTATGAACAAGAGCAACAACAAATAAAGCCATTTGGAACTGTTCTCTTATTGTTAAAGCAATTAATAGAAACTAAACCGTTTGTTGGAGTTATTACAAACGGACCTGTGAACCATCAAATGAACAAGTTAAAGGCACTAAAAATAGATCAGTTAATTCCAATTGAGCACATTTTTATTTCAGATGGAATTGGAATGGCTAAGCCTGATAGCCGTGTGTTTGAACATGTTCATACGAAAATGAATATTAACCCAGGTAAATGCCTGTACATCGGAGATACTTGGGAAAATGACATTGTTCCGCCGATTGAAGTAGGATGGAAGTGTGTTTGGTTTAATCATCGAAATCGACAACCACAAACAAAGCATGTACCAAATGAGATTATTATGAATGAAAAAGAGTTTTTACTTTTTGATGAAAAACAAGGGCGTAATTAAACCCTTGTTTTTTGTTTTTATAAGAAAATAATGATTCAATTTCTTTCATTCTTCAACTGTTGCTCAGCTAGCTTAATCATTTCTCGGACCATATCGCCACCAAGCTTGCCACCAACTTTACCGGCTTGTTTGGATAATAACTTTCCATTGTCCCCCTCATGCAAAGGAATTCCTAATTCTTTTGCTGCTTCATATTTAGCCTGCTCCGGTTTAGTTGTATTTGTAACTCTTGCTTTTAATTGGTTTACTTGTTCTCTTGCCTCAGGGACAAGTAACTTATTTCTATTTGCCATTATATAACCCCCTTGATATCAGTTTCCCTATCGTAAGTTTTTTCTATGAGAAAATATTTTATTAATATTTTTCTGTCATAAATGAATGATTTTTATTACTTAATAAGTCAACAATAAAAAATAGTAATAAGAAAAAGGAGGATTTTCATTGAAACATTGTCATGATTTTTTAAAAAGTAAAAGGTGGCTTGATCAAGACCTTGATTCAAGATATATAAATGTTGAGCATCCTTATGCGATATTGCTTTCAGAAGATGAGGGTCAAATCACATTAAGAGGAAATGCAGGGGACGATAACGGTCAAAACGGAGAAGAAATATTCACGTTTACATCTTTAGAACAATTACAGGAGTGGTTTGAGAATAATATAGGTGAGTAGTCCCGAAGATCTCTTGTTCTTATGCTATAGTAAAAATAAAGAAAACTTGTCAATTGATAGGCGTGTGTTGGATGGTACCAATACACTTTATTCTTAATATTGAAGATTACGTGTTTCATGATTTTTTCTGACAAAGTTTTCTTAAATAAGAACTGTAGAAGAGAGTGGGCTATATGACTAAAAAGCTATACTACGATGATGTTTATCAAACTGAATTTTCATCGAAAGTGATTAAGAGCAACCATGATGAATCCGGCTATTTTGTTGTATTACAAGAAACTGCCTTTTATCCAACAGGTGGTGGGCAACCATTTGATAAAGGAACATTACATGATATAAACGTGCTAAGGGTGGAAGAGGTTGATGGTGAGATTCGTCACTATATGGAAACTAGTATAAATGTGAAAGAAGTAAACGGTGTGATTGATTGGGATCGAAGGTTTGATCATATGCAACAACATGCCGGGCAACATATTCTAACTGCGGCTTTTGAGGACAACCTAGGCTATAAAACATTAAGCTTTCACCTTGGTGAAGAAATATGTGCGATCGATCTTGATACGTCATCCCTTACAGATGAAGAAATACATATAGCGGAAACATTGGCAAATAAAATCATCTTAGAGAATAGACCCATTTTGACAAAATGGGTGGATAAAAAAGAGGAATTATCAGGTTTCCACCTTCGGAAAGAATTAGCCGTTAGTGAAGACATTCGTCTTGTGATAATTCCAGAATATGATTACAACGGCTGTGGTGGAACTCACCCTAGATCAACAGGTGAGGTTAGCTTATTAAAAATACTAACAAGTGAAAAACAGAAAAAATATACGCGTGTTCAGTTTGTTTGTGGTGGTAGAGTAACAAGACAGCTTCATCAAAAAAATGAAGTAATACAAACATTGACAACACAATTAAGTGCTCGGCAGGAAATGATTCCTAATGCTGTTTTAAGGCTTTTACATAATACTAAGGAATTAGAAGAGCAGGTAAAAGACTTATCAAATAAATTAATTCGATATGAAGTAAAAGAAAGATTAGACAATGCGGTAAAATGGAATGGATTTTTTTTAATTTCTACCATATTTCAAGATCGTACATTAAGTGAATTGCAAACTTTAGCAAGGGACTTAATTACATATCCAGATGTTATTGTTATGTTTATAACTGAACATCAAGAGAAGCTACAACTTGTTTGTGCTAGAAGTGAAAATACTAACATTAATGTGAATTCTGTCTTAAAAGAGGTATTATCGTTGATTAACGGTAAAGGTGGAGGAAAGCCTTTCTTTGTACAAGGAGGCGGAGATCGACTGTTACCACCAGATCAGGTGATGGAAGAGCTAATGAGAGTGTTAACTCATCAGGTATTGTAAGGTGATTTAGCCTAAGTGTAAGAGTGTGCTTCAATGACTGTTTTAACAATAGAATTAAAAAGGAGACGATCAAGTTGAAAATAATCGTTGCTCCAGATTCATTTAAAGGATCAATTTCAGCGTATGATATTTGTCAAGCCGTTAAAGAAGGAATTCTACGCGTTCATCCAAATGCAAAAATTTGTCTCCTGCCTCTAGCTGATGGAGGGGAAGGGACTGTTGACAACCTGGTGGCTGCGTGTAATGGTCAGTTGAATCGTGTTAATGTCCGTGGTCCTTTAAATGCAGAAGTTAATGCAGTTTATGGGGTTTTAGGTGATAAAAAAACAGTTGTGATTGAGATGGCACAAGCATCAGGACTTCCCCTTTTAAAAGATACAGAAAAAAATCCGATGATTTCAACTAGCTTTGGTACTGGTGAACTAATAAAGCACGCCTTAGACGCGGGTTATCGTCAATTCATTATTGGACTTGGTGGTAGCACAACAAATGATGGTGGTGTTGGAATGCTTAGGGCACTAGGAGTAGAATTCTATAATAGCTTTAATGAAGTCCTAAAAGATGGTGGTGCTTCCTTAATAGATCTTGCGTTTTATGATGACACAAATTTAGATCCAAGATTATTTGAGTCAACAATAACAATTGCTAGCGATGTAACAAATCCTCTTTGTGGACCGAATGGTGCATCAGCAGTTTTTGGACCTCAAAAAGGAGCCACACCAGAAATGGTACATCAGCTTGATCAAGCTTTGTTTCATTTTAGTGAAATTGTGTTAAAGCAAAAAAATATCAATATGAGAGAGTTTGTTGGTGGAGGTGCTGCTGGAGGTATGGGAGCTGCACTAATTGCCTTTTGTAATGCAAAACTAAGATCAGGAATTGATGTAATATTAGAAGTAAGTCAGTTTGATAATTTGCTAGATCAAACTGATTTACTTATCACAGGTGAGGGGAAATTAGATTCGCAAACATTATCCGGGAAAGTAATAAAAGGAGTTGCGAATAAAGCTAGAGAAAAGAAGATTCCAGTTATAGGTCTCTGTGGAACAATTCAACTGAGCCAAAAAGAGCTAGATGAATTAGGAATATATGCTGCCTTTTCAATTGTTCCTGGCCCTTGCTCCTTAGAGGAAGCTTTTGAACATTCTGCCCAGTGGATTGCTGATCGTGCTGAATCTATTATGAAATTGCTTACCTTACCTATAATCACTATTAAAAAGAGTTAATAGGCAAGCAACATGAATTTATAAAAAGGTTTATCCCTAAAGTAATGGGGTGGAAAAATCTCCTATTGCATTCACCTACAATTTCTAGTATTATAACTATACAAGCTGCGCTGTACGCATTTTTTATAAAGTTTTAACCTTTAAGCTGAAATAGGGAGTTTTACATTGAAGACGGACTATCAAGCCTCCATTATGAAGAGGACGATATGAAACCTTCTGCGAACACCCACTTGTAGGAGTGGTGGTTTAAAACTCTATAACTTACGATGCGGCAATTGCGGCACCTTACTTTAACATTTAATCCGGTTCCCAATGGGAGCCGGATTTTTAATTTTGTCTATAGTCTGAACCGATTCTATGAATTGGTTTTCTTGACGTTTTAACTATTTAGGAAAATAACTTGAAAAGATTTAATAATCCTGTAATTCCCGTTGTATAAAGCTCTCGGTTGTAATGGCTGCTACACCTAAAGCTGCCGAATGGGTTGAATGCTTAGAAAAACTAATTTGTAGGTCTTGCTGTTGAAAAGAAAGTGAATGTGAATAAATAATATCCAACATGGATTGCTTTATCCATGTTTGGGCCATTGCTAAACGATTTCCTATAATAATTTGTTCGGGGTTAAATGTGTTTATAATATTGTTGATTCCGTATCCTATATATTGGCCTGTTTCTTTAAAAAGCGCGATTGCTTTTTCATCTTGGTTTTGTGCTTTGTCTATTAATGATTCAAGGGTCGAATCAGAGCCTGCACTCTTTAAAAGAGCGTGTTCAGATGCATAAGCTTCCCAACATCCTTTACTTCCACAGCTACAAGGGATTCCATTCATATTGATGACCATATGTCCCATTTCGCCAGAGAAACCATGAAGACCTTGATACAGCTCATTATTTAATATAAGTCCAACACCAATTCCAATTCCTGCGCTTACATAAACAATATTCTTATAATCCTGACCAACTCCAAATTGCTTTTCTCCATATGCTCCAGCATTCGCTTCGTTCTCGACGATAACAGGAATCTGAAATTCTTCTTCTAAGAGGGTTTTTATATCGCTGTTTTTCCAACCGAGATTTGGAGCAACTCGTATTTCACCTTGTTTATCAACAATTCCAGGTATGCCTAAGCCGATTCCTATGATTCCGTAAGGTGTTTTAGGGAGTTCTTTTATTAAAGAATGGATTACCTGTTTAATTTGTTCTGTGACTTCTATGAAAGTGTGTTCATTTACTTTTACTGTTTTTTCTAATAGTATCTTTCCTTTTAGATCTGTTACAACCCCCAAGATATAATTAACACCCAAATCTATGCCAATAGAATATCCAGCATTCACATTGTAATGAAGAAGTACAGGTCTTCTTCCTCCGCTAGATTCTCCTGGTCCTGATTCATAGACTAAATTCTTAGTTAATAGCTCATTAACAAGAGAAGAAACAGTTGCTTTATTTAAACCTGTTTGTTGAGCAATATCGGCCCTAGAAATGGGCTCTTCATTTGTTATTGTTTGAAAAACAAGCAAGGTGTTATTTTTCTTCACAATTTGTTGATTCCATGTAAGTTGACTCAATTTTTTCACCTATTTCCAAAGTTTTCGGATAAATATAATTATAATACAAACTTAGTTTAATAAACAGACGAACTTTTTCACCTTCATATCATAAACTAGTTTCCTTATTTATAGGTTCTGGTAAGTTATAAGTTAAAGTTTTTTTATACGATCAAGGAAATATGCAGCAAGTATATTTTCAATACATATCTTTGCAAACACATATGTAATAGAATAAGAGGTTTATATAGTAAGGGTCACTTAAACAGGATTATAACATGAACAAAGAACTTTTATTCATTTTTATTCTATTTAGTTGAAATGCATAAGGAATAAAGATCAGAATTCTAATTTGTAAACAGATCTTTATTCCTTTATTTGAATCACTATTATAATCTTTCCTCTTTTGGTAGTTGATTTGGAGCACTTTGGATATTTTGTTGCTTAATTTCTAATGTTTCTGAGGAATAAATTTTAATCACTAGTTGTCCCCCGTACACTTTAGATTGAATAAGTAACGGTTGATTATGTTCGTTCTCAAATGTAAAATCAGGTCCATACCAGCTGACAGTAGCATCGCGTTTTGAAGGAACATAAGGGACTATACGACTATGCGAGTATCGTTCAATAATTTTTACTCCGGCTTGATCAACTGCATTAAACAATGTTGAAGAGACTTGACAAATACCTTCACCAATCCCTTCTGAGAGTTCTCCTCTTACAATTACCGGAGCAGGCAAATAGCCTTTTTCAATGGTTCGTTTACCAACAACCGCATTAAATGAAAAAGTCTCTCCAGGAAAAACGACATGGTTATTAATTGCTTCAGATGCTAACTTAATATTATGTGACCGTTCCATGTTTCTACTATTAAAATAAGTTACGTAATGACTAATTAATTTTGCTTTAATAGATGCTAGAAGTTCACTGTCAACCTTTGGATAGACCGTTTTGACAGGCACTTCAATAGAGGTTGAGCCTTTTTGTAAATATGTAGCATAAACAATTGATTTCCATTTTACTTGATCGAGTTTATGCCCCATTTTTTCACTCTTTATTTGACCATGATCATCTAAGTATGCATTAGTAGGTGGTTCATAAACAATTGATTCTAAAGAAGCAGTAAATTCATCTAATTTTTCTTGGTTAATAAATTCTCCTTCAAAAGATGGTAGGGCAAGCTCTGAACGATGAAGAGATGTTATTTCTTTCCCTTCAAATGTTACAGATAAGTTTTCAGATTGAACAGAAGGCTGGATCATTATCATAAAAATGGCTAATAGATATTTCATAGAAAAACTCACCTCCCATTTTCTGCTAACTCAGTTACGAATGGATCTCTCATTACTTTCCATGGAGAAAAGAGTGAAGTTCTTATTAAGGTGAAGGTTTGCGTTATTTTAACAGGACCAACTTCATCTAGGTATATTTTCGTTTCAACAGGAAAGGTCGATACTAAAGGAAAGTCATGGTCTTCTTGACTCTTTTTTATTGTCCATTTCATCCCTTCAATATTGTTGAGGACATTGTAAGAGCCATCATTTTTATTCATATTTGAAATGCTTATTCCTTCCATTAATTCCTTGTCATGATTTTTGGCTGTAATAAGAAAGATATTTAGTATTTCTTCTGCTGAAAGTGATGCTGTATAGTCATCGAATTTTCCAGCAGCTTTTAAGATCATAACATGATGAGAAAGGTCGAATTTTCGGGTGCGATGTGTTGTACTACCAGAGAAATGAATGCAAAAATGTCCGGGAAATCCATTTTGAATTGCCCCCGCTCCGTGTGGCATCCCATGCATTGATGCGGGAATTAACTGATCGTCTATGAGAATAAAAACGGCTCGTCTTCGCCAACTCCATTTTCCGTTATAAATTTTCTTCATAATTTTAGTATCATCTTTCGTTAAGGGTTGTACATCTGCATGACCACTTCCAGCTCTTCTTTGAACTTTAAAGCTTTGCCCACTATCAATATCAATAACAGCAAAAGATGATTTTCTTGGAATAATTTCATTTACTACATCCCAACTTAGCAACACTGGTTGAAAACTAATGTGGGGACGTGGTTGATCATTTGCCGCTAATGCTTGTTTTTGGGAAAGGCAAATAAAAAGAAAAACAAGTAACAATGTTTTTTTCATAAAAAGTCACTCCAAATTAATCTTGTTTCACTTATTTTGTGTAAAAAACTTTATATCATAGCTATATATAAATGGGAATATAAGGTATCAATTGTAAAGAAATGAAACAGAATAAATGAAACGGAGAGTTATACGTAAAAAAAGAAAATATTGGAGAAGTATAATGAATTTTGTTTATGGGTTTCTGTATATATTTGCTGCATGGAAGTGGGGAGATTGGAAAAATTGGAGAAAATATTATCCAACTATCTTATTTTTTATCATTGGTGACTTGTTATATCATTTTTTATTTTATGATTATTTTCCATTATGGAAGTTTAATCCGATTCCTTTTGATGAAAAATTGGGAATTACAGGCACTCATATCTCTTTATTTATCATGTTTATCAAATATCCATGTACAATTCTTTTGTATTTAGGGAATTTTCCTATTGAGCGCTTGAAACGCTTTATGTATATTGGGATTTGGATTTTAATTTATACAGCAAATGAGCTTTTAACACATTCTTTTGGAGGAATAAATCATTATAATGGATGGAATGAATGGTGGTCGGTATTGTTCAATTGTGCTATGTTTTCTCTATTAGCATTGCATCATTATCGTCCATTAATAACATGGATCCTTTCCTTTGTTTTTATTTTGTTTTTATGGACGGTTTTTGGTGTACCGTCATCAGTTTTTCGTTAAAACAAGAAAATGGGTTCAGGATCTTTATTTCATTTTTAAAGAAACAAGATTTTTTGTTCCTCATCAGGATTATTATATACAAGAGGTAGTAGAAAAATATAGAGGAATTAGTTTACTTAATTAAATATTTTCTGATACTCATTCTTCTTAATTCTGTTACAATGTCATATACATAGTTTTTATCAGAATAGATTAGGAGAATGATTCATGCTTCAAACAGTTAATCGGCAGCTGGAAAAATGGATGCCAATCATCACGCCAATAAGCGTAATTATAGGGGTGATGCTGGCTGAAAATCTTTTACCCCTTACATTTTTAATTCCGTGGCTATTTGCGTTTATGACTTTTTCAGGTAGCCTTAACTCCACTTTTACTTCTTTAACAGGAGCATTAAAAAAGCCACTGCCTTTATTCATTATCTTACTGCTGTTGCATATTGTTATGCCGCTTCTTGCTTGGACAATAGGACACGCATTTTTTGTAAATGATCATTTAACAATGACAGGATTAGTGCTAGCTAGCGTTATTCCAACAGGGATTACAAGTTTTATTTGGGTAACAATCTATAAGGGGAGTATAGGCTTAGCATTATCTATTATCTTGTTTGACACAATATTGTCGCCGTTTCTTGTTCCGTTTACTTTATCTTTTCTAGTTGGTCAAAAAATTCAAATAAATACAATGGATATTATGTATGGGTTGTTATTTATGGTTGTTATTCCGTCTATTTTAGGAATGTTTACAAATTTTGTGACAAAAGGGAAAAGTGTTAAAGCAGGGAAAAATCTTGCGCCGTTTTCAAAACTTGCTCTTGCTTGCGTTGTTATGATGAATGGAGCTGTTATTTCTCCCTATCTAAAGCAGTTCAGTTTAAAATTGGTTATGATTGCTATTGTTGTTTTTACACTTGCTTCTTTTGGATATTTCTTAGCATGGATGCTGTCAATTCTGTTAAAAAGAGACCGCGAAACAAAAGTAGTCATGATGTTTACCGGTGGAATGCGGAATATAAGTGCAGGAGCTGTAATTGCGGTTCAATATTTTCCTCCGGCTGTAGCTGTACCTGTAGTTTTGGGAATGTTGTTTCAGCAAGTGCTTGCATCAATCTTTGGTCTTATATTTAATCTTTTTGATCAGAAACAAAAACAACATTTTGAGGGTAATATCCCTGCTTCACAATAAATTATTCTCGTGTATTTTAAAAAGAAGATGTTGCCAAATATTTCTGAGTGTGTTAAAAATAATGTGAATTACTAATTTCATATACGATAGATTTTCACCACTAGGGGAGCTTTAAGCTGAGAGAGGCAGTGCGCCTTGACCCTTATTACCTGATCTAGATAATACTAGCGGAGGGAAGAGGTGTTTGAATAAATAGACTTTAACGAAATTTGGCTATAATTAGTAGCAGTATAACTAATTTTTATACCATTATTCGATTCAAACCACTTCTTTTCTTAAAAAAGAAGTGGTTTTTTTATTTTACTGCATTTTTAAAAAAGGAGGGAAAAACATTGTCTATTCCAATAGAACGGTTAATTAATATCGTTGATGAACGCAAGGAGGATTTGGTTTCCTTATTAAAAAGATTAATTGAATATAAAACACCTGCACCACCTGCTAGAAATACAAATGAAGCACAACAATTTATTGCAGAGTTTTTAGAAGAGAAAGGTTTTACCATTGATCTGTGGGATGTGTATCCAAACGATCCTAATGTTGTTGGTGTGTTAAAAGGGAAGGAACCCGATCTATATAACAGCTTGATTATTAACGGTCATATAGATGTGGCCGAAGTTAGTGAGGATGAAAAATGGGATGTTGATCCGTTTATCCCTGTTGTGAAAGATGGTGTGATTATTGGGCGTGGTGCAGCTGATATGAAGGGTGGATTAGCTGGTGCATTATTTGCTATTCAGTTAATACACGAACATGGTATTACCCTTCCTGGTGATTTGATTTTACAATCTGTGATAGGTGAAGAAGTTGGGGAAGCTGGGACTCTTGAATGTTGTAAAAAAGGATATAAAGCAGATTTTGCTGTTGTGGTGGATACAAGTGATTTACATATTCAAGGGCAAGGGGGCGTTATTACTGGTTGGATCACTGTAAAGAGTGACAAAACGTATCATGACGCAACGAGAAGGCAAATGATACATGCCGGCGGAAAACTTTTTGCTGCCAGTGCTATCGAAAAAATGACAAATATTATTCATGGATTACAAGACCTTGAAAGGCATTGGGCAATTTCGAAAAGCTATCCTGGATATCCTCCTGGTACAAATACAATAAATCCAGCAGTAATTGAAGGAGGAAGACATGCTGCATTTATTGCTGATGAATGCCGTTTATGGATTACTGTTCATTATTATCCAAATGAAACACATGAGCAAATTATAAAAGAAATTGAAGAGCATATTCTCCATGTTGCTCATGCAGATCCTTGGCTAAGAGAGAATCCTCCAACATTTGAATGGGGAGGAAAATCAATGATCGTTGATCGGGGCGAGATTTTTCCGTCATTAGAGATAGATCAAAATCATCCTGGGGTGAAAGGTTTAGCCTCAACCCATGAACAGCTTTTATCAACACAAGCTATGGTTGATGTTTCACCAACCGTAACCGACGGAGGATGGTTAGGAGACGCAGGAATTCCAACCGTCATATATGGACCTGGAAAATTACAACATGCACATGCAGTAAACGAACAACTATCCATTCAAGAACTTGTCGAGTACACAAAGGTCATTTTAGCTTTCATCTATAAATGGTGTCATTCAAAGAAGAGTGACCAAACTGTTGATTAGTTATTACACTTTAAATAATAGAAAGTAGGGGAAAATAAATGAAATTTAGTCAAAGGCTGTACGAAAAGGTTCTACCGATCTGGGAAAGTAATCATAATCATCCATTCGTTAAGGGAATGGGGAATGGAACTCTTGAAAAAGATAAATTTCGGTTTTACATGATACAGGATTATTTGTATTTGATTGAATATGCAAAAGTATTTGCCCTAGGTGCTGTGAAAGCTACAGATTTAAACACAATGGGTAAATTTGCAGCATTACTGAATTCTACTTTAAATGAAGAGATGGAGCTACATCGACAATATGCCAAAAAATTCAAGATTACTGTAGATGAGCTTGAAGAAGCTAAACCTTCTCCAACAACTCTAGCCTATACTCACTACATGCTTCATGTTAGTCAAAATGGAACACTTGCCGAATTGGTATCTGCTTTACTTCCATGTATGTGGAGTTATTGGGAAATTGGTAAAGATTTAAAGAAAATAGATGGTGCAAGCGAACATGAATTTTATGGAGAATGGATTTCGATGTATTCATCTGATGAATTTGGTCAACTAGCTACATGGTGTATTGAGTTAATTGATGAACTCTCAGATGGTAAACCAGAATCAGAATTAGTGAAATTAGAAGAAATCTTTCTAAATACAACTAGATTCGAGTACATGTTTTGGGAAATGGCCTACCACGAAATGATGTGGCCAACAAATGGATAAATCAATTCTTGAATTTAAAAATATAACCTTTCAATATAGGGAGCACCCTAGTGGAGAACCTATCTTGAAAAATATGAATCTACATATTCGTGAAGGAGAATTTATAAGCATTATTGGACCAAGTGGTTCAGGAAAAAGTACATTATTTAAGCTAATAACAGGGTTGGAGCAGCCTTCAGAGGGAGAAATTTTCCTGAAGAATCAACTAGCCATAAATCGACTTGGGCAAGTAGGGTATATGCCTCAGCAGGATTTACTTTTGCCTTGGCGCACAATTATTGAAAATGCATTACTTCCATTAGAGATAAAAGGAGTAAAAAAACACCTGTCTCTTCAAAAGGTTAGTGAATTATTAGAAGAGTTTGGGTTGAAAGGTGTAGAGGATTGCTATCCTGGTGAATTATCTGGAGGAATGCGGCAGAGGGTCTCGTTTTTAAGAACAATATTAAGCGGGTCAAATATTCTCCTTCTGGATGAACCGTTTAGTGCTTTAGATGCTATCACTAGATTATCGTTACAGGAATGGCTACTCTCACAATGGCAAAAAAGAAAAGAAACAATTGTTTTCATAACTCATGATGTTAATGAGGCATTGTTTTTATCTGATCGTATTCTTCTATTTACAGAAACTCCTGTAACGACCTTGAAAGAAATTATAGTTCCACTAGAACGCCCTAGAATCTTAAAAGATTTAAACCGGCCAGAGGTAATCTCTTTAAAAGATGAGTTGCTTGAAGACTTACGAACGAGGATGAAAACATGAGTATTTTTAAAAAATATGGTGCATCCAGTACGTTAACTATTTTACTTCTCGTTGTTTGGGAAATTGGTGCAAGGCTTTTGAATATGGGATTCATTCTGCCAACACCAACTGATGTTGTTTTAAAGATATGGGAATTAAGAGTACCTTTGTTTTTAGAACACTTACCTGCTACATTTCTTATTATCTTGATTGGACTCTCCCTTTCTATTTTATTTGGGGTGGGGCTAGCTGTATGGATGAACATAAATAAAACAGTAGAAAAAACCTTCTATCCTCTTATGATATCGTCACAAACAATTCCAATTATCGCATTGGCACCGATTTTTGTTTTATGGTTCGGCTATACGATTTGGAGTAAAGTTGTTGTAACTGTGCTTATCACCTTTTTTCCAATAACAGTAAATACGTATGATGGCCTTCGTGCAACAACTAAGGAATATAAAGATCTTTTGCGAACCATGGGAGCAACAAAAAAAGACATTTTCTTTAAACTGCAAGTACCTGGAAGTGCATCTTATTTTTTCTCTGGATTGAAAGTGGCTGTAACGCTAAGCGTAATCGGTGCTGCAATTGGCGAATGGATCGGTGCTCAAGCTGGGTTGGGGTATTTTAGCAGAAGAATGATGACTCAGTTTGATGGAGCAGGGGTTTTTGCACCAATTATCATATTATCTGCAGTTGGTATATTATTATTTGTCATCGTAAGTTCATTAGAGAAAAAAACATTAAAATGGAGGAAAACAGAATGAAGAAGTTATTATTAATGTGCCTATGTTTAGTATTTGGATTAATTACAGCTTGTGGTACTAACAACAGCACATCAACAGAAGCAAATGAAGAAACGAAAGATCTAAAGGATGTTAGTATTATGCTTGATTGGTATCCTAATGCTGTACATAGCTTTTTATATATTGCAAAGGAAAAAGGATACTTTGAAGACGAAGGATTAAATGTTGATATTCAATTTCCTGCTAATCCAACAGATCCGATCAACTTGGCAGCTGCAGGGAAAATCACGCTTGGCATATCGTATCAACCAGATGTTATTATTGCTCGTGCCAATCAAGATGTTAAGATAAAATCAGTTGGTGCTATTGTCCGTTCACCATTAAACAGAGTTATTTTTATGGAAGAAAGTGACATTCAATCTCCAAAGGATTTTGAAGGAAAAACAGTCGGATTTCCTGGTATTCCGCTAAATGAATCATTAATTCAGTCTATGGTTAAAGCTGATGGTGGAAACCCTGAAAATGTTGAAATGATAGATGTTGGCTTTGAATTAGGCTCTTCTATTGTTAGTGAAAAAGTAGATGCTGTTATTGGGGCATATATAAACCATGAAGTACCTGTATTAGCTTATGAGGGACACAACACACGAAATATTAACCCGACAGAATATGGAGTTCCTAGTTATTATGAGTTAGTTGCAGTAACAAGTGATAAAACATGGGAAGAAGAACAAGAAAGTATTGCAGCCTTTTGGCGTGTTGCTACAAAAGGCTATGAATTTACAGCAGAACATTCTGAAGAAGCTTTAGAAATTCTTCTAAATAATCAAGATGAAGCAAACTTTCCTTTAGTAAAAGAAGTGGAAACAGAAAGCTTAGAAATATTATTGCCACTGATGAAATCTGAGAATGGATTTGGAAGTCAGGACCAAGAGCAATGGGAAAGCACAATAAGCTGGATGAAGGAAGCAGGTTTAATTACTACAGAACCTGAGGCTGAAGATATATTTGTGAATATTAAAGAGTAACTTTATAATGGCGTACTCCTTAGTTTATTGAGGAGTACGCTTTTATAATATAGTGTTTTAAACACATCATAAGAGAGAATCCAAGAAAGCTGTTTTACCATAACCCCTAGTGTAACTGAAAAAGGACTTGGTGGGATTTGAACCCACAAGATGTACAACAATTTACGACAAAACTGTTGACTGCTCTAACCACTTGAGCTACAAGTCCAATTATATTATGTTCATAATAATTCATTTTATAACACCAAATAAAATAAATAAAAAAGAGATGTGGGATTCACATCTCTTAGCAATTAAATTTTTAATTCAACGTCAGCTGCTTTACGAAGTTCTTCCACTTTTGTAGCTACTTTTTCTTGTGTTTTTTGTTGTGCAAGATTCGCTTTTAAAGTATCTTTTACATCCTCGAATTTTGGAGTTTCCTCAGATTCACCAGCTGAACTTACCATTGAATCATAATATTCTTTTATTTCTTCATCTTTTACTTCTTCTACCTTCAAATCATTTTTAACAAATTGATCATATTTTACCGTATCTTCAATTTGTTCTTTTAGCTTGTCCAAGGTTAAGTTATTCGTTTTTAACGCTTCCTCAAATTCTTCTTCGGTTTTATAGCTAGCTTTTAAAGTTTCTAACTGTTTGTTAATTTCTTCTTCTGAAGCTTCATAGCCTTTTTTGTCGATTTCTTGTAATAATAATGTTTGTCCAACAAGACTTTCAAGCGTATAGTCTTTAATTTGCTTTGCCATATCATCTGTTGTTAAGTCTTGTCCTAATTGTGAAAATTGCATTTGAGAAATACTTAAGGCGTCATTATATTGATTTCCTTTGATTTCCTCACCATTTACAATAGCAACAACTTTTCCTTCTTCCACTTTTTGAGCTTCAAGCTTTTTTTGCATTTCCTCAGCATCTACATCAGCTGTTTCTTCTGTTGCTTTTTCAGATGTGTTAGTTTCTTCACTAGCTTTTTCCTCATCGTTATTACACGCTACAAGAGAGAGTGAAAGCAACCCGATTAAAACCGTTAATAAATATTTTTTCATTTTGTATACCCCTTTCGTCCCTATAGAAGGACATATCTTATGTACATAATTGGAATTGTATAACAACTAAAGGAAAAATAAAAGGTTTACATATAAACCATACAGATTTTCAAAGAAAGTTTACACATTTAGGCTGATGGGTGAATATCATAAAAATTTCGAATAATAACTCAAAACAAATCCTTAAATAAACGGATAAGAAGCGTTAAAGTCGTCTGAGAAGCTTTTAAGAGTAATTACCTATTGATGGTAACGCTTACACTAACTAATTGGAAGAAATACTCACAACATTTCTCTAAGACCTTGATTATGAAAATCATCATGTTAGTATTAAATCGTGAGTTAAAAATACGAACAAAAATACGAACGATATTGGAGAGATGAGATGCTACACGATAAGACAGTTGCATTTTTAGGCGCAGGTTCGATGGCAGAAGCTATGATATCAGGATTAGTCAAATCTGAATTTCCAACAGAAAATATCATTGCGACAAATCGTTCCAATGAAGAACGGTTATCTGCACTAAACGAAAATTATGGTATCAAAGGAATCAAACTTAAAGATTTACCGTTTGACCAAATAGATGTCTTTATATTGGCAATGAAGCCAAAAGATGTTGATACAGCATTAAAGGGTATTAAAGATCATATCAAACCAAATCAACTCATATTATCAGTTCTAGCTGGAATTACAACAACATATCTTGAAAAAAACCTTCATAATGGCCAGCAAGTAGTTCGAGTAATGCCGAATACGTCAAGTGCGATCGGTGAGTCAGCTACTGCCATATCCCCAGGTCATGAAACATCAGAAAACAATGTTCGACTAACTCAAGATTTATTAGGTTGCATCGGTGAAGTTTATACAATAGAAGAAAAAGATATGGATATCTTTACTGGTCTAGCAGGAAGCGGCCCAGCTTATTTCTATTATTTGATGGAGCATATGGAAAAGCAAGGATCACAAGCAGGCTTTGACTTGGAAACAACAAGAGAAATCATTGCTCAAACGATTGTTGGTGCAGCCAAAATGGTTCAAGAGCAAGATTACACGCCTACTGTACTAAGAGAAAAAGTTACTTCACCAAACGGTACAACAGCAGCTGGATTAAACGCATTGGATGAAAATGGTGGGGGTAAAGCCATTGCGAAGGCAGTTGAGCATGCAGCAAAACGTTCAAAAGAAATTAGTGAACAGATTCAAGAGAGTTTACTAGTTAGCTTATCAAAATAAATGAGATTTTGTTTACGAAAATGAAAGACTAATAGAGAGAAACAAAGAATTTGAGAGAGATAAATACGACTCAGGAGTGATATCATGACGACCCTAGACAACGAAAAAAAACGGGTTGTAATAAAAGTAGGAAGCAGTTCTTTAACAAGTCGACACGGGGAAATTAGTCGACGTAAACTAGAGAAATTAGCTGATGAAATTGCCTTACTAAAGGACGAAGGACATGAAATTGTCTTTGTTTCTTCAGGTGCTGTTGCAGCAGGCTATCGTAAGCTAGGTTGTATTGACCGTCCAACATCTTTACCTGAAAAGCAAGCTGCTGCTTCAATTGGGCAAGGATTATTAATTGAGGCATATTCAGAGATCTTTCTATCACACGGGTATGTGGCATCACAAATCTTAATTACACGAAGTGATTTTTCGGATGAAAAACGCTACAACAATGTACGAAATACACTAAATGTTTTATTAGAACGTGGCATTATTCCAATTGTTAATGAAAATGATACCGTAACAGTTGATCGCTTAAAGTTTGGTGATAATGATACATTGTCTGCAAAAGTTGCTGGCTTAGTGGAAGCAGATCAATTAATGATTTTATCTGATATAGATGGTTTATACGATTCAGATCCTCGAAAAAATGAAGAAGCAAAATTACTTGAGAAAGTATATGAAATTACTCCTGAAATCGAAGAGGGAGCTGGGGAGTCAGGCAGCAATGTTGGAACAGGTGGGATGAGATCCAAAATCGATGCTGTTAAAATTGCTATGGCTTCAGGGATTTCTACTTTTCTAGGTAAAGCAAGCTTACCAAATATTCTAGGAGATGCTGTTCGCGGGGAAGCAAAGGGCACTTATTTTGAAGTAACAAATGAGACGGTGAATTTAAATCAGAAAAAACAATGGATTGCCTTTCACTCAGGTCCTGAAGGTGAAGTTACCATTAACAAAAATGTTAGAACGTCCATTGTTGATCACAAACATAGTATTTACTCATCGGATATTGAAAAAGTAGAAGGACAGTTTGAGAAGGGTGCTGTTATTCGAATAATTGATCATAAAGGAGAAAGAATTGGTCTTGGCGTGGTCAACTTTTCAACAGAAGATCTAGAAAAAATGACAAAGGCGTCAGACGAAGGTGTGAAAAAGCAAGAGGTTGTCCATTTTGATGATCTAGTATGTGAACTTGAATTATCGTTACCTGTAGGAGTATAAAAAGGAGGAATTAGATGTCTGTAACAAAAGAACAACCAAACGTCGAATCACAAGCAATTGCCGCAAAAAAAGCCGCAAAAAAATTAAGTTTATTATCAACTAAAGAAAAAAATGAAGCATTACACATTTTAGCTGACACTTTAGATAAAAACACACAAGTTATTCTTGAAGCAAATGAGCTTGATCTACAAGCAGGCCGTGAAAAAGGCTTTGATGCAGCATATATGGACCGCCTTGCCCTTTCAAAGGAACGTATCTATGATTTTGCTGAAGGCTTGCGTCAAGTAGCAAAGTTAGAAGATCCGACAGGAAAAATTCTTTCAAATTGGACTCTTGAAAATGGATTATTAGTTGAAAAGGTAACTGTGCCATTAGGTGTTATCGGTATGATCTATGAAGCGCGACCAAATGTCACAGTAGATGCAACAGGTCTTGCTCTTAAATCCGGAAATGCCATTGTATTAAAAGGCGGATCATCTGCTTTATCATCAAACAAAGCAATCGTGCAGGTTATGCATGAGGCATTAAAAGAAACAAAAATCCCACAAGAAGCTGTACAATTTATTGCCAGCACAGACCGTGAAGCAACACAACAACTGTTCACTATGAAAGAACATATTGATGTGTTAATTCCAAGGGGTGGGGGTTCACTAATAAATGCAGTTGTAAATAATGCTACTGTTCCAGTACTTGAAACAGGTGTCGGAAACTGCCACTTATATATTGATGTTGAAGCAGATGTTGAAAAAGCATTAAACATTCTTGTTAATGCAAAAACGGACCGTCCAGCTGTATGTAACGCGTTAGAAACGGCTATTATTCACGAGTATTGGCTAGAAAAGAACCGAGATATCCTTGTGAAAACTCTGCAGGAGAATGGAATTACAGTCCATGGAGATGAAACAGCTTTAACCTATATCCCTAACTCGGTACTTGCAAACGAAGAAGACTGGGCAAATGAATATTTAAGCTTGGACTTAGCTGTTAAAACAGTTAGTAACGTTGAAGAAGCAATTGATCATATTGAAGAATACGGTACAAAACATTCAGAGGCGATTGTAACTGAAAACAAAGAAACAGCCAAAACATTTATGAGCTTAGTAGATGCTTCAGCTCTTTATCACAATGCGTCTACTCGCTTTACTGACGGTGGAGCTTTAGGGTTTGGCGCTGAGATCGGTATTTCCACTCAAAAGCTCCATGCGCGTGGACCAATGGGATTACCGGCTTTAACAACAGTGAAATTTATGATGTCGGGTAATGGGCAGACAAGATAAGTGAAAAAGAAGTGACCGAAATCGGTCACTTCTTTTTCATTTGAGCAAGAATTGGCTTTCTTTCCTTTTCTTCATTATTCTATTTGAAATATCCACTTAATAATAGACAATGATAATCATTATCGCTTATAATATTAGTAGAACAAAAAATAATTGATTGGAGAGGTTACATGTTTGTTCAAGTGAAAAAGATTACAGTCACAGAGGGAAATTCAGCCCAAGTTGTTGATCGATTTAGTAAGCCTGGTATTATTGAAGAGCAAGAGGGCTTTATTGATGCAACAGTAATGGTGAAAAAAGTCAGACGTGGTGAAGAAGAGGTAATGGTCCAGATTCGTTGGAAATCAGAGGAATATTGGAAGCAATGGGAAAAAAGTGAGGCTCATATCGCCGGTCATAAAGCCAATAGAGGTAAACCAAAGCCAGAATACATTGTAAACTCAGAAGGTGGTTTATATAACGTAGTAAGCGTTAAAGAAGCAAAAGTTAATATAGAAGGTTAGTCAATGTCTTATGATGTTGGCTTTTTTTATTGCTGGAAAAGTTTTTTTACCGATGATGAATAATAATGATAATTATTTTCAATAATAGTAGTGAAAAGAGACAACCACGGTCATGGTTGCCTCGAAATACATATTAAAGATCAGTTGGTTCAAATGTTTTACAATCAGTTTCTCCACTGCTTGATGCATTCTTTTCTTTATGATTTACTACATAAATTTGAGATGCACCACATTTGTTTTCATTTTTGATGTTATGAACACAGCTGCTTACTTCACATAATACGTCTAGTGCCATTATAAAACACCTCCTTCATTGTTAGGATAAACAAGTTCGATCTATCCTATTCAGTATAAGAGGTGTATTTTGATTTTTAGTGAATGTATAGTAGTGCTGAATTTATCTGAAAACTTTTATTTTTTAAGTATTGACTCTTAAGTTATCGATGTTATAATCAATAACATACAATGTTAGAAAATCTAACAGATAATTAGGGTGATATTGATGAAGAAGATAGAAGCGATAATAAGACCACAGAAAATTTCTGAAGCAATAAAGGGATTAAAGAACTTAGGAATTACTGGATTTACAGTTTCTCAAGTTGTAGGAAGAGGGAAGCAAAGAGATACAAAGGGAGTTTATCGTGGCAAAAATTATAATGTGACGTTGCACCCAAAAATCAAACTTGAGATTGTATTATCTGATCATATGGTGGAACCAACTATAAAAACAATTATTTCATCTGCGCAAACAGGTGAAGATGGTGATGGCAAAATCTATGTATATCCTATTCTAGAAGCCTATAATATTCGCACAGGTGAACCGGATGTTTCAATTGATGATTTAACTATAAGAGAGTTTCCCGCTAAGGAGGGAATGTAATCAATGGAGCTTATTCATTTAAATACTGTTTGGATTGTTATAGCGGCAGCAATGGTTTTATTTATGGAAGGTGGATTTAGCTTATTAGAGGCTGGTTTAGTTCGTACAAAAAATGCTGTTAATGTAACGATGAAAATTTTTGTTGACTTAACAATTGGGGCTTTAGCGTTCTGGGTTTTTGGTTTTGCCATCATGTTTGGAGATAGTGCATTTGGGTTTATAGGAACAAGTTTATTTGGAAGTCCTGAGAAAATTTCTTTAGGAATAGAATTACCAAGTGAAGCATTTGTTCTTTTTCAAATGGGGTTTGCTGTTGCATGTATTTCGATTATTTCTGGTGCTGTAGCTGAACGTATGAATTTTAAAGCATATATTGTAGCAGCTGCACTTATTACGTTAATCATTTACCCATTGTCAGGTCATTGGATCTGGAATGGTGAAGGGTGGTTAGCTCAGCTTGGAATGAAGGATTTTGCAGGCTCCGCTACAATTCACGCAGTTGGAGGCTTTGCTGCATTAGCAATGGCTAAGATTTTAGGTCCGAGAAAAGGAAGGTTTAATTCTGATGGGAGCGTCAACGTATTTGCACCAAGTAATATTCCGTTAGCATCGAGTGGTGCGTTTATTTTATGGTTTGGTTGGTTTGCCTTTAATAGTGGTAGTACATTAGATGCTTCTAATACATCTTTAGCATCCATAGCAATTAATACAATGTTAGCGGGGGCAAGTGGTGGAACAGTTACATTATTATTAACAATGAATAAATTTGGAAAAGCTGATCCGAGCATGACAATTAACGGTGTACTATCTGGTTTAGTTGCTATTACAGCTGGCTGTGCCTTTGTTAATCATTGGAGTGCGATTATCATCGGAGCAATTAGTGGTGTAATTGTTATTTATGCAACATTACTAATTGATAATCTCAAAATTGATGATCCAGTTGGAGCGGTTGCGGTACATGGTTTTAATGGTTTATTTGGAACTATTGCCGTTGGTTTGTTTGATACAACAGCCGGATTATTTACAACAGGCCAAGTTTCTTTATTAGGCGTTCAACTATTAGGTGCAGTTGTTGTAGCGGTCTGGGGGTTGATTGGTGGTGCAGCAATAGCGAAAATTTCAGAGGTAACTGTTGGCTTACGTGCTACACTAGAGGAAGAAGAGGAAGGATTAGACATGTCTTACCACGGAATTCCTGCTTACAATGAATTAGAACGATTTACAGATTTACCAACAAGTTTATATAATTTTGAAGAAACAACAGGTATTACTGTTGCAAGAACAGATCAAAAGAAAATTGTAGGATAATAAAAAGGCGAACCAAGTTTAAAATGGTTCGTCTTTTTATATTTTGTGGTCTAAAATTTTCTTATTTAATAAGAATCGAAAACATTAGCCCTAGATAGGTAGAAATAATAAAGACTATTCCGAAAGCTAAAGCAATAAACGGAGACATCTTTTTATAAAAGCTAATAAGAAGCAACCCGATAAAGATGACTCCAATTATAAGTAAAATGACAGCTTCTAGATGAAAGGAAAGTTGTACAATGAATGGAGCGGTAATGTTTTGTCCAATTAAGTACTCTATCCATGGTGCTGGTCCTTCTTGAATTAATGTCGCGTTTACTTGGTGTGGGGGAGGTAATGTTCCCAATACACCTGTGATGAAAAATACAACCATTAAGATAATTGTCTCTGATTGTACCCATTTTATGGGGTTAAATTGATCATTTGTTTTTGTTTTTCTTGCTAAAAATCCATTTATTAATGCAAAAGCAAGAATAGGAATAATACTTAAATGTTTTAAAAGTAACATCTGTCCATAGGTGAGTACCCATGAATTGGCGTAATCTCTTGGCTCAACAACAAAAAACATAAGGAAAATGCCTGTTATAGTTACTGTGAAAAACAGAATTACAGAAAAAGGGGTAAACCATTTTAAAAACAAATGCCAATCTTTAACTTCTTTAGAAAGCCATCCAACATGTAATAGCACACCAACCCACATCGTGATCATTAAAAAATGAATAGCGTGTGAAAATAATCCAGGCCAAAGATTAAGTGTTGAAGAATGGCTAGCATAGCCTACTGAGAAGATCATTAATAGTAAGAAAAATGCTTGAATATATTTAGAGCCCTCAACATAAAGAGTCATCCACAATAAAACTGCAAAGAAGCTTCCGTACAACCAAGCGATGCCAACCTGAAACTCAGTTAATATCGAATAGGAAGTTAAGCTTATTAACCCATCAGGAGAAAAAAATAAAATAACTTGTAATACAGGAAGAAAAGTTAAAACAATAATTCCTAATACAGCTAATAGTAAGCTTTGTTTAGTTACGGTTATAACAGGTTTGTGTGTTTGTGGAACAAATTGTAATACAACATGTCCAACTAAAAAGGAAAAAAGCATATACGATACATATTCAGTTACTGGAATTAGTTGACTCATCATTTACCTCTTTTTACGAAATAAGATCCATACCCCGCTAATTAATATAATTATTAAGATAATAACTGAAATAGTGACGAAAGAAGAGTTATTTGTTGTTTCTTCAACGCTTGTTTCAGTTTCAGGTGAAGCTTGCTCTTCTTCAACTGATGAAGCTTTTTCATTGTCATTTTGATTTGACCCTTCAACAGATGGTGCTTCAGCTTCCTTATCAGATTCTCCATTTGTAGTATTACTTTCTTCTGTAGCTGGGAGATTTACAGTAAAGGGAATTTCTCCTGTAAGTATGTGACCATCCTTTGCTGCAATCTTCCAAGATAACACATAGCTTCCATTTGTAAGTGGACTATTTAATGTCCCAATTAGCTTACTACCTTGAACTGTTACAGTATCAAAGGATTGCTCTTCATTTTCTTTTGTTAAGGTCAATGTACTTTGGTCTTCAATCTCTCCTGCAAATTCAATAAAAAGCTCTGTTAGTTCTTGCGTGATTTCCTCACCCTCAGTTGGAGTTGAAGTTTTAACAGTTGTATGTGCTGAAACTGCTAAAGGAAAAATTAATAATAAACTGAGTAGCGATAGCATTATGATCTTCATATCAAAACATCCTTTATTTAGTTATTTCTGTTACTCATTTTAGCATTGAATGCATTCTTCAGTCATAAACCATTTCTGACAAATTAGCAAACAAAAACTTCTCAGAGGGGTTTCTTTAGATAAAAATAATTATTTAAAAGTTTTTTTGAAGAACTGTGCGGGTGCCCTTACAGACAAGTCCCCAGATACATATTGTAATAGTACAACGAAAGGGAGGTGTTGTTAATGAGTGGTGCAACTCCAGGCTATGGCTACGGTGGTGGCTTTGCGTTAATCGTTGTGTTATTCATCCTACTAATTATTGTAGGCTCTGCTTACGTTGGTTACTAAAAATTGATTCGTAAAAAAATCGTTTCTATAAATATTTAGAAGGAGGAATTTAGAATGGGTTACGGATACGGTTATGGCTATGGCGCAGGATTTGGCGGTTATGGTGCAGGATGTGGAACAGGTTATGGCTACGGTGCAGGTAGAGGCTTCGCGTTAATCGTTGTATTGTTCATTTTACTAATTATCGTTGGTGCTGCTTGGTTATAAGATCGTCAAAGGGAGAGGGTCTGAGTTAGTCAGATCCTCTTTATTAAAAAGATACTACATAAATTAGAATTTTACACTAGGTAATAGGTTATCAAATTACTTTAAGAATGGATCATCTTAAAATCTAAAAAACCTCGCTTCCATTATTAGAAACAAGGTTAATTGTCTTTACGATGTTTTTTTCTCTTGCTCTATAAAAATAAGCGATTTTCTTTTAACCCAATAATGGAAACTGTCTAAAGGGAAAATCCCTCTTCTTTTTGAATTGTTCATTTGTATTACAACACTGTCGTTAGAAATGTCAATAATTCTTAATCTTTCAGAGTTGCTAATGTTTGGTATGAAATTTCCTCTTAATTCAAATTCCATATTAATATGTAAATCCATATTTCCTTCCCTCCTAATAAAAATATGTTAAAAAACTAACGTTAAGTTTCCCAATTAATAATAAATTATCCTAGGTTAAGAGGAATATTATTAAAAGTAAACTAGGACTTGCCTTATGCGAGTTTTATTTGTTTCTTAACTAAGTTACAATCGTATTATAATAACACCCATAAAAAGGAGAACGAACGATGAATGATACAATTCAGTTAATTAAACAACTAGTTGAAATACCAAGCCCTTCTGGGAATACAGCTAAAGTCATTTCATTTGTTGAGGAGTATTTAAAGTCTTTGAATGTACAAATGATAAGAAATAACAAAGGCGGATTGCTGGTAACCATACCAGGAAAAAACAATTCACAACATAGGATGTTAACGGCTCATGTAGACACCCTAGGTGCTATTGTAAAAAACATTAAATCTAATGGCAGATTAATGATTGATTTAATAGGCGGTTTTAACTATAACTCTATAGAAGGTGAATATTGTCAGATTGAAACAACTACTGGGAAAACCTATACTGGAACAATCCTTATGCATCAAACTTCTGTCCATGTTTATAAGGATGCTGGTAAGCTAGAAAGAAATCAAAAGAATATTGAAGTAAGGATAGATGAGGAAGTACATAATGCAGATGATGTAAGAAATCTTGGTATTGAAGTTGGCGATTTTATTTCATTTTATCCAAGAGTAGAGGTAACACCTAGCGGATTCATTAAGTCTCGTCATTTAGATGATAAAGCAAGTGTGGCGCTTTTATTGCAACTAATTAAAAGAATAATAATGGAACATATTAAACTGCCTTATACAACTCATTTCCTTATTTCGAATAATGAGGAAATTGGATACGGTGGAAATTCGAATATAGCTAGTGAAACAGTTGAATATTTAGCTGTGGATATGGGTGCAATTGGGGATGGCCAAGAAACAGATGAATTTACAGTTTCAATCTGTGCAAAAGATTCAAGTGGACCTTATCATTTTGGTCTTCGGAAAAAATTAATTGAGTTAGCAAAACAAAATCAAATTAAATATAAAGTTGATATTTATCCATATTATGGATCTGATGCTTCTGCTGCGATACGATCAGGACATGATCTTATTCATGGATTAATCGGACCAGGAATTGATGCTTCACATGCGTTTGAAAGAACACATATTTCATCTTTGGAGCATACTTCAAGCCTACTTTATCATTATGTTCAATCGGAGTTGACAGAAGCGTGATCTATTATGTTGTTGATGTTTTTGCTGAAGAAAAATATAAAGGAAATCAGTTGGCAGTTTTTCGGAATGTAGGGGACTTGTCCAGTGAGGAAATGCAGAAAATTGCGAAGGAAACAAATTTCTCAGAAACAACTTTTATTGAAACTGATGAAAAAATGGATGGAGGATACTGCGTAAGAATTTTCACACCTAATGAAGAAGTGCCGTTTGCAGGACATCCAACATTGGGAACTTCTTACATCATTCGCAATGAGATTATGGAAGAACTTGAACAAGAAGTTGTACTAAAGTTAAAGGTCGGAGATATCCCTGTTTCTTTTGATAAATCTGAACTACTTTGGATGAAACAAAATGAGCCGAGCTTTGCTCAAACGTTTACATATGAACAATTGAGTGAGGTACTTAACTTGGATGTAGCTGATTTTGATGACAACTATCTCATTGAGGATGTATCAACAGGACTCCCCTTTATTATTGTTCCGTTAAAAGGGTTAACTGAAGTGAAAAAAGCCAAAATTAATCAAGAAAAACTACTCGAATTAACCGAAAAAACTAGAGCGAAAGCCATTCTTGTTTTCAGTAAAGAAACCTACCATAAAGAACATCACCTAAATGCAAGAGTGTTTGTTGATGTTTTCGGTATACCCGAAGATCCTGCAACAGGAAGTGCTACTGGTTGTTTGGCAGGTTACTTGCTAAAACATCAATATTTTCAAACAAACTCATTAGATATTAAAGTTGAGCAGGGGTACGAGATTCAAAGAGAATCTTTGCTTCATATTCGAGCAGAAGAAAGAGAAGGAAACTATAATATTCATGTTGGAGGAAATGTCGTTAAGGTCGCAAAAGGTGAATGGTTTTAGATTTCATCTAAACTAAAAGAGTTCTCTTTCCTAAAACTGAAAGAGAACTCTTCATAACTTACCTATAAATTTATATCTTAGTCATAAATTTATAGGTGATAAATGTTCCGCCTAGCAGAAGAGCAGATAATAAAAGGACAAATCCTAAACCGATTTCATCAATTAACGTTAAAAGGTAAATGATTAGTACAATATCTGTAATAATAGAACCGATAAATAGTACCCTTGGGGATCTAATGCTTTACTATCTCCTTTAATTTTAGCGTGCAATCATAACAATTATAACGAAGATTCATGTGAAAATAAAAACCGAGTGGCTTTCAACCACTCGGTTTGTTAGTTAATCAATGAAATTATTCCCTCATCTTCATCTAATACTAGTTCTATTGCAGCAGCAAAAGGATCTATATTCATTTCTGTTTCTAACCAAAAACGTATGGCCTCTATCAAATTGGCTGTAATCAATATTTGCTTTCGGTCATGTATATATGCTTCAGCTGAAAAACCATAATCATCATCATATAATAGTTCGATCTCAACCTCTTGAGGTTTTATTTGTCTTTTATGAGCAATGTGTAAACATAAGGCATTTACAATGTTTTGCTCAGAAAGCTTTATTTGCCCCATATTGTATCTTCCTTGTGTTTACGCTTATTTTTATTTATAAAGTAAGCAAATACTTTTCGGATAATAAAAATAACGGCAATAATGGCTAGAATATTAATAGCTAGGCCAATTAATGAACCTAAAATTCCAAGATTACTTAACAATCCCCCAAGTAATAAACCAGCTAACCCACCTAAAAATAAACCTTTCATTAAACTACCGGCTTTTGGTTTTGTAGTAGTGTTACTTTTTGTTGTTGTAGAGGATTTTTGCTGAGTATCATCTTTTTTGATGAGTGACGGGCTGTTTGTATTTGAGTTAAACGATTTTTTACCAGATTTGTAGCCCTTCGCACTTACTGTTGTAACATGATCTCCAACTAAGAATCCACTTATTGGAGTGAAAAGTAAGGTGATAGCGAGCATGGCTGAAAATAATTTCTTAATCATGGTGTATGTTCCTCCCTTTAAAAATAAGCAGTCACTTTTTGTGACAATTAGTACTACGGTCTATCATATAGAAAGGTTTCATTTTTGAAAAGTTTTTTTAACAATCTTTTATTCCATCCTTGTAAAAGGGGAGTATGTCAAGAGGAAGAGGAAGTTAAAAACAAAAAAATAGATCATTTTGATTCAGTTGAAGACGTTAACTGATTCAAAATGATCCATTTATTTATCTATACCACATAATTTCACCAGATTTATGGTCATAATTAATTTCAACATGAAAATCATGTTTTTCATAAAAATGAACAAGTCTGTCAACATGATCCCAATCTCTTTTTGCGATGTCACCTGTAATTTTAGGGATGTTTTGCTCAATTGCAAGTTCTTTTAAGTAGTCCATACATATGGAACCATAGCCTTTATTTGCAGGTCCTTTAATATCGCCAATGTGGATCGTTTCATCATCAACATAAGTTGCGTGTATTGAAAAATCCCACTTACCTTTATAAGAGGTCTCACAGTCGCATAACATAATTTTGCAGGATTGGTCGTCTTCTGGAGTATAAACGATAACCAATTTATCATCTTTTGTTTGATCAACACCTAGTACCTTGCTTTTTTTAGCAATTTCTTTTAAATTGTCCTGCATTCTAAAAACTTGAAATTCAAGATCCTCTAACTCTTCTTTTAATTCTTCTGGGTTATCAGTACGATGATCATCTTCTAATAGTTTAGTAAACATCATTTTCTCTCCTTTCATAGTCATATTGGATTTTGCGGGTATATAGAGGTTGTAAAATTATATAGCTTCATAATCTCATAATCTATATAAAATGGTGTCTTCTCATTTTATTCATGTATGATAAAAAATGTTGCAACAAACAGTGTAATATTATAAAGGGTATTAAAAATATAAGCAAGAGTTTTAGTGAGAAAGATGTAGTTATTTTTTCTTTGTAACACATTGACTAATCAGTCAATGTGGATTAAACTGATATTGACTGATTAGTCAATATGACCTCGGATAGGAGGAAGTTATATGAACATAATTGAGATAAATAATTTGACCAAAAGCTACAATAAAAACAGAGGAATTGATGGTCTTACCCTTTCAATTAATGAAGGAGAAATTTTCGGTTTTATTGGACCAAATGGGGCAGGAAAAAGCACCACAATACGAACATTGTTAAATTTTATTCATCCAACAAGCGGAACAGCCAAAATCTTTGGGAAAGATAGTGTAAAAGATTCGAGGGAGATTCGAAAAAATGTTGGTTATTTACCATCTGAAGTTCACTACTATGATGATATGAAAGCTTTAGATTTACTTGAGTATTCAGCTAAATTTCATCAATATAAAAATAATCAACGAATAGTGGAATTAGCAAAGAAACTCCATTTAGACCTTAATAAAAAAATAGAAGATCTATCGTTTGGAAATAGAAAAAAAGTTGGAATTATTCAAGCGCTTCTTCACGAACCAAAATTGCTTATTTTGGATGAACCAACAGGGGGTTTAGATCCATTAATGCAACATACTTTCTTTGAACTATTAAAGATTGAGAGGGATAAAGGAACTACCATTTTCTTTTCATCTCATATCTTAAGTGAAGTTCAGAAAATGTGTGACCGTGTTGCGATTATTAAAGAAGGTAAATTATTAAAAGTAGAACGAGTTGAGAAGTTACTTAAAAATAATGTAAAAAAAATAAGCCTTACCATTCAAGCTGAAAATGAGCAAGCAATTGAAGAGATAGAGGGAATGAATAAAGTAAAAAACGGTGATGATTGGACCTTTTTGTATAGTGGCGACATAAATAGACTTCTTCATAAGATGTCAACACTACATGTGAAAGATTTATTAATAGAAGAGCCTTCTTTAGAGGAAGTTTTCATTCATTATTATGAGTAGGAAAGGGAGGGAATTTAAATGATATATCAACGGGAGTTAAAGAAAAACTTAAAATCACTTATTATTTGGGGGATTGCATTAAGTGGAATCATTTTAATGACACTTAGCATTTATCCTCAATTTACTCAGGATCAAGAAACAATGAAGGAATTGCTTAATGCTTACCCGGATTCTTTTAAACAAGCATTTGGAATGGATCGCCTTGATTATGGATCTTTACTCGGATTTTATGGAGTTCAAGTTCACTTTATGACAACGTTATTTGGGAGTATCTTTGCGGTTATGTTAGCTTCAAATATTGTCGCTAAGGAAGAAAATGAAAAAACAATTGAATTTTTATTATCAAAGCCGATTACTCGTATGCAAATTATGACTGAAAAGTGGCTAGCTGTTATGACAAATATTGCTCTGTTAAATATAATCATTATGGCGATTTCTCTCATTGGCTTTCAATTTGCTGATGATGATCCGTCAATGAAAACGTTTATATTACTTGTTTTAGCAACTTTTCTACTGCATATTACATTTGCAGCTATATCATTCTTACTTTCAACGACAATGAAAAAGGCTAGAACAATCACATCTGTTTCATTAGGCTTGGTTTTTTTATCATATTTTTTAAGTGTAGTATCTGGTATTACCGAAAACTTAGAAGGACTCAAATATTTTAGTTTCTTCAAATATATCGATGCTGCTGACATTATTGCAAATCAATCAATTAAACCACTTTATCTATGTATCATGTTAGCTATAGCTACTATAATGATTGTGTTAAGCTATGTTGCTTATCATCGAAAGGATATTGCTGTATAATCAGACAAAATGATAGTAATTAATTTGAGGTGTACACATTGTATTCTGCATTTGAAAAATTACCTGATGAAAAGAGAGAAAAGATTTTAACAATCTGTATCGAAGAGTTTTCAAAAACCGGTTATGAAAAAACCTCAACTGAGACAATTACTTCAAAAGCTGGTATATCAAAAGGAATTCTTTTTCATTATTTTAAAAGTAAGAAAAACCTTTATTTATATGTTGTTGACTATTGCAGGCAGCTAATCGGAGATAAGATTATCGAAGAAATAAAAAAGGTTAAGACGGATGATTTTTTTGAAAGAATAAAAGAGGTTGTTCTCATTAAACAACGAATTCAATATAATTTTTTAATTGAAACAAAACTCGTTACAAGTGCTACTCTTCATCCACCGGTTGAATTAAAAGAACAATTACAGAATTTGTTACAAAAGAATACTGATCAATATAGTGGAGAATTTTTAGCGAAGCTGTTAGATAAACAATTATTAGAAGGTCAACCCTCACCTGAAAAAATAATAGAATTAACTATGCTTGCATTAGATTCTGTTACTAAAAAATATGTTCATCTTTTTGAAAGTAAACAGGTAGAATTTGACGATATACTAGAAAAAATGATGCCGGAACTTGATGAATATATTGATATTATTAAATATGGTGTGTATGGAAGTCGTTGATATGAACTTCACCATGTTGGGAAAAGATCAGTAGCGATACTGTTCTTTTTTGTTGGTTTCAATCTACAAAAAATCGGGTGGTGCCAGGCACCACCCGAACTGCTATGCTTTTACACTTCTATAATGATAGGAAGTATCATAGGTTTTCTTTTTGTCTGCTTATATAAATGCTGACCAATTGTTTTTTTGATGTTTTGTTTCATGACGTTCCATTGGTGAACTCTTTCTCTTTGTAGATCTTTAATGATTCGTTCTACTTGACGGTTAACATCTTTTAAGAGGTCTTCAGAGTTTCGGGCATAAACAAATCCTCTTGAAATTGTGTCTGGTCCGGAAATGATTTTTTTATCAGCTTTACTTAAGGTAATCACAATAACAAGCATACCGTCTTCGGATAATTGTTTTCGATCTCTTAGAACAATATCACCTATATCACCCACGCCAATTCCGTCCACAAATGTGTTACCTGCATGCACTTTTCTAGTTTGACGGGCTTCTTGGTTTTCAATGTCAACCACATCGCCCAGGTTTACGATAAAGGTATGATCTTTTTCTACTCCAACCGACTCAGCTAATAAACGGTGTTGATGTAACATTCTATATTCACCATGTATGGGAATAAAATACTTTGGCATTATTAATGTAAGCATAAGCTTTAGATCTTCTTGATAACCATGTCCTGAAACATGCATTCCTGTAGAACTTCCTGAACCGTAAATAACTTTAGCCCCCAGTGTAAACAAGTTGTCAATAATCTTCGAGACATTCCGTTCATTACCAGGTATTGGAGAAGCTGCTAATATGACAGTATCACCTGCAAGTATTTCTGCGTCACGATAATTTGAAGTGGAAAGTCGAGCAAGTGCAGCTAGTGGCTCTCCTTGACTACCAGTACATAATATAGCGACCTTTTCCGGGGCGAGCTCATTTATTTGACTAGGTTCGATCAACATACCCTCAGGAATGGTTAAATAGCCTCGTTCAATAGCTACATCAACCACATTCACCATACTTCTACCTAGAAGTGCAAGCTTTCTATTGGTTTTGAGTGCAGCATCAACGACTTGTTGAACACGATTAACATTTGAAGCGAAGGTGGAGACAATGACTTTTCTTGTGGCTTTAATAAAAGCTTCCTCCATATGCTCGCCAACCATTTTTTCTGATGGAGTTAAACCCGAACGTTCTGCATTAGTACTTTCTGATAAAAGAGCTAGAACACCTTTTCTACCAATCTCAGCCATTTTGTGGATATCTGAATGTTGATCATTTACAGGAGTTAAATCGAATTTAAAGTCTCCAGTATGTACGACAACTCCTTCAGGTGTGTGAAAAACAATTCCCAAACAGTCTGGAATACTGTGATTAGTTTTAAAGAAGCTTAAGGAAATTTTATTGAATTCTACAGTAGATTCAGAATCTATTTGAATCAATTCAGTATCTCTTACAAGATTATGTTCCATTAGCTTTAATTCAATTAAACCGAGTGTAAAACGTGTTCCGTATATAGGAACATTCAATTTCTTGAGAAAGTAGGGAATACCTCCAATATGGTCTTCGTGGCCGTGTGTTACAACTAACGCCTTTATTTTTTCTTTGTTTTCTTCTAAGTAGGTTAAGTCAGGAATGATTAAATCAATTCCTAATAGATTTTCATCTGGAAATTTACCTCCGCAATCGACTACAATGATTTCATCGGCATATTGAATCACATACATGTTTTTCCCGATTTCATTCACGCCACCAAGTGCGAATAATGATAATTGATCCGTGGCCATCATATGTCCTCCTATGTAAATAGTATTCATATTATGCCAATAATGTGGTTGTTTATTTGTTAATCGTAAAAAAACTAAGTTGTTTTCTTAATTAAAGGAAAAAATTTTGCAGAGAAGTTGAGGTAACTGAATTTCTGTTATATAATAGGTAAGAATCAAATATTCTAAAAATTAGGACGGTGATTCAATATGAACACTGAGAAGAATATGATTGAGGAATTTAGTATTTGGCAAAAACAACTAGGAAAAGCTGAAGGTACAATCAAAACTTATATTGGTGTACTAGAAAAATTCGAGGCTTGGTTATCATCAAAAGGTAAATCACTAAATTCAGTCTCTAGGAATGATGTTCAGTTATATATGGATGAACTTGAGAATCAACAAAAAACGGCTGGAACAATTGAAAAATATTTAGCGGCTATTAGTGTTTTTGTTCGTTTTATAGACAAGTCTGAAATTGTTTTGGATATCAAGCGTAAAGAGAAGATTAAGGATACAAGCATTCCTGAATCTCTGGAAGAAAGTGAAGAGAAAAAACTATTACTTGAAGTTAAAGCAGATGGTAATCTTCGCAATATAGCGATTGTTTATACATTATTATATACGGGCATTCGTATATCTGAACTATGTGCTTTAAATTTTGATGATATTCAAGAGGTTGATGGAAAAAAGAAATTATTAATAAAAGATAATGATGGTGAGATTGATCGTTTTATTCCATTAACAACAGATGTAAGTTATCATCTGGAGAATTATATTGATTCTTTAACTATTAAAAAAGATGCCATTTTTGTATCAAGTGTGAATAAGCGGCTCTCTACTAGAGCTGTGCAGTATATGTTACAAAAATATGATGTTAATCCACATAAGCTTCGTCATACATTTTGCCAGAAGTTAATTAATAAAGGAATTAATCTTCATATAGTTGCAAAATTAGCAGGTCATAAAGACGTTAATGTGACAAAAAGATATGTTGGAAATACACAGCCAAATTTGGATAATGCAATTGATCAAGCTTTTTCATAGGATACACACGGATGCTTTGTCATGGATAAACCACGTTATATAACGTGGTTTATTTTTTGCCAAACTAATTTTAGGGAAATTGTTGTCGTAGGAAAAAGCAGATTGTTTTTCAATTAAATAACATACTAACCATTATGGATATTTATTCCCTTTATACTATGACTATTGAACTATTCGATTGTGGAAATTTGGTGCTTATGACCTTTTTATTATTGGTGCTAATATAATATGCTTAATTTAATAGAATTATAGTTTGTCGATTTTTAGAAGATTTTTTTATATAAACTAGAATATGCTGTCAAATACATAGGTTGTTTGTCATTGGGGGGATATTGATGATTGAAGAACACACGAGATACTCTCGTCTCGCACATATTACAAAATTAATTAATACAAAACTAGAATTACATGAAGTGTTAGGGCATGTTGTAACGGCCATATCTGAGGAAATCTTCCAGTGTGATTCAGTTGGAATATACCTCCCTCAAGAAGATGGGACATATCGGGGGTTTGTTGGTAAGCCTGAGTATATTAATGGTGCCACATTGGATATGCATGTAATTGATCCTAAGAAAGACATCCTTGCAAATGAGGTTCTTGAAACAAAGGAAAGTATTTATATTCCTGATACGTCAAAGGATTCTAGGCCTGACCGTAGAGCGGTCGAGGCCTTTAAAATAACTTCTCTTTTAGCGCTGCCTATTAATTATGAAGATGAAGTATACGGGCTGGTGTTTCTATTTAACTATGGAGTTTATATGAATCTTAAAGATACTGAGATTCAGGCAGTAGAAGCTTATGTGAATATGGCTGCAGTTGCTATAAGAAATGCGAACAACCTGACAAAAAAGGAAAATCTTATTTCAGAAAAACAGCTTCTTATTGATGTTACAAAGGAACTGTCTCTTTGTTCTACTTTAAATGAAGTATTGGATAAATGTTTTTCATATGTAGGAATAGTCTTAAAGAATAAAAATATTGGGGCTCATTTATTAGATCCTGTTGCAGAAAAGCAAATTAAGCCAGCCAGTCTTAGTAAAGGAAGCGATTGGACAGAAGAAGACTGGATGAAAACTCATAATGTTATAAACATCGACCATTCAACAGATAAACTTTTTCAAGAGGTTATAAAAACGAAAAAGGCTGTGTTCATCCCGGATGTTTACTGCGACCCACGTCCTAATCATGAGGCGTGCCGTTCATTTGGTATTAAAGGTATTCTTATGCTGCCAATTGTAACAATGGGTGAAATATTGGGATTACTTGCTATTGTAAATCTAGGACAAAAAGAACGTGTTTACACACAAGCTGAAATTCAGTTAGCACAGTCTATTGTTGAAGCGACTGCGTCTGTTTTATCACATATCATTTATATGGAGAAACAGGAACTTATCATAAAGAAGAGAACCTGTGAGTTAACAGAAAAAAATACGGAGCTTGAGGATGTTGTTGGAGAATTACAACGTTTAAGTCGTGAAAAGGAAATGATTCTTAATTCGGCAGGAGATGGAATTGTTGGTGTTAACATTGAAGGTAACATCTCTTTTTGTAATCCAGCTTCCGAAACAATATTAGGTTATAGTGAAAAGGAATTAATCGGTAAACCGTATAAAATCTTTTTTCATAAAAGTGATCAAACTCTACATAAGCAGGGGAATAAGGGTAACGGTGTAACAACCTATACAGATGCAATATTTATTCGTAAAGATGGATCAAATTGTCCGGTTGAATATTCCTCAACGCCAATTAAAGAAGAAAAAAAGCTAGTTGGTTACGTTGTAACATTTAAAGACATTACGTACCGAAAACAAATGGAAGAGAAAATAAACTATCATGCTTATTATGATAGTTTAACAAATCTTCCTAATCGACTGTTATTAAAAGATCGACTTGATCAAGGATTAGTATATGCACAGTTGCACAAAGAAAAACTGGCGGTGCTGTTTTTGGATTTAGACCGATTTAAAACCGTTAATGATATGCTTGGCCATAGCTATGGTGATTTATTATTAAGAATGGTAGCAAAAAGATTAAAAGAATGTGCTTACAATGGCTGCACGGTTTCACGTCAAGGTGGAGATGAATTTACTATTATTTTACCTGTAGCACGAAATGAATTCGCGATAAGGGAATTCGCGGAAAATATTATCTCTGCTTTTGAGGAACCTTTTGATCTTAATGGAAATGAGATTTTTGTTAAGGCGAGTATCGGCATTAGCTTGTTTCCACAAGACGGTGAGAAAGCTGATGACTTAATTAAAAAAGCTGATACAGCCATGTACAAAGTGAAGGAACTTTCAGGAAATGATTATCAATTTTATACTTCGGCAATGGACAAGCGGACAATGGATAATGTGAAACTGGAAACGTCTTTATACCGAGCGTTGGATCTTAATGAATTTCTTGTCGTATATCAACCGCAATTTGATTATAAGCATAAGAAAATTATTGGAGTGGAAGCACTTCTTAGATGGAACCACAGTTCAAAAGGAATGATTCCACCAGGACAGTTTATTCCACTTGCCGAAGAAACAGGGCTTATCGTGCAAATAGGTGAATGGGTACTTAAACAATCATGTAAACAACTTAAGGAATGGCAAGATAAAGGATTTAAACATTTCACAATATCTGTTAATGTATCGGCTCAGCAATTTAATAAAAAAGACTTTGTCACTATGGTTAAAAATATCTTAGCAGAAACACAACTTGATCCTAGCTATCTAGAGCTCGAATTAACCGAAAACTTGATTATCCAAAATACTGAGGAAACTCTATCTAAGATGTCTGAACTTAAAAAATTAGGAATTAAGATTTCAATTGATGATTTTGGAACAGGATACTCATCATTAGGATATTTAAGGAACTTTCCAATCAATACGTTAAAAATTGATCGATCTTTTATTAATGATGTTTGTCACGATTCAAAAAATGCAGCAATAACCAATACAATTATTACATTAGCGCACAATTTAAACTTACATGTTATTGCTGAAGGTGTGGAAACCAAAGATCAAATTGATTTTCTCTCATCAAGTAATTGTCACCTTGTGCAAGGTTTCTATTTTTCACCACCTATAAAAGCAGATGATTTTTTTGAAAAGTACTTAAATTAGTTTTTACTATTTAATAAGATGAAAAGAGGTGTTGCTCTCTTTCATCTTATTAAATCAATTGTACTTTTTAATAGTCAGGAGGATAAAATGAAGGCAATTCGAGCTGTGCTTAATTATTTACAAAATGGCGGAGTGAAATATATATTTGGAATTCCAGCAGGTTCTGTGAATGCGTTTTTTGATGAGCTGTATGATCTCCCAGAGATAACTCCTATTGTTACAAAGCATGAAGGTGCTGCTTCATATATGGCTGCTTCTTATGCAAAATATTCTCAGAGTTTAAGTGTTTGTATAGGATGTAGTGGACCAGGTGGTACAAACTTAGTTACAGGTGCAGCGAATGCAATGCGAGAGCATTTACCCGTTTTGTTTATAACAGGTGCTGTTCCTGTAAATACTGTTGGACTTAATGCTTCGCAAGAGCTAAATGCACAACCAGTATTTGAACCGGTTACGAAGTTTAGTGCCACTGTAAACCGTTCTGATGAACTTATGGACATTGTTGAAGAAGCGGTGAATATTGCCATGTCAGGTGTTCCGGGGCCAGTTCATGTTGCGATCCCAATAGATATTCAGCTTGAAATGGTTGATGAAAATATTGAAATTCCTGGATTCCCAGTCATGAAAAAGGTTGTTCCTCAACAAGAGATTGTAGAAAAAACTGCCCAAAGGTTACTACACCATCAAGATGGAATTATTTTTGTCGGACAAGGAGCAAGACAAGCTGTTGATGAAGTAATTGAATTAGCAGAGCTACTAAATATGTCTATTATTTGTTCTCCGCAAGCAAAAGGTTTAATGGAAGACAGTCATCCGCTGTTTAAAGGAGTATTTGGTTTTGCTGGTCATGAGAAGGCTTCTGAAATTGTTAACGAAAGCCAAGGGAATACTCTTCTCATTGCTGGTTCAAGCTTAGGTGAAACTGCCACAAATAATTGGAATGTTAATTTAACAAAAAATAGAGAAGTTATCCAAATTGATTTTGATTCAACTGTTTTTGATCGCAAATACCAAGTTAATATACCTATAGTAGGGGATTGTAAGTTAACATTACGTGCAATCATTGAAGAGGTGAAAAAGCATGTTAATGATCAACATGTTTATTTCAAGAAAGAAGAGTTTTTCGAACTTGAACATCATTTAAATGAGTTTAACTCTCAAAATGTGTTAGTAGCTCTACAAAGAAGTTTACCAGAGTCTACTCGATATACAATTGACATTGGTGAATTCATGTCATATGTTATTCATTACATGAAGGTAAAAGAGCCTGATACATTTGATATTAATGTCCATTTCGGTGCCATGGGTACTGGAATAGGAACAGCAATAGGAAGTAAATTAGCTGAACCCGAAAGAGATGTTGTCTGCATAACAGGTGACGGTTGTTTCTTTATGCATGGCATGGAAATATTAACAGCAAAGGAATATGAGCTACCTATCCTTTTTGTTGTGATGAATAATGCACGTCTTGGGATGGTTTATCATGGTCATAATTTACAATACCAACGTTCGCATTCACGGTTCGAACAAAAAGCAGTGAGTATTGCTACATTAGCAGAATCAATGGGTATATCCAGTGCATGTGTTCAACGAATGGAAGATTTAACACCAGAACTCATTCTACAGCTACAGTCTGAAAAGGGCCCATCTGTATTGGAAATTCAACTTGTTGATCAAAATATTCCACCAATGGGTGATCGAGTAAAATTTCTTTCATCGTTTGGAAAATAAGAAACTCTATAGGTGGTTAATAACATTCACCACAACGGTATTTGACAATAAAAAGCTGACGGTATTTCTTTCGTCAGCTTTTTTACTATTTTATTGTTCAATTTTTGGCTTTGTAATTAACTCGGCTTCAATAATGTATCGTTGTGGTGCTGGTCCGATATAGGTGAAAGGATAGCAGGTTGTAAGTGTTAACGTACTTTTTGGTTTCGGAACTATTACCGTTTTATCGTTTTTATTGACAATTCTAATCTTTTTAATTTTGTAAATAAAAGATACATCTGATCGATTCACGATTAGTTTATCTCCAACGACTAAAGAATCTAGTTGACGAAAAAAGGTATCGCGATGTGCCGATAAGACTGAGTTACTATCCTCACCAGGTAAGGGTGTTGATGATATATGACCAACACCCTTTTTAAGGATTTCCTCACTTGCCCCCTGAAATATAGGCAATGTTCTATCGAGCTTAGGAATAGTTAATATTCCTAGTTTTGTACCTTCTTCAGGAGGATCTTGATTGACAGTTTTTATTGTTTTACCTTGTTGAGGTGGAGAATAGGATGCTTTTACCTCTTGTTCGTTTATCGATTGAAATCCAATTGTAATCCAATAGGTTTGATAGATAAAAACGGTGATTCCAACTAAGATTAGCCCGATAGATAGATAAGAGACAATCCTAGTAACCATTACTTAACCTGTTGAGATCTTTTTGTTAAGAAAAATCCTGTTATTCCCACACCAATAGCTAATAATCCGAGAAGCATATTCATCCATAATGAAGAAGCTGTATCCGGTAATCGATTGTGTAGAAGGTTAGTTAACTCTCCTGCCATATCTCCTACTTCCGCAAGTTCAATACCAGATTCAATAAAGAATTCAGAGCTTAACATATCTTCAGATAAACTCATATCTAAAAGCATGTCTCCATTTGTGTTGTATAACTCTATTGTTAATGTATTACCGTATAGCTCTTCCATATTCATTAGTTCTTTAAAAGTAACCTCTGTTCGCACTCCATTGTTATCATCTAAATAGAAGCGTGCATCTAATTGTAAAACATTCATCATATCTTGAAGGATTGAAACTAATTCATCCTGTTGTGCATCAGTTAAAACTGTCATATCTTCCATCATTAAAAATGGATCAAGCCTAGTTATTATGCCTTCCATTTCTTGCTCTAGCTGTTGTTCATCAAGTGCCATGAAATGATTAAATAAGGAGTCTACTTCTTCATCAGTTAAACCGATTAAAGCTAGAAATTCTTCAATCTCTGCCATTTCTCCATCATGATCTAAATAAAAACTTAAGGCAACATCAAGATCTTCAATGAAATAATAATCATCAAGAGTTTCACCAAATTCTGCTAAAACAACATCCATTTCTTGTCTGGTCATTTCATAAGAAGCTAATAATTCAGCTAGGTTTTCATCAGTAATCGGAGTACCTAACATAAAACGAAGATCTTCTGCTGTTTCAAAATCATCTAAACTTAATTCATAATACTCAAGATAATCTATTAACTCTTGTTGCGACCAGCCTAATTCGGTTAATATCTGATCAATATCTTCCTGAGGTGGTGCAGCAAATGCAGGTTGCTGTGTTAAACAAAACAATGCAACACATAAAACAATTATTTTTTTCATGAAAATTCCCTCCAAAAATAGTAGATGATGGTAGTATTAGAACAATTTCCATAACTATTCATAAATAGGGAAAAAACTACAGTTATTCACTTAATATGTATGATTTTCCACCTAGAGGCAAAAGCTATAGAAAACGCAGCATCAAATGAGGGGAACTTTGTTATGAATAGTGAAAAAGATCAGGTTGTAGCTACTATTAAGGAGGAACTTAAGGGTTCTTCAGACTTGGTGATTCAGCAATTGGATGCGAAAGAGAAAAAATGCGAATTTTATTATATTAGCAGTATTTGCAATAAAAAAAAGATACATGATGATATTTTAACGCCCTTTTTTGAAGTAGAAGATATGAAAAGCTACAAAGATTACTTATTATCATTATCCGGGATGAAAGAATTAAATAAAGAAGATAATCCTGTTGATTTATTAATACGTGGTTCTATGATTATCTCGATTGAAGAGATGCTGTTAACAATGGAAATAAAAGAGTTTGTAAACAAGAACATACCTGAGACAACGATTGAAACAACGATCCAAGGGCCTCAAACAGGATTTAGTGAAGATTTGGAAACGAATATAAATATTCTTCGACATCGCTATCATCAACCAACACTGGTGATAGAAGATGAAAAAGTTGGTAAAAAAACACAACTAATTATCAATATTATCTACGATAGTAAAGAGGTTGATTTGGATGTGTTGAAGGAGTTTAAAGACAAGCTGAAAGGCATCGATAAGGATGTTGTCCAATCAGCTGGCCAACTTTCGAGATTGATAAGTGGAAAAAAAGCAATATTATTCCCGACCGTTGTTATATCAGAACGACCTGATCGAATTGCCTATAATTTATCAAAAGGTAAAGTAATTGTTTTAATGGAAGGGACTAGGTTTGCACTCATTTTGCCTTCTGTATTTTATGACTTTATGAGCTCGATGGATGATTTGTATCAAGCTAAGGGGATTTCGAGGTTTCTTCTCTTATTAAGGTACTTAGGTCTTGCCATTGCTCTTCTGCTTCCTGCAATTTATGTTGGAATTACTGCATTTAATCCTGAGTTGTTTAGGGTTCAGCTCGCTCTATCAATTGTGGGTAGTCGTGCATCTGTTCCATACCCAGCTTATATTGAAGTGTTATTCATGCTAATTATGATGGAGTTATTAACTGAGGCAAGTATTAGATTGCCAAAAGCGATAGGACCAATGGCCACAACAGTTGGAGGTGTTATTTTGGGGCAGGCAGCTACAGAGGCGGGTCTTGTAAGTAATATCATGATTATTATTGTATCAGCAGTTGCTATTTCTAATTTCGTGATCCCAATAAATGAAATGGGTTTTGCGATGAGAGTGACAAAATATTTTCTCTTAGCGATGGCAACCTTTACAGGATTAATCGGGGTTATAGTAGCTTTAATAGGACTCATTTTTTATCTAGTTAGTTTAAATAGTTTTGGTCAGCCTTATTTAGGAGTCTTTTTGAAAGAAAACATGAAAAAATGAAAAACAGGATACTAAGTAATTAATTGTGAGCATTTTTTATGCAAACTACAAAGCTAGGAAGATGATTATGTCTAAGCGGTTTATCTATGTCATGTTAATTCTTAACATGCTTACAAATATTGTAGCTTATGTTCCAATGGTGTTAATTGAAAATCGAAGTAATGGCTCAGTATTAGCTATGATCTTGGCTGTACCGACCGGGATTATTATTATCTACTTTTTCACAAAGTATATGAGCAATTTTCCATATATGGGATTACCTGAAATACTTGATAAATATGCACCTAAATGGTTTCGCTTATTTTTTCTGTCTGTTCAAGGTGTTTTATGGTACGTAGCGGGATTAGTTACGTTAGTTGCTTTTACTAATATCTCAAAACAATATATTAATCCTGATATGGATGAACTCCTGATTATGCTTACCTTTTTAATTGTCATTGTATTTGGAACAACATTACCGTCAAAAAAGGTCTTATATGCAACTGAAATTATTTTATTGCTTAATCTACCGTTTATTGCATTTATCATATTTAAGTCATATTTCAATGATGATTTAATGTGGGATTCAGTACGAATTACTATAACACACTTTCAAGACATCCCAAGCTTCGAATCAACTTCAACAGCTACATTTGTTTACACAGGTTACACCAATCTAGTTATTTTTAATCGTTTATATAAAGAAGTTAGAGTGAAATATTTATGGGCAATCGGTATACTAGGATTTTTCACTTTAATCACTACTTTTATCATTCCTATTGGTCTAAATGGATTTGATGGAGCAGAGTCTTTTACATTTCCTTGGATTGCTACGACAGAAGCGATAAGAATTGAATTAGGTTTTATTGAGCGAATAAGTTTTCTTTTCCTAGGATTATACATTAATGTTTCTTTAGCAAGTGTTATCCTTCATTGGCACGTAGGATTAGAGCAGTTAAAGGCCATTTTTCCAACTTTTAAATTTAAAAAAATAGATATAAAGCCATTTGTTATAGTTGGAGTTTTTGCTGTGTTAGCTATAATTGTTCAGCAATTTTTTCAGGAGAAAACAGTAGGAGAGATTGCAAAGGTGTGGATGATGCTCTTGTTACCTGCCCAGATTGCGGGCTTAGTCCTTTTGAAAATATTATCAATAAGAAAGGAAAAGCTCTTGAAATGAAAACCAGAATCTTAATGGTTGTTGCTGCTGCGCTCCTGTTCTTAGGTGGATGTGGTTATAAAGATATTGACCGCCGTTTTTTTGTTGTTTCGATAGGAGTGGACAAATCTGAAGATAAAGAGAATATGTATGATATCACCTTAAAGCTTGCGGTCCCATCTAGTGAAACAAAAACAGGAAGTAGTGAATCGCTAATAATGACCGAGTCTTCAGAAACGATCTCTGAGGCGGTAAGAATTATTAAGTCAAAAGTAGATAAAGAGTTAGATTTTAGTCATACAAAAATGATTATATTGGGTGAAAATGTAGTTGAAGACGACTTAACAAATATTTTAGATTGGTTTTATCGTAGACGTGATATTCAAGCTATTGCTTGGACAGCGGTAGGAAGTCCAACTGCTCTTTCAGTACTTGAAGTTGAACCTCCTGGAGAAAGAGTACCATCAAATTCATTATTGTTGAGTTTTGGAAACTTCGGAACAGAAACTCCCTATGTTACATCTGTTTATATTTTTGATTTTAGGAGAAGACAAACAGAAAGAGGGATTGATCCATTTCTACCAATTATTAAAACGGAAGAAGAAGCTTTCTCTATTAATAAAACAAGCCTGATATCAAATATGAAACAAGTCTTAGTTTTGTCTGAAGAAGAAACAAAATATTTTAATATGTTAAGAAATAGGGCTTCGAAGTTCGATATTAAGGTAGAAAAAGAGGGGAAACCCTATTTTGTTTTTTCAACAGATAAAATTAACGCAAGCTTTGATTTGAAAAGTAAAAAAAACAAAAGAGCTGCTATTTCTTATGATGTTCAACTAAGTGGGATTGTTGAAGAAGCTTTTGAAACGTTAGATGAAGGTCAGGCTAATGAGTATGAAAAAACGGTTAAAATTGAAGTTGAAGAACAAATTAGCAGCATGCTAAACAAGCTTCAAAAGGAAGAAGTAGACCCACTTGGTTTTGGATTAAGGTACCGTGCAACCGAAACAGGAAATGAATCTAATAAAGTAGAGAAGTGGGATGAAATGTATCCTGATGTTCAATTTAAAGTAAATGTATCAGTGGATATGAAGAATGTAGGCATTATACATGATCAGGAAGGTCATCCCGAATAAATATAGAGACAACTTTCCATCAGCTATGAACTTTCATATGAAAAAGTATGTAGCTTGACGGAGGGATTTTATGATAGTAATTGGAGCAGATAAACCACACCATGCTCACCGATTTTCAGCTATCACAACGAAATATCGGGAACATTTTCATATAATTGACGGATTTACAAGGGAAGTAAATGGTAATAGCTTTGATCGCCATAGCCATTTATATCGGGGAATTACGTCTTTTGAAAATAAACATTATCATCGATTTTATGGTGAAACAGGCCCTGCTATTCCATTACCGGGTGGAGGTCATTATCACTTATTTGAAAATCGAACTTATTATAATTATGACGAGCCGATCGATATTGAATATGGTGGTGTGCTGTATGGAGAAGGGGAACGTTCAAAACACGATCACCGATTTAAGGGAAGAACATATGGGATTGTGGGGGAAGATCCGCTTGCGAGAATGTCGTGTACGGGAATTACGACAAAATTAATTGACCATAAAGGCATCATGAAATAAGAGGCGGGTTTCCCCACCTCTTTATTTTCTTATCTATAAATCTTTGAACCACCGTCAATAAATTCCTTTGCCTTTTCTTTCATTCCCTCAGTTAATAACTCACGCTCAGTTTTACTTGAGTTATTACCTAATTCTCTAATATCATGTGATATTCTCATAGAGCAAAATTTCGGTCCACACATTGAACAAAAGTGAGCTGTTTTTGCCCCTTCAGCAGGTAAAGTTTCATCATGGTATTCTCTTGCTCTTTCGGGATCTAAAGAAAGATTAAACTGATCATTCCACCTAAATTCAAAGCGTGCCTTTGAAAGAGCGTCATCTCTGTTTTGGGCACCGGGATGGCCTTTTGCTAAGTCTGCAGCGTGTGCAGCAATTTTGTAGGCAATTACGCCTTCTCGAACATCTTCTTTATTTGGCAAACCTAAATGTTCCTTTGGTGTTACATAGCAAAGCATAGCTGTTCCAAACCAGCCAATCATCGCAGCACCTATAGCAGAAGTAATGTGATCATAGCCTGGAGCAATATCAGTAGTTAACGGACCTAAAGTGTAAAAAGGAGCTTCTTTACAAATCTCCTGCTGCTTTTCAACATTCTCTCTTATAAGATGCATTGGAACGTGACCAGGACCTTCAATCATTACTTGAACATCATAGTTCCATGCAATTTTTGTTAATTCACCCAAAGTTTCCAGCTCAGCGAATTGGGCTTCATCATTTGCATCGGCAATAGAACCAGGTCTTAATCCATCACCTAAAGAAATGGAAATATCATATTTTGAGAGAATTTCACAGATATCACGGAAGTGAGTATATAAGAAATTTTCTTTGTGATGAGCTAAACACCATTGTGCTAAGATAGAGCCTCCTCTTGATACAATTCCTGTGGTCCGCTTAGCTGTTAAAGGGATATATCTAAGAAGAACTCCAGCATGAATAGTAAAATAATCAACCCCTTGTTCAGCCTGTTCAATTAGCGTGTCACGATAGACTTCCCATGTTAAATCTTCAGCAATTCCATTTACTTTTTCCAATGCTTGATAGATAGGTACAGTACCAACAGGAACAGGGGAATTTCGGATAATCCATTCACGGGTTGTATGAATGTCTTTTCCAGTTGAAAGGTCCATTATCGTGTCTGCTCCCCACCTGGTTGCCCATGTCATTTTTTCAACTTCTTCTTCAATTGAAGAGGTAACAGCAGAATTCCCAATATTAGCATTAATCTTAACATGAAAATTTCTCCCGATAATCATTGGCTCAGTTTCGGGATGATTAATGTTAGCCGGAATAATAGCACGGCCTGATGCAACTTCTTCACGTACAAATTCGGGGTCCATTTGCTCCCTGATCGCAATAAACTCCATTTCAGGTGTAATAACCCCGTTTCTAGCGTAATGAAGCTGTGTTACTCGGTTACCGTCTTTTGCCACCAAAGGGTGTATGTGATTAGAGGGAAAGACCTCAATGTTTGTATGGTCACTAGAAGCTTTATATCCGTTATCTTCGGGCTTAGTTTCGCGTCCCTCATATTGCTTAACATCATTACGAGCAAGGATCCATTTTTCTCTCACTCTTGGTAAGCCTTTTCGAATATCAATTTCAGCAGTTATGTCGGTGTAAGGTCCACTCGTATCATAGACTTGAACAGGTGGATTAACTTCTTCAACATATGTATTCTTCGTTATGCTCTGGGAAATTTCCCTTACAGGAACTTGAATGTCAGGATTACTACCTTGTACATAAACTTTTTTACTTCCGGGAAATGGCTGTTTAATTGTTATCTTCATGCTTTCTCCTCCTTGAAATGAAAGTGATCGATTCAACATCAGCGGAAGGCAAATAAAAAACGGGTTCTGAAATTCAGAACCCGTTCAATGGTAGTAGGTAAAAATTGTAAAAGGGTGCGCGCATATCCCTTTACAATTGTCGCTACTTCCCTACGCTGGTATCATCCAGATCAGGTTCAAAGGGTCAAAGAACTTCAAACGCGTTCCTCTCTCAGTCCAGGCTAATGGACTCCCCTAGTAGAAAATGGTAATTTAATTAAAATCAGTTATAATCATATCATAATTGTTCATGTAGTCAACAGAATTTTTTGAAAAATAGGAGGGATTTGAGTTACCCTTATCTTTTCATCAATTGTCGATGGAGCTTCTCCATACGGACCTGCCATTCTTCAGAAAGTTCCCTAAGAGATAAAATCTTTTCAATTTGGGATAGATTCTCTTTATGATGGAAAAATGTATGGTGAATGGCAGCTACTGAAATGCCTGCAGGATGTTTTTTTATCAGTTTAATACTTGAATCCGAAGAGATCCTCCCTACCTCTAAAACACGAAAGAAATAACCGGTAAAACCATGTTCAACGATCTTATTTAATATTGTGTTGATATTGGTATATTTGTTAATAGTTGAACATGGGAATCTTCCTTGTGAAACTTGAACTACAACTTCACCAATTTGATAAATATCGCCTACGCAAACATCTGTTTCTTTCATACCTGAAACTGTTAGATTTTCTCCAAAAGCCGCCTTTGGTAAAGATTGTTTGTAAAGATTCTCCCAAAAATCATAATGTTCGTAGGGATAAACACAAATTACACGTTCAGACCCTCCATGGTAATCGTGGTTTGCTACATCATCGTCTAAAATATGGCTTGATTTTACCTCAAGTTTTTCTACTTGATTTTTACATATCCCTGAACGAAATTCTTTTCCTTTATGTATAAGTGTTGTTGGTTTTCCTTTACTAAGCCAAATAATTTTTTGATTCAATAGTATCACTTCCTCATGTATTTATCATTGTGTCTATAATAGAAAAAAATACACCAAAACCTTATTAAATGGTGTATTTTTAAGAAAGCTATTTTATTTTTTCTTATTAAGAGGTGAAGGATTATTTTTGTTCATTTCAATATTTAATAATTCATCTAAGTTTTGACTAGCAACCAATGTTCGATGTGAACTAATTCCATCTTCTTTGGCGATTGAAAACATTCTTTTTCGGTATTCTTCTATAACTGCATCTAGCGATTTCACACTGAACACCTCGCAATTTACATATATAGGTGGTAAAAAGTCCTATTAAATCTATTATCGGATATTTTTGTCAATTGTAAATAGAGAAATATGCTTTTAATGTATAATTTTTTGAAAATATTAAAAAAAGTAGGGTTAACAAAAGTGGAATGAGGAGATAAGGGGAAATATCAACTGTTATGTTTTATTGAGGGAAGCTAGAATTAATCGCTGCAGCAATATTATTATGTGTTGTCTGCAGCGATATATGATTAATTCCTACCACGTCCAAACCTAAATTGTGCATTCAACTGACCTTGTAGCATTTTTTTTCTAACATCTGCTTCACTTTCACGTTTCCTTTCTTTTAATCTCATTTCTTTTAAGATTTCAGTAGTTTGTACACCGTCCTCTCGTTTATCTGCAATGTCCATTAGTGTCTCAATATCAGAAAACGAATATTTTCTAGTTCCTCGTTCATTCCGATATGGAGCAATTAGTTTTCTTTCTTCATAATATCGAATTTGTCTCAAAGTTAATCCAGTCAACTCACTGACAGTCCCAATTGAGATTACCTTTTTATCCTTGTATGAGCGGTCTTGGTGATTCATTGCTCCACCCCTTAAAACATTCTTTTTACAAGTATATCCTGTTATGTAAGGAATGGCTTTTGTTTTGTTAGAAAATCTAACATAAAAATATGAAGATGCAAAAAGGGTGTTAGGAATCTTTACAGTGAAACTGAATCTTCTTTTAGATGAGGATAAAATGGGGATGACCACAAAATGGATTTTTAACATGTTTGCTTTAGAATATACCGAGTATTGTTGATTCTTGTTTCCTTAGAAAGATGAATTTTTACCCTATGAATTCTTTATTGGAACCATGGGGAAACCCGTTATTGAGTTGCACGAGGATTTGCTTTGAAAGAGAGCTTAAAAAGGTGAGTGGAAATATAGAGGTTACCTCTTCATATTGATTTGTTTCAGAATTGTAAATTGTTAGGATGTCAATTTTCTCATTATTAAAGATTGCCATGTATAGTTGCTGAGCTTTCGGCTCATTTTGGTTAAGGTAGAATACTTTTGTTCTTAAATAATCTGCCTTCTTTGCTATAACTTTTATTTTCACAAGTTTCAACTCCTTAAAGTGTTGAAACTATTCTCGACAAAATTTAAAGAATTTAATCAAATTAATACAATCTTAATAACTCGAAAGAAAATCTTAACATTACATTAATCGTCACATAATATTTTTGAGGTAAAGTAAGAAAGGTAAAATTATTAAATATGGAGATGAGTGCTATGAGCAAAATGTTACAAACTGCACTTGAGGAACAAAGAAATTATTACTCTCAAAAACTACTTGCAATTGGTGTTTATAATAGTCAGGTTATGAATAAGATGACGCTAACCGAGCTTAAAAATGAATATAATTATTTCTATCATAATGTTCCGAACGTAAAGGTAAAAGGGAACTCCGCAGGGTGATAGGGAACGAGAGCTCCACTTAATAAAAAAAGAGCTCTCTATACATATAAGTACTTATTCTTGAATGGAGTTAATAAAAAAATCATTGAATGGGTCGGGCAATATTGTCTTAAGTGTTGGAAATTCTTTCTTAATTTGATCGAGACTTTCTATTGAGGAATGGATATAGGTATCAAGAATTTCTGAATGAAAATCATGTTGATCATTTTTTTTGCAGCGTATTAATCTGTCAATTTCAGTCAGTACAAGATTATCATTTGAACATTCCTCAAAGATCCATTTCTCTCCTATTTGTGGAAACTCACGATGATTAACAATCCAAATACAGCACGCAATTGGTTTTATTACATTTAAATATAGTTTTGTTTTTGATTTATTCGTTTCAAATAAAGAATGATGATTTCTTTTAGCCATACTTAAATAATGATGAAGAACGGAAACTGGCGAAAAAGAAAGTTTAGAAAGTTTTCTTATTTCTTTTATAAAAAAAGGGTGAGTAAGATAGATTATTGGAGAATGTATCCACTCTAGTAATGTAGGATTAGATTTCAAAAGTAGTTGTAGAGCTTTTTTTATATCCCATCCAACATATTCCTCGTTATCTTTTGTAGAAAAGTCTAAGGTGTTTTTTCCTTCGGTAAGCTGCAAGTACCAGTTCATTTCTCGTTTATAAATAAAGCGAACATCAAAATCACTAAAAGATGTGTTCATGTTCCATGCTCTGCTTCCAGATTCGCAGGCATATAGAATTGTAATGTTTTGGTCTTTTTCTATTTTCCCTAGTGTTTCTAGTATTTTTTTATTCATAAGTCACCTCAAGATATATCTTTTCTTCTTTTTCTCCGTTAACACCTTCAAATATTCAATGATTAATAGTAAAATAAAAAAGTATCTAAAAATTGAATAGTTATCTATTGTTAATTTTGAACAAGAGGGCGATGGAATGAGATCATTTACTGAAGAAGAATTACAAAATGCATTAGATTTATTTCGTGTATTTGCAAGAGCTTTTAAAAGTATTTCCGAGCATTCTATCCGGGATAGTAAAGAGCACGGATTTAATCCAACAGAATTTGCTGTTTTGGAATTATTGTTTACAAAGGGGCCGCAAAAATTACAGCAAATTGGTTCAAGGTTGTTACTTGTTAGTGGAAATGTTACGTATGTTATTGATAAACTTGTAAAAAACGAGTTTATCTATCGGGAACAGGATCCTAAGGATAAGCGTTCAATTTACGCTAAGCTAACTGACAAAGGACAAAAGTATTTAGAAGAAATTTATCCTATACATGCTATACGGATTGCGCGTGCATTTTCAGGTCTTTCGGATGAAGAACAAGAACAATTGAAAGCGTTATTAAAAAAGGCTGGAGTTCATAGTCAACATTTGCTATTTAGATAGACATAATGTTAATAATTTTTGTAAACGTTTTCTAGGAGTGACTCATATAAGTCACTCCTTTTTATTTCTTATAAGAAAATCAGTAAATCACTAAGCTCTTTATTTGCCATGGTACGAGTAGTAACGTATCTTAATAATTAAATGTTACAAAAAGAATGCATGATTCAAAACATGTTAAAACTTGAAATAGCAATTGTAAGAATTTATATTGAGTTAGGATATTACATAATTAATCTTACTTTTATTGGTAGTGTCAAAAGATTTATGAAAACTACCTAAAGGGTTAGCTTCTCTCCTATTTACTGGATGGAGATGCGCCGCAATCTCTCTTGACAAACACGCCAATGGTTTGTGGATTGTTTAACAAGGGCGAAGGGAACAAAAGAAGGCATACCAAATAAGCCCTTGGTTGTTTCCATTTTAAACCATTGGCAAGTTCGGTTTGTCAAGAGTTCGCTCCGCCGATTGCTGAATTAGCTTAAGGGCTCAGCTAAACAAAAAGTTAGGCTTGTCTTTGTTCTACTATCCATTGTTGTGCTAATCCAATGAGCTTTGTCCAACGTGCTGGCATTGTTGGAAGCCCCTTGAGTTCTGGATTCACTACGGGCACTTTTCCTTCTAAGGCGGCATGCGGACGCAAAAAGTTAAAGTAGGCCGTAAATAAGGTGACGTATGAAATGGAACCATGTTCAGAGCCGAATCCATGAGTGGAGCGATAATTGCCCTTAAAGGTGCGGTTAAGTCTCTCAATTATTTGTTTCATTGGTCTATATTCGGTTGAAACAGGGTCCTCATTGGTTAATCCAATGACCTGCTTCACATCGAATAAAATCTCATGTTGAGCGAAGAAATGTTGGGCTAAAAGATAGATTGGATTCCCGTCTACCACAAAGGTCAGATTTTCTGGAATCTCTTTCATCTTGATTAAGACCTCATCAATTGCTCGAATGGCTGTTGCTGTGTCTCGATTAGGCGACACCGGATACGAAAGAATAATCTTTTTCACGGCGTCAAAAAAGAAAAATAAATAATGCCATCGACCGTTTACTCTGATATACGTTTCATCACCGCAGAATTGGTCTGAAAGTTCATAGGGATAGTGATCCACATAAGGTTTAAGTAATAAAGCTACGCTATTTTCGTAGTTCAATACAGTCTGATGTGAAATCATCACTCCGTGTACGTCCTGCATAATCGCAGCTGTTTTACGGGCCGAAAGGCCATAGTTTACATGATAGGTTAGGATCAATCCTAATGTATGTGGGGATGCATAAATCTTTGATAAGTCCACGGCCGGCAGTTCTGGTGATTCCTTAGATAACGGCTGGAAATCGATATAAAACTGACGGAAAATGTATCTCAATTTAAATGCTTGAGGGTCCTTTTTGAACCTTTTCTTTTCTTTTGAAGTCATCCCATTGAGCTTCTTTTGATAATAAGAACAGTCATTGTTCTTGCACTTAAACACGTGAAAATCTTTTCTTTCTTTTATTTTCTCGAGAGTCTTGGAACAATGAGGACACTTCAGGATGGCCTCCTTAGAGTAACGGTTCTTTTCACTGAAAAGTTCTGTACACACCTTGCATTGATACTGACCTTTATCTCCATTGTTGGCATAAAGATAATCCGATGGAGCACCACACTTTGGACAGTTCATGGCTTTAGGTACGGAAACTTTTGCATTCTTACGCCTTTGAACAGGTTTGAGAGCTTTCCCGTTCTTCTCTAGATATTCACTAAGAAGAACTCGATAATCAAGCTGTTCTAGAACTTCAATGACCGGAAGGTCATCCACTTGAAGTTTTCGATAAGGTTTATTTACGGGCTGTTCAGTAGGTTTATCGAACATGCTTTTACCAATCAATAAAGTAAGCAATGTTCGAATGAGTTGTTCTTGATAGTTTATAAAAGTTAATAAATAGGTTATAATTTGAGGGTACAAATTGTCACTTCCATTCTTGGTTGTTGGGTGTGTGGTAACCTCAATTATCCAAAGAATTTAGGGGGTGGCAATTTTTTTGCCTATAAAGCCCTCTATGGAGATATTTTATAACCTATTTCTTATAGAAGTTTTGACAATACGCTTTTATTAGAGAGGGGTAAAGAATGAAAATAAGTTCTTTTTCAATAAGAAGACCTGTGTTCACTATTGTGACAATGATCCTTGTATTAATACTTGGTGCTGTTTCTGTTATTAATATTCCCCTGAAGTTAATACCTGAAATTAATCCTCCTATTGGTGTAGTCGTGACCAATTATCAAGGTGCTGGTCCAAATGAGGTTGTTGAAAAGGTATCAAAACCATTAGAAGAGGCACTTTCAACAGTACAAGGAGTGGACAAAATTACATCCACCTCACAGGAAAATGCAAGTTTAGTCATTATGCAGTTTTCTTGGACAACACATATTGATGATGTTCAGGATGAAATTAGGACGAAAATGGAGGATACACCACTTCCTGATGATGCTGGTGATCCACGTTTCTTAAAGTTCGATCCATCACAGTTTCCGATTATTCAACTTTCGTTAACATCAAGTGAAAACGCTGATCAGCTACAAAAGCTTGCACAACAATTAGAACAGGAATTAACCAAAACAGAAGGTGTAGCAAGTGTAAACCTCTCAGGTGTAACTACAGATGAGGTTAGTGTTGTCATTAATCAAGAAAAGTTAGAAGAATATGCAGTTAGTCAATCAGAAATTGTAGATGTTATTAGAGCTAACTCAGTAACAACACCTGGCGATCCTGTTGTCACAGAAGGCAAACAGCTAACAACCAGGGTCATTAGCAGTATTGATTCTGTTGATGTATTAAAAGGTCTTGTAGTAAAAAAGAACCCAGCAAATGGAGATAATATAACAATAAATGATGTAGCAGCTGTTGCTATTACACCACAAAAATCAAATACCATTACCCGTGCAAATCAAGAAGCTTCTTTATTAGTAAGTGTACTGCAACAATCGGATGCCAATACTGCTGCTGTTTCAGATGCCTTTCAAGAAAAACTAGATGAAATGCTATCAGAGGAAGAGTATGAATCTATTGAAGCGGACATTATTTTTGACCAAGGAGATTATGTTGACCAGGCTATCGGTAACATGGTCAATACTCTACTAATCGGTGGACTTCTAGCCATGCTGATTTTATTTATCTTCCTTAAAAGTGTAAAAAGTCCTTTAATCATTGGGATAGCCATTCCATATTCCGTTATTGTGACCTTTGTGTTAATGTACTTTTCAAATTTCACCCTAAATATCATGACCTTAGGTGGTTTAGCACTAGGAATTGGTATGCTTGTTGATAATGCCATTGTTGTAATAGAAAATATCTATCGACACTTATCTATGGGAAAGAACCCAAAAGAAGCAGCCTATCAAGGAGCAAAAGAGATGGGACCTGCCATCATTGCATCTACTCTAACAACGGTTGCTGTGTTTTTACCTGTTGTCTTTATAACGGGAATCATTGGAGATCTTTTTACAGAATTTGCGTTAACCATTGCCTTTAGCTTATTTGCTTCATTATTTGTTGCGTTAACAATTGTTCCAATGCTCGCCAGTCAATTATTAAAAAAGCCGCGTGAAAACATAGAGAAGGTTCGTAGAGAGTCATCATTTATGCACTCATTAGATGGAACAATAAGGTGGGCACTCCGAAATCGTGCACTAGTTTTGGTTTTAACGTTAATGGTTTTTGCTGGTAGTTTATATGGATTCACAAGGGTAGGAGCAGTCTTTCTTCCAAATACTGATGAAGGGTTTTTTACTATTGATGTTGAACTCGAAAACGGTACTGCTTTATCGGCAACAAGTGAAGTTGTTGATTCGATAGAAAAAGAGCTAGAAAAAGAAGAAGATGTTGATTTATATGTAAGCTTGATTGGCTCAACACAGGAAGAATCCTTTAGAGGATCTGGAAGTACCAATATAGCCGAAATCTATGTGAAATTAAAAGAATTACAAAATAGGGATGTATCTACTTTTGATTTTATTGATGATATAAAGAAGTCTTTAGAGCAAGCAGCGAATCAGGTAAATAATACAGCTGAGCTTTCTTTTAACACCCAATCATCAACAGGTTCAACACCTAATACTTTGAGTTTTCATGTTAAAGATACAAATGAAACTCGCTTAAAAGAATCTATTGCTAAAATAGATGAAGCGCTACTCGATATTGAAGAGGTAGCGGAGTTAAGCAATGATCTAACTGAGACTGTTGAAGAAATACAGATTAAGGTAAATCGCGAAAAAGCACTTGAAAATGGATTAACTCCTGCTCAAATTGGAATGGTTGTAAATGATGTAACAAGAGGAACAGACGCTATTCAAATGACGAATCAAGAGAACAACGAGATTTATACAGTAAATGTACGGTATGAAGATTCTGTTCGTGAGAATATTGATGCATTAAAACAATTGCTTATTAAAAAGCCGGATAATAGCTTTGTTAATCTAGGTAATGTGACAACTATTGAAGTTGGAGAAGGCCCGGTTTCTATTCAGAGAATCGATAAACAACTAGCTGTACAATATACATTACGGTATGAGAATACAACAAATTTAGGTGATATTTCTACTGTTGTTGATGAAGAAATAGAAGAGCTTGATCTGCCGGAAGAAACAGAAATTGAATTTGGCGGTGATCGAGAACTTCTAGAATCTTCAATGGATGATATGATCCTGGCATTTGTTCTTGCAATCGTCTTTATTTACATTGTCATGGCTGCACAATTTGAATCTTTCAAATATCCATTTGTTATTATGTTTACCGTTCCATTAATGTTGATTGGAGTAGCAATTGCGTTAGTAGCAACTAACTCTCCAATTAGTTTAACAGTTGTTATTGGTCTTATTGTATTAGCTGGTATTGTGGTTAACAATGCAATTGTCATTGTTGATTACATTAATCAGAAAAAAGCAGAAGGATTTAAAACATATGATGCCCTTGTGGAATCTGTAAAAGTAAGAATACGTCCTATTCTAATGACGGCACTTACGACCATTCTTGGACTTGTTCCACTAGCTCTTGGTCTAGGTGAAGGAACCGAAATTAACAGACCGATGGGAATAACAGTAATAGGTGGACTTATCTCAAGTACTTTCCTAACATTGTTTATTATTCCTATTGTGTATAGTTTATTTGATAGGGAAACTAGAAGAATGAATAAAAAATATGTAACTCCAGACGGTCAGTTGATTCCAGCTTATTTACTTGAAGATAAACTAATTCATGAAGATAGACAGGAAGAAATCGAAAGCTCACAAGATAATAAAGAGCAACTTCCCGCGCCACCAAACCCTTCTAAATTTGAAAAAGAAGATATGGTGAATATGCTCGAACAAATCATTGATATTGTGAAAGATAAAAAATAGAGGACAAATGGGGCGTAGATCCCATTTGTCTTTTTTTTGTATCTCAACCGATTTGATCGATTAATGAGCGTAACATATCATCTTGTGGAGATTCTCCATATTTTTCAAACGGACAGCCTGAGTTTTTCACTCTGTTTAATACATGTTCTATTGTAAATTGTTCAACAGAAAGTTGTGGAGTAATTTCCTCCCAATATAGAGGGGCAGCGATATATGCACCTTCTTTTTTACCTCGAAGAGAATATGGAGCAATAATTGTTTTACCCTCGGCGTGTTGAATATAATCCACATACAACCGGTTTCCACGATTTTTCTTCATCCGTTCAATAGTAAAATCATCAGGAAAACTTGTTACCAAAAATTCAGCAATAAAACCTGTGAACTTTCTTGTTTCTTCATAAGTTAGAGAATTTTTGGAAATAGGTATATGGATTTGTAATCCTTTATTACCTGATAATTTTGGAAAGGTTTTTAACTGAAATTTGTCAAAAATCTTTTTCATTTCTAATGAAGCTTTAATAGCTAAGTGAAAGTATCCTTTAGAAGGAGGATCTAGATCAAATACGATTTCAGTTGGGTTACTAGTATCGATTGTTTGAAATGGTATATGATATTCAAATGCTAATTGATTCCCCAACCAAATTAATGTTGATAAATTATTACAAACTATATAATCAATATCCTCATGTTTTTTTGTTTGTATAAAGTCAGGTGCATAGTCAGGGCAATTTTTTTGATAAAAGGCTTCACCGAACATTCCATGTGGAAAACGGATGACAGTTAACAGTCGATTTTGTAAGAATGGCAGCATATATTGAGAAATTTGATATAAATAACTTAAAAATGTCTCCTTTTTTAAGTCAACCGTTTCCCATAAAGGTTTGTCTGGATGTGTGATTGAAATTTCTTGATGAATAGGTGCAGTTTTAAGTAAAAGCATGTCCCATGTACAATCTTCCACATGATAATCAAATCGAAATGTAAAAAAAGACGGTTCTCTTAGCTGATCTTTATATAGGGATAAAAACTGTAATTCAACCACAATTGCTGGTTTAATCTCAATAAAATTAGCTGTTTCCGAATGTTTGTTTTCTCGGATAATTTGCAGAAGTGCATCGCGTTCTTGACTGGAAATTCCATGAGAAAACACTCCTACTTGTATAATGTTATTTTTTGAATAAACCCCAACATGAAAGTAACCATTTTCTTTATCATAACCAGTAATAAAAAAACAGGCTCTTTTATAATTCTTAATTTTTAGCCACTGCTTCGTCCGAACGCCTGCTTCCCATTTTCCTTTTTGCTGCTTCGCAATAACGCCTTCTCCATCTTCTAACTTCATCTCTTTCCAAAGGGTTGAATAATCGGTTGTACAGGGAACATACTGTAAAAGATTAGAAGTTTTAGTATCAACAGTAGTACCGAGCTTTAACGCCTTAAAAAGATTTTTCAACTCAGACTTTCTTTCTTTGAAAGTATTTGATTGTAATGAATTACCTTTTAATTCAAGTAAATCAAAGGCTAGAAATCGACAAGGATGTTTCTCTGCTTCATGAAGTATTTTTTCCTTGTTTTTTAACCTGCCTCTAATTTGAAGCAATTCAAAGTTTGAAAAATGGGGAGTTTCAAGATAAACGAGTTCTCCATCCAATGTAATTGGTAAAAATGGCTCGAAAGCTTTATGTAGTTTTTTAACTTCATTTATAATTTCTGGAAAGTTGTCATTTAGTGATTTTTCATTTCTACTCATTAACTCAATGGAGGTGTTTGTAATAGTTAATATCGAGCGAAATCCATCATATTTCGTTTCGTAAATCCAATCTGAACCAGTTGGAATATCTGCGTGTAATGTAGGAAGCATTGGTTTCATGATTTTCCCCCTAAAAGTTGATAATCGTAAGTATCTAATTCTTAATATGGACAGATCTAGCATGAAACATGAAAGGAGAGAGGTATTTTTGAACAAAGCTGTATTTTTGGATCGAGATGGTGTAATTAATGAGGTGTTAACCAAACGGGTAAAGTTTGTTAATAAACCAGAGCAAATGTATTTGCTTGAAGGTGTTGGTGAAGGGATAAAAATGTTAAACGATGCAAACTTTTTAGTCTTTGTTGTAACAAACCAAGGTGGAGTTGGATTGGGGTATATGAAGGAAGAGATGTTAAAAAAGGTACATGAAAAAATGAAGAAAGATATTAATGAGTACGGTGGGAAAATTGATGATATTATTTATTGCCCTCATAAACCACATGCCGGCTGTGCTTGTCGCAAGCCGGAACCTGAGATGCTCCATACACTTGCGAACAAGCATCAAGTTTCTTTAAAAGAAAGTTACATGATTGGTGATCGTGATGTTGATATTATGGCAGGGAAGCAAGCCGGAGCAAAGACAATTTTAATTGGAGATGAAGAAGGGTTAGCGGATAAACATTTTCCCTCTTTGTATGAAGCCGCAGAATGGATTATTGCTCACTAAAAAGCGATCGGATGTGTTCCGGTTGCTTTTTATTATTCAGAATATTATTGCAACCTTTTTTACTACATGGTATTCTATTAACGTGAAAACGCTTGCAACAAAAGAGATTTCGGGAATATTGAAATCTTTATTATTTTTAATTTTTGTGCAAACGTTTCCGCAATTAACGACAAAAATTAGGGGAGGTAAAGAAATTTGAACGTAAAAGAAAGAAGATCATTAACTTATTTAGTTGTATTTGTTATGTTTTTACAGCTGTTTTCGGGTCTTTTTCCTTATGCAAACGCTAGCGCGGAGGTAATTAGTCCTGTCATTGAAGAAGATGGCAGTGTAACATTTCATTACAATCAGACAGACGAATCATCGGTATTTGTCATCGGCAGTTTCAATGGATGGGATTTAACAACTGCAGTTGAAATGAAATTAGAAAATGGGGTCTTTTCTGCTACTATTTCAGACCTGGAGCCAGGAAAATATGAGTATAAGTTTCTTATTAATAATCGTACATGGGATGAAAGCAGCACCGATCCGCTTAATCCAAATACAGCTGAAGGAAATTCTACCTTTACGATAGAATCAACAGAGCCTGTGAACGTTCAATCAGCTCTAATGGACTCATTTAGTGAGATTCTTGTTACAACAAATAAGAATTTTGGTGAGAAGGAATTTGTTTTAACAGATGTTGCTGAAAATAAGGTTATAGAAACAACTGTAACAAAAGTGGATGATAAGAAAGTCAAATTGATTCTTACTGATGAATCAAGTGTAGATGTAAGAAAAGTGTATAAAGTATCATTAGGTGGTTCTGAGGGTACAAAGGTAGTAATGCGTAACATATTAAATGATGACCGCTTTTTTTATGCCGGAAATGATTTAGGATATACGTATTCTTCTAGTAAAACAACTTTTAAACTTTGGGCACCAACTGCAACAAAAGTAAGTCTAGCAATCTATGAAGAAGCAGGTACCTATGAAGGTCCTTTTGTTTCTGACCATACAGGCGGTACAGAAAAGCTCATGACGAGAGCGGACAATGGTGTTTGGTCATTAACAGTTGATGAAGACTTGAAAAATAAATACTATATGTACAAACTCGATTTCGCTGATGGAACTTCTCATTATGCTGTTGATCCATACGCACGCTCTACTTCTGCTAATGGACAAAGAGCTGCGATTGTAGACTTAGACAGTACTGATCCAACGGGATTTGACCCTGCAGATAAACCTGCAGTAGTTTCTCCAGCTGATGCCATTATCTATGAACTTCATGTAAGAGATTTCTCAATCGATGAGCAATCTGGTATGGAGAATAAAGGGAAATACTTAGCTTTTACCGAGACAGGTACAACAGGTGCTAACGGTGTAAAAACAGGTGTGGATTCTTTAAGAGAATTGGGTGTTAACTATGTTCACTTATTGCCAACGTATGACTTTGGATCAGTGAATGAATTAACGGTCAACGACCCAAATTCTTCGGATGTTAAGTTTAACTGGGGCTATGATCCAATTCACTTTAATGTACCAGAAGGCTCGTATTCTAGTGATCCTATGGACCCGACTAGTAGAATTAAAGAATACAAGAGAATGGTTCAATCTTTACATGATAATGGAATACGTGTTATAGCAGATGTTGTTTATAATCACACTTATATGAATGAATCAACACAGCTTGAAGGAAGCTCACCCTTTAATCTTATTGTGCCTGGTTATTATTATCGTACAGATGATGCTGGACATATTACAAATGGATCTGGTACAGGTAATGAAGTGGCCTCTGAGCGACCAATGGTCCGTAAGTATATCAAGGATTCTGTGCAATATTGGGCGACTGAATTTGGAATTGATGGATTCCGATTTGATTTAATGGGTCTCATCGATCAAAAAACAATGCAGGAATTAACGAAAGAACTACAAAACAAAGTAGATCCTAATGTGTTAATTTATGGAGAGCCATGGACAGGTGGTTCAACTAGTCTTCCATCTTCTATGCAGCACGTTAAAGGCTCTCAAAAAGATCAAGGATATGCTGTTTTTAATGATAATATTCGCGGAGCTATTAAAGGTGATAGTGATGCAGCTGGAACTGGCTTTGCAACAGGTGCTTCTGGAAAAGAGGGAGACATTGTTGAAGGTGTAAAAGGAGCAATTGATCAGTTTACAAACAAACCACAGGAGAGCATCACATATGTAACTGCACATGATAACTTGAACCTATGGGATAAATTAATGAGAGTGGCTGGTACTGATACGGATCATGAATCAGATCAATATGATCCTCATGCAGTTATTACAGAGGAAGATGCTTTAACGAATGAATGGGTAAAACGTAGTCTATTAGCAAATGGAATTGTATTAACTTCACAAGGCATTCCATTTCTTCATGCTGGTGAAGAGATGCTTAGAAGTAAATATGGTGTTCATAATAGCTATAAAAGCCCTGACAGTATCAATAAGATTCGTTGGGAATTAAAGAACGACTATCAATCTGTTTTTACTTACTACAAAGGATTAATTGAACTACGTAAAAAACATGCTGCTTTTAAAATGGATTCGAAGGAAGAAGTACAATCACATTTACAAGTACTAAAACAGAATGAAAATGTTGTGGCATATCAACTAAAAGATCACGCGAATAATGATACATGGAAAAATATCGTTGTCATTTATAATGCAAATAAAACGGCAAAAGAGGTAGTATTACCTGTAAACGGAAATTGGAATATTGTGGTTGACCATACATCAGCTGGTACTGAAACAATTCGTACGGTTAATTCAGGCAAAGTAACTGTTGAAGGTCTTTCCATGATGGTTCTTTATGATCAAAAAGAAGCAGAATACACACCTGTGCCGACAAGTATTGAAATAAACCCTGATGTTTTTGCTATTAATCCTGGTGAAACAAAAGGTGTTAGTGCATATGTGAAGGATCAAAACGGACGTGTAATGTTAGGTGAAGACTTAACGTGGACTTCTTCTAATGAAGCAGTTGCAAAAGTTAATAATGGTCGAGTTGTTGGTGTAACAGAAGGAACTGCCATTATTACCGTAAAAGCAGGAGAGATTCAAGCGAAAATTGAAGTAACGGTTGCAACACTTCTACCGGATACAATTTCAATTGTCGGGAATGACTCAGTATTTGCAACATATTCAACACAACTATCAGCTCATGTAAAGGACCAATTTAATCAAGATTTATTAGATTCAAAAGTAACATGGTCATCCTCTGACAAAACGATTGCAACTGTTGACAATAGCGGAAAGGTGACAGGAATCAAACCAGGTAATGTTGTTATTACAGTTACTTCAGGAGCTGCACAAGCAACTTTTGATATAAAGGTTAAGGAAAATGTTAAACGTTATGTGCGTATTAAGTATGTGAGACCTGACGGTGATTTCACTGGTGATTTTGGTGCTTGGAACTTGTGGGTTTGGAATACAGGTGTGAAAAACGACCAAATTGACTTTGAAACAATTGAAGGTGATACAGCTATAGCAAATGTTGAAATTGCACCTGAAACCGAGTCAATTGGCTTCTTAGTAAGAAAAGGAACAGATTGGAACACAGCTAAGGTTTCACCTGATAGTGATGACCACAACGTGACGATTAATCGTGATGATATGATAACAAAGGTAACCGTTGTGACAGGTGTTGCAGGTCAAACAGTTGTACCAACTGTGAAAGGTCCTGATTTACAAGATGGAGATGCTACGTTCTATTATAGAGATGAAGAACTTTTCCAAAATGATGAAATGCATACGATTGATGATGTGAGGGTAAAAGTTAATGGACAAGAATATCAAATGGATTATAGTGAACAAAATGAGTATTTTATTTATAAATTAGAGGATTTAGAGGAAGGTTCATATGAATATTCCTTTTTAGTGACAACAGACGGTGAAACCAAAGAAGTAACCGATCCAAAGAACACGAAAAATGGCAAATCAATCATTACTTATACTCGTCCAGACTTAAACATTGAAACGAAGGTTTCTCCTTCTGAAATCACATATGATGAAAACACTGTTTTAAAAGTAAATGTAACATCTGAGGATCAAGTTAGCATAAAAGAAATTACGGCTGATTTGTCAGCATTGGGTGGAAAGAACAAGGTTGAAATTGATCCAACAATAGGTGCTGTTTCAATAGGTGCTAACGAGTCGGTGACAGCTGGAGAAAAGGAAATTGTCATCAGTGTAGTTGATGAGTTCGGAAACACTCACAAAAAAACAGTGATCGTAACGATCAAGCCAGAACAAGTTGTAGGAGATAAACTAGACTTTGATTGGGATGAGGCACGAATTTATTTTATGCTAACAGACCGTTTTAAAGATGGTGATCCATCTAATAACGGCGGAGTAGAATATGATCCAACACACTCAGAAGCATATCATGGTGGTGACTTCCAAGGGATCATTGATAAGCTAGACTATATTGAAGACCTTGGTATTAATACAATCTGGATATCACCAATTGTTGATAATATTGACTTCAATAAAGGATTAGATTTCAACACGACAGAAGGGCTTAAAGCAAAACAGTATGGTTACCACGGATACTGGGCAAAGGATTTTACAACGTTAGATGAGCATTTAGGTGATATGAAAACTTTCCAAAAACTTATCGAAAAAGCACATGATCGTGGAATAAAAATTATGCTAGATGTGGTTGTAAACCATGCAGGATATGGAATGGATGGGGAAGTATGGGAAACTTGGAAAGCAGATTCTGATCATCTTCCAACTGAAGAAGAATTAGCTGAATTTAGCGGTATGCTTCGAACAGTCGATGAAGATCCTACAGTACGTGGTGAACTAGATCATTTACCAGATTTTAAAACAGAAGATGCTGCAGTGCGCCAACAAATCATAGACTGGCAAACAGCTTGGCTTGAAAAAGCGAAAACGAGACGTGGAGATACAATTGACTTCTTCCGCATTGATACAGTTAAACATGTAGAAGATGCAACATGGCAAGCATTGAAAAATGATTTAACTTCTATTGATCCTGAATTTAAAATGATTGGAGAATATTGGGGAGCAAGTATCAATAATGACGGGGGATACTTAGGAACTGGTCAAATGGATTCACTATTAGATTTTGATTTTAAAGAAAAAGCAAAATCTTTTGTAGATGGTTCCATTGATAGTGTTGAAACATATTTACAAGACAGAAATAAACAACTTTCAAACACAGCAACATTAGGGCAATTTCTAAGCAGTCATGACCAGAATGGTTTCTTAACGGAATACGTGAATGGGGATGTTGGGAAGCTGAAGGTTGCATCTGCTCTACAAATTACATCGAAAGGTCAACCTGTTATTTACTATGGTGAAGAACTAGGACGATCTGGGAAATCGGATTGGGAAAAAGATACGGATGGAAATGTAGTGGCATTTGGTCAAAATAGAGGTGATATGCCATGGGAACTTTATGAAAATAAAGATCCTGAAGCAATGGCTCTACATGATCATTACTCTAAACTTCTTACTATTCGTAAAGATTTTTCAAAGGTCTTTTCAAAGGGTACAAGAGAAAAAGTTGCTGGTGGAGACTCTGATAAATACATTGTTTTCTCAAGAGAATATGATGATGATCGACTGTTAGTTGGCCTTAATACAACATCAGAAAAGAAAAAAGCAACTTTTAAAGTGGACTTTGCTCCAAAAACAAAGTTAACAGATCTTTACAGTGGTAAAAAATACAAAGTTAGTAAAAATCAAGAAATAACGATAGAACTACCTTCAAAAGATCAAGGTGGAACAGCCATTTTGGCAGAATTTACTCCAGGTAAATCAAATAAAAAACAAAAAGATCATAAGAAAAATAAATAAATGGCAAAATGTTGATTGATACTAAAGAAGTCTGATGAGATTTTCATCAGACTTTTTTCGATTAAGAACAAGAAGCTGTGAAGATAAAGTTCCTGCACTGGGGAGGATCTTTCTAGCTGAATTTAGTGACTAATGGAATCTTATAAAGACCCTTTTTTTAGAATATTTAAGCTTTTTTACGTACTGTTTTTGTTTTCTTTCCAGCTGTAGCTGCATTGGTTGTTGTTGCAGTAGATACAGCAAGATCGTCTCCTGCAGCTTTTGCTTGTTTTGCGGGTTTTGCTTTTGGTTGTGGTTTTTTCGTTTTTTCAATACTAGCCTGAAGGGCGCTCATTAAGTCGACTACATTTTGTCTAGGAGCTGCTTCTGCTGCAGGAGTTTTTCCTTCATTTTGATTTACCTTACGTTCAATTAGTTCTTGAAGCGCTAAACGGTAATCATCTTTGTATTTTTCAGGTTCAAATGTTGTTGTTAGTTGATCAATTAGCATGATGGCAGTTTCAAGCTCTTTTTCACCAACTTCAACTTGCTCGGGAACACTCGGTACTTCTTTTACATTTCTTACTTCATCAGGATAGTGAACAGTTTCCATAACAATGCAATTTTCATAAACTCGAACCATTGCTAGTTGCTGTTTTGAACGAATTGTAATCTCAGCAATCCCAATTTTTCCGGACTTTGTTAATGCTTCACGAAGAAGACCGTATGCTTTTCCACCGTTTTCTCCAGGGCCAATAAAGTATGAACGATTAAAATAAATAGGATCTATATCATCGATACTAACAAAGTCAATAATTTCAACTGTTTTGTCTTCATGCTCATCTTTCAATTCTTTTAATTCTTCCTCAGTTAGAACAACATATTTTCCCTTAACATATTCATATCCCTTTACAATTTCATCTGGAGTAACTTCTTCATCACAATTCGGACATGTTTTTTCATATTGAATTGGGGAGTGACATTTTTTATGAAGAGTTCTAAGTTTTATATCCTTGTCTTCAGTAGCTGCATAAAGCTTTATAGGAATATTAACGAGTCCGAAGCTAATTGAACCTTTCCACATTGTGTGCATCTACGATCCCTGCCTTCATCAAATGTTTATTTAGTATTTAGCTTCAGTTTTATACAGTGTTTTCATAAGTAGAAATAGCTACCAATTAAAAAAGAGCAGAAACAGTCCTGCTCAAAGTTAAAATGTCCCCATTTGTTGAAGTGCAATAATAACTACACCGAGAATCCAAACATACACAGCAAATAATTTTAATGACTTGTTCTTTACGAATGAAATCATAAACTTTACAGCAATATAGCCAAAGATAGCAGAAGCAAGCGTTGCGATAAACATGGATGTTAAACTTATTTGTGGGACATTTCCAGATACCATATCCTTTAATTGGTAAATAACTCCTCCACAAATGGCCGGAATAGACAGTAGGAAGGAAAAGTAAGCAGCTGCTTCTTTGTCCATTTTTCGCATTAGAGCTCCAACTATGGTCATTCCAGACCGAGATATGGCTGGGAAAATCGCAAATGCTTGAAAGCTACCAATAAAAAAAGAATCAAAAAGAGAAATGTCTTCTACTTTTTTTGCTCCATTTTTAATGGAATCAGCAAACCATAAGAAAGCACCTGTTACTAGAAATTCCCATCCAATTGTAACGCCTGATTTAGAAATGCTATCAAAATAGTCACTAAACAAGACACCAGCAATAACGGCAGGGATTGTTCCAATAACTAGAAGAGCAGTAATACGGCTAAAAGGATTTTTAATTAGTTTTAGTAAAATATCTTTATAAAAAACAACTAAAGCGATAAGTGTACCAAGATGGAGCATGGTGTCTAAAAATAAGCCCGCTTCTTCCAGTCCAAAGAAATTGCGGCCTAAATATAAATGCCCCGTGCTACTAATCGGAATAAATTCAGTTAAACCTTGGATAATTCCTAATATGATTGCTTGAAGCCAATCCATTTTTCATACCCCCCATTAAAACAATGCTTGTCTGTATACATGAATATGTGTAATATATAAGCTTGTAGAACAACTTATTGGAAAATAGGTGATATAGTGGAAGAATTAATTCTTTCTATACTTGAACAGTTTAAAGAACTTTCTTATTTTGGAATTATGCTGGCATTAACGATTGAATTTGTACCAGCTGAGTTAGTACTACCTCTTGCTGGTTATTGGGTTTATGAAGGTGATATGACATTATGGGGGACTGTTCTTGCAGGGACAGTAGGTGGAACGTTCGGGCCATTGACTCTTTATGCTGTTGGAAGATATGGTGGACGACCATTTATCCTTAAGTTTGGAAAATACTTTTTCATTAATGAAGAAAAGCTTACTAAAGCAGATGAATTTTTTGAGAGGAATGGTGCAATGGTTGCTTTTACAGCAAGATTCTTACCTGGAGTAAGAACGTTGATCTCCATTCCATGTGGTATGGCAAAAATGAATGTTTGGGTTTTCTCTATCTATACGTTTGCTGCAATGCTGCCGATTACTTTTATTTATGTTTATCTCGGATTAAAGCTAGGCGAAAATTGGAAGAACGTAGGTGAGCTTGCAAACCAATATATCCTTCCTGCCGGTATAGCAGTTCTCGTTATATTCGTTGCTTATAAATTAATTACTCGTAAAAAAAAGAAAACTTATAGTGAACAACATAAAACAGCTTCAAAAAAACATTAGAATAGATTGACTATAAAATTCAACGGCATTGTTGCCATGATCGGAATTTAAATATGCTCAGGAAGACCTTTGCCTACATTGGCAAGGGTCTTTTTTGTTGTCTCATTTGTAAACAAGGGTAAATAATAGAAGTTAATTAATAAATGAGTGTCACGAAAACCTTGAAAATAATTATTCAATATGTCAAATGTGTAACAAATTATAGGTCTTAAATCCTTAAAATGAAAAAAAACTATAAAATTTAATTTCTACACCCTTAAGTTAAAAAAAGAATTCGAAACTATGTATTGAAACGAAAAAACACTAAGGAGGATTTGGTGAAACCGCATTGCATCAAATGAAATACATGTGTAATTTATTGGAAATCGGCGATTTCTCTGAAAAAAAGTTCATATGATCTGCTAAAATGCATTTATAGTCTGATTTAATATCAATAGGTCTAAAGTAATTTGTTTTGTAACAATTGACTTTCTTTTGTAGAAATTCAGAAAGATAGTTTCATATATCTTCCTTTGCGGTCCCTCTATAATTTAGCTATTATAGACAAAGTAATATAGGGGAAACAGAGGTGAACCGCCATGCTTAGCCTTTTGTTTAGACTAGGTAAGAAAAAGCGAACATTAGAAGAAACGGTTCTCCTAATTCAAAAAGGAGACCTTCAATTACAAAATGAATTAATTGAACAATATAAGCCATTTGTTGCTAAAACAGTATCATCTGTTTGTAAAAGATATATTAGTGAAAATGATGATGAATTTAGTATAGGTTTAATTGCGTTTAATGATGCTATTGAAAAGTATTCTACAGATAAAGGAAGCTCTCTGTTAGCATTTGCAGAATTAGTTATAAAGAGAAAAGTGATTGATTACATTCGGAAGGAAGCTCGTAATCCTTACACGGTTAACTTAGATCTGCAAGAGCACGAAGAAGGAGAGTATTCTCAAAGTAAAATTGAATCAGATTTATCAATTGATGAGTACACGAAGGCAATTGAACAAGAGCATCGAAAAGAAGAGATTATATTTTTTCAACACTGTTTAAACGATTTTAATCTAACCTTTGCTGAAATATTAGATCAATCACCAAAGCATTTTGATGCACGTCAAAATGCCATCATGGTTGCAAAGGAAGTCGTCAAGGATGATGACCTACGACATCACCTTTTTACTAAAAAACAACTTCCGGTTAAGCAACTAGAAGCAAAAGTAGCAGTAAGCCGTAAGACAATTGAGAGAAACAGAAAATACATCATTGCAATGGCCATCATCCTTTCAGGGAATTTCGTCTATTTAAAAGATTATATTAAAGGGGTGCTAGATTCATGAAAAAGGGAGTCGTCGTAGAATATAGTGATGACTTTGTTACGTTGCTCACCCCGGATGGGCAATTTTTAAAAGCTAAGAATAATGAAGGTGTCTATGAATTAGGTGAAGAAATATCTTTTTTTCCTGTAGTGGATAAACGTGAAGAAGTTATCAGAAAGAGAAAAAGAAATCACATCCTCAGCTATTTTAGTACTCGTATGGCTAAGGCAGGGGCTATATCAGCAATTGCTATCATATTTTTTATGATCAGTTTTCTTCCATTTTTTCAAAATGATCAGGTATATGCCTATATGTCTATTGATATAAACCCTAGTTTTGAAGTGGGTGTTGATGATCAACTAAATGTGATTTCTTTAGAACCACTAAATGACGAGGCTAACAAGCTAATGAAAAAGGTTTCGGACTGGGAGAATAAACCTTTTGATGAGATTGTTGATCGGATCGTTGGTGAATGTAAATTAGAAGGGTACGTTTATCCTGGTAAGGAAATTGTTATAACGACAGTGGTTAATGAAGAAGATAAAAAGGCGCAAAATAAGCTTCAAGAGGATATTAGTAAAATCCAATCTTCGTATGAAGAAGACCAGATGATTGTTAAAACAATTGAAGCTGATCAAGAAACTAGAGAAAAAGCTCAAAAACAAGGGGTTTCGACTGGTAAATATATTGAATTAACTGAAAAAGAGGTAAAACCAGTTAAGGAGAAAGAGACAACACCAGTGGAACAAAACAATACTCCTTCAACCCAAGAAAAAGAAGATACAACAACTACTGATCCAGTAAAACAGGAAACTTCAACAACAGTTGAAGAAAATCAACAAACAAAAAATGAACTAAATTCAAAAGCAAAAGAAAAGTTAAATGAAGTGAAAAATGAGTTAAAAGGGCAGAAAAACGAACAAAAGCAAAATAAAGGCAATCAAGTAAGTAACAATAATCGTGACAAACAAAAACAGAAAAACAACAATCGACATAATCAAGATAACGTTGACGATGATCGTGATAATCGAAAAGACAGAAAAGATAGAGATCATAATGATGATGATCGGCATAAAAGATGGAACTCGAATAGAGATAAAGATAAAGATCGAGATGATCGTGAAGAAAGAAAAAGAAACAACAACCGCGATGATGATTAAGGCTGATCCTAATGGACCAGCCTCTTTGCCATATTATTCAGTTCTATGTCCGTTTAGTTGTGATTGTGCTTGTGCAACTAAACGCTTAGTAATTTCGCCACCAACAGATCCGTTTGCACGGGAAACTGTATCTGAACCTAGGTTTACACCAAATTCATTTGCAATTTCATATTTAATTTGATCCAGAGCTTGCTCAATCCCTGGTACAAGTAACTTATTGCTGCTTCTAGCCATTTGGAACACTCCTTTAGATGATTGTTCTAAGCTGATAAAGTATTCGATTTTTCAGCCTTACTCATAAGGTATCTTTCATTGTTAGTTTCTATACTGGAAAAGTTTAGACTAACTTGATGACTTTTTTATAGGTAAATTATTTCTTACTCCTAATGAATTAATATACATGAGCTTCACGATTAATTGTGTCTTTCATTCAAATATACTTGTGCTCTTGTTTGTAAATGAGAAGCTGTTACTGCTAAAACAGTTGTTACAAGAATTCGTTCGATCGTTTTCCACTGACTTTCAGTAAGTTCACTAAATTTCTTTGGTATTGCGTTTACTTCTTCTACTATTTGTTGTTCCAGTGTTTGACCTCTAAGTGGGAGTTTTTCCAGTTTCTCAAGAATTGTTCCATACATTTCATAAAACATAATCGGGCTGATTAAATCATCGCTTCGATCTGAAAGAGTGTTAAAAACTTCTGTAAGGACCTTTCGAATTTTTTCGAAGTCAAATACATATTTTAAATCTTTTACAATCAATAGCATAGCTGCTTGGTCAATTGAATATTTTTTACCAAGTTCAGGAGGCCCGATTAACTCTTTTACATCTCTTTTAATCCAGTTTTGAATGGATGTTGATTTTAAAGATGTTAATTCACATAAATTTGCTAGTGACACAATTTCATTTGTAGATAAGCCAAACTCCTGTAAATTTCGCCGTTTACTAGCTTTTATTAAAAAGGCGGGAATATGTATATCAATTGGAGAAGTAAAGTTTGATGCTTTTTCTATAATAAGTAAAGGAGGCTGTTTGGACTCGCCTTTAAGTGAATATAATAATGCTGTCATTTCTTTACGTGTTAATTGTATAGTCATCTTGACACCTCTTTTTTAGTGGTCTCATCGGAAAGTATAATGTGATTTCATTTTAAAAACCTGTGGACATACCTCGATGTTAAATATGTAACAAATTAGTGAACAATTTGTAAAGTGTAAATAAGTATCTTGCTTTTACACATAAAAGTTTCTATAATTTTATTATAGTATAAGTTCATGTGAACTTGAAATTATTTGGAGGTATTTATGGCTAAAAGAATTTTTCTATTTCTTTTATCAAATATTCTAGTCATTACAACGATTGGAATTGTTTTATCACTCTTTAACGTTTCTCCCTATCAAAATGTAAATGGTAATTTAGATTTGGTTAGTCTTTTAATTTTTAGTGCTGTGGTAGGTTTTACTGGAGCATTCGTATCACTTGCCATTTCTAGATGGATGGCTAAAATGATGATGGGTGTCAAAGTAATTAACCCTGATGGCCAACTATCGCCTTATGAAAGAGATCTTGTTGAAAGAGTGTATCGATTGTCTCGAGCTGCTGGTTTAACAAAGATGCCTCAAGTAGGTATTTATCAATCACCTGAAGTAAATGCTTTTGCGACAGGACCTTCAAAGCGACGTTCTTTGGTGGCTGTATCAACGGGACTTCTTCAGGAAATGGATGATGATGCAATTGAAGGTGTATTAGCTCATGAGGTGGCTCACATCGCCAATGGTGATATGGTTACAATGACGTTGCTACAAGGAATTGTCAATACGTTCGTTGTATTCTTTGCACGTATTGCTGCATGGGTAGCCTCTCGTTTTGTACGAGAAGACCTGGCACCAATTGTTCATTTTATTGCAGTGATCATTTTCCAGATTGTATTCTCCATTTTGGGAAGCCTGGTTGTTTTCGCATTCTCTAGATATCGTGAATATCATGCTGATCGTGGTGGAGCTGATTTAGCTGGCAAGGATAAAATGATACACGCGTTAAGATCTTTAAAACATTATACTCAACGAGTTAGAGATGACCAAGCATCTTTATCAACTTTAAAAATAAATAGTAAAAAAGGGATGTCATTATTCTCAACACATCCCGATCTTGATGATCGTATAAGTCGATTAGAAGCTAAATAAATTAAAAAAAGAATGACAATGGAAGTGCCGTTGTCATTTTTTTTTTGTACGATTTGAATCTATTTATTTTTATTGGATGAATTTGTGAATAACAAATGCCTTGTTATTAGTGCTTGAAGATAAAGCGAGTTTTTCTAATAAAGCACTTTTCATTTAATCGTTTTTTCTTTATGATTATAGGACTTAGTTTTTTATATAGGAAATTGTTTTTGCAGGATAGGAATGAAGAATGAATGAATAAATTAAAACTTCGAATACAATCTTTAACCCCGGTACAATTAATTGTTTCATATTACTTTTTAGCTGTTACAGTTTCTGTTCTTTTATTAAGTTTGCCTGTGGCACATAAACCTGGTGTTGAGTTTGCTTTTATCGACAGGCTCTTTACTGCTGTTAGTGCAGTTAGTGTAACAGGTTTAACTGTAATGTCTACTGCAGACACATTTAGTGTACCTGGTATTTTTATATTAGCCTTTGTTTTACAATTTGGCGGGATAGGCATTATGACACTAGGAACATTTGTATGGCTTATTGTGGGAAAGAAAATAGGGCTAAAAGAACGCCAGCTAATCATGACTGACCAAAATCAATCCAACTTATCTGGTATCGTAAATTTAATTCGGCAAATTATTGTACTCATTCTTATTATTGAATTAATTGGAGCATTAATTTTAGGAACTTATTTCTTAAAATACTATCCAACATGGCAGGAAGCATATCTGCATGGATTTTTCACTTCGATTAGTGCAACAACAAATGGTGGCTTTGATATTACTGGTCAATCTTTAATCCCCTATGCTGATGATTATTTTATTCAGTTTATTGTGATGATTTTAATCATTTTGGGTGCAATTGGTTTTCCGGTATTAATTGAAGTGAAAGATTTTCTTTTTAATAAAAGTCAACGATTTCGTTTTACGTTGTTTACCAAAATAACATCCATTACCTTTTTTGCTTTAATTTTGGTGGGCACAATTACAATTGCTGCTCTTGAGTATGCTTATTTTTTTAAAGGAAAAGAATGGCATGAAACGTTTTTTTACTCTCTATTTCAATCAACAGCAACCAGAAGTGGTGGTTTAGCAACAATGGACGTTAGTATGTTTACAGATACGACGATTTTAGTTATGTGTGCGTTAATGTTCATTGGGGCATCTCCAAGCTCAGTTGGAGGGGGAATTCGAACGACAACATTTGCTTTAAATCTTTTATTTCTTTTTCATTTTGCAAGAGGAAATAAGTCAATTAAGATTTTTAAAAGGGAGCTTTATGAGGAAGATTTAATGAAGTCAGTCGTAGTGACAATGATGGCATTTCTAATTTGTTTTTTTGCCCTTGTCATATTAACGATAACAGAGCCTTTCGATTTTATTAAAATATTATTTGAAGTTTGTTCAGCATTTGGTACAACAGGACTATCGATGGGAATCACACCTGAATTAAGCTCAATTGGTAAAATTGTTATTATGATCTTAATGTTTATCGGTAGAATTGGTATACTTACGTTTTTGTATCTTTTAGGAACAAAGGAAAGGAAAGCAAATTATCATTATCCAAAAGAGCGAGTAATCATTGGATAAATTGCGAAGGATTGATGCATTGAGCATCAATCCTTTTTGAATTTTCCTTTATAGTTTAGCTAATCATTGTTATAGCTTACATCTTTATCGGGATTATGGAAGGCATTGGCGTTAAACATATTTTCCGTTTTCTACCTATGATAGAAATGAGAACTTCAGGTAAAAGTAAAAAAGTAACATAATAACAAAGCTTAGATAAAAGCTTAAAATATGAGGTGATTCGTTTTGAAAAGAAAAGCGTTTAGAAATCAAGCTACAAAAAATAATTTTACCCCTACTGAAAGCCTACCCGATACTGAATTTGCAGAAATTAACGATGATCAGGATCTGATGAAGGGTGCAAACCGTAACTCTAAACAAGGAAAGCAAGGGAAGTAAAGATGACAAAAAAGAAAAATATGAAAAGTAAAGATATGCAAAATCATAAGAAACCGATGGAGACTGACATATTACAAGAAGAATTTGGTCAAGAAACTGGTGATGTTAACGCATCAAAGCTTTATGAGGCAATAGCAGGAAACGAAAAAAAAGAGAAAAAAAAAGGTGAACAAAAAAAATAAAATAAAAAGTGAGAGATAAAAAATCTCTCACTTTAGCTAACCATTGTATCAAGCTCACTTGAAAGTACTGTATAAACAGTTGTTTTAGAATGAATAGCATCATAATGAACAATTACAAAAGAGTTTTCATTTTTAATTTTACCCGTCTTCAAGTAATGATCTAAATTAAACGGCAAAGTTTCTAGTACAGTATGCTTAAATAAATCCTTTTCAGAGAACTGTTTTTTAGCAAATTCTTCTCCTAATAGAAGAGGGTTTTCTAGTACTGAGTGATAAATCTTACTTCTTTCTTGCTTTGATAATGTGTCACTCCACCATGGCTTACGAGGTTTATAATTTTGGTTCCGTAAATAATCAAACTTCATAAAACCGCTGGCAATTGTTAAATCGCTTCTCTTAATGCTTCCGAGGAAATCATATAAGTGTTTGAATAAATCTTCAAGTTGATGACCAATTCTTGTCCATCCTTTTTTATCCCAATATGTTCCGAAATCTTGAAAGAAGTCAAATGGTGTTGAGAAAAGATGTGTTACTAAATATTCAATTGTTTCATCCATTCGATGGTCATTCCAGTATTTTTCCAATACATCTTCAACTTGTTTAATTTTCGTAATATCTTCAAAGGAAAGAACATTGTTTTTAAGAATTTCATAAGGAGAATGATCCATATATACATATCCATGATGTTCAGCTCGAAGTCGTAATCCTGTGCCTCTAAGCATTTTTAAGAAACCAAGTTGAAGCTCTTCAGGACGAAGTTCAAATACATCATTAAATGTTTTCTTAAAGGAATCATAATTTTCCTCAGGCAGACCAGCGATTAAATCAAGATGCTGATCAATTTTTCCGCCTTCTTTTACCATTGTCACAGTTCTCGTTAGCTTATTAAAGTTTTGCTTTCTCATAACAAGTTCGTTTGTAGCATCATTTGTTGACTGAACACCTATTTCAAAACGGAACAAACCTTTTAGAGCATGATCATTCAAGAATTGAATTACTTCTGGTCTCATGATGTCTGCTGTAATCTCAAACTGAAAAACAGTACCTGGTTTATGCTCATCAATAAGAAATTGAAACATTTCCATTGCATAGCTACGACTTATATTGAAGGTACGATCAACAAATTTTATTGTTTTGGCACCATTCTCCATAAGAAAGCGAATATCTTCTTTCACTTTTTCACGATCAAAATAACGAACTCCAACTTCAATGGAGGAGAGGCAAAATTGGCAGCTAAATGGACAACCACGACTAGTTTCGATATATGTTACGCGTTTTGAAAGGTGTTGTAGATCTTCTTCAAAACGAAATGGAGAAGGTAGAACCTTTAGGTCAAGTTTATTACGTTGCGGTTTAATCTGCACCTTGCTTTCCTCACGGTAAGCTATCCCACTTACATTTTCAAAGTTTTGATCCCCACTCAATTCATCCAGTAGCTGTTTGAATGATTGCTCTCCCTCACCAATGATAATGAAATCAACCTCTGGGATTTTATCCATCCATTCTTTAGTATCGTAAGTAACCTCAGGGCCACCTAAAACAATAATTAAAGAAGGATTGATTTTCTTAAGCATTTTAATCACTTTTATTGTTTCTTCAATATTCCATATATAACAGCTAAAACCGATAACTTCAGGCTTTTTAGCGTGTAAATCTGTTACGATATTCATGGCAGGATCTTTTATTGTGTATTCTGCCAGTTCAACTTCGTATTCAGGTTGTGCATAGGCTTTTAAGTAACGGATTGATAGGCTTGTATGAATATACTTAGCATTAAGCGTTGATAAAACAGTTTTCATTTTCGTATACACCACTTCAATTATTTTTTATACATAAGCTTGTTGTGCTTTTGATACAGTAAAGACAAAGAAAGGGTTAGTTCCCCAATTACATATTGTATCATAAATATTCTTAAAAACGTATATGTGTCATGTGGGCATGTATCCATAGTATGGAAAAGTTCTTTTGAAAACAAACCTAAAAAAGAACAAGCATAATACTTGTTCTTTAGGAAGTGTTTATTTGTTAAGTGACAGGCTCTTTAAGTAATAGTGAATACCTGAAGGCTTTATTTCTATAAAAGGACTAGTTAATTCTTTTATTATCTTAGTTGACAAAATGGATGTAAGGAGAATTGATAATGTTGTTAGCAGAACAATACTTTGAAAATCTCCCATCCAATCTACTGCATCGGTGTTTCTCATGTATTGAATGATAAAACCATGTAACAAATAAACATAGAACGTTCTAGTGCCCCATTCCGTGAAAAAGGTCTGTTTCGTAGGAATCAATGCCAAAAAGCTAAGAGAAGTTACAAGTGTTAAACAGTAAAATCCTAGTCGTATAAATGCACTGCCTATTGATAAATCACCGAATTGTGCATATGACTTTGAACCAAATAGCCATTCATAATCAAAATCAGCAAAGAAATAAGTAATAAAGGTGATAGATAATAGGAAGAATGCGATTCCTCTAACATGTGCCTTTGTTATATAATCAAAATGCTCTCTTTTAAGGTAAAAGCCAATTAAGAATAAGGGGAAGAATACAAATGTTCTAGATAGACTTAAGTAATTGCTTATATCTTCTAAATACCCAACTGAAAGTCCAATAACAAAGGCAATCGCAAGCGACCATCTGGCGGAAAGCTTCGTTGCTCCAAATAAAAACAGATTCCAGAAAAATAAACTAACTAAAAACCATAAAGACCAGTGCGGATCTAGTGGATCAAGCACATTTGCATTCTGTTTCTCAACAAAAAAATAATAAACAGAATAGATTCCCTGAAAAATTAGATAAGGTATTATTAGCTTTTTAGCGATTTTGCTTACATATCCTTTTTTCTTAAACCCTTTTGCGAAATACCCTGAGATAAGGATAAAGGCAGGCATATGGAAGGTATAGACAAATTTATAAATGGTCAACATAATTGGACTTTCATCTATAAATGGCCGGATAACATGACCAAAGACAACTAAAAAAATTAATAAAAACTTTGCATTATCAAAATAGCTAACACGATTTTTCATGCGCTCACCTTTCCTTCAGAAGTTTTAAATCGAAAACTACCCTTCTTTTCCCGATTTTGACATACGTTTAAACGGTACCTTTGTATCATTTTTTATAAAAGTTTCTACTGCAAAATTGAAGCTAGACTCATTTTTAGAAAATATAAGTAACTTCTTAGACATTTGATTTATTAGTTTAGGTGTTGAAAAAACTAAATATTTACTGAAAAAATCCTTACTAAAGTATGTTTCGAATCAATCTGCTTCTTTTTTAGGGACGTAATAAAGCTGTCATCTTTTTGTAAGATAGATGACAGCTTTTTCCTTTAAATGAACAGTATTGTCGAAATACCTTACTATATTACAACCTTCACAGTAAAAAAGAAACATTTTCTATCATTTTGTAGATAGGTGAAGGACAATGCCATAACTTGTAGAATACATGATAGTAGAAAGTTCGTGATTAGGGGTGAAAAGATTGAAGCAAACGATGGAGGATCGCGAAATCGTTGCCTTAAAAGCACAATTGGCTCAAGTAGAAAAAGAGAATGAAATGTTAAAATTTAAATTGCTTCAGCATGAAAATATACTAGAAGGTGCATTGGATGCTGTTGCTATTTTTGATGAAAATATGAGATTTATAGATGTAAACTCCGCCGCGTGTCATATGTTTCAATTGCAGAAAAAAGAGTTATGTAAACGAAATCTCTATGATTTTTTATCTCTTATACCAAGCAATCAAATAAGAGAAGTTATTGATGCTATTTATCAGGATGATCCAATTAGGAAGGAATTAATTGTCAAATTAGATAATGGACAGGTCAAATTTTTGGAAATCTCATTACGTAAAAATGCAATAAACGGCTATGATCTTGCTATGATTAAAGATGTTTCATTTAAGAAAATGCTTGAGCGTGAACGTACAATTAATGAGCAGCTTTTTAAAGATTTATTTCATCGTGCAGTGGATGGAATTGTCATCTTTGATCAAAAAGGTGATTTTATAGATGCGAACGGTTCTTTTTGCTCAAGCTTTGAAATAACGAAAACGCAGTTGAACTCTTTTGGTCTTGAAGATTTTATTGATGAGCAAGAGAAATATAGGCTCGATAACCTGTGGAAGATGCTAAAAGAAAATGGAAGCGCAAAGGGGGAGCTTCCTGTTATCTTAAAAGACGGTAGTAAGAAAATCTTCGAGTTTACAACAACTTCAAACATTATTGATGGCATTTACATGGCCATTATGAGGGACATTACAGAAAAAAGATCTATGGAAATACAGCTGTATAAAAGTGAGGAACGTTTTCGAGAGGTTTTTGAAAATGCGATAGACGCAATTATGATTTGGGATAAGCATGGTCAAATTTTGAAGGTGAACCAGGCAGCAAGCCGTACATTTGAATTAAATGAAGCAGAGCTTGTTCGTCGTAATATATTGGATTTTGTTGATCAAACCTCTCTAAGTTTTCTTAAAGTAAAAAAAGAATACTTTAAAATAGGCGCAATAAGAGAAGAACTTCTTTTTCATATGCCTAATGGACAAAATAAAGAGCTAGAGTTTACTTCTAAAATGGATATACTTGATGGTCATCATTTAACGATTTTTCGGAATGTTAGTGAACGAAAACGAATGGAAAAAATATTAAGGGAAAGTGAACATAAATTTCGAAGTATTTTTGATGGTGCAATGGATGGAATTATTTTATTTAATCATTCTTTTGAAATCATTGAAGCAAATGAAACAGCAAAAAAAATACTAAATTTAAATTCAGAAGATATCAAATCATCTAGAATATGTGATATTCTGTTTTCACATGCTCATGTAGACCCTGACACCAAAACGCTTGAGTCATATGAAGAAAATATACAAGAGATCATGTATATGAATGAAAATGGAATTGAAATGATCTTAGAAATTGCTCTTAAGAATCATATTGATGAAAATATGAATCTGGCTGTTTTTCGTGATGTAACAGAGAAAAGAGAGTTAGAAGAACAACTTAGAAAGTCAGATACATTAAATGTAGTTGGAGAACTAGCAGCGGGTATTGCCCATGAAATTCGCAATCCAATGACTGCATTAAAAGGATTTATTCAGCTGCTAGAGGGAAGTGTTAAAGAGGACTTTTCTATGTATTTTAATGTCATTACATCTGAGCTAAGTAGAATAGAGTCCATCATTACTGAATTTCTAATTTTAGCAAGACCTCAAGCTATTCAGTATTCCAATAAAGATATTGGAACTATAGTAAAAGAAACAATGGAATTGCTAAATGCCCAGGCCATTTTAGTAAATGTCCAGATGAAACTAAATATAGAACAAAACCTGCCATTGCTATTCTGTGAACCAAATCAACTGAAACAAGTTTTTATCAATGTGTTAAAAAATGCGATTGAAGTAATGCCAGATGGAGGCCAAATTGATGTTACAGTTAAACGAAAGAATGAAGACCAGCTATTAATTTCCGTGAGAGACAGGGGATCGGGGATTTCACAGGATAAAATAAAGAGACTAGGTCAACCATTTTACACAACAAAGGAACGTGGAACAGGGCTTGGTTTAATGGTAAGCTATAAAATAATTGAGGAACATCAAGGTCAAGTTGAGGTTGAAAGTGAAGAGGGGAAAGGGACAACATTTCATATTACCCTTCCGATTACACAGTAAAAAATTTAGTGAAGAGGGGATACACAAATGTTTTATACTTATTATGACTCCCCAATTGGTAGACTTACAATTGTATCGACACTTAGGGAAATTACCCACTTATTTTTAACTACAGAACATTTTAAAGATTTTCAAACTGTAAATAAGCTTGTGGATGATCCACAACATCTTATCCTTCGTGAAGCAGTAAAACAGCTTGATGAATATTTTTATGAAGGAAGAGCAAATTTTGACCTACCATTCGAGATAAAAGGCACTGACTTTCAAAAAAAGATTTGGGCTGAGTTACGTCAAATTCCGATAGGACAAGTTTGTAGTTATCAGGACATTGCCATCAAAATTGGTAACAAGAGTGCTGTACGTGCTATTGGGCAAGCAAATAAAGCAAATAGATTGCCAATATTTATTCCATGTCATCGAGTTATAGGGAAGAATCAGAGGCTAACCGGTTATGCTGGAGATAAAAATGATTTGAAAGCTAAGCTTTTAACTCATGAGAATGTTTCATTTAAACATTAATATGGTTTTAAAGGGAACAACTAACTACTTGTCACATTTTTTCCTTTGCAACATATTATTTGAGTAAGAGAAAAAAATGTATAAGGTAAAGAAAGGGGCAAGTTATATGTGGAATCAAAGCAAACGTCCAAAAAAAGTTCTCTTTTACACTTCTATATTATCAAAACTTCATATTCTTTCAGAAAAGGAAAAAAACATCTTAATTGAAAAACAAAAAAGAACAAAGCACTAGTGTTAACTAGGCTTTGTTCTCAGCTTGTAGAGAAAGTGGGTGTTTTTCTCTACAGGCTTTTTTATTTTCTAAAAATGTTTTTATAAATAGTAATAATTTTCTTAAGCCAACCAAAAGAAAAAGCTTCTCACACACCTAGCTTAACTTAGCTAGGTGTGTGGCAATCTTTTTCATATTCTGGCAAGCAGCGGTGAGAAGCACCTGCTCACTTGCATTCCTTAATCCCCGTAACCGGCAGTAGCGAAGCCCATGCAATTCTTTTGAATCTGCAAAGCTTCGCTCTACCTTTTCTTTTCTAAATTTATATAGTTCTTTCCCAGATGGGGAAAGGCGATTTAATCTAACTTGATCTTTATGATCTTCCCAAACATGTCGAGTTACTACTTTTTGGTTGTTTTTCGACCTTGTACACTGTGAGAGTAGAGGACATGTTGCACATTTCTTGGGATCAGATTTATATTCTCGATATCCCTCTCTTGTAGTTGTTCGATAAGTTAACTCATCCTTATTTGGACAAATATATAGATCATTCTCTCTATCATATGTAAATTTCCATTTAGGAAACAAACCTTTGGTTGGTTTAAATCTTCTATGAGCAATTACTCCAAATATGTTTCTATCCGATAATCCCTTACAAACAGCACTAGTTAGATATCCTGAATCCAAAGCTGAAGCTTCTACTTTAAAACCAAATCGCTCGATTTGACGGTCAAGTCTTGATAAATAAGGAACAGAATCATGGACATTACCTGGTGTAACATACGCATCAGTTATAATATTGAATTTAAAGTCTGTCGTTCGATGATCTAGGTAACAGAACATTTCCTGTTTGTTATCTCTAGACATAAATCCACTTTCAGGATCTGTTGAACTTACACGTATTTCCTTAGTTTCCTTCACCTCCTCTCTTTCTTTCAGAGCTTTTTTCCATGTTCTTTACGATCTTGTTCAATAGCTTTATTTAAGTCTTCAATATAATCTCTAGTCTCAACCTCAACCGTTTCTCTAGTGAATTTGTGTTTATTCGCATTAGCTTTTAAATGAGTAGAATCTGTAAAGAGAACTCTTCCTCCTACCATACGATGTTCCATTGCCTGAAAGACAATCTCATCAAAGATTTCTTGGAATATATTTGTTTCTTTATAACGAGTTCTACGATTCCAACTTATTGTAGAATGATGAGGAACTCGATCAGATAATTTCAATCCTAAAAACCATCTATAAGCAATATTCATTTTAATTTCTTCTTCTAATTGTCTCTCAGAGCGAATTCCATATAAATAGCCAACAAACATCATTTTAAAAAGAACTAAAGGATCAATTGAAGGGCGTCCATTATCCTCACAATAATAAGGTTTTACCTTTTCAAGAATGAATGAAAAATCTATATATTTATCTATTTTTCGAAGCAGATGATTTTCAGGAACAAGGTCATCTATTACTATAAATTCAACTTCATTTTGTGTGTTTTCTCTTGTATTGAACATAAATATCACCATCCCCAATTTGTTATATATATTATACCAAATTAACGCGGTGAAAAGTAAAAGTAATCAGACAAAATAATAGGCTGCCGAGGTTTCTCGACAGCCTGAGAACAAAGCACTAGTGTTAACTAGGCTTTGTTCTTTTTTGTATATAGATGGATATTAAATAGAGAATAATCTTTTAATCTCTACCGTATATTCTCCAGTTATAATTCCTTTTTCCGTTATGATACCTGCGATTAAATCATTAGGAGTAACATCAAAAGCAGGGTTAAACACTTTCACATTTTTTGGAGCAACTTGAATGCCGTTAATTTGAGTAACCTCTTCTGGATTGCGTTCCTCAATCGGTATTTGATCTCCGTCTGTAATAGAGGGATCAAATGTAGATAGAGGTGCAGCAACATAAAAAGGTATGTTAAATGATTTTGCCAAAAGTGCTAGATTAAATGTTCCAATTTTATTCGCTGTATCACCGTTCGCTGCAATACGGTCTGCTCCAACAATAATTGCAGTAATATCCTTGGACTTTATCGTATGTGCTGCCATATTATCAGTTATAAGTGTAACATCGACACCCGCTTGCATAAGCTCCCAAGTAGTTAAACGTGCTCCTTGTAAGACGGGTCTAGTTTCACATGCGTAAACACTTAAGTTAATATTTTTCTCTTTGGCTAAGTAAAAAGGAGCAAGTGCTGTACCATACTTAGCAGTTGCTATGGATCCTGCATTACAAATCGTCATTATTCTGTCTCCATCTTTGAAAACGCTCAATGCATGTTCACCAATTAATTGACAAACCTGTTCATCTTCTTTTTCAATTAAGATGGCTTCTTTAAGGATTGTTGATTTTGCTTCATCTATCGTTTGAGCATTTGCCACACTTTTCATAAGTCGATCTAGTGCCCAAAATAAGTTTACAGCAGTTGGTCTTGAGCTAGCCAGATAATCATGATTTTTTTGTAAATTTTGATAAAACTCTTCAAGTGATTTTGATTGATCCTGCAATGCTGCTAGAGCTAAACCATATGCTGCAGTTATTCCGATAGCAGGAGCACCTCGAACTTTTAAAGATTGAATAGCTTCCCACACATCTTCAATGTTTCTTAATTCAAGGTATTCTGTTAATTGTGGAATCTTTTGTTGGTTTAATAAAGAGATATAATCTTCCTTCCAGATGACGGAACGAGGAATGACAAAATTTTCGTTTAACATTGTATGAAAAAAACTCCTTTTAAAAAAATGTGCTCAACCAGTATTAGAATATGAAAAGTTTTTTATAAACATTTGTTTTTAAATTACTGATAAAGCAGTTTGGTTAACACGGTTTCTAATTTGTTGCGTGTTTTTAATTGCTTTTCTATTTACAATAAGATCTCTGCCAAGTTTTAAGGCAATTTGCTTTGTTGATATTTTCTTTTCATATGGTTCAATTGTGTCAAGGTCAGCTACATGGGCTAGGCCAATGGATCGTCGGATTAATTCGCATCCTGCATAACCAGTAGCTTCTTCAAAGATCTGTTCTAAAACATAACCTAAGTAGCCATCTAAATTCGTATAAATTTCTAAACCATCATTTTCCCATGCTTTTGAAAATTCTTTTACAAACACATTCCAAGTCGTTTCAATATGGTGGAAAAGAATTTGTTGTTTTTTCGGTTCACGAGATAGTGCATTAAAAACTAAATTTGCAAATACTTGACCAACATCAAAGCCGATAGGGCCGAAGTAAGCAAACTCAGGGTCAATGATTTTTGTTTCTTGTTCATCCGCAAAAATACTTCCAGTATGCAAATCACCATGTAAAAGTGCTTCAGCTTTTGTTAGAAAGATTTGTTTTAGTTTAGCAACTTCAAGTTTTAATTCATGGTCCTGCCAAATTTGTTCTACATCTTCTTGAAGCTCTGGTTCATAATCGTTTGTTTCATGATCGAAGAAAGGATCAGTAAAAATTAGATCTTCTGTTATTTTACAAAGATCAGGGTTAATGAATTGTTGAACCAAAGATTTTTTATAATGTTGATCCATGCCATAGTCAGATGTATAAAACAGTGTTTTAGCAAGGAATTCCCCAACATGTTGAGATAAAAGTGGTAAATCTTTTCCGCTAATAAAGGCTGCTCTAGCAATTTCAAGATGTGAAAGATCTTCCATAATTGTTATGGCCAATGACTCATCTGAATAGAACACTTTTGGTACATATTGTGGAACAAATTCAGCTTGTTTAAGAAGTGCATTTGTTTCGATTCTAGAACGATCAAGAGTTAGTGGCCAGCTTTCACCAACTACTTTCGCATATGGTAATGCTTGTTTAATGATGATGCTTTCTCCGTTTTCTGGATCTTTCACTTTGAAAACTAAGTTTAAATTTCCATCGCCAATTTCATTACATGTTAGTTGACTATTTTCAGGAAGCAACTGCAATTTCTTTGCTAAGGCAATTGCTCCGTTTTCAGTTAGTGGTTCGTAAACAGGTGATTTTTTATGTGCACACATTTATTTATACCTCCAATTAGTTGTTTTTGGAGGCTTTTCTAAAATAAGAAAAGCCTCTTTCCAGATTGAAAGAGGCTTGAAGTCATTGCTTCGCACCTCTCATCTTTCAGAAAGATATTCTTTCTGATGGAATTAGCACCGTGCCCAACTGGAAGTTCCAGGTATTATTTCACATAGAATGAAATATGGTCGGTTGCTGCGGCGTCATTGGGCCAAGTCCCTCTGCCAACTCTTGATAAGAGATTTTTTAGTAAAACATAAGTATATGTTTAACATATTAAGTATTCAAAAAATTAATGCTTTTCTAGAAAAATATATTGCTTGATTAGGATATTACCAATGATACTTTATCTTTGTCAATACATTATTGGGAATTGCCTAAATATTTGTGAAGTTTTTTATTGATAGTATTGCGGTAGACGGTCATCAAAGATTGGGATTTGACTGCGGACCTTTTTAACAACTTCAGCATCTAATTTGGCCGAAATAATTCCGGCTTTTTCGGTTGCTTCAGCTACGATCTCACCCCATGGGTCAATGATGAGAGAATGTCCTGCAAATTCATTATTAGGATCAGATCCAGCACGGTTACATGCTACAACATAACATTGATTTTCAATTGCTCTGCTTAGCAATAATGTTTTCCAATGATGCAGTCTTGGCATTGGCCACTCAGCTACAACAAATAATACTTCTGCACCTTCTGTTGTATGAGCGCGTATCCATTCTGGGAAACGAATATCGTAGCAAATAACTCCTGCACTTTTCAGTCCATTTATCTCAAACAAACCTTTTTCAGTTCCGGCCGCTAAATAATGATGTTCATCCATGAGCTTAAATAAATGAAGTTTGCTATATTCATGGATAAACTCACCATTATTGTTCACAATATACATCGTATTTGTTACGCTATCCTTGCATTTTTTTGCAATAGAGCCACCTACAAAGTGAACATTATACTTTTTTGCTAAGTTACTTAGGAATGTCTTTGTTCTTTCGCCATCATGATCAGCAATTTCATCTAGGCGGGTTAAATCATAGCCAGTTGTCCAAAGTTCAGGAAGAACAATGATGTTCGGGTTCTCCTGTTCTACTGCTAATGCTACTTTTTCTTCTACTTGTTGATAATTAAAGTCAGGATCACCAAATTTAATATCAAGTTGAATACATGCAATGATAGGTTTCATTTTTTAAGTCACACCTTCATTTATAAATTTTACTTTACAAGTTGATTCTAACAATATATGATTTGTGACTAGAATTTCAAGAATTTTTTGAGTAGGTGTAGAAAATGAAAGTTTTTGAGCAATCCCATTTATTAAATACATTACCGAAGCAGTTTTTTGCCAATCTTGTTGCAAAAGTAAATACAATTGTTGAGCAGGGACATGATGTTATTAATTTAGGACAGGGTAACCCTGATCAACCAACACCAAAACATATCGTTGAAGCAATGGAGAAAGCTGTTAGAAATCCTCAATATCACAAGTATTCACCATTTCGTGGTCAAATGTTTTTGAAGGAAGCCGTCGCTACCTTTTACAAAAGAGAGTACGGAGTGGAGATAGATCCTGCTAGTGAGGTAGCGATTCTATTTGGAGGAAAGGCTGGGTTAGTTGAGGTTCCGCAATGTTTGTTAAATCCTGATGATGTTGTTCTTGTACCAGATCCTGGATACCCCGATTATTGGTCTGGAGTCGAGTTGGCACGTGCTAAAATGGAAGTTATGCCTTTATTAAGCGAAAATCAGTTCCTGCCAGATTACAAGAGCTTGTCTAGAGATGCTGTAGAAAAGGCGAAACTTATGTTTTTGAATTATCCTAATAATCCAACTGGTGCTACGGCAAATGAAAGTTTCTTTGAAGAAACAGTTTCATTTGCAAAAGAAAATGATATCTGTGTGGTTCATGATTTTGCATATGGAGCAATTGGCTTTGATGGAAAAAGGCCTCTTAGCTTTTTACAAACAACCGGTGCTAAAGACATTGGTATTGAAATCTACACATTCTCCAAAACTTATAATATGGCTGGTTGGAGAATTGGTTTTGCTGTTGGAAATCCTTCTGTTATTGAAGCTATAAATTTATTGCAAGACCATATGTATGTAAGTGTATTTAGTGCAATTCAAGAAGCAGCTGCACATGCGTTACTTAGTCCGCAAACATGTGTTGAAGAACTAAATGCTCGTTACGAATCTCGGAGAAATGCTCTCATTACAGCTGTTCGTGAGATCGGTTGGGATGTTAAGGCACCTGCAGGATCGTTTTTTGCTTGGTTGCCAGTTCCTAAACAATTTGATTCTTCTGAAGAGTTTTCTGATTTTCTGCTTCAACATGCACGTGTCGTTGTTGCACCAGGAGTTGGTTTTGGGGAATATGGTGAGGGATACGTTAGAGTTGGTTTATTAACTTCTGAGGACCGACTTAGAGAAGCTGCTGAGAGAATTAAAGCTCTTAATCTTTTTAAGGCTTGATGCCCTAGTTTTTCTTCTTGACAGTAGAAGTGAGATCTGTCATAATCCAAATTAATTTCAAAATGAACGTTTCGTTCTTATCAAGAGCAGGTGGAGGGACTAGCCCGATGAAGCCCGGCAACCGACTTAACCTAGGTTAAGCACGGTGCTAATTCTTGCAGCATTCGCTGATAGATAAGGAGATTACTTATTACTTATGCATTTAGTAACCTCTTTGATCTGTCAAAGAGGTTTTTTTATTTTTATAAACAGAAAAAAATAGAAATGGAATGTTATGCATAAACTAAATAAAGATGATAGAATTAGTACGATAAATAGAAAGATTCAGAAAACGTGATGATATATAGAAAGTAGGGTTTTAAGTGAGTGAAGTCATTGCTACATATCTTGTACACGAAGCTAAAGGAGATTTACATAAAAAAGCAGAAGGAATTGCTTTAGGGTTAACGGTAGGTTCCTGGACAGATCTTCCATTACTTGAACAGGAGCAACTGAAAGCTCATAAAGGTCGTGTTATAGAGGTCAGTCAGCTGGAGTCTTGTGACAAAACAAATCAATTTTTAGGAAAAAACGTAACAAAAGGAATAATCAAAATTGCTTATCCAAGCTTAAATTATAGTCATGATCTCCCAGCTATATTAACAACTGTTTTTGGGAAGTTATCTCTTGACGGAGAAGTAAAATTACTTGATTTAGAGTTCTCAGAAGATGTGAAAGCCGCGTTTCCTGGTCCGAAATTTGGTGTAAAAGGAATTCGGGAATTAGTGGGTGTTTATGATCGCCCTTTATTAATGAGTATTTTTAAGGGTGTAATTGGTCGTGACTTACAATACTTAAAAGATCAGTTAAGACAGCAAGTTTTGGGTGGGGTTGATTTAGTTAAAGACGATGAAATTCTATTTGATAATCGATTAACTCCATTTGAGGAGCGAATTCTTTCAGGTAAAGAAGTATTAAATCAGGTCTTTCAAGAAACTGGACATAAAGCTTTATATGCTGTGAATTTGTCTGGTAAAACATATGATCTTAAAGATAAAGCTAAAAAAGCGTCTGAGCTTGGTGCTGATGTTTTATTGTTTAACGTATTCGCATATGGGTTAGATGTATTACAAAGTTTAGCTGAGGATCCAGATGTAACCGTACCTATTATGGCTCACCCTGCTGTGAGTGGAGCTTCTACTTCATCTAGCTTATATGGATTTTTAAGTTCACTTTTACTAGGTAAGCTGCTACGAATAGCTGGTGCGGATTTCTCTTTATTCCCATCTCCATATGGAAGTGTAGCATTAGATAGAAAAGAAGCCCTAGGTATTGCAGATAACTGTCTAAAGAAAGAATCTTTTAAGCAATCGTTTCCGGTTCCTTCAGCGGGAATTCATCCAGGTTTAGTTCCGTTGCTTATGAATGATTTCGGAATAGATTCAATAATAAATGCTGGTGGTGGTGTTCATGGTCATCCAAATGGAGCCATTGGCGGTGGACAAGCATTTCGAGCAGCAATTGACGCAACTCTAGCAGGTACTTCCTTAAAAGAAGCAGCAAACGTAAATGAAGATCTTAAACTTGCCATTGATCTTTGGGGTGTCAAAGAGGTGAGTAAATGAGTAATCGAGTAATTATATGTGATTTTGATGGGACGATCACAGAGACTGACAACATTATTGCAATTATGAAAAAATTTGCTCCACCAGAATGGGATGCTTTAAAAAATGACGTTTTATCGCAACAAATTTCTATTCAAGAGGGTGTTGGCAAAATGTTTCAATTACTACCATCTTCTTCTAAAGACGAAATTGTGAAATACATTTTAGATCATGCGCAAATACGTTCTGGCTTCAAGGAGTTTATTCAATTTACTAGAGAGAACAATATCCCTCTTTATATTGTTAGTGGAGGAATTGATTTTTTTGTTTATCCTCTACTTCAAGGATTAATAGAAGAAGAAGAACAAATTTATTGCAATAAGGCAAATTTTAGTCATGAAAACATTCAAATAGAATGGCCTTATAGTTGTGATAACTCTTGTACGAATGATTGCGGTTGCTGTAAGCCGTCACTTATACGTAAGCTAACAAATTCTAATCAAGAAAAAATTGTAATTGGAGATTCCATTACAGACCTTCAAGCTGCAAAACTAGCAGATTATGTAATAGCAAGGGATTTGCTATTAGAGAAATGTCAGGAACTTCATTTACCACATCAGCCCTTTACAACTTTTTTTGATGTGATTAATATCTTAGAAAAACTTGAGGAGGTGAGGGCATGACAATTATCAACCAGCGGTGGGAGGAATTAGCTGACATAAAGCGGGTGTTAGCAAGACGAGATTGGTTTCCAGGTACAAGTGGGAATCTTGCGATAAAAGTAAGTGACGATCCTATCGAGTTCCTTGTTACAGCAAGTGGTAAGGATAAGACGAAGGAAACAGATGAGGACTTTTTACTTGTTGATAGAGAAGGAAAGCCAGTTAAGGATACTCACCTAAAGCCTTCTGCAGAAACATTATTACATGTAGAGATATTTAATAAAACAAAAGCTGGTTGCAGCCTTCACGTCCATACAGTTGACAATAATGTTATTTCAGAACTCTACGGTGAAAAAGGAAAGATTACATTTAGAGGACAGGAAATTATTAAAGCATATGGCTTATGGGAAGAGGATGCTGAATTTACAATCCCAATCATCTATAACTATGCTCATATTCCAACTTTAGCTGAGAGCTTCAGTGAGTTTGTAAAAGAAGATGCGGGGGCAGTTCTTATTAGAAATCATGGAATAACCGCATGGGGAAGAGATGCATTAGAAGCGAAGAAATATTTAGAAGCAAGTGAATTTTTATTTTCCTATCATCTGAAGCTGTTAACATTAAAAGTAGTTTTGGCTTAATGACACTAGGTAGGAAAATATTATATAAAACTATACTATATGAAGGAGGAGAAAGATTATGGCAGTAATTAAAGTTAGAAATACAAATGAAGTAATTGAAGGTCAAGAACAGGTTTCAAATTTTTTAGAGAAACAAGGTGTTCTTTATGAACATTGGGATATGAGCAAACTTCCTTCACACTTAGTTGAAAAATTTGTTCTTAGCGATGAAGAAAAATCTGAAATTTTATCAGCATATAAATCTGAAATTGAAGATTTAGCTGAAAGAAGAGGATATAAGACTTGGGACATCGTGGCATTATCAGATGCAACACCAAATCTTGAAGATTTGTTAAAAAAATTCGAAAATGTTCATACACACACTGAGGATGAAGTACGTGCTATTACTGCAGGTCATGGTATTTTCATTATAAAAGGTGATGAGCAAACTGGTTACTTCGATGTAGAATTAGAAGCTGGTGATGTTATTTCAGTACCAGAGGGTAATCCTCATTTCTTTACATTAATGGAAGACCGTCAAGTTGTGGCAGTTCGCTTATTTATTGAGACAGAAGGATGGGTGGCACATCCATACCAAGAAAAACAAGAATTAAATAAATAATAGAGAACAAGCGTAGAACTAAATATTCTACGCTTGTTGCATTTACCTATTCATTAACTCACGTCTTCTTTTTGTGAGTAGCTGGAAGGAATTATCTAGTTCATGATATTTCTCTGATTCTGGAGTTAATAAGCTTAATTCACCAAGTATAGCTGAAATCTCAGTGTTGACTACAAGTAATTCTTCTTCAATTGATTGGTTTTTATTACTCTTTTTTGTTTGTTGCTTCTTAACCTCATATTCTTCAATATTCATTTCTATTCGCTTTATCTTTTGTTCTTCAAAAACAAGTAATTTTTCGCACACAGAATTTAAAAAGTAATAGTCATGTGAAACTACTAGGATTGTACCAGGAAATTCGGATAATGTTTGCTCTAACTGATTACGGCTTGCTAAGTCTAAATGATTTGTTGGTTCGTCAAGAATAAGTAAATCATATTCATCTAATAAAAGGTTTGTAAGCTTTACTTTAGTCCGCTCTCCTAAACTAAGACTATGAATAGGTTGATTTAGCTTACTTGCTTTTATCCCCATATTTGCTAATGTAGTTCTTGCTTTTAATAAGTTATCTTTATTAGTGAGATTTAATGCATCATGGACAGTTTGAGATAATGGCATATCTGCCACATCTTGACTAAGATAAGCGATCTTAAGAGATGGACTCTTTGACAAGTCACCATTAGTAATAGGTTCAACACCTATGAGCATGCGCAAAAAGGTTGTTTTGCCACATCCATTTGGTCCAACAAGACCTATTCTTTCTCCATGATTTATATAGAAATAGCTGCTCTTAAACAGCGATACCGATTGAAAGCTTTTTGAGAGATCTTTTGCCTCAATCAGTCTTTTTCCATGTTTTTTATTTCCTTCAAATTGAAACCTGACACTCATTTCTTCTAATGGTTTATCTATTTTATTTTTCTCAAGCTCTTTGTTAAGTCTTTTCATTTTAGATTTTATGGCTTTGTCTAATTTCTTAGCCTTTACACCATGAAACTCCTTAAAGCCTTCTTGGTCTCTCATTGTTCGATGAGCCTTGCCGGACCATTGCTTTAATTGGGTCATTTGGCTTTCAATTCGTTTCTTTTCATGTTGTTGAATATTATAATGGTGAAGCTGGTCTTCTCGAAATTTTTCCTTTTTTTCATAAAAAGTTGAGTAATTTCCATCATAAACAGTTAATTTGCTATTTTCGATGTCAAATATTTTCGTTACTGTTTTATCTAAGAAATAACGGTCATGAGAAATAATGATAACAGCTCCATGAAACGATGCTAACTTTTCAACAAGCCAATTTATTCCATACAGATCAAGATGATTTGTTGGTTCATCTAGGATTAATATATCTGGATGGGTTGACCATACTTCTGCTAAGGAAAATTTTAATTTTTCTCCACCACTTAAATGATTCATTCGTTCCTTTTCCCAAGTATGAACTTTTTTTAATCCTAGCTCACTTGCTTTTTCCATGAATTCACCAGATAAAGAACCAATATCATTCATCATATATTCAATCGATTGTTTAAGGTATCCGATTTTTATATGTTGTTTACAATGAACCGTTCCGCTGTCAGCTTTTAAGCTTCCATAAATAATATTGGCAAGTGTTGTTTTGCCTGCGCCATTATGACCAACAAGACCAATTCGATCATTGTGGTAGATATCAAAAGTAAGATCCGTAAATAGTTCTTTTTCTCCATAACTTTTTGAAATATTTCTTGCTTGTAATGTAAACATAAAAAAACCTCCCTATTCCTAGAGAGATTAGTCAAAAAGATATACAAAACCAGTATACCGAAATAAAGGTATACTATAAAAGAAAGCATACCAATTTTAACGACTAAAGGAATGTATATGTTAACATGCAGACTAATCCAATTCTCTAGGTAATATTAAAATTCAATTAAAAATGAATTATTAATAGCCAGAAAAAAAGATTAGAACTTCATTGTTTCAACATACACCCTTTCAGTTAAGATATGTTTATTATATGTAGGATTTGGTAATATTGCAACCTTCTTCAAAAAGTTATTTTAACAATATATAATCAATTGTTTCTGATGTTTGCTCAACAACTTGCATACCGAGTTTTTCGAGAATTTTAATAGAAGGAAGATTGTTTTTGAGAACATTTGTAGCTGTAATTCCTTTAACACTTTTTTGTTGAAAGGCCCAATCGATTAATGCTACGGCCATCTCTGTTGCATATCCTTTGCCTTGGAATGTATGGTGTATACCATATCCGATCTCAATAAGACCCTTCTCATCTGGAGGCATTTTAAATCCCATTGTTCCGACTACTGTATTTGATTCAAATTCAACGATAAAACCGTACCATTCAGCCAAGTCAGGATTAACCATCGTTTTATGGAGACGAATTGGTAAAACTCTTTCTGTATAAACAGGCTCAAGAAAATCTTCTAATACATGGGATTGTATAACTTTTTCAAGTGAAGATATGTTGTTTAATGCCGCTTCAATGATTTCTGAGGTCATTGGTTTTAAACCTAATCGTTTTGATTTAACAATATACATAATCTCTAAGTTCCTTCCCATACTAAATGTTAGAAATCATAAATATATTATAAATTAAAATGAACATAAAAGTTTTTTTAAGAAAACTTTGAATTTTCTTTACTAACAAAGAATGCTGTGATAAATTTCTTGTTAAAAGGGGGTTGTATAAATGAAGGTTAGATATCATTATGTACAGAAAGCAGACGTGAAATATTGTGATATTAGCTGTACAGTAAAAGAAGCATATGATTATCTAAAGGAAACAGGTTACCGTTCTATTCCGGTTTTAAAGAAAGATGGTAAAATCTTTGTTGGTTTTATTTATAAAGTACATTTGCTTGAGCATTATGTAGAGCATAATGGTAAAGAAAGTGATCCGATTGAACCGTTAGTGCAGAATCAAGATGCTTACATATACGAAGAGGATTCATTTTTCAAGACATTCTTAACGATTCGACGACTTCCATTTTTAGCAGTAATAAATGAAGAGAAAGAATTCTCAGGAATTATTACCCATTCAAATATAATGGATGTCCTTGAAGATTCATTTGGGATGAAAACTGGTGGTGTCCTTCTTACAGTTGGAACTAAGGAGCATAAAGGGGCTATTAAGGACTTAGTAACTACTGTTAAGGATATTAATATAGAAGGCCTGCTAACGATGGATAATGGTGATAAATATATCAGAAGAATTATTCTAAATTTATCAGGTGATTTATCTGAGAAAAAATTGCAGAAGGTTATTAAAAAATTAGAGGATAAAGAATTCAGAGTTACCTCTGTTGATCGTATTGATCATAAATAGGTAATGGACTACAGAAAGGGCTACAGTTGATAGCCCTTTTTTTATAAGAAGGTTGTTTCGAGTATGGAAAAGAGGTAGTCAAAATTGGGAATGTTTCATAGGTTATGAACTACCTAGAGCTCACTTACCGGGTTTGAAGTAATCATTCCAAATTTGTTATGTCTTCAGGATCAAAGAATAGTTTAGAAAGTGTAACCGTTTCTGCTTTTTCTTTCACTAAAGGCACGTATTGCTTTAAAACGGATGCTGTTTTTTCTCCAGCTATCCCAACATGCCCTATTGCAATAATTTCATTATCTTTTTCAATTCGATTCATTAGTAAATTAGCTTGTTTCGTAATGTGACTTGTTGTATATTGTTCATCAAAAAATAGCTCATTCTCCAAATAAGGAACCTCTAATTGTTTTGCAATTGTTTCAACAACACTTTTTCCTGTAGTTTTGCTATCTAAATAATAAAGCCCTCTTTCCTTACATACCTCTAATATAATTTTCATTACCCTAGCATCTGCTGTGGCTTTAGATCCCATATGATTGTTCATTCCAACAGCATGGGGGACATCATCAATTGCATCATTTACTCTTTTTCTAATTTCTTTATTTGATAAATCAGTCGTAATAGCTCCGGGGCCAAGCCAACTCTTTTTTCCATGTAAAGGCTCCATTGGAAGATGCACAATGACCTCATGGCCTTTTTCATGGGCTAGATTTGCGTCTTTTTTTGTTGTAGGTAAAAATGGCATAACCGCTACAGTTAATTGAATAGGTAAAGAGAGGATTTGTTCAGTACCTTTCATTCCATTACCTAGGTCATCAATAACTATTGCTACCTGTCTTTCAATTGAGCGTGATTGAGCAAATATTGCAATAGGTATAGAAAGAAGAAGAATCAAACTAATCATAAATTTTTTCATGGGAGTGTTCTCCTTTACTTGTATATATGTATAGGTTAACCACGCTTAATAAAAAGATGTGTTTATAAAGGTGAGAAAAAGGTAGTTTAAAGTAAAGCAGATGTGGGAATAAAAATAATAAGAAAAAGTTTTCAATTTTGTCATATTTAAAGGTGAAAAAAATGTCTAAAATTGCGATAGTCTTTACACAAGTGCAAAGTTTTGTAATAATTTCTTACAAGATTACTTGTGTGGGATAATATCAAGAACCGTTTAACTTTAGATTATCGCAAAATTGAATAACTAGGAGGGGCTCTGAGATGAATAATAATTCTTTAAAAACAAAGCTTCTTGAAACAATTAATATAAAAAGAAAAGAAATGATTGAAACGGCTAATAAAGAAGGATATACAAGTGAATTGGCTGTTCAATGTAGTCAAGATTTGGACTTGCTTTTAAATGAATATCAACAGATTCTAATAGAAGAGAAAAAACCTAAAGTTGTCCCTTTTCATGACTTAGTTCATTCAATGAAATTATTTACGTACACAGACAGATATTCTTATTAAAATAAAAAATACAGTGGACAAGCACTGTATTTTCTTCGTGTTATTGCATTAAAAACTATTTATAAGAATAACCATGCAAAGAATGCCAATAATAAATGAGTATGTCGCAAATTGTTCATTTCCATCTCCATGAGATTCCGGAATTAGCTCTTTGTAGATGATAAACAGCATCGCACCTGCTGCAAAAGCTAATCCATATGGTACAAGAAAGGCGACAAAGCTTGTTAAATAAAAACCAAGTAATGATGCTACAATTTCCACAGCACCTGTTGCTGTAGCAATTAAGAATGCTTTTCCTCGATTTATATTTTGATTGATTAAGAATAGAGCAACCAAAAATCCTTCCGGTGCATTTTGTAGACCGATTGCAAAGGCTATTAGGTTTCCTGTCTCACTAACAGATGAAGCATAACTAACTCCAACCGATAACCCTTCTGGAATATTATGCAAGGTTATTGCTGCAATAATAAGCATAGCTTTTTCATCAAATTTAATTCCACTTTTGGTATGTTCCAAATCAATATGAGGAATGGCTCTTTCAAGTGATGTTAAAATAAGTACCCCAAGAAATAAACCGATGGAAACTTCCAATATCCCCCCATAATTTAATGACTCAGGAATTAAGCCTAACATGGCAGCAGTCATCATAATACCGGCTGTAAAGGCTAATAAAATATCTCTCCAACGATGCGTAATCGTTCTTTGAAGAAATAGGATAGGTACTGCACCTAATCCTGTAGATAATGCAGATAATACACTTCCCAATAAAACATCTGACATATGTGATTGCTCCTTCTAAAATGGATACACTTTGCTTTAGAATCGTAATTAGAACTATTATAACTGAATTAGGTAACCTAAGGAAGAATTCGCTTAAATAGAAGGTCATTTTTACCGAATTATACGATAAGCAAAGAATGAAAAAATCACTTGCTGTTGCAGGGCTCAATAAAGTATATGAATAGGTGGGCTATTTGTTCCAATAATTAAAAGATGATTTGACTTTCTATACAACATGTTCTATTATAATGCTAATTATTTATTTTGAATTCAAGATATATGAAAAAGGATTGAGATGAATTGGAAAAAACAAAGGGAATAGAAGAGTCTTTAAAGTTTTTTATTGTGCTATCGCGTGCCCACAGAGCATTTAACGATGTCGTTAATAAACATATATCAACATTTAAATTAAACCCGACAGAATTTGCTGTTCTAGAGCTTTTATACCACAAAGGAGATCAGCCTTTACAACAAATAGGTGGGAAAATACTGTTGGCAAGTGGGAGTATCACATATGTAGTAGATAAATTAGAGCAAAAGGGCTTACTTATAAGAAAGGCATGTCCTAATGACCGAAGAGTAACACATGCTCAGATAACGGATAAGGGAAAAGAACTAATTGAAGAAATATTCCCCCCTCATCAAGAAAAAATTGATGAAATTGTAAACGTATTGTCTGATGAAGAAAAGGCATTAGTCACAGAGCTTCTTAAAAAAGTGGGTTATCATGCTAATGATTTATTGAAAACTGAAAAGCATTAACTAAAGATTACTTTTAAAACATTAAAGCGGGTCAATCCTACATTGGATTGACCCGCTTTTCTTTAAGCATATTATTTTTGCTCGTAAGGAAGAACGAGAATTTCAACACGTCGGTTTTTTTGACGTCCTTCACTTGTCTCATTTGTAGCTACCGGTTTATATTCACCAAATCCTTTAGCACTGAAGGCTTTAGGATCCAATTTATCATTTTCAATTAATATTTTCATAAAATTAACGGCACGCATAACACTTAAATGCCAGTTTGAATCAAATTCAGAGTTATTGATTGGTATATCATCTGTATGACCACTCACGATAATATTACGAGGTGGGTTCATGATAAGAAGATCAGATATTTCTTTAGCCAGCTTTTCATCTTTCGCACGAATATCTGCGCTTCCTGAGTCGAAAAAGATATCATTTAGTAATGTAATTAGTAAACCTTCATCAGTAAGAGTTGTACCTAACTTTGCTTGAAGGTTATTTTCCTTAATGTACGTGTTGATTTTTTCTTGAATTTTTTGTAAGTTCTCTTGTTCCATTTTTTGCTGAGCAGCTTCTAATTGTTCTTTCGATGCTTCATCTTTTTGAACATTAAGATCTTCTAACTCGCTTTCAGGAGTAGGGCTTGGGTATTCTAATACACTTGTTCCTCCATCGAAAGCTGCATTTAATGATTTCGCCACTTGCTGAAATTTTTGCGCATCAACTGAACTCATCGCAAATAACACGATGAAAAGTGCCAGAACGAGAGTTAGTAAATCGGCGTAAGGAACAAGCCATGATTCATCCATATGTTCATCATGATGCTTATGCTTTTTCTTTTTAGCCATTTACACTCTCTCCTCCAGTAACAGCAGCATCTAATTTGTTTCTTTCAGTAACTGGCAAATATGTTGCTAGCTTTTGCTCGATTGCTTTTGGTGCTTGTCCTTCTAAAACAGAAAGTACACCTTCTATCATAACCTGTTTTACTAGTGCTTCTTGCTTAGACTTCCTCTTTAATTTATTTGCAAATGGATGCCATAATACGTATCCTGTAAAAATACCCATTAATGTGGCAACGAATGCCGCACTTATCGCATGTCCTAATGCATCTGTATTACTCATATCGGAGAGGGCAGCAATTAAACCAACTACCGCTCCAAGTACTCCAAGTGTCGGTGCATATGTTCCTGCTTGTGTGAAAATAGATGCTGACCCTTGGTGACGCTCTTCCATTGCTTCAATTTCTTCTGACATAACATCGCGAATAAATTCAGCATTTTGTCCATCTACGGCCATAAGTAAGCCGCTTTTTAAGAAAGGATCCTCAACATCAGCAAGTTTTGCTTCAAGTGCAAGTAACCCCTCTTTACGAGCAACTTGTGCCCAATCAGAGAATAAGGGGATTAACTCCTGAATTGAAGGAGTTTTTTGTTCTTTAAAGATAATGCCAAATAGCTTAGGCACCTTTTTGATTTCACTAGTTGGGAAAGCAATAATAACAGCCGCTGCTGTACCCAAAAGAATAATTAATATTGCGGCTGGGTTAATTAATACTGTGGGACTAACACCTTTCATAAACATCCCAACACCTACTGCGATTATCGCAAGTAATATTCCTATTAATGACGTTTTATCCATCGTAAATCACCATATTTCCTCATTATTTTCTTATCTCTTATATCGGTAAGATTTATTAAAATTTTAGGTTTTGTTTCAAGAAGTTGTGAAAGAAATTTCTTAGCAACCGAAAAAGAGGGGAGATGTGGGGACTTTGGTCTAAAATAAAGTTGTTTATCTACATTTCTAAATAATAAAAAGCTATCAATTCTCATCGATAGCTTTTCTTAGTAGCCAGTTTTTAAAGTTAACATATCTTTTTGTATTTGATAGACAATTATATCCGAAAGCTGCTCTGGCATTTTCATTTTCTTCAAATTGTGATGCTCTTACAATCGATTGTTTTTCAAGTAGTGCACTTTGTAATTCAAATAATTGTTTTTGTGTATACTCATTCATAAACATCTTTTCTCATCTCCCACAAATTCTCTTGTTATCTTCATCATAGAGGAAAATTGTTCCAACTACTTCCGTTACAAGATGGAAAAAGAATCGTAAATGTGGGTGAGAAAAAATCAGTCTTCTGACCGATAGAATTAACTTAACATCTTAGAAATACCAACATAATAAAGAGGAAGAATCGTAATGACAAGATGGCTATAGAAAAATAAACGGGAATAGTAGGTCGATTTTGTTTCAAAGGCAATTGATGCTAATAATGCCCCTAGTAAACTTGTACAACAAAACAGGCTGATTCCAAACCCTTCACCAAGTCGTGCATGAAAAAGAATAAAGCCAAGAGCTGACCCATTAACTAATAAAAGAAAAAAGGAGATTAATAGGAAAAAATTTGAACTTTTTAGCATGTACAACACCTCTCATAGCATGTATATGTATGAGAAACAACAGCAATGACAGAGAAGAGAGATCACAAGAAAAAGAGTCACTTTCCCTTAGGAGAAAGTGACTCTTAATTATGAAACAATATCAAAATATGTTTCATCGTTACAAATAATAAACAATTTTGCATCGCTTGGAATAGGTTGATGAAGCTTGCTTATAATGGACATATCATTTCCGTTGGAAAGAAGAATGGCCCCTTTTGCTGACAAAGCAATGCTTGCATCTTGATACGTTTTCCACTCTGATTTTTTAGAAATAGAGTAAAGGTCATATCCCTCATGACTTGTTAGTTGGCGAATAATTTCACTAGAACCATTAAACAAAATAGACCTAGCGGCTAAATGGGCAGCGGTGTCATTTGCGGTAATATATTCGTTCACATTAACATGGTTGAAGGCATGAATATGATTTGAATTGGACACTTCACAAATCGTATAAATATGCTGAATATGTTCTTTTTCAATTCCTTTTATCATAGAAGCAATTAATAGTGTATGTCCATCTGCCTGTGAAGCTGTTAGAACATCATCTGGTGAAAAAACCATAATAGATTTAGAACTTAATATATTAGCTTGATAAAGAACATCAATACTTGCAGGGTTTCCATTTACAAATTCAACCCGTTCGTGTTGAAGTGGGATTTTTGAAATGTTTTCATCAACAATGACAACTCGAACATGCTCAAAAGTCTTTAAAAGCTCTTCTAAAGTAATGGCAGCTTTTTTTGTCCAGTTAATTAATAAAATGTGGTTCTTCGTTGTGATTTTCAATTTTCCTTCCTCCTTTAAGCGATTTCTGATACTAAAGAAGTCAATTACTTTACCAATGAAGATACTCATTAAGCCAATTCCTACAATGTACAGAAACATAGCGAAAATTTTTCCGTTTACAGTTGTAGGTGAAACATCACCATAACCAACTGTTGCAACAGTCGTCATTGTCCACCATAATCCTTCGAAAGGGCTTGTAAAAGTTTCTGGTTCAATATAATAAACAATATAGCTGCTTGCTAATATTAACGATAATGTTGCAAAAATAAGTATCCAGTTGTTCATATGTATGACTTTCATAAAGAATCGAATTAAAAACACAGGGAACACTCCTTTCGCTCAGTCTAGAACAATCAGTCATAAGAAAATCTTAACATATTTAAGTATATATAAAATATGAAATTGGTTATCTATTGGAAAAAAAGATACGGGACAGTCCTTGTTTGGACTGTCCCGTATCCTTTTATTTAACTGCAATCTTATTGTCAACAACATCTACATCGATTTGTGTTATATTTTCTTGATCTAAAAGAAGATCAGTTATTTGATCTTCTACATGCTCTTGTATGACACGGCGAAGTGGGCGGGCACCAAAGGCGGGGTGAAAGCCTAGTGCAGCAAGTTTTTCCTTTGCCTCATTAGTAACAGTAATTGAGATATTTTGTTCTGATAATGTTTCAGCTAGCTCTTTTATCATTAATGTAACAATTTTTAAGAGATCTTCTTTTTCAAGTGAAGAAAACTCAATGATATTATCAAATCTATTAAGAAATTCTGGTTTAAAGAATGAACCAAGTGATTGTAATAGCTGGCTTTCTTCTACAGCTGTGTTTGATGATGTTTCAAATCCAACGGTTATACGTTTTTCACCTACGCCTGCATTACTTGTCATAATAATAACAGTATCCTTAAAGCTGACGGTACGACCTTGACTATCTGTCAATCTGCCATCCTCTAAGATCTGTAGGAACAAGTGTTGCACATCTGGATGAGCTTTCTCAATTTCATCTAATAGAATTATACTATAAGGATTGCGGCGAACTTTTTCAGTTAGTTGACCGGCTTCATCATGCCCTACATAACCTGGAGGAGAGCCAATAATTTTTGAAACAGCATGTTTCTCCATATACTCACTCATATCTAGGCGTATCATTGAGTCTTTTGAGCCAAAAAGTTCTTCTGCTAAAGACTTTGTTAATTCTGTTTTACCAACACCGGTTGGTCCAACGAATAAGAAGGAACCAATTGGTCGAGCCTTGGATTTAAGACCAGCACGACTTCTTCGGATTGCTTTTGATACTTTACGAACAGCATCTTCTTGTCCAATGACTTTTTCTGTGAGACTTTTCTCTAAATGCTTCATTTTTGATTGCTCATGACTTTGAAGCTTTCCAACTGGAATTCCTGTTTTCTTTGCTATAATGGATTGAATGTCCTCTATAGAAACAACAAGCTTTTCATTTGTTGATTTTTCACTATTTAACTGCGATTCAAGATGAGCTTCTTCATCTCTTAATTTAGCAGCTAATTCGTAGTCTTCGTTTTTAGTAGCTTCTTGTTTTTTTAGTGAAATATGTTTTAGACGTTCTTTTATCTCTTCATCACTTTCATTTTTTAACATTAAGTTCTTTTTAGAACCAGCTTCATCCAACAAGTCGATTGCCTTATCAGGAAGATATCGGTCTTGAATATAACGATGTGAAAGGGAAACGCAGGCTTCAATAGCTTCATCTGAATAAGATACATGATGATATTGCTCGTACTTATCTTGAATACCTTTTAAGATTTCAATCGCTTTATCAATTGTTGGTTCATGAACCATTACTGGCTGAAAGCGTCGCTCAAGTGCAGCATCTTTTTCAATTTTTCTATATTCTTTTAATGTTGTAGCACCTACAACTTGAAGCTCTCCTCTTGCCAGAGCTGGTTTTAGGATATTACCTGCATCCATTGAACCCTCTGCTGAACCAGCCCCAACAAGCTGATGAATTTCATCTATGAATAATATAATGTTTTTACGATTTTGTAGCTCTTCTATAATCTTCTTCATTCGTTCTTCAAATTGACCTCTAATCCCTGTATTTGCAACAAGTGATGCTACATCTAAGAGATAAACCTCTTTATTTGTAAGCTTTGTTGGAACAGAGCCGTTTGCAATCTTTAAAGCAAGACCTTCCACGACAGCTGTTTTTCCTACGCCTGGTTCTCCAATTAACACGGGATTATTTTTGTTTCGGCGGTTTAATATTTCAATCATTCGATCAACTTCTTCTTCACGGCCAATCACAGGATCGATTAAGCCTGCTCGTGAAGCATGAGTTAAATTACGGCCAAGTTGGTCTAGAATCCCACCACCGCTGGATTGAGTTTTTGGTTGAACGTTTTCCGCTGATGATGCTTGTTGTTGAAGTCCTTTCATAAATTGTTCAAATGGAAACGAAGGAAATCCTCCTGACAATCCTGAAGGGATAGCTTGTTTATACGTTGAATAGCAGTCATTACATAATGTTAGTTGCTTATGTTGATTATTTATTTGAACGTTTAAATGAACTGTAGCTTGTTTTGATTGACAATTTTCACACATCATCTTTAAAACTCCTTTTCATTATTAATTTATATAAAAAAGATTTCAGCGAAAGAGTTTGATCTTTATTGACCAATAGGATAAAAAGAAAGAGGTCTCATGTTTGACCTTCTTTGATCATAGTATACTTTGACCTTTTTTGACTTTCAAGTGTTTTGCCTACAATTTAGTAATGGGATTTTCTTACAGGAATTTTTAAAAAGGTTATGAAAATGAAGTGAATCATCTCTATTTACGCTCATATAATGATACAAGCTGTTTATCTATAGTGAGGTGTAAAGGATGAGAAGATCTTGGATTGCCTCGTTTCAAGTCGCTGCTGTTTATGTAGGAACAGTAGTAGGAGCAGGGTTTGCGACTGGACGAGAAATAGTTGAGTTTTTTACAAAATACGGTGTTTTTGGACTTGCAGGTATTTTATTAGTGGGTTTTATTTTTGTTTATATTGGGACGAAAATGCTCATCCTATCAAAGCGAATTAACGCAGCTTCTTATCAAGATTTAATGATCTTTTTATTTGGTAAGAAAATAGGAAGATTTATAAATATTTTTATGCTTATCATATTATTAGGATTAACCTCTATCATGTTGTCGGGTGCAGGAGCGATATTTAAAGAACAGCTTGGTCTTTCTGTAAGGTTAGGTGTTATTATTACGATTTTATTAACAATAGCTGTTATGTTTTTTGGTATTAAGGGGTTATTTAGTGTAAATATCATTGTAGTACCAATGCTGATTCTATTTAGTACCATTCTAGCTGTTCAATCTTTCTCTATTGAAGCTTTAAGTGTAATGCCCGATAAATCATCTGCCACATTTAAATGGATTCTTTCTGCTGTTTCTTATGCAGCCTTTAATTTAACAATGGCTGCAGCTGTTTTAGTGCCTTTAGCAAATGAGATCAAAGATGAGAAAGTCTTGAAACGGGGAGGGATCCTTGGGGGAGTCTTTTTAACAGCAATTCTAATTAGCAGTCATATTGCTCTTTCGACTCTTCCTAACGTTATGGATTATGACATACCGATGGCTGAGGTAATGAAAACAACTTTTTATGCCATTTATTTTATTTACATAGCTGTCATATATGGTGAAGTTTTTACCTCAGTTATAGGCAATTTATATGGTTTAGAAAGACAAATAGCATCGTTTCTCAATATACCTAGTATGATTATTGTTTGCTCAATACTATGTGTAGCCGCTTTTATAAGTAAATTTGGGTATAGTTCATTAATTTCTACATTATATCCGATCTTTGGATATGTTTGTTTAGGAGTACTTCTGTTATTAATGATTAAAAAAGTTCCTAAGTAGCATATCCAATTTTAACGACCGTGGTTGATGCTTGTATTGTCATGCTATTTCAACACGGTCGTTAATGCTTTATACTAATAGGACAAGTTGTGTAATGTGGAGGGCGAATATGGAACGAATTGCAATTATTTCGGATATTCATGGAAATATTCCTGCGTTAGATGCAGTTTTAGATGACATAAAACAAAAAAAGATTCAACGTATTTTTTGTTTAGGAGATTTAGTTGGAAAAGGACCTGATTCTTATGAAGTGATACAGAAAATAAGACAAAGCTGTGAAAAAGTTATAAAAGGAAATTGGGATGACTTCATTACAAAGGAAACTGAATTTGAATCATTGAAGTGGCATCAACATCAATTAACGGTGGATCAAAATCTTTATTTGGAGTCATTGCCCTTTTCATTTGATTTTTATATGAGCGGAAAACTGATCCGATTATTTCATGCCTCACCACAGAGCGTTTATACAAGAGTTCAGCCTTGGGATTCAATTGAGACACGATTAGGTATGTTTACTAATACGGAATACACTGGAATAAGCACTTATCAACCGGATGTTGTTGGTTATGGTGATGTTCATCATGCCTTTATTCAATATTTAAACGGGAAAACACTTTTCAATACAGGTAGTGTAGGTAATCCTTTAGACCTCACTCAGGCTTCATATACGATCGTCGAAGGGGAATATGATTCTAAAAGGGAGGCAGGATTTAGTATTACCTTTGTACGTGTACCATATAATATAGAAAGAGCTATTCAATTAGCTAAAGACGTAGAAATGCCTGACCTAGAGCCATACATACAAGAGTTAACAACAGCAAAGTACAGAGGTTTAAAAAATTAGATAGAGGTAACTACCAAAAAAAGCAATCAAAACAATCTTGATTGCTTTTTTATATGTAAGGGTTAGTAAAATTTATAGGTGTCCTGGAAGGTTTTATTGAAAGAGGGTTTGAAAAAAATATGTAAATCCTGGTAAATTTTTAAATATGCTCATTTACGGTCAAATAATGTTGTTTTTCATTGAAAAAGGTATTATTAAACGAATTATCACATAATTATTAAGAAAATCACCAAAGTGTTACGTTTGACTGTATTGTTTCTTTCGTATTATGATAACTTTAACTAAAACTGTGGGGTGATAATATGGGGCAGTGTTAAAAATGAATAGTATTGTTATCGCATCCCTTATTGAACTCCAAGCGGACGCTGATAATAAGAATAGATGTATATAGGTTTTGTGTTAGACTTAACTCTCAGGAGGTGACTCCTTTTCCGTTTTTTGACGGAGAAAGGAAGCTTATTTGGACATAGTAAATTTGTTGCTTGTTGCAATTTTAATCGCTCTTACGGGTTTTTTCGTTGCTTCTGAATTTGCGATCATTAGAATTAGGAGCTCTCGTATTGACCAATTAATTGCAGAAGGAAACAAAAAGGCAAGTGCCGCGAAGAAAGTCATTAATAACCTTGATGAATATCTGTCGGCTTGTCAATTAGGAATAACCATTACTGCTCTTGGTTTAGGTTGGTTAGGTGAACCAACCATAGAACACATGTTAAAACCAGTGTTTCAGCAGTATGATCTACCTTCATCCGTATCAACAGTGTTATCATTTTCAATTGCGTTTGTGACGATTACATTTTTGCATGTGGTTGTAGGTGAATTAGCTCCAAAAACTGTAGCCATACAAAAGGCTGAAGCTGTTAGTTTATGGTTTTCTAAGCCATTAATGGCATTCTATATTATAATGTACCCATTTATTTGGGCTTTAAACGGATCTGCTCGATTTATTACAGGATTATTTGGTTTTAAGCCTGTATCGGAACATGAAATGGCGCATAGTGAAGAAGAGCTTAGAATCATTCTTTCTGAAAGTTTTAAAAGTGGTGAAATTAATCAATCTGAATTTAAGTATGTGAATAAAATATTTGAATTTGATAACCGAATTGCGAAGGAAATAATGGTGCCTCGAACGGAGATTGTTTCGTTATCGATTGATGCTACAATTCAAGAGCAATTAGAAATTATTAAGGACGAAAAATATACACGATATCCAATTGTAGATGGTGATAAAGATCATATCGTTGGAATTGTAAATATTAAAGAAATATTCACTGACTTAATACACTTTGAAAATCAAAAAACGTTTACAATTGATAAATATGTAAGACCGATTATTCAGGTGATCGAATCAATACCTATCCATGAATTGTTGCTTAAAATGCAAAGAGAAAGAATTCATATGGCCATATTAATTGATGAATATGGTGGTACAGCCGGGCTTGTCACGGTTGAGGATATACTAGAAGAAATTGTTGGAGAAATACGTGATGAATTCGATGCTGACGAAGTTCCGCTTGTTCAAAAATTAAATGATACAAAATATATCATTGATGGCAAAGTGTTAGTTAGCGAAATTAATGAGTTATTAGGTCTTGATATCGATGATTCTGATGTTGATACTATTGGCGGGTGGATGCTTACAGAACAATATGATATCCAAAAAGGTGACTTTATTGAATTTGGATCACATATGTTTAAAGTACATGACATGGAAAACCATCACATTCGTTCCCTAGAAATAACAAAGGTTCCACAGGTTTTACCAAACCCAGCGCTGCTTGATAAGGGAGTAGCCACTTCATAACAAAAGAGCCTACAAAAAATGTAGGTTCTTTTTGTTATTTAAGATCAACTATACTCTCTTATCCCCAATAAATGGTTACAGATCTAAGAATGTTTAAGAATGAAAGATCTTTAAAAGGTAAAAATATAAAAGCTTCGGGATTGAGGCTAATATGCTGAAAAGGGGTTTTTAGTATGACACAATCAAAATCACAAAAAGAACGTCAATGGGCGGTTCGAAAACAATCTCAAAATCCTCACGGTAAAGTAAAATCCTTTGATCAGCTTTTAGAAGAAGCAGGTAAAAAAGAATAGAAATAGAAAGGTGGGGAAATTTCACCTCACCTTTCTTTAAGAAGTATTTCTTGTGTTTTCTTTTGTTTATTACATTCTTTTGCTATCGATTTTAATAGCTTATTTAAAAAATCCCGATCTTTTGACAACCACTTTACTTCGTTTAATCCTTCTACAATATAAAAGGAAAAATCCCAAACAGAGTTTCTGATGTATTGTGTATTTCCTTGTGCAATAAACGAAAGGGCTTTTAATATTGAAGCCATAACAGAAACATCTTCTCTAGCATAATAACGAATTTGATAAAAGCATTCATATAGATAGTCATCAAAAGATGGCTTTTCAAAAATCAGCCGCAATTGGTGATGTTCATCATAATGAAAAGGTGTAGCTAAATGTTTCTTTCCTAATAATGACAAGATTTTTGCTAAATGATTGATACTATTTATCGCTGTATAAGGATCGTTGATTCCTGGTGAAACAGCTCTTAGTGCAATTTCAACTAATTTTTGCAAACCAAAATGAACATCCTGAACAGGCTCTTGATCGGATGAAATTGTTATAAAAGTTGAAAACATTTTTGATTTTGAGACATCTTTAAGGCCCCAGATTGAAAAAAGAACGGTATCTTCATCAACATACTTACCAAGATCTTGTTCTAGTTTTATAATTAAATCATCTTTTGATGCTTGAGAAATTATCTTTTCAAGTTCAATGTACTCAATATATCCCGAACGCTTGCTGTAAAGGGAGTAAGGCTTAACTGTTTGAATTTCATCATATTCCCAATTCTCCCATGGTGGGTCCTCCCTAAATTCCTGTTCATCAACAAAATGCTTATGAATAGATGTAATTGTTTTTTTCGTGATATTGAAAATTAAGTTACTTACTTTTATCCATGTTGTAACATGATGAATAAAAAAGACAAACATTCCCAAGCAAATGATTGACACGAATATGGCTAGTGTTGGAACAATAAAAAGTGTACTGTTATCATTTTTTCGTACTAACAATAATAAAATAATTGTATAGATAAAACCTCCAATAAAAATTCCGAGTACACGCTGTGTATGATGATCCGTAATAAAATTTTGTAATGTCCTGGGAGAAAACTGTGATAAATAGGTTGTTAGGACTACAAGAATTGATGAAAATGTAATAGTTGTCATCGTTAGTAAGGAAGTTGCTAAAGAACTTAATATTGTTTGTGAAAGGTTCATATCAGATAGAAAAAGATCTGGAATTTTTGTATAAAAAGGTTGATTCATCAGATAACGATCTAAAAACATGCTTAGTACGGCCAAAATAAAAGCAAGAATTCCATATACTGTTGGTAAATACCAAAAGCTGGATCGAACCCGAATAATGAGTTGTTTTAGTGACAAAAGAAAGCCCCCAATCAATAAATCCATTGCAAATTGAATTTATTCGTGATATATTTTCTTAGTTGAAAATTTAACAGTAAATCCGATTTTAGACGTAAAGAAATCGGGAGAGGTTCTAGCACAACCCTCTATAAAAAACTACGATATCTTTGATATAAAGTTTTATATAGAACAATGCTGGACACCTCGAATTTTTTATTCGAAGGTGTTTTTTCTTTACCATATTACAAATAACGAACATATAGATTTTTTAAGTTTGTGTTATTTACCAATTGTTATTCATAGGAAAGGAACGTTTAGAATGAAAAATGAAAAAGCAGTCGTTGTTTTTAGCGGCGGTCAAGATAGTACAACATGCCTATTTTGGGCGCTAAAGCAATTCAAGGAAGTGGTGGCTGTGACGTTTAATTATAACCAACGCCACAGCTTAGAGATTGAGGTTGCAAAATCTATTTCTAAGGAACTTAATGTTAAGCATCATATTTTAGATATGGATTTACTGAACCAGCTTGCACCTAATGCATTAACAAGAGCTGATATTGAAATTGAACAAAAAGATGGTGAGCTTCCATCTACTTTTGTACCTGGTCGTAATCTACTGTTTTTATCGTTTGCAACAATTTTAGCAAATCAAATAGGTGCAAAACATATTGTAACAGGCGTGTGTGAAACTGATTTTAGCGGGTACCCAGATTGTCGAGACGCATTTGTTAAATCGTGTAATGTAACTTTAAACTTAGCATTGGATAAGCCATTTGTTATTCATACACCGCTAATGTGGATTAATAAAGCAGAAACTTGGAAGTTGGCTGACGAGCTTGGTGCGTTAGATTATGTTCGAGAAAAAACATTAACATGTTATAACGGTGTGATCGCAGAAGGCTGTGGTGATTGTCCAGCTTGTGAGTTAAGAAGAAAGGGACTTGAGGAATATCTAGTTGAAAAAGGAGTGAGTGTTAAATGATTCAGCAGATTTATCCGCAGGTTCAGCATTCTTATCAATTTGAGTTAAACAAGGATATGCATATAGCAGCGGCACACTATATCCCGCATGAAGATGCTGGGAAATGTCAAAAGGTCCATGGTCACACATATTTTGTCAATATTACAATTGCTGGTGATGAACTTGATGAATCAGGTTTTCTTGTAAATTTTGCTTCACTAAAGAAACTTATTCATAACCGCTTTGATCATTCGCTTTTAAACGATCATACTGATCTTTTTTCAGAGGAAGACTCTAATTATTTTCCAACAACTGAAGGAGTAGCCAAAGCAATTTATGAATTGATTCAAGATGAGCTTGATACAAAAGCAAATAAAGCACAATGTGTCCAAGTTTTTGTAAGAGAAACACCTACAAGTTATGTAGTGTTCCGTCCTAAGCGCAAGGAGGGATAGGAATGAAGAAAATACCTGTACTGGAAATTTTTGGTCCAACAATACAAGGTGAGGGTATGGTTATAGGTCAAAAAACAATGTTTGTTCGAACAGCTGGCTGTGATTATTCATGTAGTTGGTGTGATTCAGCTTTTACATGGGATGGATCAGCCAAAGAGGACATTAGACAAATGACAGCTACTGATATTTGGAATGAATTAGTTAAATTAGGCCAAGACCGATTTTCACATGTGACAATATCGGGAGGAAATCCAGCATTGCTTGGAAATCTTCAAGAGCTTATCTCTTTATTGAAGGAAAAGAGGATAAAAATTGCAATTGAAACTCAAGGGAGTAAATACCAGGAGTGGCTAAAGGATATTGATGATTTAACAATTTCTCCAAAGCCACCTAGCTCTGGAATGAAAACAGACTTTGAAAAACTAGACTTTATTATTACTGAATTAGATAGATTAGAAAGATCCCAAAGTATTAGTTTAAAAGTTGTTATTTTTAATATAGAAGACATTCAGTATGCTAAAAATGTTCACCTTCGCTACCCTAACCTTCCATTTTATCTTCAAGTCGGAAATGATGATGTACTTGGAGGAGATACGGAAAAACTCGTGCAGAACCTCTTAGAAAAATATGAGTGGCTCATTGATCAGGTGATAGATGACAAAGACTTAAATGATGTTCGAGTATTGCCACAGCTTCATACGCTGGTCTGGGGAAATAAACGAGGTGTTTAATGTTGAAAGAGAGGGAAATATTTATGGCTGGAAGAAAAAGCGACGAATTACAAGATGTTACATTACTTGGGAATCAAGGAGTAAACTACTTGTTTGAATATTCACCACAAATCTTAGAGACTTTTGATAATAAACATCCGAATCGCGATTATTTTGTTAAATTTAATTGTCCGGAGTTTACTTCACTATGTCCGATTACAAATCAACCTGATTTTGCTACAATTTATATTAGTTATATTCCTGATGTTAAAATGGTTGAAAGTAAATCTTTGAAATTATATTTATTTAGTTTTAGAAACCACGGTGATTTTCACGAAGATTGTATGAATATAATTATGAATGATTTAATTGAGTTAATGGATCCACGATATATCGAAGTATGGGGTAAGTTTACACCACGTGGTGGGATTTCAATTGATCCTTATACGAATTATGGTAAGCCTGGTACAAAGTATGAGAAAATGGCTGAATACCGTATGATGAATCATGATCTATATCCAGAAACAGTTGATAATCGATAGAATTTTGGTTTAATAAGGTGTGTCCTATGGACATGCCTTTTTCAATTATTTGTTTGATAAAAGTCACTGACTTGATTAAAAAGAGGAAAACTGACTTGGTCATGAGGGGAGAAATAGTTATATTTATAGTGAATTTGTATTTATATCAGACTATGTTATACATGCCGATAAATTCAATATTTAACTCTGTTCCAAGGACTTCTCTAAGTACTTTAATTTCTGCTATAGCTTCCAAAATATGGTTAGCATTAATGATTAGTTCTTTTGAGTCGATAGAGAATACAAATTTCTTCATTTCATCGTCCCCTTTAACTTGTTTTCATTATGATATGTTAGAAAATCTCACAATGCTAGAGGTGTGTAAGAGAATCTGACAATGATTTTAAAGATAAGAAACAGCGCATGGAGCGCTATCTCTTGTCTTTGTCTTTGTCTTTGCCTATGTTTTGAATAGCTTCAGTTATGGCATTAGACACTTGATCAATTGTTTCCATCATTCCACCGTGAAGCTGACCATCAGCACCAATTTCATTCTTTTTCTTTTCTGAATCAATTGGATTAGAAATTCTCGCCATATTTTCACCCCCTAATTCTTATGATGTGTATTGAATGCGTATTTAATCTAAATATTTTCCTTGAAAGTGAAATATGATAGAACTAAGGTGAATGGAAGGAGGTTTTCGGTTATGCAATTTGATGAAGCAGCAAAGCTACGAAAAGAATGGTTGGAAAAAGGTGGACCAGATTGTCATCATCCTGAACTTGAGCAACGCTACCTAGGACAGTATGCAGGTGATTATGCATGTACCGCATGTGGTGAAACATATATATCAGTACCGAATAGGCTTCAAAGTAGTGAAGCAAAAAAATAAAAGGTAAAACGCGAAGAAATCGGTTTCTTCGCGTTTTACCTTTTTAATTAAGAAAAAGAGTCTTTAATAATTTTATAGTTTTTATGATTAACAACTGTACGTCTATCAAGATCTAAGTCTTTAAAATTTTCCATATATGTTAAATCAACAATGACGGAATTTTCATTTACTTTTTCAACAACACCTGTTAAACCATCTCTGAATTCTATGATACTACCTACTTTAGCGATCTTCATTGCCTCGCTCCTTTACATATTCTTCTATGATTAGTTTATTCACTAATCTTTCTCGTATACGCTTACGCCTTGAGCTTTGGCGCAATTTAAATTTTAAAAATTCTCTATTAGAATTATTTAACACTATTTTTGTTAGTAAGTAAAGCCTTTCTACTAAATTTGTTAAAAAATTTACAGAACATGGAAAGTTTTTCGTGAAATGAAAATTAAAATGCTAAGTCAATGATGGAATACTGGGATTTATGGTATATTAATAAAATAATTTTTGTATAGGGAGCGGTCTTTATGGTTGATACAGGTCTTGTATTAGAAGGCGGCGGTATGCGCGGAATTTATACTGCTGGAGTATTAGAGTATTTTATGGAAAAAGACTTATATTTTCCTTATGTTATTGGTGTATCCGCTGGAGCGTGTTTTGGTGCGTCTTATCTTTCTAGACAAAAAGGAAGAAATCGAAAAGTTAACATTGATTTAGTTTCACATCCAAAATATCTTTCTTTTAGAAATTTTGTGAAACAGCGACAATTATTTGGAATGGATTTTCTGTTTGATGAAATACCTAATAACCTTGTTCCATATGATTTTGAGACCTTTTATAACAGCCCGGAAGAATTTGTCGTTACAACAACAGATTGTCATACAGGTCAGCCTCTTTATTTTAGTAAAGATGACTATGGTAAAGATTTGTTGAAGGTTATACGAGCTTCGAGTTCATTACCTTTTATTGCTCCGATTGTAGAATTTAAAGGTAAACATTTATTAGATGGAGGAATTGTGGATTCAGTACCAATCAAAAAAGCTGAAAAAGATGGACTAAAAAAGAACGTAGTGGTTCTTACAAGAGATGATAATTATACTAAGAAAAAATCGAACATTAGGTGGTTATTATCGAGAGTCTATGGACAATATCCAGAGTTGGTAGAATCTGTTTTATCAAGATATAATATGTATAATCAGACAATAGATCACATAAAAGAGGAAGAGAAGAAGGGAAATATTTTTGTTATTCAACCAAGTTCAAAAGTGAAAGTTGGAAGAATTGAAAGAAATCAAACGAAGCTTGAGGAATTATATACACTTGGCTTTGAAGATGCCAGAAGAGAATATAATGAATTGAAAAAATGGTTGGAGGATTAAATGTGGTATTGCTTAACAAATTTATAATAGATCTATGAACCTGATTGATTTAGAATGAATGTGTTATTAGTTTAAGTTGGCATTTAATTCAAGTAAAAAAGATATGAATTGAGGAAAATAAGATGGATGGACAAACTGTTACAGAAATACTAGATAAATTAAGAGACGGAGAATTAAACGAATACCATGTCACAAAAGAACAATTTCTTATATTTCGTGAGGTTCTTGTGAATCGTGAAGATTTTAAACATTTTCGAGGTATTGCTAAACAAGGTGGAAGTGTAATATATCGCTATTTAAAGGAGCCAAGAAGTTAGATCATCTAATTTCTTGGCTCTTTTTTATATGTTTAATAAAATTAAGTAAATATCACTATTTTTATTATGGAAATATAGTTGTTAAGAAAATTGACGAGACCTATATCCTATAGGTTCATACAATACTTTAAAAAAACGATTCTTTTTGATTACTTTCTTCTAAGAAGTTTGGTAGTTTATCGATTTTATGACCGTATTGCCAAACAAAACATTTGCCATTGCTACCATATATTGAGGGGTGTATTAGAGGGAGTATCCTGTTAGTCTTGTGTATGTGGCCAAGCAAACTTGGTTAAATACATTACGAACCTTCAGGAGGTTACGAATCTATGAAAAAAACAATCTTAAAACTTGTTGCTGTTTCAACATTAGCTTTTTCGCTAATTGCGATGACTGCTCCACAATCTAAAGCTAGTGCTGCAACAACATATCAAGTGCAATCAGGAGATACATTCTGGATTATTGGTAAAAAGTATGGAGTTCCTGTTAAATCTTTAATGTCAACAAATAATAAATCTTCACATTTATTATTTATCGGTGAAAAACTAGTTATACCTCAAACAATAACAGCATCAGAGATGGATTTATTGGCTCGTCTTGTAAATGCAGAAGCAAAAGGTGAACCTTATGCTGGTAAAGTTGCTGTTGCTTCAGTTGTATTAAACCGTGTAGACAGTTCTTTATTCCCAAATTCTATTTCAAGTGTTATTTATCAGAAAGATCAAGGTTACTATGCTTTTACACCTGTTCAAAACGGAACAATTAATTCACCTGCAGATGCATCAGCAAAAGCAGCAGTAAAAGAAGCTTTAGCTTTCCGCGGAATGGGGAAAGGCTCATTATATTTCTATAATCCTAAAACAGCAAAAAGCACTTGGATTACATCACGTCAAGTGACAGTAACTATTGGTAATCACCGCTTTGCGAAATAATGATATTACTTAGAGGGTGACTCAAAAGGTTGTTAAATAACGACCTTTTGAGCACCCTTTCTTCATTTTTTATATAGAAACCAAATAAGTAGGATTTTTTAATGAAAAAGGGTATTCCTCCCCCCTTATTGGCATCCAATTTCCTCTTTTACTTTATTTCTTTTTATTGCTTTCTGCATTTTTTTACAGTTATGTGCAACGCAAAGAAGCCCCCATTCAATCGTATTTTTTTGGAGGCCACGCATCGAAAAGCGTCTGAACTGCTGATTATGTTTTATTTGTCCAAATACACTTTCCACATCACATTTTCGTTGGCTATATAATTTTTTTCCTTCTTCACTCTGAAGACGTTCACGAATCTCTTTTCGTTGTCTTTGATTTTCTAGAGATATTGTAATTGTTTTTTGTTCTTTTCCTTTTGCACAAGTTTTTTGGAAAGGGCAGCCTGCACATTCAAAACATGAATATTTTCTTTTAATTGAAACATATTCATTTTCAGAAGTTTTTGAGGTTTCATACTGGAATACAAGGCTTTGCTTGTTTGCACATATAAACTCATCTAGTTCCTCATCGTACTCCATATTTTCTACACGTTCGATTTTCTTTTTCCAGTTTCTTTTTTGTTCTTGATCAAATGTATTATATTTTATGTACGCTGTTCGTCCTTCTCTTTCTAAAAAGTCATAGTTTTCCTCACTACCATAACCAGAATCGGCAACTATTTTTTCTGGTTTCACTCCGTGCTCCTCCAGGTGTTGAAGATGAGGGATCAAGCAGCCTGGATCACCTGCTCTTTGATGTAGAGAGAAACCTGTAATAAATTGACCTTCTGTTCCTGTTTGTACATTATATCCTGGTTTTAACTGCCCATTTCGCATATGATCTTCCTTCATTCTCATAAAAGTTGCATCATTATCTGTTTTCGAGAAACTGTTTCTTCCATTGAAAAGTTGATTTTGTTCTTCATATTTCATTTTTCGAGGAAGATAGTCTTTCTTTAATAATCGAACAGCTTTTTTTGCCTCTTTATTTTTAGGTTCTGTCTCTAAATGCTTTTCTAACTTTTTAATACTTTGTTCAATCTGTTCTGAAGTAATAGGAGTTTCTTTCAGCTTTTCTTCTAGCCCCATGGAAGGGGCGGTCTTTTCCTCATTTTCAAGGATGTGCTCAATTTGTAAAGCGAGTTGACGATATTTATCATCTAAACTTTTTTCATATTTCTCTGTCGCTTTTCGCCAAACAAAAGTATACTGATTTGCATTTGCTTCAATCTTAGTCCCATCTACAAAATAGTGCTCCAGCTTGACTAATCCTTTTTCACGTAGTAACTCTATAATTGAGAAGAAGACTTGATAGATAATGTCTTTCATTCGCTCTGATCGAAACCGATTGATCGTACGAAAATCAGGAGTTTGACAACCGCTTAACCACATAAAGTAGATATTTTCGGTTAGTAACTTTTCCATTTGTCTTCCTGAATAAACTTTTTGTGTATAAGCATATATGATGACTTTAAGTAACATTTTTGGGTGATATGATGGGCGTCCACCACCTTTGTAGGGTTGAACCAACAAAGTATCGTCTAGATTTTCTACAGCTTCGTGAACAATGATAGATAAATGATTTTGAGGGATGAGAATTTCAAGGTCTAATGGAAGAACTAACTGATTCATGTTATAATTAACGAAAGAGATATGATCATATTTCATAAAAAAATCGTTCCTTTCTTGTATAAGGTGGTGTGGTAACTTCATTATACAAAATTGGACGATTTTTTTGTTTTAATTTTGTCTTTTAAAAAGTTGTTTTCGTAGATTGATGCAGATAAATATTATTTTAAATGGATAGTGGAATGGAGCGGAAGACACTTGACTCCTGCGGGAGGTAGAGGAAAGGCTGAGACCCCGCAGGCGAAGGCGAGGAGGCTCAGCTTCCTCCCCGCGGAAAGCAAGTGTCTGGAGCGCAATGGAACGAACCAGTTTTTATATTTAACTTTATTAAAAACACTTCTTAAAAAAGGCTAACCCAAAGGTCTAAAATCTAGACTTTTGGGTCAGCCCCTTTTTGCATTATAAAATACATATCCGTGATTAAGATGAATATCTAAATCCTTTTAATAACAATCTCCTATCAGTAAGAATATTATCGCTAAATTTTGGCAACATAAGAAAAAAGTATGTCAATGAAAGCGTGTGGAATGATGAATAAAATGACGTATGAAGGTGGCAGAGAAAAGCTATCATTAGTACAGGTGTTAGCAAGGTTTAGAACTTCTTCTGACTTTATTCAATATGAAGCCGAGACTTCACAGGTTAAGTACTGGGTATCTTACTTTAGGACAATGGTTGATATGCAGACTCTTCAAAAAAGTATTATGCCTTTTTTAAAGAGTGAGAATTGGAAAACATTAGATGATTTGCAAAAGGGAATACCAATCGAAATTATCATTATCACTATTGATACAGATGTGATTAAGGAAAAGTTATTAGACGGCTACATTCTTATTTGCTTAACAGAGTATGGATTGCCTGGCTTATTAATTAAAGCAACAATTAATAAAGCGCGTGATGTTTCTTTACCTGAAGTTGAGTTTAGTGTGGTTGGTCCAAAAGAGGCCTTTGTTGAATCAATTGAATCTAATATTAATTTAATCCGAAAACGAATTCCAGATGAAAAACTACGTATTTTTGAATTGAAAGTCGGTGAGCTTTCAAAAACAAAGGTAGCAATTTTATATATAGAGGGAATTGCGAATGAAGAGAATGTTCACACGGTTAAACAAAGGATTAAAAACATTGAATTTGACCAAATTAGTGACAGCTCCTTTATTACGCAAATGATTTCAGATAATCACAATTCTCCTTTTCCTCAGTTATTGGATACGGAACGCCCTGACAGGGTGTCATCGATTTTAGCTGAAGGAAAGGTTGGTGTTATGGTTGATGGATCTCCACATGTATTAATTGGACCCACAACGTTAGTGGAATTTTTTTCAGCATTTGATGACTACTTTTATAACTGGTTAAATGCATCATTTTTTAGACTGATTCGTTTGTTTGCAGTAGCATTTTCTATTTTAGTTACACCTATTTATGTTGCTACCTTAACTTACCATTACGAATTAATTCCAGGTGATTTATTAAATACTCTCATTTCATCCAGACGAGTAGTACCATTGCCGCCGATACTAGAGGCATTGTTTTTAGAATTAACGATCGAGCTTTTGCGTGAAGCTGGAGCACGCCTTCCTACTAAAGTTGGTCAAACAATTGGTATCGTTGGAGGGATTGTTATTGGAACGGCTTCTGTAGAGGCGGGTCTTACAAGTAATATTTTATTAATTATTGTTGCGCTTTCAGCACTTGCGTCTTTTACAACACCAATTTACGCTATGGGCAACACAATCCGTATGCTTCGCTTTCCATTTTTATTATTGGCAGAATGGTTAGGGTTACTGGGATTAATGCTTTGTTTCTGTTTTCTTATGACCCATTTGTTAAGATTAACCTCTTTAGGGAGACCTTTTTTAGAGCCAATCTATCCACCTAGAACAAAAGATATGAAAGACGCGCTAATTAGACTTCCGTTTTCCTTATTGTCAAAACGACCGTCACAATTGAGAACAAATAATCCGATAAGGTTTCCTTCTAAAAAGGCAAAAATGAATAAAGATATTGATGAATGAATGAGGTGAGTGGACAAAATGAAAATAGCAGAGCGTTTTCAAGTATCACATTTTTTAGTATTCTATTTGATCCACTCACTCCAATTTGGTGTAGGAGTATTAGGATTTCAAAGGATTGTAGCAGAAAAATCAGGAAGAGATGCCTGGATCGCCGTTATTATATCAGGATTATTTGTACATATTTCAGTATGGATGATTTTTCGTATTTTAAAAGATTTTGACGGCAACATTATTGATGTTCATAAAGAACTTTTTGGGAAATGGATCGGTGGTGCTCTTAGTACTCTTTTTGGTCTATATTTCTGTTTACTAGCGATAAATGTTTTAAATACTTATATAGAAATTATTGTAGTTTGGATGTTTCCGGATCTCAATTCTTGGTTGTTTACATCAATCTTTTTGTTATTAGTCTACTATGTGATTAGTGGTGGATTTAGAATCGTAACAGGTATATGCTTTTTTGGAGTTGTTTTACCTAGTTATTTAATATTTACATTTTTCTTTCCAATTGAATTCTCAGATTTATCTAATCTAGCCCCACCGCTTAATCATTCTTTCAAAGATATGGCTTCTTCAACTAAGGATATGTCTTTAACAGTATTAGGGTTTGAGGCTTTGTTAGTTTATTATCCATTTATCAAACGACCGGAAAAGTCAAAAAAATGGGCACATCTCGGGGTTGCCTATAGTACATTATTGTTTACTTTAATCATGATGATCTCACTTGCTTATTTTAGTGAGGAACAATTGCAGAAAAATGTGTGGGCTACATTAACAATTTGGAAGATTGTTGAAATGCCTTTTGTGGAACGTTTTGAATATATAGGAATTGCTAACTGGTGTTTAATCATATTGCCTAACGTTTGTTTAACTTTTTGGTGTGCGAGCAGATGTCTTAAGGATACATTTAAATTTAATCAGAGAATTTTGCTTGCACTTGTTTTGCTTTTGGCATTTTTTATCATTCCATTGATTCAAACAAGAGAGAAAATAAGCTTTTTTAATGACTTAGTTTCACAAATAGGCTTTTATATGATGTTTGGATATATACCGATTCTTTTCTTTCTCACAGTATTGATAAAAAAAATAAAGGGGAGAAAAGCGTGAATTGTAGGTTTGTATTCGTATCTTTGCTAATGATGACATTTCTAACAGGATGTATTGAAAAAGAAATTATAGATGATGTAAACCTTATAACAGCTATGGGCATTGATCTTGTTGAAGGAGAAGATAAGATAAAAGGATCGGCTAATATTGATACATACATTAAAGATCAACCCGTTACAGATCATGTTATTGTGGAGGAATCTGAATTGGCGCGTGATGTTGTTTCAAACATGCAAAAACAATCACCAGATCCACTCGTGTTAGGTAAATTACAGATTGTTTTATTTGGGGAAAGTCTTGCCAAACAAGGACTTACAGAAATGGTTGATACGCTTCAGCGTGATGCTTCAATTGGTGAGCGATTATTGCTTGTTATTACAAGAGGTGAGGCAAATGCGATTTTAGAATCAGACTTTTCGACACTCGGTGCAGCAAAATACTTAACTAACTTGGTCTTACATAACAAACTGAATAGTGACTTGCCACGAACGAATCTACATTTGTTTCTTTATCAACATTATTCAAAGGGGCAGGATCCATTCCTTCCGATTATAAAAAAAAATGAGGGGTCCGGTAGTGTTGAAATTGATGGAATAGCGCTTTTGGATGGCAAAAAAATGGTTGGTGAAATTTCAAATGAGAAGTTGTTATTTTTTAAAGTACTAGCAGATCAGTATACAAAAGGCACTTATACAGTCAAAATGCCTGACACAGGTGAATCAGTTGGCGTTAAAAGCATAGCCTCATCACGTGAGCTAAAGGTAATTTCAACAAATCCAATTAAGGTGGAAATAAAAGTTCATATTGAGGGGGTTATAAATGAGTTTACAGGGAAGAAAATTACCCCAGAGGTAATGGGGAAAGTTGAGAAAGCCTTTAAAGATGTTGTGGAAAAAGAATCGCTAGCTCTAATTGATAAATTTAAAGAGTTAAAAATAGATCCGATTGGAATTGGAGACGATCTCCGGTCACAGTCTCGTACATTTCTAATTGATGAGTGGCGGGAGCGAATCCCTGAGTTGGAGGTGGACTTGCAGGCGGATATAGTTATCTCTGAATCAGGTGTTATCGATTAAGTTTATCAATTTTGTGAATTTTGATAAAAATAAAAGATGCTTGTTTTATTTAAAGGTGTTGTCTCATATCGTTTAGTAATGGACTAGTCTAAAGATAAGGGGACAAGACATCATGAATACTTTTGTTAAAGGGACATTAATGCTTGTTATAGCAGCCTTTTTCGGTGAATGTTTAGAGTTTTTCATTAACATGATTTTGGCTCGGGAGTTAGGAGAAGAGGGAATGGGCTTATATATGTCCATTTTACCGATTATCTTTTTTATTGTTATAATCGCCAGTTTAGAGTTGCCGATTTCTATTTCTAAATTTGTTGCTGAAAAGCATCGTGAAACACATTTTTATATGTTGAGACATACTCTTTTGTTGACCATTATCTTTACATGTATATCTGTTGTAGCTGCTGTACTAACTATTCCACATTTACCATTTTTAGATACCTACCATCCATATGTAAAATGGTTGTTCGTTATTCTCATACCTGTTGTGTCATTTTCATCGATTGCAAGAGGTTATTTTATGGGAGTACAACACATGGGGAAGATCGCATTTTCAAATTTCTTAAAAAAGCTAGTACAACTTGGTATTCTTTATTGGGTGTATCAATCCTTTCAGTTTCAAATTGAGCTTGCATTGCTTATTGCTTTAGCTACATTAATTGGAAGTGAGCTGCTTGTAAGTGCCTATTTAATTGCTGTCTATATTATGGAATATCAAATACTTAGCAAAGAAAATAATAAGTTCCTACGTGGAGATAAAGTGAGAAAGGCTCTTTTTTCCGTCTCTTTTCCAACTACAGGATTGAGGCTTTTTCATTCTTTTACACATGCAATACAGCCTTTCCTTGTAAAGGGTGCTTTAGTTGCAGCTGGATTTTCTAGTATCATGGCCAATGAACATTATGGAATGCTAGCGGGTGTAGCTATGTCAATTGGTTTCTTTCCAGCTTTTATAGGTCATTCTTTAATGGTGATGCTTATACCGAATGTGTCTGAAGCCTATGCGAATAACGATAATAACAAGTTAGTACGATTGTTACAGCAGTCAATGGTTATTACATTACTTTATGGATCTGTTTCGGTTTTTGTGATGTATATGTTTGCAGAACCACTTTCCCGCTTATTTTTTGATTCTTCAACTGCTGCATTTTATTTAAAGCTATTATGGCCGTACTTTCTTTTCCATTTTTTCATCATTCCTATGCAAGCCTATTTAATTGGTTTGGGGCTCGTCAAGGATGCCCTTTTTCATACTGTATGGTCCCATATCATTTCGTTTGGGATGATGTATGTATTAGGTTCTATGGAAGTACTGCAAATGAAAGGGATTATCTTGGGGATGAACATGGGAGCTGTGCTTCTTATGCTCATGCATTACGTAACAATTTGCAATAAGCTAGAAGTAAGTGTGTATTTTATGAAAAAAAGATATACGTATTAATTGGAGGTGGAATATGAGTAAGGGAGCTATTAACATAATCCTTTATTCATATTTTTTTGTTTTCTGGTAAAAGTAAGCAGAGGATAATATCTTAAAGGGTGATTTAATGAACACATTTAGCTTTTTTTTAAAGATACTGCTCATCATTTTTATTGTTTTTCCTGTTTTTAGCGATAGCTCGCTTGCTCTTGAAAAAGGAGAAAAAGCAATTGATTTCACATTGAAAACGACAGAAGATATTGAATTCAATTTAGAATCCCTAAAAGGAAAAGTAATTGTTCTTACATTTTGGACTACTTGGTGTTCTTATTGTCAGGAAGAAATGGCGGAATTGAAGAAGTTTTATATAGGGGAAAAATCAAAGGATATTGAGGTAATTGGAGTTAACATTACATCTTCAGAAAACAGTCAAAAAGAAGTTATCCAATTTGTGAAGCAATCAAAATTACCGTTTTCAGTTGCTTTAGATGTAAATGGAGAGGTTTCAAAGAGTTATCAAGTCATTGGAATTCCTACGAATTATATAATAGATAAAACTGGAACAATTAAAGACAAAATATTAGGACCTGTAACTGCTGAAAGGTTACATCAGGCATTATTAGATCTTTAGGTCACTTTTAAATTAACATGATAAATATTAATAAACTTATTGTTAATGGTTTGGCTAATAGTGGTTTTTCTCACAGATTAAATTAAATTTAATATCATTTATTTAAGGGAGTACAGTTAGTGACAAGGATTCTTGCATTAACTGTACTTTCTTTTTATGCGTTTAAAAGGTTAGCACCTTATTTAGGAGGGTATTATAACTAATTTATTGAGAACTCTTATTATTAATAATTATTATCATTTAATAATTATAATAATTATTACTTGAAAATAAAATGTTGTTTGCTATAATCAAATTATACCTTAATTTAATCATGTTTTGTTTGAATAGACCTAGAAAATTTAAAAGAATAAAGACTGTGACGATGAATGTTATTCTCAATTAGAAAGGCGGATGATTATGGAGACAAACACGGTAAGTGGAATAAATCCTCAAACAAACGCAAAAAATGAAAACCAGTTTCTTAAAAAAGGGATGGAACATATAGAGCTTATTAATGCAATTATTTCTGGTATCTTAATAGGTTTTGGATGGTTTTATAATAATCAGGGGAATGAGACAATCGCTATTCCACTTTTTATTTTGGCCTTTATTATAGGTGGATTTGCAAAAGCGAAGGAAGGGATAGAGGAAACAATAGCAGAGAAAAACCTGAACGTTGAACTACTAATGATCTTTGCAGCAGTAGGTTCTGCTATTATTGGTTATTGGACAGAAGGTGCCATCCTTATTTTTATTTTTGCTTTAAGTGGTGCATTGGAGACCTATACAATGAATAAAAGTCAACGGGAAATTTCCGCATTAATGAGTTTGCAGCCTGAAGAGGCAGTGCTGTTAGTTGACGGAAAGGAAAGTCGAATCCATGTTTCTTCATTAGCTATTGGTGATACCATTTTAGTGAAACCTGGTGAAAGAATTGCAACAGATGGTTATATTTTATCCGGTAAAACAAATATAGATCAATCTGCTATTACAGGAGAGTCTATGCCTATTGAAAAAGGTATAAATGATGAGGTGTTTGCTGGTACAGTTAATGGAAATGGTTCAATTACAGTTTCTGTTACGAAAAAAAGTACAGAAACAATGTTTCAGAAAATATTAGATTTAGTTCAGTCTGCTCAATCGGAAAAATCTCCTTCACAACAATTTATTGAACGGTTTGAAGGCACGTATGTAAAAGGGGTATTACTATTAGTTGCAGCGATGATGATATTACCTCACTTTTTATTTGGTTGGACATGGAATGAAACTATTTATCGTGCACTTGTCTTAATGGTCGTGGCATCACCTTGTGCATTGGTTGCATCAATTATGCCAGCAACTCTATCAGCCATATCAAATGGGGCAAGAAATGGTCTCTTATTTAAAGGTGGTATGCATTTAGAAAGGTTAAGTAAAACAAGTGTTGTCGTCTTTGATAAAACAGGAACTTTAACAAAGGGAGAACCGGCTGTTACAGATATTATTACGTCTAAAAATGTGGATCTTAAAGAATTCTACGAAGCAGTTTACTCGATTGAAAATCAATCAACACATCCACTTGCAAAAGCTATCGTTTCCAAAATTAATAAAGACAACCCAAATCACCCGGCCAAAATGACTTCAGTGGATGAAAAGTCTGGATTTGGTGTAAGTGCAGTTATGAATGGAGTGAATTGGAGGATCGGTAAGTCGGATTTTGTTGGAAGAAGTATAGCGGAGACATTTCATGATGGAATAAGCGAACAACTTGCTAAAGAGGGAAAAACCATTGTATATGTTCTTCGTAATGATGAAATGATAGGGCTAATTGCTTTAAAAGATGTTGTAAGACAAGAGGCAAAGGCTGCAATTGAAACCTTGCAGCAAAGTGGAATTAAGACAGTTATGTTAACGGGTGATAGTCTATCAACCGCAGAAGCAATCGCAAAAGAGTTGAAGTTGGATTTATTTAAGGCTGAGTGTTTGCCGGAAGACAAGGTGGCAGAAATTAAAACATTAAAAGAGACATATGGTACAGTAACAATGATTGGGGACGGAATTAATGATGCTCCGGCGCTTGCCATTTCCGATGTGGGAATTGCAATGGGCGAAGGTACAGATGTTGCACTGGAAACAGCAGATATTGTTTTAATGAAAAATGAACTTTCGAAGCTTACAAATGCTTTGAAATTGTCTAAAAAGATGAATAGAATTGTAAAACAGAATATTGTATTCTCTATGTCTGTAATTGCACTATTAATTTGTTCAAACTTCCTCCAAGTGTTGGATTTACCTCTCGGTGTTATTGGACACGAAGGAAGTACCATTTTGGTTATTTTGAATGGATTACGTTTATTAAGAGGGATATAGAAAGAGAAAAGAGGGTGTTTCATACAATAAGAAAGAGTATGAATCCCCTCTTTTTAATTTCCTGCATTTTATAAAGATTCTTTAGGTGCATTAACTGCTCCTTCTTCCTCATCAGGGCGTTTACTTACAATGATATATGAAATAACAAAGCAGCAAAAGCCTATAATCCATCCAAATATCGTACTATAGTAAAAGGTGTCAATTAATGACATTCCTATAAAAGGAGCAACAACCCCTATGATACAAAGTATAGAAACTAAATGACGTTTTACCCAATGAAGCAATACAAACAACTCCTTAGTAGGAAGAAAGATAGATAGACATATAATGTTATTATACAAGAAAAAGAACTTTTGGAGTATCAATGAAATATTAAGAACATGTTACAATTATTAGTGATATTTACGTCCTTTCCACATATATCCTTTTTTCCTAATTGAAGAAACCATGGAAGAGATCAGTAATGCGATAAAGGATACTGCAATTAACGGCATCGCAAAACTGGTTGAAACATTTTGTTTGTTTTTCCGGTCAACAAACCCTTTTTGTATTACGATAAGTAAGTAAGGAAAAATATTAGATATAGTAATATAATTTTTAGCCATAAAATTGTATACTTCATAGATGACAAGAAAGCCTGGAAAGATAAAGAAACAGAAATAAAAGGAAATAAGAATAAAAGCAAAAAAACGAGAGCGACCAATTCCGATAAAAGTATTTTTTTTAAAGCCTTCCCATACTTCTTTATTGTTCTTATACATGTAGCATGTAACAAATGATGTTATATTGCTCAGAATGACTTTGTAGCCTTGCTTTTTCATAATCCTCGCTAAATGAACATCATCAAGCAAAGAATTTTTAATGGCTTCGTGACCACCAATATTAAAATATGCCTGTCGTTCAAATAACATAAATGACCCATGTGCAGCAGTAGCGGAAGACATTTGCGTATAGTTTGCTAAAAAAAGCGGTAAATGGAAATAAATTAAAAAATGCTGCATGGGCACAAGCCATTTTTCTAATATATGATGAACAGGGAAACGTGGAAAGCCTGTAATTAGATGACCTTTTTGTTTTTCAAGCATATGAATAACTGATTGAATAACATCTGGATTTAAGCGAACGTCTGCATCTAAAAATAATAAATAATCACCTTTTGCGTGCTTGCTTAATTGTTTGCATGCATGGACTTTTCCTGTCCAGCCTTCAGGTAATTCAGTTCCGTAGAGTAAAGTAAAACGCTTATTGTTCAATATCGAGGACTTAATATAAGATGATGTAAGATCAGTTGATTGATCGTCGAGTAAATAAAATTCAAGGTTTTGATAAGTAAGTTTTTTTAGAGATTGGATTAGTTCAATTACATTGTCTTCTTCATTGCGTAAGGGAATTAAAATGGAGACAAGTTTATTGTGATGTATTCTTTGTTTTGTTAATTCAGGCATAAAGAAAGAGTTGAAAATGGTCCAAATCAAAAATAAACTTAAAATGATAATATAAATAAGCATAATGATCCCCCAATTATCTTTATCAAATCTATTGTACTGTCTTAGGGGGGATTTTACATTTTGTAAGGTGTTTTGGTTAAAAAACCCACGTAGACTGTAATATCTTCTACATGGGTACACATATTAGCCAATTTCTCTTTCCTGATCATATTTTAGGTCGTGTTCCAATATTAGATCTGCAGTCAGTTGCCCAGATAAAGTTACCATTGGTACACCTCCCCCGGGATGTGTTGATCCCCCTACAAAGTAAAGATTTTGCACATATGAGCTTTTGCTCGGAAATTTAAAGCCACCGTTTTTCTTACGATCTGTGGCAACTCCATAAATAGACCCGCCGTTTGCTCCGTATAATTGCTGAAGGTCATTAGGTGTAAACATGTATTCAAATTCAATAGAATTTGATAAATCTGTAACACCCATTTTTTCGAGTTTAGTAATAATTGTTTTCCGGTATTCAAGTGCTTTAGTATCCCATGTTTCTCCTTCTTTTAATGGAGGTACATGTGTTAACACAAATAAGTTTTCTTTGCCATCAGGTGCTTGTGTTGAATCGGACTTTGAGGATATTCCAACATAAATTGTTGGGTCTTCTGCTAGAGTTTCCTCATTGAAAAGTTGGTTAAACTCTTTTTCAGGTGATGATGAGAAGAAAAAGTTATGATGTGTAAGATGTTCGTATTTTTTATTAACCCCTAATAAAAGCACTAGGCCAGAAACCGTTGGAGGAAACTTTTCCTGTTCCTGTTTAAAATCAGGATGTAAAGAGTGATCTTCTAACAATGATTGATAGGTAGGCACCACCTCTAGATTGGAGACAACAATATCAGCTTCTACTATTTGTCCATTTTCAAGCTCTACACCCGTTGCTTTGTTTCCATTTAATACGATTCTTTTTACTTTAGTGTTTAGATGTACATTAACTTGTAATTCATGTAAGACCTTTGACATAGCGTTTGCAATTTCGTACATGCCGCCCTCAACATAATATATTCCAAGTCCTAATTGAACATGTGCTAACTGAGACAAAACGGCAGGAGCATGATAGGGGGAAGACCCAATATACATGATTAAAAAATTGAACAATTGCTGAATTTTTTTATCCTTGAAAAATTTACGTGTTCCTTGATGCATTGTTTTCATCGGATCCATAGATAATAACTCTTTAACAGTATGCATGGATCTTAAATCATGTAGTCCTCTTAAGCTTTTTTTATAAACACTTTTCAAGCTGTACTCATACATTTTACTGCAATAATTCAAATAATTGAAAAGCTCTCCTGCGTCATCTTCAGATACTGATTTTAGTTGTTTAATTAACTCAGGTAAATCACTTGTAAGTTCGATGGTTGTGCCGTCTTCAAAAAATGTTTTCCATTGGGGCTCGATTCTTTTAAGTTTAATATAGTCTGAAAGGTTTCTATTGGCATTTTGAAATAATTGTTCCAGTACCCATGGCATGGTTAGAATAGATGGACCTGTGTCAAAAGAATACCCTTTTCCACCTCGCTTGTTCAATTTTCCGCCAAGTCGCTCTCCTTTTTCTATAATCGTAACATCGTAGTTATCTACAGCAAGACGTATACCTGCTGACATCCCGCCTAAACCACCACCGATAATAACAACTTTTTTGTTCATATTTTCCTCCTTAAGAATCTTGAGTGTGAATAAATGTAAAAAACGACCTCTTTTAGAACTTATTTTATCCATGATTTTCCTATTCAAGACAGTGAATTGCTTCCTTAATAGATTTTCTAACAAAGAGTAGTTACTATGGGTTTCGTTAAATTGTACTTTTATAGGTTCATTGCTATCATGTAAAGAGAAGTGTAGAAGGGTAGTGAGATTATGAAAAATCGTATAGAACATGTAATGAAATGGCTTCAAGAGCATAATATTGATATGTGTTTTATCCAAACTAAAGAGAACGTCTTTTATTTAACCCATTTTTATACCGACCCACATGAAAGATTATTGGGTGTTTTTATATTTAAAGAAGCTGATCCTATTATGGTTTGTCCTAATATGGAGGTTAATCAGGTAAAGGCATCTGGGTGGCAAAATGAAATTATTGGTTACAGTGATCACGAAGATCCTTGGGAGCTAATTAAAGAAAGAGTGAGAATTAGACATAAACATTCTTTAAATAAGGTCGCGGTGGAAAAAGAAACTGTTTCCTACAGTAGGGTTGAAAAGTTAAAACAACTTTCAAATGAAGATGTTCAAATTGTTTCAGCAGAGGATATGTTAAATCAACTTAGACTAATAAAGGACAAAAGTGAGATAAAAATCATAACTGAAGCTGCTAAACTTGCAGACTATGGAGTCCAAATTGGGGTAGAGGCTCTTAAAAGTGGTGTTACTGAAATGGATGTATTGGCCACGATTGAATACGAGCTCAAGAAAAAAGGTATAAGAGAAATGTCTTTTTCAACAATGGTATTATTCGGAGAAAAGTCAGGGGATCCTCATGGCAATCCCGGGTTGAGGCAGCTTACTGATGGAGATTTTGTACTATTTGATCTTGGTGTTGTATTAGATGGTTATTGCTCCGACATTACAAGAACTTTTGTGTATAAACAGGCTAATGAAAAGCAAGAAGAAATTTATCATACTGTACTTCAGGCGCAATTAGCTGCATTGGAAGCTAGTAAACCTGGTACTCGAATTGGAGATTTAGATGTAATAGCTAGAAAAGTGATTTCAGATGCAGGCTATAGTGATTATTTCCCGCATCGACTTGGACATGGGTTAGGAATTAACGTTCATGAATATCCTTCCATGAGTCATATTAATGATGATTTGTTAACAAAAGGTATGGTTTATACAATTGAACCTGGAATATACATACCTTCTATTGGTGGAGTACGTATAGAAGATGATGTGTTGATAACAGAAAATGGAAATAAGATATTAACAACGTTTCCAAAGGATTTTACTGTAATTAAATAACCGTAGCACCTAAAAGGATTGACATAAAAAAGATGAGAAAGAAATTAATAAACCTGTTTTTCTTGCTGCTAATGTTCTTAGTAACAATAGCATGCTCTGCAAATCAAGATAGCAAGGACATGATATCTGCTAAAGTAATAAATGTCGTAGACGGAGACACATTAAACGTCATGATTAATGATAAAGAAGAAACAATACGATTACTATTAGTAGATACTCCAGAGACGGTACACCCTACTAAACCTGTTCAACCGTTTGGTCCAGAGGCAAGTCAATTTTTAAAGGAACAGTTAAATGGAAAAGAAGTTCAGGTTGAATTAGGAATAGGTGAACGTGATAAATATGGCAGGCTGTTGGCATATGTGTATGTTGATAAAGAAATGGTAAATAAGTTGCTTTTGGAAAAGGGTTTAGCAAGAGTTGCTTATGTGTTTGAACCTAATACAAAGTATATTGATGAATTCAATTCACTTCAAGAGCAAGCTCAACAAGATGAGATTGGGATTTGGAGTATTGAAAACTATGCAACAAATGAAGGTTTCCAGACAACAATTAATGAAGACCAAAACGAGTTAAATCAAAGTTTGCCAGTTGATGAGGAGTGTACAATTAAGGGGAACATTAATTCAAAAGGTGAAAAAATTTTTCATACAGAGCAATCACCTTCATATAAAATGACAAAGCCGGAAGAAATGTTTTGTACAGAAGATGAAGCGATAGAAGCGGGATATCGAGCGGTTAAAAGATAGCACAAAAGGGATTCAATTGTTGAATCCCTTTTGTGTTACATATAAGTATCTGTTATTCCCTATTTTTTGAATTACAGACCTGCTAGTTGTCGATTTTCTTTATCAAATAAAAGTAAGGAAGGATTTGGGCTTGGCTTTCCAATAAAATATCCTTGTGCTAAATCGATACCAATTTCCTTTAAATATTGGAATTCTTCTTTTGTTTCAATACCTTCACCTAACACTGTAATACCTAGTTCTCTAGCCAAATTCATTACACCAAGTAAAAAAGTTTGATTGTCTTTGTTCATATGACAATCTTGAATATATTGTCTATCAATTTTAATATAATCAGGACGAAGCTTAGAAAGCATATCTAATGTAGAATATCCGGCGCCAACATCGTCTAGTGCAACTTTCATACCGTGGTTTCTATAGGTTTTTAGAATTGATTTTAAATGCTGTACATCATGTATTTTCTCTGTCTCGACCACTTCAAACACTAAATCATTTGGATCCACATTGTATTTTTCGACAATTTGAAATGTGTGTTTTAAGCAATGCGCAGGGTTATAGATTGTTGAAGGTAAGAAGTTGATAAAGCTTTTGATTCCTTGTGGGATTTGATTTGTTCGAGCCTCTATGGCGATTTCACGGGCTTTTTTATCTAATATAGAGTGCATTTCTGTTTTTCTGGCAACTTCAAATAGTTGACTAGGAAAAATAGATTGATCCTTTACCCTTAGAAGTGATTCATATCCATAAATATCGCCACTTTCCATATTAATTATGGGCTGCATATAACTAATAAACTCTCCATTTTTTATAATGTTAACTGTATTTTCATGAATGGTATGTTCATATATTGTTTGTAATGAATACCTTTCAAAAGGTCCCGGCACTTCTTCCTGGTGTATGGCCCCTTTAACTTCTTCAAGAACATTACCCAATTCATAATGAATAAAAGAAAGAAATTCCTTTAATGCACTTTTTGACTCAAAAGCATTAATGAAATGATCTGTGTTAACCTGTTTAAAATAAAGTTTCGTCAAAGTTTCTTTTAATTTATCATTATCGCTAGAAAATATTGAAAGAAAACCTTGATTATGTATTTTAAGAGGTTGAAAGCAGGATCTACAATAATTGACCATCTTTATCCCTCGTTTCAGAATCAAAATTTAGAATGATTTTATTTTACCAAAGATTATACAAAAGTTAAACAAAAATAATTCAAGAATAAAATTGCTAAATGATTCTAGCGAATTGATTATCTTGTCCACTGTTTGGGTATAGCATAAAAGGAACTTTAAAAGTGTTCTTTTACCGTTATTTATTAAGGATATGAGTAATTTCACCGTAGTGTTTTGGTTAATAAAGTAAAAATGGGAAAGTCTAAAGGAGTGATGAAAATTGATAAAAGCCGTTGTTTTTGATGTGTATGGAACATTGTTTAATGTTCATTCTGTTGTTGAAAAATGTAACTCTCTTTTTCCAAGCAAAGGTCAGGAACTGAGTGAACTTTGGAGAAAAAAACAATTAGAGTACTCGTTTCTGAGGCAGCTTATGGGAAATTATGAGACCTTTTTAACGATCACAAAAGAGTCATTAGCATATTCCTGTAAAAGTTTAAGTCTCCCATATAATTCCGAAATAGAAGAGATCTTGATTAATGAATATGCAAATTTATCATTATATGATGAAGTTGAAGAGGTGCTAGCCACACTTGAAAATAAAAAAATAGCAATGTTTTCAAACGGCTCTCTCGATATGTTAAAGCCGCTAATACATAATTCTTCAATAAATAATAATAAAATAGTGTTGATCTCTGTTGATGAAAGAAAACAGTATAAACCGACACCAATGTCTTATCAATTCGTATTAAAAAAGCTTAAGGTTGAGAGGAGGCCACTGAAAATCTGACGATTTTAAAGATTATTCATGTGAGTTTAAAAAGAGCCGACTTTTTTTCCTTTTTTAGGAATTAAAGTCGGCTCTTTCTTTGCATTAGCCACATATTTTCTCTAATTTTCCCCTAGTAGCTTTAGAATTCTTTTAATGTTTACCGTAAATATAGCCATGGCGCCTTGCAACTCCATGCTAATTAGACCCGAGGATTTTGCCACATTATACCCGTGTCTGTGTTTTAATTCACTATTTTTCGCTTCAATTTTATAACGCTCTTTAGACTTTTCCTTAAAATATACACTTTTCTGGAATTGTGCTTGGGATGAATGTTGATCAGACTTAAGGGAAACAGAATATGTTTTACTTTTGGCTCCCTCTTTGTAGCACCCTTCTCTGAAAGGACATCTCTTGCATTTTTCAACATTAAAATAGTAGGTATCAACTTGGTTTTTGCCTACTCCTTTTTTACCTTGCCTAGCTTTCCGTACAGCCATATGCCCTGCCTTGCAGACATACATGCCCGCATCCTTATTGAATTCAAATTCATCCTCTTTTTTTCGGGTACCCTGAGTTATGGAAGGATTTAATTTTGAGACCAGTTTAATTCCATTTTCCTTACTATATTGAATGTTGTCTTTCTCAGAATACGCAGTATCCCCAATAACCGTTTCAATTTCCATTCCTGCATCTATACTTTTCTCAACAAGTGTCTGTAGCTCTTTTCCATCATTTTTTTCTCCGGTTGTAATCGTTGCGGCTGTAATAATTCGCTCTTCACTCATCGCCAGATGAGTTTTATAGCCAAAGAATGATGAGTCAGCTGCTTTGTGTCCGACTTTGGCATCTAGATCATTCATGGACTGTAGCTGTTCGATATCATCTGCAACGGCTTCTTTCAGGAGATTAAGATGTTCCTTGACTTTTGGATACTCTAAAAGGCTTTCTTCCTTTTCAATCACTTCAATGAGCTCTTGGGAATAAGTAATCTCATCTTCAAGTAGATCATTGTTTGGCTTTACGGGGAATTTCTTCTTCATACTCTCGTTAATTTTATAAATTGCTTTTCTGAGGTTTTTGGAGCGCTCCATTAGTATTTCTTTTGGAGTCATTTGATTATATCTCGCCTTTGTATGGGTGGCATCTACAATAATGGACTTGCTTTTAATAATCTCTTTCTCAATGGCAATCTCCACTGTCTTATTGATAAGCATGTCTAATAAGTTCATGTCTTTTAACCTAAGCTTACGAAACTTTGTCAAAGAACTTGAATCAATAACGGCTTCCTCCGGAGCCATATCCAAAAAATATTTGAAGGACATATCATATTTTGAACGCTCGATAATATCAACATCTGAAACATCATGAATGGTTTTCAAAAACAAATATTTAAACATGCGAATAGGATCTATCGCATTCCGCCCATTATCTAGACAATATTTATCCTTTAATTCTTCGTAAATAAAAGAAAAGTCAATTAGATCCTTAATTCTTCGTAACATATTATCCTGAGGAACGACGATATCATATAGAGCCACATATGGACTAAACATCATTGTTTGTTGTTTTTGTATCATTGGAAACCACCCACTTATATTTATAATTTTAATTATAAAGTAAAAAAGGTAGAAAAGTTCACCTAAGTGAATCTTTCTACCTTTTACTTGGACTTTTTCAGTGGCCTCGTTGAGAGAGAAGAGATTTTGTTTGTTTCCTCTAATACTTGGGATATTGCAGGGGCTAAACATTTTGGTTTTCGGACTGCTTGGATTAATCGGGATAACCGAGTGTTTGATTATCTAGGGACTTTTCCTGACAATGAGTACAATAACTTAAAAGGAATTATATAAGAAATTTTTCAGGAGGTTGTATTATGAAAAAAATAGCAGTGTTAACGAGCGGAGGAGATTCACCAGGTATGAATGCAGCTATACGTGCTGTTGTTCGGAAAGGGATTTATGAAGGGTTAGACGTTTATGGTGTATATCATGGCTATGCTGGTTTAATGGAAGGGAAAATAAAAAAACTTGAGCTAGGTTCAGTTGGAGATATTATCCATCGTGGTGGTACGATTCTTTATTCGGCAAGATCTGAAGAATTTAAAAAAGATGAATCACAGCACAAGGCAATAAGACAACTAAAGGATTTAGGTATCGATGGACTTGTAGTTATAGGTGGAGATGGCTCATATCGTGGGGCCGCAAAATTAACTGAAAAAGGTTTTCCATGTGTTGGTTTACCTGGAACAATTGATAATGATATCCCAGGAACAGACTATACCATTGGATATGATACAGCTTTAAACACTGTTGTCGAAAATATTGATAAAATTAGGGACACCGCAACATCTCATGATCGAACATTTATTATTGAAGTAATGGGACGTCATGCAGGAGATATTGCGCTTTTTTCTGGAGTGGCTGTTGGGGCTGAAACTATATTAATCCCCGAAAGAACTTTTGAATTAAATGATGTTGTTGAAAAATTAAATAAAGGTATAAAACGTGGAAAGAAGCACTCTATTATAGTATTAGCGGAGGGTGTTTGTTCTGCAAATGAACTAGCAGAACAATTAAAGGAAAAATACCATCTAGAAACAAGAATTTCAGTATTAGGGCATATTCAAAGAGGTGGATCTCCTACAGGTTTTGATCGTGTTTTAGCATCAAGATTAGGTGCCCGAGCTGTTGAACTTTTACTCCAAGGAAAATCAGGTCGAGCAATTGGCATGCAAAAGCAAGAGATTGTTGATCATGATATTATTGAAATTTTGAAACAAAAAGATCCGTTTCCAGAGGGAGTTTATACATTGTCGCAGCAATTATCAATATAGTCATAGTCTAGATAAAGAGAGCTCATCATTGACAGAGGCTGACTGTTTTAAGTTAAACAGTCAGCCTCTTTTTGTTGAAAATCGAGAAACCATCATCAAAATACTTTCACGATCTTCTATCTTGATGTTTATGTAAGCTTATTTAGCTTTAAGGGTTTATTTTTTGTTATTGTCTATTTTATTGACGCCTTAAGATATAAGCCCTGCCTCTCTTATATCGTTGCGGCTCCTTGGCCGCGCCACTGATTTAAGCGTCTTGTAGTTGTATCATGGTGTTGCTTCATTGCGCGCTTAATTATGTAATACCCATATTGAACATTACAAAACACATAGAGACAAGTTATTTTAAGAAGTTAAGTTAACATGATTTAAATTATCCTATGCTGTTCATGAAAAAATGTTATTGAAAAGAATAAATATGAAAGATGATATTGCAGAGTATAAAGTGAATAAGTATGATAATGCTTAAATTGCTTTTAAAGAAGGATCCACTCCTGCAGAAAGTACATTTTTAACTGAAAAGGTACGAATTTCTTTTCGTAAATAACAATAAGCCATTATTTTCTCATCGGATATTTTCCGAACAAGTATTTTTCTTTTTGAAAAGCTGCCTGATCCTGATAAGTAAATAATTGTAATCGGCAATTTATTTTCTAAGCTTAATTTTAAAAAGTATTTCATAAGGACACCCCCATCTTTCTTCACCTTTATTATATGCGAACGTACATTCTTTTATCCACTAAAAACGAACATATATTCGATATTTTTTAGCCATATTTCTTCTTTATCAGGCGTAAGATGTAAGGATCACATTTTTAGTTTAGATCCTTGAGAGGGGAGAAATGAGGATGACAGAACGAGAAAAAATATTATTAATCCAAGAAATTTCAAAAGAAATGATGAAACATTCTGTTAAGGATCAAAAAGGGAAACATACAAGTGAGTATGAAAAAGCGGTAGAACTTCTTGCAAGAGCCTTACATGATTTTTCTGATCTGTATCTAAAGCAACAAAACGATGATGAAGTTTTAAAAGGTATATTAGCAAAGGTGAAAATTGCCTACAACACTATGGAGCGGGTAAAGAAACCAAATATAGTTATTAAAAGAGTTTAAATCATACTTTGAATAAACAGAGGGGGTGATTAATATAGGAGGAATGAATTAAAAATAGAACATACGTTCCAATCCGGAGTTGTTTTATGGTACAATAAGTTTGCAGTCAAGTGATCGAACAAGCCCCTTCTAAAAGGAGGTGATGCTTGTTGACGATTTATGAGAGTCTTATTTCTATGTTTACATTTGCTTCTTTAGTTATTGCTATTCTGGCTTTTTCACAAAAAAAATAGACCTTCTAGAGGTCTAATCATTTAAATCTACTTTAAGATCTGTCGACTGCAGACTGTGGATGCTGCAACATCCACGGTCAATTATAACCCTATTATACCATAATAGGAAGAATGAATAAGTACGTAAACATATTGCTTATTAATTATTTTTGCTTCTTTTTCTTAGTTGTCATTTCTTTAGATGTTGTTGATTCCATAGCTTCGTTTTGTTGTTTTTGAAATTTTTGTTCTTTACTATCATTGCTGTTTTGCATGTTTTCACCTCCGAGACTTTTTCCTTCTCTATTTTCAACTAACAGTAAATTTCTTATTCCTTATTCTTTAATTTCCAAAGTTTTCAATAAATCGGTGAAATTAAATTCTATGTCAAAAAACATCGGTGTATTTTCATCGTCATATAAAATTAATCTCCCTTGATTTTCTGTTGAATGATCATATATTAATATAATTTCTGTTATAAGAGAATCAAACCATTTGTTTTTAACTTTATATGATTTTGTTAATGGTATTCTGATGAGATAACCTTTATTGGGGATAGGATTTGCTTGTACTGTGACCTTTTGAATACTCTTAATTGCGCTAATTGCATATTGATCCATTTCAGAAGATAGTTTCTTTTCTTTGATAATTGCATTTGTTTCGATATCCATTACTTTAATTTGTTGATTTTCTGCTATAGCAACATTATTGTTTGAAAAGCTAACAAAAAGAAAAAAAATAACGTGAAACAAAAGATGTTTTTTCTTCATTTTTTCACCTCAGTTATTAGTCTTTCCAACAAGAAAAATAATCAACATGGAATTATTACCTAATAGAACTTGTCGAAAGTCGCCATCCTAACTAAAGGAGGTGATAAGATGATACAAAAACTACTTCTTATTACAGGGTGTTTTCTTTTTATTACTGGTTGCAAACAGGATGATCAGGTGTCTTCAAGAACATTTTTAATACCAGAAGGATATGTAGGTTGGGTTCAAGTAAAATATGATCAACAGTTACCTGAAAAAGTAAAGAATGAAGGAAATAATCAAGTATATAAAGTTAGTCAAAATGGAATGACATATACAGATGAAGAACATATCCATGAGGGGTGGGCAACTAATAAATATTATTATGTAGACGATAAAGGTGAACGAACGTCTCTAGTACCAGGGAAGATGGTTCATGGACCATCAAGTGGAAGAGAATTAGCTGGTAAAACGGTTGAATATTTTTTTATAGGCTCATCAGATCAGTTTCATAAAGATGAATATGTACCCAATGAGTATGAAGTAAATTAGCGGCTGCAATATGCAGCTTTCTTTTTTCTCCTAGACTAGCAAGTCAAGAATTAATCAAAAGAAATTTTTCTACAATAAGCGACAAATTCATTGACGTCCATACATAACTTTTGTACGATATGAAGGATTGAATGAAAAGGAGCTGTGGATTTCGCGATGGAGTCCTTTAAAATAAAAAAAACTTTAAATAACAACGTTTTGATAGCATCTCATGATTCTTTTGGAGAGGTTGTATTAATTGGAAAAGGCATTAGTTTTGGTAAAAAAGAAGGAGACATAATTCAAGAAGATAGCTATGATAAAATGTTTGTTTTAACAAATCAAAAGGAGCAGGAGCAATATAAGTTACTGCTATCAGATATTGATGAAGAAATGCTCGAAATTATGCAGGAAGTGATTCAATATATCTTTGAACGTGTTGACAAGCCATTAAATGAACATATTCACATAGCACTTACAGACCACTTAGCATTTGCTTTAAAGCGTTTGCAGCAAGGTATGGATTTGAAGAATCCTTTTCTCCTTGAAACAAAGTCTTTATATCCTTTTGAATATGAGCTGGCAACAGAGGTTATTAATATGCTGAATGATAAATTAAACGTACAGCTTCCTCAAGGAGAAATTGGTTTTATTGCGCTTCATATTCATAGCTCAATATCTAATAAACCACTTTCAGAAGTAAATCAATATTCTCAGCTCATTAGCCGGTTAACAGAAGTGATAGAGGAGTCTTTAAAGATCAAAGTGGATCGAGAAAGTGTAAACTATTTACGTCTAATTCGCCATCTTCGCTACACAATTGAAAGAGTGAATTCAGGGGAATCTGTTACAGAACCAGAAAAATTAGCTTTTTTGTTGAAAAAAGAATATCCTTTATGCTACAATACTTCTTGGAAAATGATAAAAGTAATGCAACAGGTTTTAAAGAAATCTGTTTATGAAGCTGAAGCAGTTTACTTAACAATGCACTTATACCGACTAACAAATAAATAATTGTAACAGATATTATTCACGTGTTACTGATTCGATCAGGCATGAGTGAACAAGGTGTTTTTAATTGCTATTTTGGGGAACTATACCTAATAGCAGCTAAAATACATGTTCACCATGCCTTTTTTGTATGCATCGGGACAATTCCTGAGCTTAATGTAAACGGTTAATAGTAGATTGTTTTTTTAGGCTTTGTACTTTTATTGACTACAGAAATTAACAAAATAGGAGGAAATGATTATGTTTAAAAATGCATTCGGCGTCTTGCAAAAAGTCGGACGTGCACTAATGCTGCCAGTTGCATTATTACCAGCTGCTGGTTTATTACTTGCAATAGGTAATGCCCTTCAAAATCCAACACTTACTGATTTAGCACCATTCTTAACAGCAGATTGGATCGTATTAATTGCAAGTGTTATGGAGAATGCAGGTAACATTGTATTCTCGAATTTACCTGTATTATTCGCAGTTGGGGTTGCAATAGGCTTAGCTAACGGTGATGGAGTTGCCGGTATTGCTGCTTTAATTGGTTACTTAATAATGAATATTACAATGAGTAGTATCCTTAAGGGAGTTGGTACACTTCCGTCTGGTGGACAGGAGCTTGCTGACTTTTTAGCTAATAACGGTGCTGCCTATGGTAATGTACTAGGTATCCCAACCCTACAAACAGGGGTATTTGGTGGTATTATCGTTGGTATTATTGCTGCTGCCATGTATAATCGCTTTTTCACGATTGATTTACCATCTTATTTAGGATTCTTTGCTGGTAAGCGTTTCGTACCAATTGTAACGGCTGGAGCAACAGTATTACTTGGTATTGTAATGTATTTTGTTTGGCCTCCAATTCAAACAGGTTTAAACGCTTTTTCTACAAACTTATTAGATGCAAACAGAACGTTGGCAGCCTTTATATTTGGTGTTATTGAACGTTCGTTAATTCCATTCGGTCTTCATCATATCTTCTATTCACCGTTCTGGTTTGAATTTGGAAGTTATGTAAATGCTGCTGGAGAAACTGTACGTGGAGATCAAACAATCTTCTTCTCTCAAATTAGAGATGGTGTACAAGATTTAACAGCAGGTACATTTATGACTGGTAAATTCCCATTCATGATGTTTGGTTTACCAGCTGCAGCACTTGCAATTTACCATGAAGCAAGACCAGAACATAAAAAAGTTGTTGCAGGTTTAATGGGTTCTGCAGCCCTAACTTCTTTCTTAACAGGTATTACAGAACCACTTGAATTCTCATTCTTATTCGTAGCACCTGTATTATTCGGTATTCATGCAATCTTTGCTGGTTTATCATTTATGACTATGCACATTCTTAATGTTAAAATTGGTATGACGTTTTCTGGAGGTTTAATTGACTTCCTATTATTCGGGGTATTAAACCCACAAACAAACTGGTGGCTAGTTATTCCTGTAGGTTTAGTCTTTGCAGTTGTTTATTACTTTGGTTTCCGTTTTGCAATTAGAAAGTGGAATCTTGCCACTCCTGGTCGTGAGGAAACTGATGTTGAAACTTCTGATGAAGGTCAACCAAAAGCAAATGCAGGAGATTTACCATTCCAAGTGTTAGAATCCTTAGGTGGATCTGGAAACATTAAGCACTTAGATGCTTGTATTACTCGTTTACGTGTTACAGTTAATGACATTAAAGATGTTGACAAAGATCGTTTGAAAAAACTTGGTGCATCTGGTGTATTAGAAATTGGAAACAACATACAAGCAATCTTTGGACCTAAATCTGATAATTTAAAAACTCAAATCCAAGATGTTATGTCTGGCAAACGTCCTAAAGCAACACAAACTCATTCTCAAGAAAAAGAAGTTCAAGAGCAAGTTGAGGATGTAGTAGCTGACGGATTAAAAAATGATGTAATAGATGAAACATTTGTTTCTCCACTTACAGGTGAGATTAAAGATATTACAGAAGTTCCAGACCAAGTATTCTCTGGAAAAATGATGGGTGATGGTTTTGCAATTCTACCTTCTAACGGAACAGTCGTTTCACCTGTTAATGGTAAAATCTTAAATGTTTTCCCTACAAAACATGCTATTGGTATTCAATCTGATGGTGGTAGAGAAATTCTTATTCACTTTGGTATTGATACAGTTAATCTGAAAGGTGAAGGATTCGAAGCATTTGTCCAAGAAGGTGACATAGTTGAGCAAGGTCAAAAACTTCTAGAGGTTGATCTAGATTTTGTAAAATCTAATGCACCTTCAATTATAACTCCAATCGTATTCACGAACTTAAAAGAGGGTCAATCAATTAAACTGCAAACAAAAGATAATGTTGCAGCAAATGATACTGATATCATTGAGATTGAAGGCAAGTAATTTTAATATCCAAAAGCCACACTTGTATTTTTACATGTGTGGCTATAAAATTAATTTTTGAATAATATGAATGATTTTAAAGGAGATTGATGAAAATGGCAGAAAAAACATTTACAGTAACAGCAGATACAGGAATTCACGCTCGTCCAGCAACTGTGTTGGTACAAGCTGCAAGTAAGTATGATGCAGATGTAAACCTTGAGTACAATGGTAAAACTGTTAACTTAAAATCAATCATGGGTGTTATGTCTCTAGGAATTCCAAAAGGCTCTCAAATCAAGATTATTGCTTCAGGTTCTGATGCAGACGAAGCAGTTACAGGTCTTGGCGAAACTTTAAAAAATGAAGGGTTAGGCGAATAATGAGTAACCTTAAAGGGATTGGAGCTTCGGCTGGTATTGCTATTGCAAAAGCTTACCGTTTAGAAGAACCAGAACTAAATATTGAACAAAAAACAATTGCAGATAAAGAGGCAGAAAAGCAACGTTTTGATGATGCAATAAACAAGTCAAAATCAGAGCTTGAAAAAATAAAAGACCATGCTAATCGTGAATTAGGTGCAGACAAAGCTGAAATTTTTGCAGCACATTTATTAGTTTTAAGTGATCCTGAGTTGTTAAATCCAGTAGTGGATAAGATTAACGCTGAAGGTGTTAATGCTGAATTTGCAATGAAGGAAACAGCTGATATGTTTGTTTCTATGTTCGAATCAATGGATAATGAATATATGAAAGAACGTGCAGCTGACATTCGTGACGTAACTAAGCGTGTTATTGCTCACTTATTAGGGGTGCAAATTCCAAACCCTAGTCTAATTTCTGAAGAAGTTGTCATTATTGCTGAAGATTTAACACCATCTGATACTGCTCAATTAAATCGTCAATATGTAAAAGGATTTACAACAGACATTGGTGGACGTACTTCTCATTCTGCAATTATGGCTCGCTCTATGGAAATTCCAGCTGTTGTTGGAACAAAGCAAGCTACATCAACGATTGAAAATGGTGTAATGGTTATTGTTGATGGATTAGATGGTGATGTTATTATTGATCCATCTTCAGATGTTATTGCTCAATATGAAGAGAAAAAGGCAAAGTATGAAGCTCAAAAAGCAGAATGGGCAAAGCTTGTAAATGAACCTACCATTACAAGTGATGGTCAGCATGTTGAGCTTGCTGCTAACATTGGAACACCTGATGATGTTAAAGGTGTGCTAGAAAACGGCGGTGAAGGTGTTGGACTTTATCGTACGGAATTCTTATATATGGGAAGAGATCAGCTTCCAACTGAAGATGAACAATATGATGCTTATAAAACTGTTTTGGAAAGAATGGGTGATAAGCCGGTTGTTGTTCGTACTTTAGACATCGGTGGAGACAAAGAATTACCATACTTACATCTTCCAAAAGAAATGAACCCATTCCTTGGTTTTAGAGCAATTCGTTTATGCTTGGAAGAACAAGAAATTTTCAGAACACAATTACGTGCATTATTACGTGCAAGTAGTTATGGAAATCTAAAGATTATGTTCCCAATGATTGCGACAGTTTCTGAATTCAGAGAAGCTAAGGCAATTCTTTTAGAAGAAAAGGAAAAGCTAGTTGCCAATGGGGTACAAGTATCTGATTCAATTGAGATTGGTATGATGGTAGAAATTCCATCTACAGCAGTAATGGCTGATCAATTTGCAAAAGAAGTAGATTTCTTCAGTATTGGAACAAATGATTTAATTCAATACACTATGGCTGCAGATCGTATGAATGAGCGTGTGTCATACTTATATCAACCGTATAACCCAGCTATTTTACGTCTGGTTTCTATGGTAATCGATGCAGCACATAAAGAAGGCAAATGGGCAGGTATGTGTGGTGAAATGGCTGGCGATACTATCGCTATCCCACTATTATTAGGTTTAGGTCTTGATGAGTTCTCTATGAGTGCTACATCAATCCTGCCAGCACGTACTCAAATTAAAGGTCTATCTAAAGAAAAAGCCCAAAGCATAAAAGAAACTGTTTTATCTATGAGTACAACTGAAGAAGTCGTTGCATTTGTGAAAGAAACTTTCCAAATTGACTGATAACCGAAAGACAGGCAGAATTTGCCTGTCTTTTTGATGTTTTTTAAAGATAATACATACACTTCATTATGGGAAAGCTAACCCTAGTATAGATGGGAGGAGTTTTCCAAAATGGACAATTTCAAAATAGGTGAAGAAGTATATGTGATCTATAGAAATCCTCATGCTGTAAATGTGGCAAATATTGAAAAAGCAGAAATTGTTGAGCACCCTACTAATCAAAAGGAATTGGCTATTTTCCTACATGATGCATACCATCCATTAGCAGAAGATGATGCTGTCTTTTCTAGTTTTGAGGAAGCCGAAGAGCTTTACAATCAGCTATTTGATTACCAACAATTCGATTAAGTTAATAGGAAATATTTGAATCGATTATTAGATAACGATTAAGCAAAAGGTAAATATGTATAGAATCTTTGATTATATATAAAGGAAGGTACTATCATGATAAAACCTTTTGTTCCACAATTAGTTTATATAGAACCTAGAGCTCTGGAATACCCGCGTGGTGTTGAACTAAAAGAAAAATTTGAAAAAATGGGTCTTGAGATTAGAGAAACAACGTCTCATAACCAAGTCCGAAATATTCCAGGTAAGAACCACCTTCAGCAATATCGAACAGCCAAATCTACATTAGTTGTCGGTGTTAGAAAAACGCTCGAATTTGATAGCTCCAAGCCATCAGCTGAGTATGCAATTCCTTTAGCAACTGGATGTATGGGTCATTGTCATTATTGCTATTTACAAACTACAATGGGTAGTAAACCGTATATTAGAACATATGTCAATGTAGATGAAATACTTGAGCAAGCTAAGGATTATATGGAGGAGCGTGCTCCAGAAATTACACGGTTTGAAGCCTCTTGTACATCTGACATAGTAGGGATTGACCATCTTACTCATTCTTTAAAATCAGCAATTGAATTTTTTGGACAAACAGATATAGGAAGGTTGCGTTTTGTAACAAAATTTCATCATGTTGACCATTTATTGGATGCAAAACATAATGGAAAGACTCGTTTTCGTTTTAGCATTAATGCTGATTATGTTATAAAAAACTTTGAACCAGGAACATCTCCTCTTGATAAAAGAATTGAAGCTGCAGTAAAAGTGGCAAAGGCTGGGTATCCGTTAGGGTTTATTGTAGCTCCAATTTATATTCATGAGGGCTGGCAAGAAGGGTACAAAACACTCTTTGAAAAGCTGGATGCATCTCTCCCAGCAGATGTACGAGATGATATAACGTTTGAAATGATTCAACACCGTTTTACAAAGCCAGCAAAACGAGTAATTCAAAAAAATTATCCGAAAACGAAGCTTGAATTAAATGAGGAAGAAAGACGTTATAAATGGGGCAGATATGGGATAGGTAAATATATTTATCAAAAAGATCAAGAACAGGAATTACGTGATACATTAGAGGATTATGTGGATCACTATTTTCCAACTGCCAAGGTTGAATATTTCACCTAACAAAAAAACTCTCATCGTAACATTGATGAGAGTTTTTTTGTTATTTTTTAGCCTTCAACTTCATATTCAACTTCATATATATGGTAAAATTACTTTAATCATACATAAGGGGTGTAACTATGGATATGTCATTAAATGGTAAAAGTGCATTAGTTATTGCTTCCAGCCAAGGACTTGGTAAAGCCATTGCTCAAAAGCTTGCAGAACAAGGGGCAAATGTTATGTTATCTAGTCGGGATGAAGAAAAGCTAAAAAAAATAAAACATGAGCTTGGGCAAAATAGTCATGGACGTATTGAATACAAAGTATGTGATATAAAAAACAAAGAAGAAATAGAACAACTTGTTACTTTTACACAAACTGAATTTGGTGCAATCGATCTGCTTGTTAATAATGCAGGAGGTCCACCAGCAGGTACATTTGAAGAAATGACTGATGAAGATTGGCAGCATGCATTTGAATTAAACTTACTTAGTTATATCCGAATTATAAGAGAAGTGCTCCCCTATATGAAGAAAAGCGGTGGAAAGATCGTAAATATTGCTTCCTCCTCCGTAAAGGAACCAATCCCTGGTTTAATTTTATCTAATACTTTTCGAACGGGTATTGTCGGTTTAACAAAAACTCTGGCTTCAGAATTTGCATCATATGGAATTTTAATAAATACAGTTGCTCCAGGACGTATCTCAACAGATCGCGTCGCCTCTTTAGATGAGATTGCAGCAAAGAAACAAGGAGTATCAAAACAAGATGTTGAGGAAAGTGTAAAAGATAAAATTCCACTAGGCCGTTATGGGTTACCAGAAGAATTTGCTAATTATGCTACATTCCTCTTATCTGACTTAAATTCCTATATGACGGGTCAAACATTTTTAGTCGATGGTGGGCTGGTGAAATCAATTTAAATGATGATAAGGAGAAGCAAGCTTCTCCTTGTTTTTATATTTCTATTTTATAAAGGAGAGGGGAAATTTGATTTCATATCCAATTTTACAAAATGACGCAACAATTGGAGTAACAGCACCATCATCTGGGATTCCTGAAGAACTTCACTCAATGTTTAAACAGGCCTTAGTAAGCATGGAAAACAAAGGTTACAAAACACGTTGTGGTGAAACAGTGTGGACACAGAATAAAGCTAAATCTTCATTTGCTAAAAAAAGGGCGGATGAATTTATGTCCATGATGAAAGATAATGAAATTTCGCTTATTGTTCCCCCTTGGGGTGGAGAGCTCTTGATTGAAATTCTTGAACATATTGATTTTGATAACATGCAGAATAAATGGGTAATGGGTTACTCTGATACAAGTGCATTACTCCTTGCTATTACATTGAAAACAGGAATGGCAACAGCTCATGGAACAAATCTAGTAGATCTAAGAGGTGAATATTCTGATTCGACGACCGCAAAATGGGAAAGTGTTTTAACAACGAAAAAAGGAGAGCTGATTTTTCAGAATTCCTCAGAAAAATTTCAAAAGCAATGGGACCATAACAATCCTTCACCACATGTTTTTCATTTAACTGAAAAAACTGAGTGGAAGACTGTTTCTAATCATAAGGAAGAATGCAAAGGTCGTTTACTTGGAGGATGTATTGATATAATCCGACATCTGGTAGGTACACCTTATGGACAGGTTAGCAAATTTCAAGATTCTTTTTTAGAGCGCGATGATAAAGTAATTTGGTATTTTGAAAACTGTGAGCTAAATACAACAGATTTACGTAGATCTCTTGTTCAAATGAAACTAACAGGTTGGTTTGATTCTTGTTCAGGAATATTATTTGGAAGAAGTGCTGCCAATCAATCTGTAGACAATTATCACGTAGTAGATGTTTATAATGATTTGTATAGTGAACTTCAAATCCCGATTATATATGATATAGACTGTGGTCATGTACCACCACAACTAACATTGATAAATGGAGCATATGCTGAAGTGCTGGTTCAAAATGGAGAAGGAAGAGTTTCACAAATGTTTATTTAATAAGGGATTCGTTACTAGTACATTAAGGAGGAAGTTAGATGAAACAAACAATTGGCTTTATTGGTCTTGGTGTTATGGGGAAAAGTATGGCAAAACACATATTAGAAGCTGGATATCATTTGAACATCTATACTAGAACTAAGGAAAAGGCAGAGGAACTGCTATCTTTAGGAGCTGAATGGAAAAATACGGTTGCGGAGCTTTCGAATGAGTCTGATATTATTATTACAATGATTGGCTATCCGCAAGATGTTGAGCATGTTTATTTAGACGAAGCAGGTATTATTTCATCTTCAAGACCAGGTACATACATTATTGACATGACTACTTCTCAGCCCTCCTTGGCAAAGAGAATTTATGAACAAGCGAAACAAAAAAATATTTACGCACTAGATGCACCAGTGTCTGGGGGAGATATCGGTGCACGTGAAGCTCGATTAGCGATTATGGTTGGTGGAGATAGAGAGGCGTTTGATCATTGTTACCCGTTGTTTGAAAAAATGGGACAAAATACTGTGTACCAAGGAGGAGCAGGTTCTGGACAACATACGAAAATGTGCAATCAAATTGCGATCGCATCGGGTATGATCGGTGTTTGTGAAGCCGTTTCTTATGCAAAAAAATCAGGGTTAGATCCAGCTAATGTGCTAAAAAGCATTACAACTGGTGCAGCAGGAAGTTGGTCGTTAAGTAATCTAGCACCACGTATGTTAGAGGAAGATTATGAACCAGGCTTTTTTGTAAAACATTTTATAAAAGATATGGGAATTGCATTAGATGAATCAAACGAAATGGAACTTTTCACCCCAGGATTAAAGCTTGCACATGAGCTTTATGAGAAACTCGCTGAAGAGGGGAATGAGAATAAAGGGACACAGGCTTTAGTTAAGCTGTGGGATAAAGCGGAAGTTAATAACTAAAAATAATGTAGTTATTTGAAACTTTTTCGTTAAATATACGTCAATTAAAAGTGATGGAAAGGCAACGTGAAACTATTCATGTTGTCTTTTCTTTTTGACGGTATGGTATGTTTCCCATTACTTCATTTTCTTCACATGAATGTCATAAAGCAAAGCTACCTCTTCATTGATGATAATGGTAAAATAAAGGGTAACCTAAGAAAATAAGTTATCTTGAAATAGATATAAATTAATAGGAGGAAAGCGACTTTGACAGAACAAAACACAAATAAATCAGAAGAGCGGAAACTACGGAAGTCCAGATATGTCAGAATCAATGTGTTCTTTTTTCTTGTCTTTCTGTTGTTTGTCGCCCTTATCGTTCGCTTAGGAGTTGTACAAATTGTTCAGGGAGAAGAGTTTTCAAAGGAAGTCTCTAGAACAGAATCCGATTATGCAAGCTTACCTGCACCGCGTGGGAAAATGTATGATCGTTACAATCGTGTTGTAGTAGACAATACAAGGGTACCAGCCATCACATATACAGTTGATAAAACAACATCAGCTGAGGATAAAATTGAAACGGCGAAAAAGCTCGCAGAATATATTAGTTATGATAACGAATTCTTAACAGATGAGCTAAAAGATCGTGACATTAAAGATTATTGGTTAGCTTCTCACCCAACTGAGGCGAAAGAACTTCTTTCTAAAAAAGAACTTGAGCTGAAGCCTGCTGAAACATACAAATTACAAGTAGAGCGTGTGCCAGAGGACGAATTTAATACAATTAAGTCTGATCCTGAACAGATGGAGTTAGCTTACATCTATACACGCTTTTCTTCAGGATATCAGTACGAACCACAAGTTGTGAAATCACTAAACCTAACCGATGAGGAGGTATCACTCGTTGCTGAACATTTGGAGCAGCTTCCTGGAGTAGATGTGATTACTGATTGGGGAAGATCTTATCCATATGAATCACTTGGCTCTATTTTTGGTACTGTAACCTCTCCTGAGGAAGGTATTCTTCAATCTCGAGAAGATTATTACAAGGCAAGAGGCTATGCTAGAAATGAAAGAGTCGGGAGAAGTTATTTAGAATATCAATACGAAGATTACTTAAATCCTCGTAAAGCAAAAGTAGAATATATTTCAGATAAAGATGGTAACATCATTTCTGAAGAAGTTGTAGATGAAGGACAAAGAGGTTATGATCTGAAGCTTTCTTTTGATATGGAACTTCAAATGGAAGTGGAAAAAATTGTAGAAGAAGAATTACTTCAGGCAAGTAAAAGTCACTTTTTAATGGACCGGGCGTTTGTTGTAATGATGGACCCTTACCAAGGTGATGTATTAGCAATGGTAGGAAAACAATTAGATTCCAAAAACCGTAACAACATTATAGATTATCCTTATGGGACGTTTACTACTCAATATGAGGCAGGGTCCACAGTTAAAGGTGCGACTGTTTTAGCCGGATACCAGAAAGGAATTCCTATTGGAAAGGGATATTACGATACAAAGCTCTATTTTAAAGGAACTCCACCAAAAGGTTCATATTCAAATCTTGGTTATATGACCGATTTAAGTGCGTTAAAGCTTTCTTCTAACGTGTACATGTTTCATGTAGCCTTAGCAATTGCTGATCTTGAATATGTGAAAAATGGGCCGTTAAATGTATCAAGTGAGGATTTCCAAAGACTGCGAAATTATTTTGCACAATTTGGATTAGGTGTTCCTACTGGTATTGACCTACCACAGGAATCCTCTGGATTATTAAGTACACCGGATACAGCGGGTAAACTTTTGGATATTGCTATAGGTCAGTTTGACACATATACACCTCTTCAACTAGCACAGTATGTTTCGGCTGTTGCAAATGGGGGATCAAGGATTCAACCACGTATTGTCACAAGTATTCATACACCTGTTGAAGACTCAATATTAGGCCCTATTGCCGTTGATAAGTCTCCAAATGTGTTAAATAAAGTTAATAACACACCGGAGGAAATTGAGAGAGTTCAACAAGGTTTCAGGTTAGTTGTTACCTCTGGAACAGCTTCAGCTTATATTGATTATGATGTTGCTGGTAAAACTGGAACATCTCAAACCAATTACTATGGTCCTAAGCGAGAGTATTGGGGTAGAAAAACAAATAACTTAAACTTTATAGGATATTATCCTTCAGAGAACCCTGAAGTGGCTTTCAGTGTTGTTGTTCCGTGGGCTAGTAACGATAAAGATGCAGTTAATAAACACATTGCAAATCGAATCGTAAAAGCTTATATGGATTTACAAAAGAAGTACTTAACAACAACAGAGATTGAAACACAAGAAGTTACAGAAACTGAATAAACTAACACATTAGACATCAGTCTGTCATTGAACATGGCAGGCTGTTTTGTATTTTTAAAACAATAAATATGGAATCACACATAAATCCCTTCTCTTTTCACAAAATAACAATGAAAACGAAAGGGAGTGAACAACTTGGCAAAAAGAACAAAGAAAAATGACCCGCAGCAAAAAAACAAAAAAGGTTTTGATTCAAGTGTAATCGATTCTGAATTCAGTCATGAAGTAGGAAGTACTGACACGAATAAGATACACAAAGATAAAGCGAAGAAAGAAAAAGCTTCTAAAAACAATGGTGAATATAAAGGATAAAAACTTGGTGCTCACCAAGTTTTTTTGTTTAAACAAATCTTAGCAAAGTGAGTTTTTATAGATTTAATGTTGATAATTTTATTAGTTTCATTATATGATAGATATAGAAACATACCGACCGGTTAGTTGGTGTGGGAGAAGGAGTGAGATTGATTGAATTTTTCTTATTCAGAGAAGGTAATATCACTTCAAGAGAAACTACATACTTTTATGGAAGAATATATTTATCCTAATGAACAATTGTATGAACAACAGTTAGGTGAGCAACAATCACGATGGACAACAATACCTCCTATTATGGAAGAGCTCAAGGACAAGGCAAAGGCACAAGGTTTGTGGAATTTATTTTTACCAGAAAGTGAATATGGGGCAGGTCTTTCGAATATCGAATATGCTCCGTTATGTGAAATTATGGGAAGGTCACTTATTGCTCCGGAGGTTTTCAACTGTAATGCACCTGACACCGGCAATATGGAAGTACTAGTTCGGTATGGGACAGAAGAGCAAAAGCAACAGTGGCTTATGCCATTACTAGATGGAAGGATTCGTTCTTGCTTTTCAATGACTGAGCCTGAAGTTGCTTCAGCTGATGCGACAAATATTTGTGCAACGATTGAAAAAGACGGAGATGAGTATGTGATCAACGGCCGTAAGTGGTGGTCCTCGGGTGCGGGAGATCCAAGATGTAAAATAGCCATTGTTATGGGAAAAAATGATTCTGAAGCTCCAAAGCATGAACAGCAATCTATGATCTTAGTACCACTAGATACTCCAGGTGTAAAAATCGAACGTGTTCTGCCTGTTTTTGGATACGATCATGCACCACATGGTCATGCAGAAATTTCTTTTCAGTCGGTTCGAGTACCAGCAGCAAATATGATTCTAGGAGAAGGAAAAGGCTTTGCTATTGCTCAGGGAAGATTAGGTCTTGGAAGAATACATCACTGTATGCGTTTAATTGGAGCAGCAGAAAGAGCACTTGAACTTTTATGTAAGCGCGTACAAAATAGAGATGCTTTTGGAAAAAGCCTTTCGCAGCAAGGTGTAATTAGGGAATGGATTGCTGACTCTAGAATTGAAATTGAACAAGCGAGATTATTAACACTAAAAGCGGCTTATATGATGGATACAGTTGGAAATAAACAAGCTAAAGCAGAAATCGCCATGATTAAGGTTGTTGCCCCTACTATGGCATTAAAGGTACTAGATCGTGCCATTCAGGCTTTTGGAGGAGCTGGTGTGAGTGAAGATTTTCCATTGGCAGCTCAATGGGCAAATGCAAGAACACTAAGAATAGCTGATGGTCCAGATGAAGTTCATCGCGCACAGATAGGAAAGCTTGAATTAAAAAAATATCAGTAGACAGTAAGTAAGGAGGGAATGAATTTGCATATTAAGGATTTATTTGATTTATCAGGTAAAACAGCTGTTATTACAGGTGGTGGAAGAGGACTCGGAGAACAAATTGCAGAAGGATTTGCAGAAGCTGGAGCTAATATTGTTTTATGCTCACGAAAAGAAGAGGCATGTGTTGAAGTCGCAAATCGTTTAGCCGAAAATGGCGTTCAAGCACTTGGTCTTCGGTGTGATATTACTAAAAAAGAGGATATTACCTATGTTGTTAATGAAACAATGAAACGATTTGGACAAATAGATATTCTCGTTAATAATAGCGGAGCAACATGGGGAGCTCCTGCCGTAGAGATGCCACTAGAGGCATGGCAGAAGGTAATTGATGTAAATGTGACCGGAACATTTTTAATGAGCCAAGCGGTTGGTAAAGAGATGATCAAACAAAAAAGTGGAAAAATCATAAATATTTCATCTGTTGCCGGGCTAGGGGGAACAGATCCCAATTTAATGGACACAATCGGGTATAACACAAGTAAAGGAGCTGTTATTACTCTTACAAAAGATTTAGCCGCTAAATGGGGACAGTACAATATTAATGTAAATGCTATTGCTCCAGGATTTTTTCCAACAAAAATGTCTAAGGTGATCATTGAGCATGGTAAAGACCATTTTCTTTCAGGAACACCTCTGAAGCGATTCGGATCAAATCAAGATTTAAAAGGGGTTGCTGTATTTTTAGCATCAAGAGCCTCAGACTTTATAACAGGTGATGTACTTGTTGTCGATGGTGGTACACATGTGTTATAAAACTAGCTTTATCGTTTTCTATCATTTTTCTTTTGGAGGTATGTAAATGGAAAACAATCAAAAGTGGTTGGCTAAATATCCTAATTCAGTGTCTAATAATGTTGATCTTCCTCATATTTCTTTACCTGAAATGCTACAAAATACAATTAATAAATATGGGAAGCATGAGGCAATTTCTTTCTATGGTAAGAGATTTACGTATCATGAAGTGGCAAAAATGGTTTTTGCCTTTACATCAGCCCTCCAACAGTCTGGTGTGCAAAAAGGTGATAGGGTTGCAATTATGCTGCCCAACTGTCCACAGTATGTTGTCTCCTATTACGGTGCCTTAGGTGCTGGTGGAATTGTTACTCAGCTCAATCCTATGCTTGTTGAAAGGGAGCTAGAGTACATTTTAAATGATGCTGGTGCTGAAACAATTGTTGTTTTTGACAGTATTTACCCGAGAGTAAAGTCTATTCAGTCAAAAACACAGTTGAAAAATATCATCACTGTTAGTCTTCAACCTTCTGGAAACATTCAGGAAGAGGATGACACATTTGAGAGTTTTCTAGCTAAACAGAACGGTCAGGTTTTACCAGTTGATATTGAGCCGGAACATGATATCGCGGTTTTACAATATACGGGAGGAACGACTGGACGTTCAAAAGGGGCTATGCTGACTCATAGAAATGTTGTTGCAAATGCTGTGCAATCTTATGAATTTTTTAAAGAAGAAATTATTATGGGACAAGAAAAATGTTTGACAGTCATTCCATTATTTCATGTTTTCGGAATGTCTAGCTGCATGAACCTTACCATCTTGTGTGGAAACTGCTTAATCATGCTCCCGAGATTTGATTTAGAGGAAGTGCTACAAACAATTAAGAAGGAACAGCCTACAGTATTTCCAGGCGTACCAACGATGTATGTAGCAATTACTAACCATCCAAAAGCTGAGGAATATGGAATTGATTCAATTAAAACGTGCAACAGTGGAAGTGCTCCAATGCCGGTTGAGTTGTTGAATGAATTTGAAAGAAAAACTGGTGCCAAAATTTTAGAAGGCTATGGGCTTTCCGAGGCTTCACCCACTACCCATTGTAACCCGCCATTTGCAGAAAGAAAGGCTGGTACTGTTGGGTTAGGGTTGCCTAACACTGCATATAAAATAGTGGATGTAGCAACAGGTAAACAGGAAGTACCAATTGGAGAGCTGGGAGAACTGATTATTAGTGGGCCACAGGTGATGAAAGGCTACTGGAATATGCCTGAGGAAACAGCTGTTACACTTAGAGATGGCTGGTTGTTTACAGGTGATATTGCAAGAATGGATGAAGAAGGCTATGTTTCCATTGTGGATCGAAAAAAAGACCTAATTATTGCAAGCGGTTACAATGTCTATCCGAGAGATATTGAAGAAGTTCTCTATGAACATCCTAGCGTTCAAGAAGCAGTTGTCATTGGTATACCTGATGAGTATCGAGGGGAAACGGTAAAAGCATTTATTGTCTTAAAATCAGGGAAAACAGCAACAGAAGAGGAAATGATTGAATACAGCCGTAAACATTTGGCTACTTATAAAGTTCCGAGGTTTATTGAATTTCGGAAGGAATTACCTAAAACAAATGTCGGAAAGATTTTAAGACGTGCTTTGAGGGAAGAAGTATTAAAACAATAAAGAATTCAATCTATTTTACTGATAACTGAAAGGAAAAAATACTTGAATTTAACCATAGTTAAAACTGATGATAGCTCTAAACAAAGACGTCTTAGCCTATGGTATAATCTGAAAAAAGTAGAATAGATTGAGAGGATATGAAAAATGAAAGAGAAAATAAGAGAGCAAAGTATTCAACTATTTGCAACAAAAGGGTTTAAAGAAACATCCATCCAAGATATTGTAGATGCTCTCAATGTCACTAAAGGAACTTTTTATTATTACTTCACTTCTAAGGAACAGCTATTAATGGATATACATTTACAGTATATTGATGATTTGTTAGAAAAACAGGAAAACATCATTAAAAACGAATCCATGAATTGTAAGGATAAGTTGTATAACATCGTTTATATGCTCATTCATGATATTGAAAAAGAAGGATTAAGTGCAAAGGTGTTCTTTCGTGAAATGCGTAACCTTAATGAAGATCATCTTACATTAATAGTCCCGAAAAGAGATCAATTTCGAATTAATATCCAAAAATTATTAGATGAAGGTATTGAACAAAACGAAATTCGCTCTGATTTACCGACAGATATTGTAACACTTAGTATATTAGGAATGACTAACTGGAGCTATTTTTGGTTTGATCCTCAAGGTAGGGCATCAGATAAGGACGTTTCAGAGGTGTTTATTAAAGTGTTATTGGAAGGATTGGCTGTGTAGTTGCCTGATGATGCAAGATTAACTTGCATCATCAGAAAAAAATTTACAAAAAACATACCGACTGGTTAGTAAGTGAAGGGAGGATTTATTCATGTTGAAAAATCAAGTTAGATCAATTTGTGTAGTTGGGGCAGGACAAATGGGTCATCAAATTGCCATGTTAAGTGCATTAGCTGGATTTGAAACAGTTATTCAAGATGTAAATGTAGATGCTCTTCAAAAAGCAGAATCAACTCTACATACAATAATGGACAAATGGGTAGCAAAAGGGAAAATCAGTATTGAAACCAAGGAGCAGGCTTTCCAAAGATTAATATTTTCAACTGATTTACTGGATTCTGTGCAAGATGCAGATTTTATTATAGAAGCAATTGTTGAAAAATTAGATGCAAAGCAAGAATTGTTCCGTAAGCTTGATGAATATGCAAAGCCAGAAGCAATCCTAGCTTCAAATAGTTCAACAATTGTAAATTCACTCTTAGCTGATGTAACGAATCGTCCTGATAAGGTTGTGAATATGCATTTCTTTTTTCCACCCCTTGTGATGGATTGTGTAGAGGTTGTGAAAAGTGAAGAAACATCTGAGCTTACAGCTCATATGACGATGTTTGTTTGTGAAAAAATGAATCGAACGGCCGTTCTTTTACAAAAGGAGATTTCAGGATTTATTGCAAATCGAATTTTAGGGGCATTACAGCGTGAAGCCGTTTATCTGTATGAAAACGGTTATGCAGATTTTAAAGATATTGATCTTATTTGTAAAAAGGCTCTAAGTCATCCAATAGGACCATTTGAATTAATGGATTTGTCGGGAATCGATGTTGGTTACTTTGTTATGCAACAAAGATTTTCAGAAACTGGTGATCCGGCGGATAGACCTGCTGCATGTATTGAGGAAAAAGTAAAGCAAGGCCATTTAGGAAGAAAAACCGGTAAGGGTTGGTATGAGTATAAGAAAGAAGAGGTCAGAGGCTAATGAAGCATGAAACATTAGTAAAAGTTCGTTTTTGTGAAACTGATGCCTTAGGACATGTAAACAACACCAGCTTTTTTATTTATTTGGAGGAAGCACGGGTTTTATTTTTTGAAAGCATTGGTTATTCGATGAAAATGGATGGCTGGGAATTTATTCTTGCTTCTACAAAATGTGATTTCATTGGGCAAGCTTTTTTTAATCAAAAACTAAAGATCGAAACAGAGGTTAGCAAAATTGGCAATAAAAGCTTTCATTTAGCTCACTCCATTATTGATGATGTAACAGGTGAATTGGTTGCTAGAGGTGAGGCAATCATTGTTTATTTTAATTTTGAAATGCAAAAAAGTATGCCAATTCCGAATGAGTTAAAAGAAGCATTACAAAGTCATCATACCCTTATTTAAATTAGTAACGATCTAGTTTATATCCTATTAAAAGGAGTGAAAATCATGAGTGATATAATTCCAGTCAGAAGTGGAGAGGAGCTTAATGATAAAACAGTTAAAGAATTTTTAATACATCATTTTCCGCAGCTTTCTGAAGAAGATCCCCTAATCATTAATCAATTTGGAACAGGTGCTTCAAATTTAACGTATGAGCTTAAGCTAGGAAACTGGGAAGGAGTGTTAAGAAGGCCACCACTTGGTCCTGTTGCACCTAAAGCTCATGATATGAAACGAGAATTTAAAATTTTGAGTGCCCTTCACCCTTTGTTTTCACCTGCACCGAAACCGTATCTGTTTTCAGAAGACGAAGAGGTGGTCGGAAGTCCATTTCTTATTATGGAAAGAAGGCATGGAATATTGTTAAATACTGATTTTCCTCCCGATACTCCGTCTTCACATGAGCTTGGAGAAAAGTTAAGCGAAATGATGATTGATACTCTTGTTCAGCTTCACCAAGTTAATTATAAAGGAACAGTTTTAGAAGAACTGAGTAACCCTGATGGCTTTTTGGAACGTCAGGTTTATGGTTGGATAAAGCGATATCACAGTGCAAAAACAGATGATATTAAAATAATAGATGAATTAACAAATTGGCTAGTAAAAAATATTCCTTCTTCACAAGAAGCCACGATCATACATTATGACTTTAAATTCAACAATGCATTATTCTCTCATGATTTTAGTCAACTAACTGGATTGTTTGATTGGGAAATGACAACTGTTGGTGATCCATTAGCAGATGTTGGTGCAGCGTTAAGCTATTGGTGTCAGAACGATGATCCGGACCTATTGAAATATGGACTTGGTAAGCCACCAATAACAGTTAAAGAAGGATTTTATACTAGAAATCAATTTATCGAACGATATGCTGCAAACAGTGGCCGTGATTTGTCACAAATCCATTACTATATGACATTTGCTTATTTTAAGCTAGCGGTCATTTGTCAGCAGATTTATTATCGTTATCATAATGGGCAAACAAATGATAAACGGTTTAAAGACTTTCATCTATATGTGAAAACACTTATTGAGCATGCTGTATCTGTAAGTCGAGAAAAGGCAAGGTGAACTCAGGTATGGGCGTTAGGAGATCTCCTTCAAGAAAGGGGTGTAAAGGGTGACAAAGGTACATGTGATCATGAAAAAAGAAGAAATTATTGAGGAGAAAATGGAGGGGAATATTGCAATTGTTATCGATGTCTTACTGGCAACCTCAACAATCACCTGTGCACTTGTGGATGGGGCGAAAGCGGTTATTCCTGTTCATAATGCAGAAGAAGCTCGTGTAGCCTCAAATCTTATCAGAGCAGAAAATCACATACTAGTTGGAGAATATGAGGGGAAAACAATTGAGGGTTTTTATGATCCAATGCCAACCATTTTAAAAGACAGCATTCAAGGCAAGCATATGATCTTATCTACAACAAATGGAACAGTAGCAATTAATAAATCAAAAAAAGCAAATAAAATTTATATTTGTTCTCTATTAAATGGAAAAGCAGTTGCAAATACAATTACTCATTTTCATAAAGATGATTCTATTATTATTGTGTGTTCTGGATCTTCAGATCAGTTTTGTTTAGAAGATTTTTATGGAGCGGGGCATCTTATCTATCATTTACAAGAAAAGATGCATTTACAGCTAACAGATTCGGCTAAGGCAGCTCGACTTTTTTATGAAAGCAATAAATCTGTTGCTGAAACGATTCTTCTTTCATCAAGGGTAGGAGAAATGCTTGAAAAATATGGATTCATTGATGAAGTGAAAGTTGTTAGCCAAAAAGATTGCTTTGAAATTGTTCCATTTTTTGACGGAGAAAAAATTATAGCAGGGGGAGAGTGTGTATGACTTTACTAGCTAATAAAGGCGGTAGCTTTTTATATGACTATGATTTACCTTTAAATCTATTTACTCCTGAAGATGTAACAGATGAACAAAAAATGATTGAAAAAACGGCAAAACAGTTTGTAGAAAAAGATGTAACACCTGTTAGAGAGAGAATTGAAAATCAAGATTTTGATAAAGTAGTAGAGTTGTTAAAAAAAGCCGGTGAGCTTGGACTCCTTGCACACAGTGTACCGGAGCAGTATGGTGGGCTAGGTCTTGACAAGGTTAGTAAAGGTATTGTTGGAGAAGTTGTCGGAAGGTCTGGTGGATATGGTGTTGCCCATTCAAATCATACATGTATCGCTACTCTTCCGATCACTTATTTTGGTACAAAGCAACAAAAAGAACGTTACTTACCTAAATTGGCTTCAGGAGAATATCTTGGTGCATATTGCTTAACGGAGCCGAATGCGGGTTCAGATGCTCTGGCGTCACAAACAACTGCAAAACTAAATGACCAAGGAACTCATTATCTGTTAAACGGTACAAAACTTTATATTACAAATGCAATATTTTCAGATACATTCATTGTATATGCGAAAGTAGATGGTGATAAATTTTCGGCCTTTATTGTTGAAAAGAACTATCCTGGAATTTCTTTAGGACCTGAGGAACAAAAGATGGGTATTAAAGGTTCCTCTACAAGAGCTGTTATTTTAGAGGATTGTCTAGTTCCTAAAGAAAATCTATTAGGAGAAATCGGGAAAGGTCATGTTATAGCTCTAAATGTTCTAAATTTAGGGCGGTTTAACTTAGGATCTGCGTGTGTAGGGGGTGCAAAGTATGCATTAGAACTTGCACTTTCTTATACAAAACAGCGGATTCAATTTGGTAAATCAATTGCAGATTTCCCTGCCACAAAGGAAAAAATAGCCCTGATGTCAGCACGTATATTCGCCGCTGAGTCTATTCAATATCGAACTGCAGGGTTGCTCGAAGAAATTCTAGGTAACATAACAGAAGATGAAGATATCACAGCTATCGGAAAGAAATTAATGGAATACGCTACAGAATGTGCCATCTGTAAAGTATATGGATCTGAAACACTTGATTCAGTCAGTGATGAGGCTCTTCAATTACACGGTGGGGCAGGCTTTATTAAGGAATATACGATCGAGCAAGTTTATCGAGATTCACGTATTAATCGAATTTTCGAAGGAACAAATGAGATTAATCGCTTGTTATTACCGACCCATTTATTTAGAAAAGCTTTAAAAGGAGAAATTCCTCTAGAAGAGATGATTCAAACAGCGATTCAAAATTTGGCCGTGAACCCAAGTCAAGATAATGGGGAGTTTTCTCAGGAAAAGGCGGCAATAAGCGCAATGAGAAACGTTTTTTTAGCTTGTATTGGAGCTGTTTATGAGCAATTCGGCGAAAAACTTTTTGATGAACAAGAAACACTAATGAAATTATCAAATATAGCAATAGAGCTTTATGCAGCTGAATCGACTCTTGCTAGGTCAATAAAGCGGGATGATCGATTAAAAAGGTTACTAGCAAGAACAGTCTTGGAACAGTCACTGCTTTCTGTTGAAGTCATGTCAAGACAACTTGTGAATGGCGTGGTAAACGGTAAAAAAAGAAGCTTATTTATACAAATGATAACGAGTCACCTTCAATCAGTTGACGTTACGTCAACGGTAGAAGAAAAGCGTGAAATTGCACGGGCTCAATTTGAAGCTGAACGATTTGTAACGAAATGAGGTGCTGTTAATGAGGTTTTTAAATAAACTTGCTGTTATTACCGGAGCTGGGAGTGGAATTGGAGAAGCAACAGCGATACGCTTAGCTAAGGAAGGAGCAACAGTTGTTTTAGTAGGAAGAACAAAAGAAAAGCTTGAAAAAGTTGCTAGAATTATTAATGAATCTAAAGCTTGTGAAAAAGCTATTCCATACCCGGCCGATGTGACTTCTGAGGATAGTATAAAGAAACTTGCTATTTTTTTAGAAAGCGAATATCCATCACTTGATATTGTTGTAAACAACGCTGGAGGCTCATCAAAATCTACCATTCTTGAAACTACGGAAGAGCAGTGGGACACAGTACAGGCTGTTAATTTGAAAAGTATCTTTTTAGTTTCGAAACATCTCGGGAAACTAATGAAAGAACAAAACTTAACAGATTACCGTTCAATCGTAAATGTTGCTTCATTATCGGGGTATAAGGCTGGTGCTCAAATTCCACATTATAGCTCGGCAAAAGCTGGGGTTATTAATTTTTCAAGAGCCTTAGCATTAGAGCTTGCTCCTTATAAAATTCGTGTTAATTCTGTTTCACCTGGATTTGTTGAAACACCGTTAACTGAGAAGGGGTTGGAAAATGAGGCTTTTGTAAAAGCGATTAAACGTAGTACTGCGCTTGAACGCGTTGGGCAACCTGATGAAGTAGCAAATGTAATTGCTTTTGTTGCATCTAATGAGGCTTCATATATGACAGGATCAGATGTGTTGGTTGATGGAGGCTGGCTTATTAAATAACGGTATGCCAATTCAAAGGTTTTTACTAGTTTATTAAAAAGGAGTCAATCAAATGAGTGATTTATTGATAGAAAGAGAAGGGGCAGTGTTAACTCTTTGTCTTAATAGACCTGAAAATTTGAATGCTTTTAGTGCAGAAATGATTAGAATGTTAACAAAAACATTTCAAGACGCTCAACTTGATGAGGAAGTACGTGTGATTGTATTGAAGGGATCGGGGCGATCTTTCTCTGCCGGTGGAGATGTAAAAACAATGGGAACATCAACTGGTTCAGAGGTTTATGAACATATTGGTCAATTAAATGAATGCATTAAAGCAATGACAGAACTTGAAAAACCAATTATTGCGGCTGTACATGGTTTTGCAGCAGGAGCAGCTTTTAATTTGGCATTAGCTTGTGACATGATTTATGCATCAGAAGAAAGTAAATTTGTCATGAGCTTTTCACAAGTAGGATTGATATCTGATGGTGGTGGATTACACTTTCTTCCAAAAATAATTGGACCTTATCGGGCAAAAGAGCTCTTCTTTTCAGCAAAACCAATAACTGCTCAGCAGGCTTACCAATACGGGATTGTTAACGAGCTTATTCCGTTAGATGAATTATCAAGCCGTGTGGCTGCAATTGCTAATGAACTTTCACAAGGTGCTGTAAGAGCATACGGACTCATGAAAAAAATTATTCATTCTGCAGGTTCATTAGAAAATGTGTTGGAGATAGAAAGAATTACTCAAACGTATATGATTCAAACGGAAGATCATAAAGAAGGTGTTAAAGCATTTAAAGAAAAACGGAAACCACAATTCAAAGGGAAGTAGGAGGATATTAAGATGAAAGCTATTCAATTTGAACAATATGGCGGACCTGAGGTATTAAAATATATAGATTTAGATTATCCAAAACCAAGAGATTTTGAGGTTGTTATAAAAATTGAAGCAATAGGTGTAAACTATGCAGACACAGCAAGAAGAGAGGGACAGTATGTAGTCGATACACCTCTTCCTTATGTACCAGGCTCAGAAGTCGCAGGTACAGTGGTCGAGGTGGGCAAGGATGTTAAAGGAATTTCGGTTGGTAGCCGAGTTGTTACATTACTAAGCTCACGAAAAGCTACGGGTTATGCTGAATACACAGTTGCGGATGGAAGAGCACTTATTCCAGTGCCGGACAATGTGGAGTTTAGTACAGCTGTAGCCTTACCGTTACAAGGGCTGAGTGCTTATCATATATTAAAAACAATGGGAAGACTAGAGAAAGGAGAGACGGTATTAATTCATGCAGCAGCAGGTGGGGTTGGAACATTAGCTGTACAACTTGCTAAATTGTTTGGAGCTGGGAAAGTTATTGCTACCGCAAGTACAGATGAAAAACTGGCATTAGCAAAAGAACTTGGAGCTGATGTTCTAATCAATTATACAAAAGAGGGATGGGAAAAAGAGGTATTAACCGCAACAAATGGAGTTGGAGCGGATGTTGCATTAGAGATGGCAGGTGGAGATGTTTTCCGAAAAACACTGGATTGTTTAGCACCTTTTGGTCGGTTAGTTATTTATGGGGTTGCCAGTGGAGAACAAGCTAGATTATATCCTTCATCTTTAATGGCAGAAAATAAATCGGTCATTGGCTTCTTTTTACCGGGAATTATGAAAAAACAAGAGTTGTATAGTAGTAGCTTAACAGAACTATTAACATATGTTAACGATGGAACACTCTTACTTAAAATAGGTGGAGTTTTCCCTTTAGAAAAAGCAGCAGATGTACATCGTCTACTTCAAAGTAGGAAAACTCAGGGGAAGTTGGTATTAGTTCCATAATCTAAAGGATATTTTTTGCTACAAAACGTGGTAAACTTCAGCAGTATGCATTTAATTTTTATCTACAAAAAAGTCGGAAATTCCGGCTTTTTTAACTTTATTGTCATAATTCACACCCTATATCATATATTAATTTTGTCGAGGTTATTTTTCATATATTGACAAACTTTTATTACTATGTACACTTATTTTAAAGGTATAAACATTTATATATGTAAATTCAATAGGAATATGTTCGTTATATAAAACTAATGTACTAGTATAGAGGTCATGAAAAAGGGGAAGGGAAGCAATGAATAGTGAAATAACAAATCAAGAGGAAGCTATACAAACACTGGAACTTTATGCTGTTGTATCCTCAAATGGGAGATTTCAATACATTTCTTCTAATTCTTTTGAATTAATAGGCTACACAAGTACGGATCTAATTGGACGATATATAAAAGATTTTATTCATAATGAAGATTTATTTTTAATAGAGAGTTATTTTTATAACGAACATCATTTATATCCATGTTCCATACGATTTTTGATGCAAAATGGTAGATATATTTGGCTAGAATCAAATGCTGATTTTATCCGAAGTAACATCCAAAAAGAAGGACATGATATTATTCTCAAGATGAAAGCATTAACACCTCATTCGATTAATGATACGGCTACCGTTGAAGATCAATCGAATGATGTAATAAATGAACATGATGAATGGGCTATATTACAGGATTTACCTACACCAGTCTTTATTTCTAGGAAAGGTAAGTTACTCTTTGTAAACAAGGCATTCCAAGAGTTGTTAGGTGCTAGATCTTCGGATCAATTAATAGGTAAGCATACGTTTGATTTTATCGATGAATCTTTTCATTCGGTTATTAAAAATAGAGAGTCGCGGTTACATAAAGGAGAAAGAGTAGGTATTATTGAGGAAACATGGCGCAGGATTGATGGGCGTGAAATAAATGTAGAGATTATGGCATCTTTAACAAATGTTGATGGGGGACAAGCAGAAATTGTCATATTAAATGATATCTCATCCCGAAGGAATTTCCAAAAAATTCTTCAAAAGAGTAGGGAACGGTATCAGCGTTTAATTGATAATTCGATTGATACAATTGCAGTTATTCATAAGGATCAATTTGTTTTCATGAACGAGTCTGGTATTAAGCTTTTTGATGCAGAGTGCTACCCTGACTTGTTAGGGCGGAATATATATGATTACCTACATCCTAATGACCATCAAACAATGAAAAATACATTGAAAAACATACAAGATGGGGTTGCTGATGTTCAAGTAACAAACCAATCTTGGTTAATTTCCAATGAAAAAAAGGTTTTTACAGAAATGGTTTGTATTCCAACTACATATTTTGGTGAGCAAGCTGTTCAAGTTATCCTTCGTGATATTTCGTATAGGAAAAAAACAGAGGAGCTCATGTTGCGTTCTGAAAAACTATCTATAGCAGGCCAATTAGCTGCTGGAATTGCCCATGAAATACGAAATCCATTGACTGCGATTAAGGGATTTTTACAAATTATGCATCCCGATTTAGAACATCACCGTCAATATTTGAATATTATCTTTTCTGAGCTGAATCGAATTGAGATGATATTAAGTGAACTTCTTGTTCTTGCAAAACCACAGGAAACAAAATTTAAAAAAACGAATTTAATTACCTTATTAAACGATGTAGCGATGCTACTTGAAACACAAGGTAATATGAAAAATGTTGCTATTGTTCAAAATCATGACAATCAATCTTTATCAATTAATTGTGATGAAAATCAATTAAAGCAATTGTTTATAAATTTATATAAAAATGCTATTGATGCGATGCCTAAAGGTGGAAAAGTATCGGTATTAACAAAAAAATCAAATCATAATGTTCAAATTATTGTTAAAGATGATGGAGAGGGAATTCCTCCAAGCGTTTTAAAAAGAATAGGTGAGCCGTTTCTTACAACAAAAGAAAAAGGTAACGGATTAGGTTTAATGATAAGTTATAAAATCGTTGAAAATCATAATGGAAGTATGTTGGTCGATAGTCAACAAGGAATAGGGAGTACTTTCACCATTACATTACCTTTTATAGAATAAGCAAAAAAGAACCAACGGATAATATTCGCGTTGGTTCTTTTTGTAAATGAGCTACTACAAACTTTTTAAATAATCTTCGATTCGATCCATAGCTTCAATTAATTGTTCCATGGAATAGGCATAAGACAGCCTTACATATCCTTCACCATATGTAGAAAAAGCACTGCCAGGAACAAGGGCAACTCCTGCTTTTTCAACAAGTGAAAGAGCAAATTCAAAGGAAGTTTGTTCAAACTTCTTAATACTTGGAAAAAGATAAAAAGCTCCATTAGGCTTTATCACATCAAATCCCATTTTAACTAAACGGTCATAAACATAATCTAATCGCTCTTTATATGCTGTTTTCATTTCTTCTGCATCATTCAATCCAATTGTTAATGCTTCATATGCTGCTTTTTGAGAAATCGATGTGGCACAGGAGACATTATATTGGTGAACTTTTAATAAATGTTTTGCTACAGAATGTGGTGCAAATAACAAACCAATTCTCCAGCCCGTCATACTGTGAGATTTCGAAAGACCATTGATAACAATTGTCTGCTCTCTTAGATATGAAGCAATTGAGTTGTGTGTCCCGCTATAAACTAATTCACTATAGATTTCATCAGATAAAACAAAAATATTTTTCCCTCTTAAAAGGTTTGCAATTTCCTCAAGTTCTTCACTACTAAGTGTGGCACCTGTAGGGTTTGATGGATATGGGAGAACAATACATCTTGTTTTTTCTGTTATGTAAGAAGCTAGCAATTCAGCAGTTAACTTAAAATCATTTTCAGTTGTATCTACATAGACTGGAACACCACCAGCCAATTTAATAAGTGGTTCATATCCAGGATATACAGGACTTGGTAATATTACTTCACTGCCTTCTTCTAATAATGTTCGGAAAGTACAATCAATTGCTTGACTAGCACCAACTGTAACGATAACTTCATTTTCAGGAGAGTAGGTTAGACCGTATTTTTTTGAGACAAATTGGCATGCCGCTTCACGAAGCTCAAAAAATCCAGCATTGTGCGTATATGTCGTAAAGTCATGCTGAATAGCAGTTACACCAGCATTTTTTACATGGTTAGGTGTTGTAAAGTCCGGTTGACCAATAGTTAGAGAGATAACATTCTCATAGTCAGCCACCATGTTAAAGAACTTTCTAATGCCTGATAATTCAATTTCCTTAACTTTTGAGTTAACCAAATGCTCCATACTAAAAAACCTCCTATAAAATCTTTTTTAAGCATCAAAATTACTAATCATATTGTGTAGAAGGTTAGTAAATTAATGAATGCAAAAATAAATGAACTAAAAAGTTTCATAACAGTTATTTTACCATTTTTCTTATACAAGTCATCCTTTTCTAACTCGTTTAGTCAATCTACAGAACGGGAATAGTAATAGAGAATGTAAAAAGAGGGTAGTGAAGAAATTGATTAGAACTTTAGCAATAACAACAGAGGAAGAGGTTGTCTATGACCTACCTCTGGGTGAACTAAAAAAAGGAAACATAGAGTGGTATTGGGTTGACTTTCAAGAGCCAACCGATGATGAAGTGAAAAAGCTATCATCTTTTTTTCATTTCCACCCACTAGCAATTGAAGACTGCTTAGAGTTTGTTCAAAGACCTAAAATGGATTTTTATGACCATTATTTTTTTGTTGTCATTCATTCCATTAACCAAAGTACATTAGAAGCGGATGAGATTGATCTTTTTGTTTCAAATCGCTTTATCGTTACTTTTCATAAAAACCCTGTTAGGGATATAACAAACATATGGCAACGTGTAAAAAAAGAAATAAGCCTTCAAAAAAGCCCAATGCAAATCTTGTATCAAATCGTTGACAAGATTGTTGATGAATATTTTCCTCCTGTTTACAAATTAGAAGATTCAATAAATCAGGTAGAAGATAATACTAGTGATCAAACAATAAGTGAACTAATGGAACAAGTATTTGATATTAGATCAGAGTTAAATAAATTAAGAAGAACCATAGTCCCGATGAGGGACCTTCTCTATCGAATCATCTCCTCATCAAGGCTCAATTCACTAAAGGAAAAGCATATTTATTTTCAAGACATTTATGATCACTTGTTAAAGCTAGTTGAAATGATTGATGCTAACAGAGAATTATCTTCTGATATACGTGATAGCTATTTATCAATAAGTTCTGATCGCATGAACAGAGTCATGATGACGTTAACAGTTATGTCTTCAATTTTTCTGCCTTTAACGTTTATTGCAGGAGTTTACGGTATGAATTTTCAATATATGCCTGAATTGACGGGGAAATATAGCTATTTTATTGTGCTTGGACTTATGGGCATAATCGGACTTGGTATGGTATTGTTTTTTTATAAAATGGGATGGTTTCGATTTCATAAAGGAACAAAATTGTAACGACGGACAAATATCTCTTGAACTCTACGTACTATGTAGTAAGATACAATTAGTACTTATTTACTAGAAGAGGTGGTAAATGATGAATGATATGAACTCATTATTAACCGAAGAAGAACAAAAAATCATTACGAAATTAGAATCAGAAATGCTTTTTGCCCTTACTGTCTCACATATGACTTTTTATAAAAATGAAATCCAAGCAATCATTTCACAGGCAAAACGTAGACATTCCTTTCTTGAGAAGCTCGAAAAAGAAGCATTAGTATAAAAAAGAGGTTCCTTCTGGACTTGAGAAAAAGTCTTAATGGGAACCTCTTTTTTATTTGAGTGATAATGACTATCTTCCTAAGTAATCTTTCATAAGGAATATGATAGGTCCTTTTGTTTAGTTCTTATTGATTACGAGGGCGTGTTTTTTCTGCCTTTTTATTTGTAGAAGTAAGTTCTTTTGAGAACTCAGGGTCTGTTAAAGGTTTTGCTGTTTGAAGACCTGATTTTGAACGTACATTTCTCTTTGTCATGTAATTGCCTCCTAATATAATGTAACAATACCCTTTTATTTTTAACGAATCATATCATTTTATTTTAACAATTTCTACCTTAATGGAGGTATGATATAAGAAAGGTGTTTCTAAAAAGAGGAGGTTTCATTAATGAATAATCATAGTTTAAGTATTGCTTATCACAAGTGGGCAACTTTAAAGGTGGTAGGGCATATCCAAACCTTACCTAAAGAGATCCATAAACAAGAAATAATAAGTGTGTTCCCCTCATTATTTGATACACTCTTACACATGATAGAGGTAGATGAACTATGGCTATCAAGAATAAAAAATAGAGAAATTAGCATAAATGAAAATAACACAATCGAACAACTATTTGAAAATTATGTAGCGTTACTAAATGAATATGAACAACTGGAACATGATGTTTTCGATCAATTAGTTACATATAAAAGTTCAGAGGGAATAGCATATGAAAATACATGTTATGAGATCATTCAACATGTAGTAAACCACGGTACTTATCATAGAGGAAATATTTCAGCAATGTTAAGACAATTAGGTAATAAAACAGTATCTACAGATTATATTTATTTTCTTAGAGAGAGCGTGGACATAGAAAGGTAACTAGGAGGAACCGTAACAACGGTTCCTTCCTGAGTTAACGACAACTAAATGATTGAATACGATCTAAATCAATACCGAAATAAACCCAACGATATTGACGTCTGCGCCAACGATATCCTGCGATAGAGTTGCGCCCTACAAATGTTGGATAGAACCAGAAGCCACGTCCATTGTTTAAACGAATATATGTGTATCGATATAAACAACCACGAATTCCACCTGGATCTACAGCAAAAACACTTGCTTGACCTTGTGATTGAAGGGGTGGTATTTCACTTGGTGGTGGACCAGGGGGAGGGCCTGCTTGATCAAATCCACCTCCAAATCCACCTTGACCGTAGCCAGGCGGTCCAAATGGAGCTTGTTGATCAAAATCATTTTGAAAAGGATATTGATCAAAACCATTACCAACTGGTGGCCCATAAGGCGGGAATCCGGGCACTTGAATTGAAAACTGACGATATGGATACATATTTTTCTCTCCTCTCATGAACCTTCGTATTACATTATGCAATAAAATTAGATAGGTGAATGTCCCGGATTTGTTTTTTTGTATTGATAAGTGGGGAAGGTATCATTCTGATGAAAACACGGCGGAACAAAAAAAGATAATGAAAAAGAAATTTCTTCTCCATTATCTTTACTTGTTATTGTTGTGGTGCACAACAATCCTTCTTAGCATTCAAATCATAGCTCACATAACAGCTATCTTCTTGTAACTTACAGAGTTTTTTTACTTCTGCAGCAATTTTACTAATCTCATCTATTGAATGGTAAATATGATTCTGATTTGTAATAGTAGCTATAGAGAGAGCTACTAATGGTATTTTGTTGAAATTACCGTTACGATCTTTTGTGTAAACAAATTTATTATTCCAGTCATGAGGATCATAATATTGTTTTATGCGAACTTCATATTCCTGGATAATAAGTTGGCAAATCTCTTCATAATGGTAATGAGGAAGAATGGCTACAAAATCATCTCCACCGATATGTCCGACAAAGGCATCTCTATCATCAATTAATAAAATATTTTTGCTTAATAGGTTGGCTACTTCTTTTATTAACAAGTCACCTTTTTTAAATCCATATGTGTCGTTGTATTCCTTGAAATGATCAAGATCAACATAAAGAAATGAAAATTCTTTTTGTTTATTAGTAAGAAATTCATTCATCTTTTCTTCAATAAGAACATTTCCAGGTAATCCTGATAAGGGGTTAGTATACATTGCTAGATTCACTTGTACTTCAGCTAGCTTAATCAGCAGATTTTTTATACTGACTATTCCCTTTAGCATTTGATCTTTAGTAACAACTACATAATCATACAGGTTTTTTTGGCTACGTCCCATTGCTTTTGAACTAACGACAGTAATTGCTTCAGTATGTTCGACAATAAGTGGAGCTGTATCCATGACTAGATCAATTGGTCTTCCCATAAAAAGATCAAAACCATATTTGGTAGAAATTTTTTGGTAAAATTGTGCTTTCATGACAAGTCCAACGGGTTGATTTTCACTAGTAACGACGATTCCTTCAAGATCAGGTAAATCTTCAAAAATCTGATTTACCTCCGAACTTTTTGTTTTTATTGAAACAACTGGTACTTTTTCGATAATATCTCCAATGGTTACCATGTACTCACGACTCCTATTTTAATGAACAGGCTGATATATTACCTACTATTGTACTATAAAAACAGAAGATTTTTGTTAAATAAATGTAAATTTTTCAGGATTGAGAAATAATATGAATGTTTTCCCTCGTTAGATTAAAGTAAATAGGTATAAATATCTATATTGCTTTTTTGCCTAAAACATTGATATCCTATACTTATTATTGAATCATCATCATTGGAGGATCATTTTGTTATCACTTATAAAACCACTTATTGTGAATATTACCATTTTATTTTCATTAACATTTAATGCTAATTTGTTCTTACCATTTCAAAAAAACGTTAAACTAACATTAAAATATAAATCAATATATGGTTTTTTAGGTGCATTTGGTGCATTGTTATGTATGGCATATCCTATTGAGACGTTAGGAGAAACAAATTTTGATTTGCGTATGATTGCGATTATGGTTGTAACCTTGTATGCTGGGTGGATTCCTGGAAGTATCATTGTTACGATTGTATCAATTGCACGATTTATTATCGGAGGATCTTTTTTACATATTGGAATTATTGTTTCTATAGGTGCTTTTGTTATTGCTCTATTGTTTAGAAAACAGTATTTAAATGCAGCAAATCGATTTGTAAGTGCTTCATTTATCTCAATCATTTATTTTTTATTATATATAATCGTGATTTATATTAATATCGATTTCTTAGATGCAAAGTTTTACTGTATCTATTTTTTAGCCTTTTTTGGAACATATATGGCTACGATCTTTATTATTGAAACCTTAATGAAGTCTAATAAACAATTTGATGAAATGGTATACATGGATAAGCTGACAACAACAGGTCAAATGGCAGCATCAATTGCTCATGAAATACGAAATCCTATTACAACTGTAAGAGGTTTTATCCAGTTAATTCAACAAGATACGGTTGATCAAAAATTAAAAAAGTTTGCTCCTCTTATACTGGAGGAATTGGACCGCACAAATAATATCATTACTAATTATTTGAAGTTAGCGAAACCAGAGTCTTTTGAATTAACGAAGGTGGAGCTAAATACAATTCTAAGTGACTCTATAGAATTATTACGTCCTTTAGGGACTTTCTCAAATGTATCCATTGAATTTACTCCTTTTAGAGAAAGTTGTTTTGTAAAGGGGGATATACAGCATATAAAACAATCTTTACTAAATATTATAAAAAATGCGATCGAGTCCATTGAAGAATGTGGAGTAATCGTTATTCGAACTGATATAGATCGAAATGAGGGAAGGGCTATTATTAGCATTGAAGATAATGGAAAAGGAATGACAAAAGAAGAATTAAAACATATTGGTTTACCTTTTTACACAACGAAAACAAAAGGTACAGGTTTAGGAAGTATGATCACAAATCGACTAATTCGACAAATTGGGGGAACGATAGAATATAGCAGTGAGTTGGGTAAAGGAACTGCTGTTACGGTTACTTTTCAGTTAGTCTAATGGTTTCTCTATATAAAATGGAAAGCTGACAATTCATAGTCAGCTTTCCATTTTTATTATCGTTGTAATTTTTCGACCTTTTGTGTTTTTAAGTCTACCATATACCATGCTTCACTGTTTTCTTTTTCTCCTTCAAGTGAATAGACATGGATTATATAATGACCATTTTCTAAGTGGTCATATTGAACAATTGTATTTTCATTATGCTCTGAACCTATTTTCTTCTTAACTAATTTCTCAGCTTCAGTAGGATGTAACGGATCATCGTTATTATCCAGATTTACTTCTTCTCTTGATTCAACTAGTAGGTCATCATTTCTTTTTATTTCATCATTGCCTGTTTGAAGTAAACCTTGTTCCTGCTCCACTTCTGCTCCATTCATTGCTTCATCTTGGTTGTTCGTATTACAAGCTGTACAAATTAATACAGTCATAAATATTACAAAATATTTCATAATCCACCTCGCGACTTTTATCATAACTCATGCTTATTTTGTTAAATCAGCGTGTTATTTATGCGAAATGAATGCTATCTGGACAATAAAAAAGACAGATATAAGCTCTGTCTTTAATGTAATGAATGAAAGATAAAGTTTAACAAAAATAAAAATGCAATAATATAAAGAGGTGGTTTAACATCTGTTTGTCTTTTAAGTACAATCTTTAAGATCGGATACATAATAAATCCGAATGCCATACCATCTACAATACTATAGGTAAATGGAATTAAAGCAATAATTAGGAATGCTGGGAAGCTCTCACTAAAGTCGTTTAAATCAATATGCTGGATATTTTGTATCATTAAACTTCCAATTAATATTAGTATAGGAGCTATTGCGCTATCGGGAATTATTCTTACAAATGGTAAGAATAAAAGTGAAGTTAAAAATAAAACTCCAGTTGTAAGTGATGTTAAACCAGTTCTTCCACCAGCAGTAATTCCAGCTGCTGTCTCAACAGTACTTACCGTAGGACTTGAGCCGAAAATACCAGAGGTAATTGTTGATAATGCGTTAGCTTGTAAAGATCGATTATATCGCTGTGGACGATTAATCATATGTACTTGACCAAATACTAAGCCAATGTTCTCAAATACGATAACCATTGTTAAAGAAAACGTTGCTGTCCAGAAAGCAATATCAACCATATTTGCAAAAGACATAGCCAAAAAAACCTCTTTATACATAACAAATGCATCAACTGATTTAAAAGTAAAATCATAGTTGAGCTGACCAAAGCATGCTGAAAGAATAGTCCCAAATAATATACTAATTAGAAAGTTACCAGGTATTTGTTTGGAAAATAATATAACAGTTGTAATTAAAGTGATAAGAGTCAAAAACACAGTTGGTTCACTAAAATTACCTAAGGCTACGAATGTTTCTTTACTTAAAACAACAATGCCGCCTTTTTGTAGACCTATAAATGTTAAGAAAAAACCAATTCCAACTGTTATGGCTTCTTTTAAAGACAGTGGGATTGACTCCGAGATTATAGTTGAAAGCTTTGTAAAGGCAATAATAGTAAACAGAATACCGGAAACAAAGACAACTGCCAGACCTTCTTGCCAAGTTAGCCCCATCCCCAACACAATAGTGTAAGTGAAAAGTGCGTTAACTCCCATGCCAGGAACAAGGATTATAGGCGTATTTCCGAATAACCCCATAATTAAACAACCCGCGACAGATGTCAGAACTGTTGCTATTATCCCTGCTTCTAAAGGTATCCCCGCGTCGGCTAAGATAGAAGCATTAACAACGACAATATAGACAATAGTGAAAAAAGAAACGGATCCAGCAAGTATTTCCTGTTTTATTGACGTTTTATTTTTAGTTAATTGAAAAAACTTATCCAATGTAGACCTTCCTTAATTGTGCCCCTCAACCCAACCCATTGAATACGAAAAAACGATCCACTACAGGATTATAACAAGAGTGTCACAAAAATGCATTTAATTTTTGTTTCTTTATATTTACAAAGTACATTACTATCATGTCATAGAACTGATATAAAAATGTAAACAACATAGAAAATAAGACCAATTATGAAGTTAATAATGCAATCTCAACTAAAATTGAAATGAGTCAAGCTTAGAAGGGAAAATGAGTTAATGGAAATGGATTGAAAAGTGGGGGATTTATTAATTATATGTTTGAGACAACCCTGAACTTTCATATACATGTGTAGAGCGTAGAGAAAGGGTGTGGTGTCTCTGGCACGAAAAGTTTGGGGCGTTGATTCAGCATATACAGTTAATCAAGAGTTATATGATTGTGTAAGAAAGCGATTTGGTTTACCTAAGTTTTGGGGGAGATACTTAACAGATATTCCTAAGGTTTCAAACGGTTTAACTAAACAAGAAATCACTTTTATCAGAAGTAAGGGGATAAAAGTATTACCTATTTATAATGTTATTAGAGAAGCCGTTGGCTATGATGAAGCGCAAATTGCCGTAAGAAATGCTGTTTATCATGCCAGAAGACTTGATTTACCTCAAGGTACGGTTCTGTTCGCAAATGTTGAAAATTTCTTTAATGTTGATTCAGCTTGGATAAGAGGATGGGTCGAAACACTCTTACCGACCGGGTATCAATCGGGATTTTATCATGATCCGGTTGAAGGGGATTTTACTCAAGCTTATTGTCAGGCTGTTCAGGAGAATAATGAAATTGCCCTACAAACCATTTTATGGAGTGCAGAACCTGAACCAGGAGTAACTTCTGAAAGAAAAGCCCCTAAGTATAATCCGGCAACTCCAAACTGTAAGGCAAATGTTTGGGTATGGCAATATGGCAGGGATGCAATGAAATGCCAGATAGACACTAATCTGGCAGATGAAAGAGTATTAAATTATTTATATTAGTATAAAAGCTTGGAATGAACTCCAAGCTTTTGCTTATAGACTGAATCAAGATAATCGTATTAAAATACTAAAACAATTGCTGCTAGGACATGGTATTTCTATAAACTCAAATAAAATCCTTTAAGTTTTTAAAATATTTGCCGATATAATAAGTACAAATGTATTCAGATGGAAGGAAGAAGAAAATGGATCAACAAAAAGGGATTTTACTTGAGAGTGGAACAAATGAACTTGAAATTGTAGAGTTTAGCGTAGGTAAAAATAAATTTGGTATTAACGTAATCAAAGTAAAAGAAATTATCCAGCCAGTACAAGTAACGCAAATACCACATTCACATCCAAATGTGGAAGGAATCATAGATATCAGAGGGGAAATTTTGCCTGTCGTAAGTGTTTCTAGAGCGCTAGGTTTTGGACAAGATGAGGCAGTAAAAGATGAAAAATTTATTGTTACAGAATTTAATCAAACAAAAGTTGTTTTTCATGTACATGCAGTTACACAAATTCACCGAATTTCCTGGGATAAAATAGAAAAGCCATCTGGAATGTATCAAGGCTTGGAAAGTCAAATTACAGGAGTAGTAAAAATTAACGGAGAGATGATTCTTCTGTTAGACTTTGAGAAAATTGTTGTTGATATCAATCCAGAGTCAGGGATTAATGTTGAAAGTGTAAAAAAGCTCGGGTCAAGAGAAAGATCGGAAAAAAAATTAGTTATTGCAGAAGATTCACCGTTATTACGTAAATTATTGCAGGAAACGCTTAATGAAGCTGGATTTCAATATATTGAATTCTTTGAAAATGGTAAAGATGCACTATCCTATTTAAAGTCGATTGTAGAGGCAGGCAAAGCAATCGAAGACGAGGTGCAATTAATTATTACTGATATTGAAATGCCACAAATGGATGGACACCATTTAACAAGAAGGATAAAGGATGATCCATTATTAAGTATTTTACCAGTTATTATCTTTTCTTCCTTAATTACGAGTGACCTTCGACATAAGGGCCAGATGGTAGGGGCAAGTGAACAAATAAGTAAACCTGAAATAAGCACCCTTGTACAAAATATCGATCAGTATGTACTTTAATATACAGAAGACTGCATAATATGCAGTCTTTTTGTAGTACAACTAAGAGGGAAAAATATGCATTGGGGACGGATTGATCGAGATCATTCTGGTTTATAATAAAGCAATCATTTAGTTATTAGTGGCTAGAGGTGAAGATATGGAGATTCTTCTAAAAGCAAGAGATTTTGCTAAGAACGCACATAATGGACAAAAAAGAAAAATAAGTGGAAAACCATATTTTACACACGTAGAAAATGTGGCAGCTATACTTAAACAATCCGGTTTTCCTGATAGCGTCGTTGCAGCAGGATATCTGCATGATGTTATCGAGGATACCGACGTATCCCAAGAGGATATTAGAGAGATATTTGGCGAGGAGATCTTGCAGCTTGTTTTACATAATACAGAAAACAAAGAGTTGGAATGGGAGCAAAGAAAACAAGCTACCATACTAAAAGCAAATGAATCATCGTTTGAAATTAGAGCATTAATAGCAGCGGACAAACTAGATAATAGTAAGGATTTACTGAACTTTTACCAACAATATGGAGACAAAGTGTGGGAGTTTTTTAATAGAGGGTATGAAAAACAAGCTTGGTATTATAAGGAATTAACAGAAGCTTTATTTAAAAATGTAAATGAAACCGAAGTTCCTGATTTTTTTCATATTCTTAGAAGTAATGTTGAACATCTATTTAGTCAGAAAGAAATGTAACTTCTAAAAAGGCAAAAGAAAAAGCCACTTACGATAATGTGGCTTTTTTGTATTTATCTGTAGCTCTCACCTAATCTTTTAAAAACCGGCTTTTCATATGTACGTGCTTTGTTTGTACGATAATTGTGTGATTTAGGTTTTTTCTCTTCCTTCATTCCAACGTAATTTTGTAAGAGAATCTTGGCCTTAGTTAAGGACATGTGTGTTTTTGGGTTACGATAAGTTGAATTTAATGAACCTAAATGTGGAAGTTGATCGAAGTCATCTTTTGTAGGAGGCATATGAAAGTAATACTCCCCAGCTAAAACTAAAACATCAGATTGCTGTTGACTTAATTTTGGATTATTTGAAAAGTGAAGTCCTTTTTTAGTTGCTTTTCCTTCTTGGACAAGCTTAAGTAATGCTTTCTTTTTTAAAGCATAAAGATATTTTGGGTTTGGTGCAGTTTTTGCATGACGGTTAACCACGTAAATAGCACGTGCGAGGTTTTCAATTGTTGGGTTTAATCTTGGATCGAGCCGCTTATGATCGTCCATTGGTTCTCTCCTTTTCTTGTTACACTTTCAGTTTGTATCTATCTTATATAAATTATACTTGGTCAGTAGTAAAATGCAACTAGAAAAGGGTATTTAATTGCAAAAATTCATTAAAGTCTGTAAATAGAAGCATACGTCAAAACGAATGCTTCTATGATAGATTTTCTCAAAAGTTATACGCTTTTCTTAAGTTGATCGCTAGCCAACTGTTCATTTTGTCTCATATAGCTTATGAAAAGTTGAGCATATCTTGGATCCCACTGAGACCCTTTTCCTTCTTCTATAATTGCTAAAGCTTTTTGAATAGGCATACCTTTACGATATGGACGATCAGATGTCATAGCATCAAAAGCATCAGCAACAGCCATAATCCTACCGAAGAGAGGAATATCTTCCCCCAGAAGACCTTCCGGATAACCTAATCCGTCATATCGTTCATGGTGATATTTTACACCTGGAATAAGTGCATCCATCTCCACTTTAGGCTGAACTTGGGAGAGAATGGTTGCTCCGATAACAGGATGGGTTTTTATTTCATTAAATTCCTCATCCGTTAAGCGACCATCTTTCAATAAGATATCATCTCTAATGCCTATTTTTCCAATATCATGTAATAAAGCTGATTTTCTTAATAAATCTAGTGTTTCCTTATCTAACTGAGCTTGTTCACCAATTAAAACTGAATACTTTGCAACCCTGACTGAATGACCAGCAGTATATGGATCACGTGCATCTAATGCTAGTGCTAGTGTTGTAAAAAGACTGTCTAATAGTTGTTTGTTTATTTGATCCCTTCGTTTAAGACCACTAACCATTTGATTATAGCCGGATATTAATTTGGAAAATTCATCAGAATACACATCTTTTTGATAAACAAGATTACCTTGCTGAATTTGTTGCATCGCATCTTCAAGTGTTTGGATAGGTTCTGCTATATTATGAAATAATAAATACGCACCATAAAAAGCAAATAATATCGAAACAACTAAAACGATAACAGCCCAACTCCAGTATTCTGTTAATAATGGGATGGAGGCTTCGGTAAATCGAAAATGAGTGGCTAAACTAAATAATAACAAAGGAAAAATACCTATAAAAATTGCACTATACAATACTTTCTTTTGAATTGAAATGTATATATGCGATTGATGTGAAAAGTCCACGTCGTATAAATTCTGACTTTGATCTCTAATATAAACAAGTATCGGCTGTATAGCCTTGGTAGCTAAAAAGAATTCTATAATAGCATGCATTCCTGCTATAAGTACAGAAGCACCGAAAGCAATTCCAACATAATACAAAGGAAAAGGAAGCATTTCATTGTTAATATAAATGTAGCTCATTGCCATGGCAGGTATAGAAAATCCAAATAAATGTGGACCGAAGATTCTATATACACTAAGAATAGGTAATCGATGTGTTTGTTTAAAAGATAATCTTAAGTCATCAAGTGATGGTTGATCATTCAAGAATGTCCTTTTTATTGGTCTGATCATAAGTGAAAATACAATACTTTCAAGTGAAAGCATACATAAAAGTGAAAGGCAGATTATTTTACCCAATATAATGGTTTCATTTAATTGAACATCTATTGTTGTAAACATGAAAAGTGCTCCAACTCCAAATACTGCAAGTAAGGAGCCAAATATATAGTTTCTAAGTAGAATCAATAAAAAATGTCTAAATATCGTATGTCGCATTTGCTCACAACCTAACATAAGTGGTAAAGAATAAAGTGTCACCATATATATCGGCTAGAAATGATAAATATTAAGGGGATAAGAGACAAGGATGACTCTTTGGGAAAGTCATCCTTTTTAGATTGAGGTGATATTTGCATTAGCTTTATGATTCAATCTTCTTTGCTTTCTCTCAAATGCCTCACTTAATTTTGGAAGTGTGAAGGCATAGAAGAGGGAAACTAGTAAAATAATAGCGGCAATTCCGTAATAGAGTAAATCAATTTCCTCAATGATTTTTGGGAATAAAAGTGCAATAAGACCTAATGTCATAGATTGTGCAAACATCATTAGTGGGTCAATCCATCCACTAACACGGCCCATAAGTTTAGGATGGACAATTTTAGGCATCCAGCCGCCAATTGCTATATTAATTGGACCTAAGCATGTCCCAATAATAAACACGATAATAAGAAAGATCGATATTCTATCTGTAAAACCTAAAAAGAAAACGAGCAAACTTGTTAGAAAGATTGGAAAGATCATTAATTGATGTGGCTTAAACTTTGAGGCAATTAATGTTCCCAGACCGCTTCCTGTTAATAATCCTAAACCTAATGAAATGGCGAAAAGGGATGCATACCATTCATAGTTTGTAGGTGAGAGTTCATATTTCATTGTAAACATAGGTAAGATAGCAAATGCTCCATTAAAAAAACCAAAAACAAAAAAGCCAAAGATTAAAGAAGCTAACAGTCGATTTTTAATAATATAAAGTATTCCATCTTTAAAATCGACAAATGAAGATTTAATACTAACATCTTTCCATTCTAACCTTCCATTAGGAAGTCTTGCAGAAGATGGTATCTGACATGACCTAATAAGTAAGCCAGAGATAATAAAGCTTACAAAGTCAACAGCAACTGCACCATGTATTCCGATTGTTTTATACATTGCTGCACCTATGCCGACTCCAAACACCATAAAAATACTAAAAAGCATTTGATTTAGTCCAGCTGCTTGTGCATATTGATCTTTGTTTAAAATCCCTTGAACAAGACTGTTTTCAGCAGGGAAAAAGAATTTTGTTACAGCACTTCTTAAGAAAAGTACCAGAAAAATAAGAGGGATAGAGTTAGTGAAAAGTGAACCAAATAAGATAACGGTTAAAGCTGCGCGTATCCAGTCACAATTTTCAGCTACTTTCTTACGATCAAATCTGTCTGCGACAACTCCAACGATGAAAAAAACGAGAATGGTAGGTAATGAATACATCAGCTCTGCTATTGTTGCATAAGAAGGCTGATGACTAAAATGATCCAGTAAATAAAAGGCAAAAGCCATATTTCCTATTGTTGTACCCATTTGCGAAAAAAGGGCAGCATAGAATAATTTAACAAAGTTACGATTACGAAAAATTTTCATTTGTTCGCTCCTTATTTTCTTCGTCCATATCTACAATTGTCATTATAAGGTAACAAATAAAGTTTTGATACGTAAATTACAAAATCTTAATAAAATCTTAAGGTCTTATCATTACATTAGTACCATTAGGAACTAGTGAAGCTAGTTCTAAAACATCGCTGTTGTACATTCTAATACATCCTTGTGAAACGGCTTTACCAATAGAAGATGGGTTGTTTGTTCCATGTATTCCATAGTGGATTTTAGACAAGGAAAGCCACATTGCCCCAAAAGGTCCACCAGGGTTTGGTTCCCGATTTACAATGACAAAATCTCCTACAGGTGTAGAACTAACTATTTTCCCTACGGCAATAGGGTATTCTTTCATAACTTGTCCGTTTCTGTTTAGGGTTAAACGTTTATTGGATATAGATATTTGAATCGAATAAGGAATGGTATCAGGATTAGGTAAACCTGGAATCGTTATTTTTTGTCCAATATAGATAATATTAGGATTTTGAATTGAGTTTGCTGATAATAGCTTATTTATAGTAGTTCGGTAATTAGCAGCTATCAGGGCAAGGCTTTCTCCTTGTTTAACAATATGAATCATGTTAATACCTCCATTTATAATAGACACTGTTATACAGAGATTTTTGTGAAAAAAGAAATCAATATAACTTATGTATGGATATGGTATAATGTACATTAATTTATTCCTAAAAGATGACGTTTACAGTAAGATATCAAATAAATGTTTAATACTTTATTCACACAGTTGTATGTAATTTATATATGTAAGGGTGTTGAAATTGAATCAAGAAAAATATGCAATAGTTGATATCGGATCAAATACAATGAGACTTGTTATTTACTTACGGGAGAAAAGCGGAAGATTAAAAGAAATTGAAAATGTAAAGGTAGTGGCACGTCTTAGAAACTATTTATCAGATGAGGGAGTGTTAATGGACGAAGGAATGTCAATTTTAATTAACACGCTTCTTAGTTTTAAGGAGGTAACAAATCATCATAAATTAGATGAGGTAAAATGTGTGGCCACCGCTACAATCCGCCAAGCCAAAAATCAGCAAACAGTTCTTGAAAAAGTAAAAGCTGAGACTGACTTTGTGATTAGAATCTTATCAGAGTATGAAGAAGCCTATTTTGGTTATTTAGCTGTAGTTAATACAACACCTTTTGATCATGGTATTACAATTGATATTGGTGGAGGAAGTACAGAGCTTACGTACTTTGCCAATCGAAAATTAATAAGTTATCACAGTTTTCCTTTTGGAGCGCTATCTTTAAAAAAACAATTTATAAAAGGTGACGTTCCAACTCCGGATGAATTAAAAAAGTTAAGAGCGTTTATATATGAACAGTTTCAAACACTTGATTGGGTAAATAACAGAAAGCTTCCAATTATCGGTATTGGAGGAAGCGCGAGAAATATGGTTCAAATACACCAAGAACGTATCGGATACCCAATTGCAGGTGTTCATCAATATTTAATGAATAATGAGGACATTAATGAAATCAACCAATATCTTCAGTCATTAACGTTTTCAGAGTTACAACGAGTCGAAGGGCTCTCTAAAGACCGAGCAGATATTATCATTCCTGCTGTTGAGGTGTTTTCTTGTTTAGTGGAGGTTGTAAACACAAATAAGTTTGCATTAAGTAAAAAAGGTTTGCGAGATGGTGTTTTCTTTGAGGAACTTACAAAGGAATTTGGAATAAGTATTTTCCCTAATGTTATTGAAGAGAGTTTTTATGAATTGGCAACAGATTACAGCATTAACTTAAACCATGTTTTTCATGTAACTACAAATGCATTAATGATAACTACTCTTCTTGGTAAAGCTGAATTAGCTTCATTTAATAAAGAAGATGAGCTATTACTTAAAAGAGGTGCATTTGTTTATGACCTTGGTTCATATATTGACTCGGAATCAAGCAGTCAACATACTTTCTACCTTCTAGCTAATAGAACAATTGATGGATTGCTTCACCGAGATCGGATTATTATCGCATTGATTGCTTCTTATACAAGTAAAACAAATTTCAAAAGATATGTTTCTTCATATAGTGATTGGTTCACAAAAGATGAGTTAGCAAAGTATAGAATGTTAGGAGCTATACTAAAATTTGCATATAGTTTAAATGCGACGAAAAGAAATATTATTAGATCCCTTGATTTGAAGCTTGAGCAGGGGAAGTTGGTTTTCGATGTTACATGTAACAGAGATTGGAAGCCAGAGCAATATCAAGTTGAAAAGCAGAAGAAACATTTGGAAAAAGTATTGAAAAGGTCAATATCTATTCATTTTGTTGAAGAATAAAAAGATAGATCACTGTTGATAGTAAATGTCGAATGTACGTTAAGTTTTAATAACAACTTGTTAGAGGAAGTTATGCTAATCATTATTTATCTAAGTTTGGTATTGTCTAAATTTATTCATAAGCTAACTATTATTTACATAAAATTAATAAAAATTTACATAAATTTTACAATTTGAGTAGTACCATAGTGCTATCATGTAAACAATAGATATTTGTCGAAAAAGGGTGGCTTAAAATGAATACAATAAATAAAAACGCTGTAGATCTACAGAGTCCGCTATATTATAACAACAGAGAACTAAGCTGGCTTGCTTTTAACGAACGAGTTTTGGAAGAAGCACTAGACGAGCGTAACCCTTTACTAGAAAGGTTAAAATTTTTAGCGATATTTAGTTCAAATTTAGATGAGTTTTTCATGGTTCGTGTAGCGGGATTAAAAGACCAAGTAAAAGCAGGTTTTAATAAGCCGGAAAATAAGGCTGGGATGACCCCAAAACAACAACTTAACCAAATAGGCATTCGAACTCACCGCCTTGTTGAAATGCAATATGAAGCTTATAATCACCTTCTGATCCCAAATCTTGATATAGAAGAGATTCAGTTATTAAAGATGGAAGAAGTAGCTTCTGAGCAGCTACAAATTCTTGAGGAATATTTTGACGAACAAATTTTCCCTGTCCTTACTCCAATGGCTGTTGATGCATATCGGCCGTTTCCAATGCTTTTAAATAAAAGCTTAAATCTTGCTATTGTTATCGAGGATAACGATGAATATGAAGAAAATCGCTATAAAACAGCTATTGTTCAAGTTCCTTCTGTTTTAGATCGCTTTGTTAAACTTTCTTCTTCAGGAGCTACTCAATTTGTGTTGCTTGAAGATATTATTAGCAGGTTTATCCATAAACTTTTTAAAGGATATAAGGTGGTTTCTGTATCTGTTTTCCGGATCACTAGAAATGCAGATATGACGATTCATGAAGAAGGTGCTCGTGATTTATTAAAAGAAATTGAAAAAGAGCTGAAAAAACGAAAATGGGGAGCAGCTGTTAGGCTGGAAATCCAAAAACAAGGATTTGATCGTAATATTTTACGTTATCTTACAGAAGAACTCGAAATTCATGAAAAAGATGTATATGAAATAGATGGACCTCTAGATCTAACATACTTATTTGGTTTTGCAAAAGAAATTTCTAAAATTAGAGAAGACCTTTTGTTTGAAACACTCATTCCCCAGCCTCCACGCGATATCGGCTCAGATGAAGATATTTTTGAAAAAGTTTCAGAACAAGATGTTTTCTTGCATCATCCTTATGAATCGTTTGAGCCTGTTGTAGAATTTATTTCTGATGCAGCAGATGATCCAGATGTGCTTGCGATTAAACAAACTTTATATCGGGTTAGTGGTGATTCTCCTATTATTGAGGCGCTTATGCGTGCTGCTGAGAATGGGAAGCAAGTAACAGTTCTCGTTGAGTTAAAAGCTCGATTTGATGAGGAAAATAATGTCCAATGGGCTAAGGAGCTTGAAAAAGCTGGATGTCACGTTATTTATGGGATGACATACTTAAAAACTCATAGTAAAATAACTCTCGTTGTTAGAAGAAAAAATAACCGAATTGAGCGATTTGTTCATCTTGGAACAGGTAATTACAATGATCAAACAGCAAAAATATATACAGATATGGGCTTGCTTACATCAAAAAGGAAATTTGGTATTGATGCCACAAATTTCTTTAACTATTTAAGTGGATATACCGAAAAGCCTGAGTTTCATCATTTATCTGTAGCACCTTTTGACATTCGTAAGGATTTTATTCAACTTATAGATGATGAAATTAATTTCCACAAAAGATTTTCAAATGGACGGATTATTGCAAAAATGAATTCTTTAACAGATAAAGTCATTATTACAAAGCTCTATGAAGCTTCAAACGCTGGAGTTAAAATTGACTTAATTATTAGAGGAACATGCTGTTTACGTCCAGGAATAAAAGGAGTAAGTGAAAATATAAGGGTTCGCAGTATTGTTGGTAGATTTTTAGAGCATAGCAGAATCTACTTCTTTCACCATAATGGAGAAGAAAAAACATTCCTATCATCCGCTGATATGATGACAAGAAATATGGAGAAGCGAGTTGAAATCTTATTTCCTATCTTTGATGGTCGAATCAAGAAACGCTTAAATCAAGTCCTAATGTCAAATTTAGCTGATAATGTAAAGGCAAGAGAGCAGGACAAAGATGGTGTGTATCATTATGTAACTCGTGAGGTTGAAGATGAGCCAATGATCGATAGCCAATTATTACTTTTTGGCCAGGCTTATCGTGTTCTAGAAGATGAAGAATAAATAACATAAAAAAAGCAGGACCTTCAAATGACTAACTGAAGGTCCTTTCCTTTTCTTGAAAAGGAACTTTCTTTTGAGATAATAAGAGGAAGTTGCTCTTTTTAGAGAGATTAGGAGGAAAGGAATCTTATGATGAAAGAAAAATTTCATAATAGCTTAATTGTTGCAAGCGGAGGAGCAATAGGCTCCATACTCAGATATATGTTTTCTTTCGTTCACTCTTATGGACCATTCTCTACGTTTACAGTTAACATAATAGGTAGCTTTTTATTAGGTTTTTTCACGGTCTTCTTTACAAATCGGGTAGATAATAAGAAGTCGAAGTTACTTCTTGGTACAGGATTTTGTGGAGGATTAACAACGATGTCAACTTTAAGCTTGGAATTAACGACAATGCCGATACATCATGCTATTTTCTACCTTATATGTACTCTAATTATAAGTTTCTTACTAGTACTAATAGGTATGAAAATCGCAAGTAATATAGTGAAAAAGGAGGCTCAGTCATGATAGCTGTAGCAATTGGTGGTGCTTTGGGTGCATCAGTACGATATTTAATAGGTGAATACATTAATAGTACGTTCAAATCTTCAATACCTATTTCAATCATGCTAATAAACCTTTTAGGAGCTTTCTTATTAGGTTTGTTTATCAATGTCACACCCGGAAACATTCTATTATTTCTAGCCACAGGGTTTTGTGGGGGCTTTACTACTTATTCTACTTTTAGTATAGAAGCTATACAGTTAGTTCAAGAGAAAAAATATTTATATTTTATTTTGTATCTACTAATAACCATTGTTGGAAGTATTCTTTCAATTATGATAGGTAATTCTTTAACAACTCATTGGGGAGCAGTTGTTAAATGATAACATTATGGTACTATTAAATTAAAGATGCTAGGGACCAAGCAAAATTAACTAGTTACCACAGTTATTTTATTGTTAAACATTATAAATAGACATGTACAGGATGATGGGGATGACCGATTTTTTAAACTTAAAAAAAGACTTTAATAACGACAAAAAGCTATCAGTAATTGAATCGTTTATTTTTCAAATTATTTTAAAGCATATCAATGATTTGATATTTATTATGAAGGTTGAAATTGATGGTTCATTTACTTATTTATTTGTGAATGAAATGGGGAAAATAAGAGCAAAGCTTGACAATAATTATGCGGGGAAGACCTTTTACGACCTCCAACCTGCAAAGAGTGCAGATGAATTAAATGAGAAATATACATTTGTGAAAAATCATAAAATGGCAACCACATTCCAAGATAGAGTAAAAATTGATGAAAACCATTTTGCATATGGTGAAACCATTTTAACACCAATACAAAATGATGATGGCGATGTTATTTATATTATTGGTGTAACTAGAGATATTTCAGAAAGGGTTCATGAAAAGACCTTGTTAATAGAAAGTCAACAAATGTATAAATCACTTGTTGATTTCAATATGGATGCAGTTTTATCAGTTGATAATGATGGAGTGATCTGTTCGTTTAATCATTCTGCTAAAAGAATACTCAAGGTAGACGATGAATATATTAATGTGAGCGTTTTCTCGCTATTTGAATACAGCTATCATCTAGAAATACAACATGCATTTCAACGATCTATTAATGGAGAATCTTCTGAAGGAGAAGCGGTTCTTATTCAAAAGCAAAACAGATTAAATGTTCATTATAAAACTGTGCCTATTATGATAAATGAAACAGTAAGTGGAATCTTTTTTATATTAAGGGATATCACAGAGAAGGTAAAGCATGCGGAGCTAATTGAGCACCTTGCATATCATGATTCTCTTACTGGATTGTATAATCGAAGTGCGTTAAAAAAAGACTTACCTAAAGTAATGGAGATTTCTAAACAAAATCAAACACCTTTGGCTTTAATGTTTATGGATTTAGATCGCTTTAAAATGTTAAATGATACTCTTGGACATAATAATGGTGATCAAATCTTAATAGAGGTTGGAAAACGGCTGTTAAGTATAAACTCTCCTGAATTTAATGTATACCGTCATGGAGGAGATGAATTCATCATTGTTTTGCCATCATCTAATGTAGAAGCGGCAAGCAAGGTTGCCTCACAAATTCTGGATATGTTTAAAGACCCTTTTTCTATCAATGACAACTTATACTATGTTTCAATTAGCATAGGTATAAGTATATATCCTGATGATTGTCAGGATGAAGACTCATTAATCATGAATGCGGATAAAGCACTATATGTTGTAAAGCAAAGCAGCAGGGCACAATATCAACATTATCATAAGGCTATGGATAAAAATACCAACGAGTTATTATCTATGGAAACTGCTCTAAGAAGGTCTATAGGAAACAATGAATTAAAATTGCATTATCAACCACAAGTTGACTTGCATACAAATGAGATCGTAAGCTATGAAGTATTATTGAGATGGGAAAATTCACACTTAGGAAATGTTTCGCCTGCTAAATTTGTGCCCATTGCAGAGGAGTCAGGATTGATTATTTCTATAGGCGAATGGGTAATTGAGGAAGCATGCAAACAGCTTATGCAATGGAAAAAAGAAGGTTTAGGTGAAATTGTACTAGCTATAAATCTATCAGCTAAGCAGTTTGAACAACCTTATTTAGTAGAAAAAATAAAGAGCTTATTTAGTGAGTATTATATAAATCCTAATCAAATTGAATTTGAGATTACAGAAGGTGCCTTACAAAATGTAGATGAAGCATTGCATATTATGAGTAGGTTAAAAGAAATTGGAGTAGCTATCTCAATTGATGATTTTGGCACAGGATATTCTTCTCTAATGTATTTAAAACAATTTCCTATTGACTCCTTAAAAATTGACCAATCATTTATTCGAGAAGTGTTAACCGATCAAAAAGATGAGGCAATCGTCAAAACAATCCTTTCTATCGCCGAAAATTTAGGACTCTTAGTTGTAGCAGAAGGAATTGAAACGTTGGAGCAGTTGAATTTTTTAAAAACGCTAAACTGTCAAAAGGGACAAGGTTTTTACTTTAGCAAGCCAATCCCACCCGAAGAAATCACCAATAGGCTGAAGGATTAGATCCTTTAGCCTATTTTAATGAGTGGAGTGTAAACTGAGTTAATTCTGGAACAGATAAAAACCTAAACGGAAGTCTAGTTGTGCCTAATCCTCTATTAACATAAAGCTTCATCTTTTCCACATCATATAAACCCTCAATATATTCAGTAGCATAAGGTGGTGTAATTAGCGGTCCGATAAAGGGCAGTTGAATTTGTCCGCCATGACTATGACCTGAAAGCTGTAAGTGAACAGGATACTTTTTTGACTCAAGTGCTGCATCTGGTTCATGAGCTAATAGAATATTAAACATATCTTTATTTAAATTTCCTAGTGTCGCATCATAACTGGGTTTCCCAAGCATAAGGTCATCAATTCCTGCAATGGCTATTTTACTACCATCAACCATTTTTATATTTGCAACCTCATTTTGTAATAATGTAAACCCAGACATTGTTATAACATTTCGATAAATATCAGTACCGTAACCACCATGGTCATGATTCCCGTAAACAGCGTATTTTCCAAATGGTGCCTCTAACTTTTCAAGAACTGGAACAATCTTATTTATTTTCTCATATTGATTTGGTTCGTCCATTAAGTCACCAGTGAAAAGCAATAAATCAGGAGAAAGAGAATTGATTTCCTTCACAATTGTTTCTAGTCGTTCTAATGTGAAAAATTCACTTAAATGTGTATCGCTAAATTGTACGATTTTAAAACCTTCGAATGCTTTTGGGATGTTTGGATGTGACAGTGAAAGAATGTTTTTATCTAAAAAAGTAGGCTCAATATACCTGGCATATGTATAACCACCTGCTGCTGTTAAGAAGCTTGCAAAAGAAAAGGAAAGAAGACCTTTTAAAAAGGCTGTTTTCGCATAGATTGTTGCTTTCTTGACCATACTGTTAAAGGCTTGGTATAATGCTATTTCAAGGAGGCGTTCGGTATGTGGTTGGATGTGTATGAAAATGCAAATGAGCTTACAACAGAAGAACAGTTAGAGTTATTTAATGCTCTTAAAAGAGACCTTTTTCCAGATGAACCAGATAAGATTACCAAACTACTGAAACAAATTCGTGAAACTCGTTTTAACAGTGGTATGGCTTGTGTTCATTGTGGAAGCACATCTGTAAAGCGTAATGGTAAATACAAGACTCGCCAACGCTATCTTTGTAAGGACTGTAATAAAACATTTAACGATATGACTAATACACCATTCTCTGGTTCTCGCTATCCTGATAAATGGGTGAAATATATGGAGATGATGGTCGAAGGATATACACTACCTAAAATCGCTAAATGGCTTAGAATACACATCTCAACGGCTTTCTATTGGAGGCATAAAATACTGAATGCTCTGCGTTCGTTAGATTTTGCACAACTACAAGGTATCGTTGAAAGTGACGAGACCTTCTTTCGTGAGTCAATGAAAGGTCGTGAAGTTACCCATCGTAAACCTAAGAAAAGGAAGACTCCAGACGAAAAGAGAGGGATTTCTGACTTAAAAATTGCCGTTGTTGTAGCACAAGACCGAAATAACAACATTATTGCTTTGAAAGCTGGAACAGGTCGTGTTAAAGCAGATGAAATTGATACTGCCATCGGTAAATATATAGACCCCAAATCTTTACTTTGCACTGATACAGCGACTAACTATAAGAAATTCGCAAAAATGAAGGGATTAAAGCACGAACCTATCAATGACCGACAGAAACAACGAGTAAAGAAGGGAATTTATCATATTCAAAATGTAAATAGTTTTCATAGCCGCTTAAAGACTTGGATGCGAAGATTTCAAGGTGTGGCAACAAAGTATCTTGACAACTACCTTTATTGGTTCAGATGGCTTGAAATAGACAAGCATTTATCCTTTGAAAAACAAGTGGAGCAAATGCTTATTTCAGCGTGTCAAAAATCGAATAACACAACAGTTGAAATGCTAAAATGTGCATAAGAAAAGACCTCAAGCAAGAGGTCTCATTAAATTTCTATTCTATTAACTCAATTAACTTATCAGTCATTTCTTCTGAAACAGTATAGATTGTATGAGTGTCGTCTGTTTTCATTAAGGTGCTTTTTTGTCCTTTTTCACCTATCCATAAATGATAACTTTGCTTATTTTCATTTATGTAGATGACATCCAAATAATATTCAGGATTAGCCATATTCGCTATCCCGTCTTCTTTTACAGCACTTGAAATAATACTTTTAAATGTTTCGACATCTTTATCTTCTTCGAAAACAGTTGGACTGACTCCTTTTGACTTAGAAATACTAATCTTTGTAATTTCCGCATCACCTTCTGATTGTAATTCAGCGTTGGTATTTGCCGCATCCGTAGTAGTGCTATCTTCCGATTGGCAACCAAAAAGAATAGCGGACAACAAAGTTAAAGATAAAAGCAGAGTAATTTTTCTCATATATTATAAACCTCCAATCGTCTTGTTCTAATATTCAAATTAGACGAATAAAACCCTCTTGAAGTTGCACTCTATTTTATTTTATCAGAAAATTGTTACCTATCAACTTTTATCAAAAAACAACAAACTTTACGAAAACAGCCTTTAAAAAAGATCTTCTTGAATATAATTTTGTCATGTTTCTACCAACCATTTCTCCGTGTTTTATTCATATATATTAAGTCATTTTTTTTATTTACGTCCGTACCTGAAAAAATATTCTTCAATATAAGTATATCATGCTTCAATTTAAAGAACCATTTCATACTATTTGAATAGAAACAGAAGTGTAATTATGTTAAGATATGAATGAATGGTCATTCATTACACAAGGGGGAAAATGATTATGAAGGATAATGTTATTATTGTTACAGGTGGCTCAAGTGGGATGGGAAAAGCTATGGCAAAACGGTTTGCTGAAGATGGTGCCAAGGTTGTTATAATTGGTCGAACACTAGAAAAACTGAATGAAGCGAAAAATGAGATTCAAACATATGATGGACAGGTCCTTCCAATACAACTTGATGTAAGAGATCCTGAAAAAATATCAGAAATGATTCAGCACGTTGATACTAAATTTGGAAAAATTGATGGGTTTGTTAATAATGCTGCAGGGAATTTTATCTGCCCTGCTGAAAATCTTTCTATAAATGGTTGGAAGGCCGTAATAGACATTGTGTTAAACGGGACATTTTATTGTTCTTCCGCAATCGGAAAGTACTGGATTGAGAAAAAAGTAAAGGGATCAATTTTGAATATGGTGGCTACATATGCATGGGGAGCCGGGGCAGGTGTTATTCATTCAGCTGCTGCAAAGGCTGGAGTGCTTTCAATGACAAGAACACTTGCTGTTGAATGGGGCAGTAAATATGGGATTAGAGTAAACGCTATCGCACCTGGTCCAATTGAAAGAACAGGTGGAGCTGATCGTTTATGGGAATCAAAGGAAGCTGCTGAACGTACTTTAAATAGTGTGCCACTAGGTCGATTAGGAACTCCGGAAGAAATTGCAGCGCTCTCAGCATTCTTATTATCAAATGAAGCATCTTATATAAACGGTGAATGCATCACAATGGATGGCGGTCAATGGTTAAATCAACGACCATTTTAAAATGTGATAATTCAAACCTAATTTAAAGTCTGATTATTTGATAAGATGGCTGTCAATTCCTTTTAGTCATGAAGGTGTTTTGGCAGCTTTATTGTTCCCTCTTTAATATCTTTGAAAGCCTTAATTAATTTACAAAAAAATCCCTTTAGTTACAATTTTGCCTAATCTTTTCCGGACTATGCTATAATATGATTACTTTCTAGATAGATATAGGTGAGGGGATTGCAATGGATCCGTTAGACGTTTTAACGAATTTGGATAAAGTTTTTCCATATTATCAAGCAATTTTCAGTGCAGATGAACAAACAGTTATTGGTTATGAGGTATTAGGGAGAATAAAAATCAATGATCAAATAGATAGCCTTGGCTCATTTTTTCATGATGAAAGTATTCCAGATGAATATCGGATTGAAGTCGATGATCATTTACTACATATAGCAATAGATGAATTTTTAAAGCTTAATAACCAAGAACTGATGCTATTCATTAATCGAGATGCAAATTTGCTTATGCTAGATCATGGTGAAGATTTTTTGCATACTTTAATAGAAAAACAAGAAAAAGGATTACACTTAAATCAAATTGTACTGGAAATTACAGAACATAATTTTCTAGGAGATATTGAACAACTGTATCATCTTTTACTTTATTACAGAACTTATGGTATTAAAGTTGCTATTGATAATATCGGCAAGGCAGGTAGCAATTTAGATCGAATTGGCCTTTTATCACCCGATATATTGAAAATAGATTTACAGCCTCTCCGATTAACTTCACCACTTCAATCTTATTATGATGTTCTTTATTCAATTTCTTTGTTAGCACGGAAAATTGGGGCAACTCTTTTATACGAAGATATTGAAGTTAATTTTCAGCTTCAATATGCATGGAAAAATGGTGGTAGATATTATCAGGGATACTTTCTAAACAAACCAACTCGTAATTTTATTGAGAGGGACGATTGTAAAGAAAGACTTAGGTTAGAATTTCAGCGTTATATAAGCTCTGAGAAGAAAAAACTAGAAGGATTATATAACTTTACTGAACAGTTTAACCTAAGAGTCCAGCAAATGCTTAATAGAATTGGTAAGCAATATATTGATTATAAACAATTACTTGAACAACTCTCAAATGAGTTAGACGATTGTTGTTTTCGCATATATATTTGCGATGAAGATGGATTTCAGCAATCCGTTAATATATTCAAAAAAGATAATTGGGAAATCCAACCTCAGTATTATTTAAAAAATTGGAGTTGGAGACCATACTTTTTAGCAAATATTATAAGAATGAGATTTGATCAAAAGGGCTTTTTAAGTGATGTTTATAGTGACATAGAGACTGGTGAGTTGATTAGAACTTTTTCGTATCCACTAGATCAAAATCTGTATCTTTTTATTGATTTATCCTACGAGTATTTATATGAGGCAGATGGCTTATTATAAATTTTCCACCCTCAACTGGTTAGTATTCATTGAGGTACTGAAAGAATAATTTGCAGGTAATGAGTCATCCTATTTATAGAAGGGGTGACAGCAAGATGACCTACTTAACAATGGTACTCGGTGTGATAGCATTGCTTATATTGGCTTCAAGCTTAATTTATACATTTAAGGTAGGAAAACTTGTAAGTGAAAGAAAAGCAAAATATGATACTCAAATTAATGAAAAGGTTCAAGATCATCCTTATACTCGCAACCCAGTATTTCTAACTTATTTAATTGCAGCTGTTCTTTCACTTGCATATATTTTTTATTTGGCATTTACAATATCATGGTAAAAACGGCGGATAGGTTTTCCGCTGTTTTTTTTGTAGAAACTGATTAAAAAAACGTTGACAATGAAACTGATAATCATTATCATTGTAGTTAAGAAAGAGAATAAAACAATCTAGAACTACATAAAACATTTTTACGGAGGTGAAACCTTTTTCATCACCTTAGAATGTGCTTGTAGAGCTTGATTAGTCATTAAACTCTCGATTTTCCCCAAACCCCTTTTAATAGACGGAAAAAGCTTGGCTGGTCACCAAGCTTTTTTTCTTTCTTGATTCTTCAGTTTTCAATCTCCAATAACTTTTCAAGCTTTTGTAAATCAAAACCTGTTACTACTGCATCATCAACTGTTACAGTTGGTGTGGAAGTAGATTGTAATTCATTGATCAGTGTGTTTCTTGCATCTAAGTCTATTGAAACATCTTTTTCAATATAGGAAATCTGATGATGCTCTAAAAACTTCTTTACCACCTGACATGGTGGACAACTTGGTTGAGTATAAACTGTAACTTTTTTCACTCATATCCCCCTTACATTTTATATAGATTTTTACTTTTTTTGTTCAAGTTTATAAATGTAATCAACAAGGCCTTGAGCACAAACTGATAAATCAAGTAATACCATATCATGAACATCATTAGAAAGTGTAACTTTTTGTTCAGCTAACACTCGAGAAACAAGGTTTTCTAATTCAATATTTACCTGTTTACTTGCTTGTTGAATGGTTTCAAAGCTATTGCTAGTAAGAGTTTGCTGAGCTGTTTGTAAAAATTGAGGTAACCACTTTCTCAATTCATTAATTACCCTGTTTGGATTTTTACTGACTCCATAATGACTAAAATAAATTAAACTCACATTTAAATTTTCAATCATTTTTGCAGAATGAAGCATAGCTTCTGGGTCAAATTGATTAGGCGATGTAGAAGGTAGGTAAAATTCCTTATTGTTTTCAGGTAGAACCCCATAAAAAACCCCAATCGTATCCCCTGTAAATATTCCATTGCTTACAGAATCATGAATACTAAAATGATGATTTGCATGACCTGGAGAATCATAAAAGGTTAGAGTGCAGTGATTACTTAATTCAAGAGTATCAAGATGTTTCTTAATTATGATTCGATCTTCAGCAATTGGAAGTACTGGATGGAACAAACGATCAAAGCTTTCACCGTAGACTGCTCTTGCACCAGCAATTAATCTTGAGGGATCAATCATATGCCTAGCACCTTTTGGATGGACAATTAGCTTTGCATTGGGACACTTTTCTAAAAGTAATCCTGCTCCACCGGCATGGTCTAGATGAATATGTGTTACAATAATATAGGCTATTGATTCAAACGGAATGTTTAGCTCGTTTAGTCCTTCTAGGATATGAGGTACTGAAGGGCTTGCTGACGGTTCAAAAAGGACTACCTGTTTTTCATCCTGAAGAACATAGCAACTTGTTCTACCTTGCATTCCTAAATCCATTGTGTCGATGATTGTTATTCGATCATTAATCTTTTTTGTAAGTGCCAAAATTAATTTCCCCCTTGTTTTAAACACGGATTTTTTTGACTGACGAGGGTGAAAGTGATTTCCTAGCAATTAATATCAAGGCAGTTTTTGTTGCTTCAGTTGGATTGTTGATATTAATAAATCAACGTTTGTCAAAACTATGTCAATTTCCTTGGAAATCCTTATATACATAGTGTAAAATTGATATGGCACAAAGTAAAGATACTGATTATTGAATCGTTGTTTAGTGGATAGAATGTATGGTAGAGTAAAACAATAAAATATGAGGAATTAGTTATACGTTAACTCTTCCGGAAGGGGGATATTCTAGTGTCACAACTTTTAGGTATTATTACAAGACTTCAAAATTTACAAGAAAATGCGGGGTCTGGAGAACCAGTTCAACGTTTTTTCGAAGTAGAAGGTGAAAAACGCTGTAGTGTAAAATATTTTGATAAAAACAGCACGTTTGAACTAGAGGTTTATCAAAAGGGTGAAAAACCTCAATCTTACCAGTTCGACAATATTGATATGATTGCGATGGAAATTTTTGATCTCCTCCAGTAACTAACGGAGTAAGGAGGCAAAATGAGAAAAGAGCCTTTTGTTATTTGTCCATCATGTCATGGACAAGGACCACTATCAGAATCATTAACAGCTCAATCTAATCAAAATGTTATCTTTACGTGCGCTCATTGTCATGCAACCATTAAAAACATTGAGACTAGTAAAGGAAAGTAGCCATGCCTTAAGGTATGGCTACTTTTTTTTCTGCGTAATTATACGTTTGCTATGAGTTAGTTAGAATTAATGAGAAATACTCATAATATTCCTTGTTTCATACATATAGTGAGGTAGAAGGGAAAAACTCTTTTGAAAAATGAAATCATTGACAAGGAGATGTGACATGAACGAATCTTTCACCTTTTATAATGTCTCTGAGAAGAATATGTCCTTCCAAACTGTAATTGAGCGTATAAAAGGCTTTATGTTAAAGGATCCACGTTCACTTTATGTATTGTCAATTGGTTCAGACTCACATGTTCATCAAACAGAGACTAAGTTTATAACAGCCATACATGTACATCGTGTTGGCAAAGGTGCATGGGGATGTTTAAAGTACCATAGTGTGAATAGGCCAATTTCGAGTATTCGTGAAAAAATTTCGCTGGAAACTGCACTTAGTCAAGAAATTGCTTACTACTTTACTTCTCAATATTTAGAACAGTTAACAGATGTATTAATTCCTTTTTCAGATGAAGGAGCAGATTTAGTTTTTGAAATTCATCTTGATATAGGAAGAAAAGGATTAACAAAGGAGTTAATTCAGGAAATGACAGGTCGCATAGAAGCGATGGGAATTGAAGCGAAAATAAAACCAGATTCATACACGGCATTCAGTTACGCAAATCGATATACAAAATAATGGGAATTTAGTATTATTGTCGAAACTTGCGTTTGACTCCCCACTTTTGAATTGATTATGCTTAGGGAAAGCAACCAATTTCATGGGGGGATTCTTCAATGGAGACAATTGATAGATTATCGTATGATGAGCAAAAGCTTTTAGTAGAAACGCTCTTAAGACAAGATTACGCTATTGAATTAATTAGCAGTGAAATAAATGATATTGAATCAGGTTTAATACAGGTGGATGAGGGATATTATCATCAACTTAAGTTGTTATATGACAGATTGAGAATAAAATAGTTATTCTCTACTTAAAATAGAAAGATTAAAAGTGGATACTCATATAATGAGTATCATTTTTTTATTTGTTCCTAAGTTTAGGAAGATCAAAATTGCTTTGCTGAATGAGTGTTAGAAAAGATCAAATGAAACATATACGATAGCTTTTATGATATGATAGATTTGGATTATTCATTACCTCTTTTATAATATAGAAAAGTTTTTTAGAGAGGAAGAACAGCTATGTTTAGTATTGACGCCAATGAATTAATGGGTTTAACCATTAGAGATTTAATGATTCCTGGAGATAAGGTTGCACATGTTCAAATTGGAAATAATTTAGAGCATGCTTTACTTGTTTTAACTAAGACAGGATACACAGCCATTCCTGTTTTGGACCCAACTTTTAAGCTTCACGGTCTTATTGGGATGAATTTAATATTGGACAATATCTTTGGTCTAGAGAGGATAGAATTTGAAAGATTAGAAAATATGAAAGTAGAAGAAGTGATGAATACAGAAATACCAAGACTCTTTTTAAATGACTCTTTAGAAAAAGGACTGGATCTTGTTGTAAACAATCCTTTTATTTGTGTGCAAAATGATGAGAAGATATTCGAAGGGATTTTTACAAGAAGGGCAATCTTAAAGCAGTTAAAGAAACATATTCATCTATTAAATAATAATCAACATAATAAATAGAAATTCTTAAGCGGTGTAAAAATTTACACCGTTTTCATATTACATAAAAGGCGGATCAAGTAATGGGAGAAGGAAAAGAATTTTTAACATTTAGGCAAAGAAATTCTGTAATAACCAAGAGACCATATGTATTGGCTACTGTTATGTTAGCTATGTTTATGGCGGCAATTGAAGCAACAATTGTTGCAACAGCTATGCCGGCAATTGTTGCAGAACTTGAAGACTTTTCTTTATATAGCTGGGTGTTTTCGTCATACCTATTAATGAATGCTGTTACAGTCTTAATATATGGGAAATTATCTGATATTTTTGGACGAAAACCAGTATTAACTGTTGGGATTGTTATTTTTTTGATGGGTTCTATTCTTTGTGGATTAGCGTCATCAATGGAATGGCTTATATTTGCCCGTTTTGTTCAAGGATTTGGAGCAGGTGCAGTCATGCCGATAGCATCAACTATAGTAGGAGACATTTATACAAAAGAAGAACGGGCCAAAATACAAGGTTACTTATCAAGTGTGTGGGGAATCTCGGCTATCATGGGGCCAGCAATTGGTGGTTTATTAGTCGAATTTGTAAGCTGGCGATTTGTTTTCTGGATTAACGTTCCATTAGGAATATTAGCAATAATTGGATTATATTTATTTCTGCATGAGGAAATTGAAAAGAGTAAGCCAAAAATTGATTATGTTGGTGCCTTACTTTTAACGTTATTTGTAACTACATTTATGTTTATTCTTGTAGAAGGAGGGGTGCGTTGGGACTGGCTATCCGGGCCTATTGTCAGTCTGGCTTTACTCTCGCTTCTAAGTTTGGTGATTTTTGTTTTTTATGAGCGTAAAGTAGATGATCCTATGATGCCATTTGAGCTTTGGCGTGAGCGCTCAATTTTAATAGCAAACTTAACTTCTTTAACAACTGGAATTATATTAATCGGCTTATCGACGTTTTTGCCTACCTTTGTTCAAGGTGTTATGGAGGAAAAACCAATCATTGCTGGGTTAACATTGACAACAATGTCCATAGGCTGGCCAATAGCTGCGACAATTTCAGGAAAAGCCATATTGTCAATTGGCTTCCGTACTACCTCCATCTTGGGAGGAGTTTCTCTTATTTTAGGAAGTATTGTGTTTACGATACTATCTGGAAGTGATAGTCCATTATTCGCTGCGTTTGGATCTTTTCTGATAGGGATTGGGATGGGGTTAACAACTACTGCTTTTATAGTTTCCATTCAAAGCACCGTTTCTTGGAATACAAGAGGCGTTGCAACCGCTACTAATATGTTTATGAGAAATGTCGGTAGTACAGTAGGTGCAGCACTTTTAGGAGGAATTTTAAATAGTCAGCTTCTTGCGTTTTATTCAAGTAAAGGTGTTGAGGATGAAATGAATCTTGACTCCACTACTATGTTACTCGATGATCAGCAAAGAAATGAATTAACAGCACAGGCAAGATCTCTTTTACAGGAAGGACTTGAAATAGCTTTAAATGATGTTTATTGGGTAGTATTTGGGTTTGCCGTTTTAAGTTTTTTGTTCATATTGTTTTTACCTAAAAAGCAAAAGGCTGATGTGTAAGCATTAGTCTTTCAGTCATCTATTCTTTGTAATAATTCAATTCTGTTGTTAAACGGATCAAAGCATGAAAATCTAACAATCCCGGGAATAGGTGTATCTTCTTTAATAGGAACCTGATAGTGTTCCAAGTGCTTTCTTGTTTCCATAATATCTTCGACAATAAATGCTGGATGACGCTTGCTTGTTATGATTGCATCACACTCCTCTACTCCTATATGAAGAAAAGCATCGCCTGCACAACACCAAAAACCGCCGTTTTTCTTTAGAGTCTTCGGTTTTTCAATTTCCTCAAAGTTTAATATGTTAAGGTAGAATTCACGAGCGGTTTCTTCTTGATCAGTAGGGACACATATTTGAATATGATCAAGTCCTGTTATTTTCAATGTCATAAACAATTCCCCTTTTCTGGTGAAATTATTACTTTACAAACCCTTTATTCATCCTTATCATACAATTAAAATCAATATAATAAAATTAGATATTCTTTGATACATATTATAAGAAAAACTTATAAAGTAGGTGCTATATGCAAACATCAGAGCTTCGAATGCTTGTTGTTTTATCGGAGGAAATGAATATGAGAAAGGCTGCTGAACGTCTATTTGTTTCACAGCCAGCTTTATCACAGAGATTGCAAACAATTGAAAAGTCGTGGGGAATACAAATTTTTGTTCGTTCTCAAAAAGGGTTAACACTAACTCCAGCCGGTGAGAAAGTTATTCAATATGCACGTGAAGTTGTTTTGAAAGAGGAGAAAGTAAAGGAACAAATATTAGAATTGGAAGGAGAAGTTCATGGCACGTTGAAGCTTGCTGTAGCCTCTATCATAGGTCAGCATTGGTTGCCAAGTGTTTTAAAAACATATGTAAGAAAATATCCACATGCAAAAATATCTCTTATTACTGGATGGAGCAGCGAGATTTTAAGAAGTATGTACGAAGATCACGTGCATTTAGGGATAATTCGGGGAAATCCAGATTGGAAAGGTATAAAGAAGCATTTATTAACAGATACTTTGTATTTAGTAGACACAGAAATTAACAATATAGAAGAAGTTCTACATACAGAAAGACCTTTTATTCAATTTAAAAGTGATTCGTCTTATTATCAAGAAATTCAGGATTGGTGGCACAGACAATTTCATACTTCACCTAAAAGAACAATTGTTGTTGATCAGATTGAAACTTGTAAACAAATGGCTCTTAATGGAATCGGTTACGCGATTCTTCCTTCTGTTACCCTTAAAGAAGAACAGCAGGATGTTTATAGAATTCCACTTCTAGATGAAGAGGGTAAACCTATTGAAAGAGATACATGGTTGTTAGGTTTTGAATCGTCATTTGAATTAAAACAAGTTAAAGCATTTTTAGAAGTAGTGGAAGAGTATAAAAATACTTGAAATTTGATTAAAAATATAAAATATAACTGACTAGATGACAAATTTAGCAGATAGCTTGTCAACCGATGAATCCTTTGATACAGTAAAGAATGACTGAAATGTACAAGGAGGATATACATATGAAAATGATGGATGCAAATGAGATTATCTCATTTATACAAAACAGCACAAAATCAACACCTGTAAAAGTTTACGTTAAAGGAAATCTTGAAGGTGTAAACTTTGGGGATTCTGCAAAAACATTTATTACTGGAAACACTGGTGTTGTTTTCGGAGAGTGGGCAGAAATTCAAGAAGCGTTAGAAAATAACAAAAATAATATTGAGGATTATGTTGTAGAAAACGATCGACGTAATTCTGCAATTCCTTTACTTGATCTTAAAGGTATTAAAGCACGTATTGAGCCTGGCGCAATCATTCGTGATCAAGTTGAAATAGGTGATAATGCTGTTATTATGATGGGGGCTTCAATCAATATCGGTTCTGTTATTGGTGAAGGGACAATGATTGATATGAATGCTACACTTGGTGGTCGTGCGACTGTTGGTAAAAACTGTCATATCGGTGCTGGATCTGTATTAGCTGGTGTTATTGAGCCACCTTCTGCAAAACCGGTTGTTATTGAAGACGATGTTATGATCGGAGCTAATGTTGTTGTACTTGAGGGTGTAACAGTTGGTAAAGGTGCCGTTGTTGGTGCAGGTTCAATCGTAACAAAAGATGTTGAGCCTTACACAGTTGTTTACGGTGCTCCAGCTCGTAAAATTAAAGATATTGACGATAGCACTAAATCAAAAACTGAAATCATGCAAGAATTAAGACAGCTATAAGAACAAAAGGCGTGGATCATGATCCACGCCTTAAGTATAGAGAGGAATGGTCGGATTGGGGAAAGAACATCTCATTCAAATTCGCAGGGATCTTCATCGGATCCCAGAGATTGGTTTCCAGGAATTCAAAACACAGCGGTATTTACTAGATTTATTAAATAAGCTGCCACAAGACCGTTTGGAAGTAAGAACATGGAAAACAGGAATTTTTGCGTTAGTAAAAGGGACGAACCCTAATAAAACAATTGGCTACCGAGCGGATATTGATGGCTTGCCAATAACTGAGGAAACCGATTATGATTTCCAATCTGAACATCCTGGTTTTATGCATGCATGTGGACATGACTTGCACATGACAATTGCAATCGGAATTCTTATGCATTTTATTGAAAATCCTATTTCTGATAATGTTTTGTTTTTATTTCAGCCAGCAGAAGAAGGTCCTGGTGGAGCGGAACCAATGTTAAATAGTGAAATTGCCCAAGAATGGAGACCGGACATTATTACTGCACTTCATATTTCTCCTGAGCTTCCAGTAGGTACAATTGCGACAAAACCTGGTTTGCTTTTTGCAAATACCTCCGAATTGTTCATAGATCTCAAAGGAAGAGGAGGACACGCTGCATATCCTCATACAACAAATGATATGGTTGTTGCGGCTTGCTCGCTTGTTACTCAGCTGCAATCAATCGTTGCTCGTAATGTCGATCCATTAGATAGTGCAGTTATTACGATTGGAAAAATAACTGGTGGAACAGTCCAGAACATTATAGCTGAAAATGCTAGATTGGAAGGAACCATTCGTACGCTTTCAGTTGAATCAATGGATAGGGTAAAGGAAAGAATTGAAGCAATCGTAAAAGGAATAGAAATCGGATATTCATGTCAAGCCAAAATTGATTATGGATCTATGTATCATCAAGTCTTTAATGATGAAGAACTAACAACAGAATTTATGGATTATATATCTAAAAATACTTCTTACCATGTAAATGAGTGTTCAGAAGCAATGACTGGTGAAGATTTTGGTTATATGGTCGATCAAGTTTCTGGATTCATGTTTTGGCTTGGGGTTAATTCATCATACGGATTACATCATGCAAAACTTCAACCAGATGAAGAGGCAATTGACGTTGCAGTAAATGTTATGAGTAAATATATTTCGTTCAAAGCAACCCAATCATAATGATTGGGTTTTTAAATGCCAAAATAGACAAGGTTGAGTTACATAGTTAAAAAACGAAAAAGAATTAAAGTATATTTTATCCAACCATGTACACAATACATGTAGGAGGTGGATAAATTATGGCAAAAATCGGTGTAGAACAATCACTATCTGATGTAACTTCTGCTTTACAAGAAAAAGGCTATGACGTTGTCCAATTAAAAAATGAAAATGATGCAAAAGGTTGTGACTGCTGTGTCATTACAGGACAGGATTCTAACGTAATGGGAATTAGTAATGTAGTGACAGCTGGATCTGTTATTCAGGCAAGCGGTATGTCTGCTGATGAAATCTGTCAGCAAGTTGAAAGCAAAATAAACCGTTAGTAAAAAAGGCTATGTGGCAAGTGATTAGATTAGTTTTTCATCTGAATCACTTGCCCGCTATAAGATTGGTTGCTAATGAAGGAACATAAAAAGGGTACCTAAAAAAATTAGGATACCCTTCTTTACTCAAGCTATTACTGACTCTTTTTCTCAACATATACTTGATGTGGAAATGGAATTTCGATTCCGTTTGCATCAAGAGCCTCTTTCATTGCCTTACGTAATTTACGTTCAACAGCCCATTGCTGCATGTTTTCAGTCTTTGCAAGCACACGAATGACAACGTCAGATGCACCTAATGCTTGGACACCAAGTACGTTTGGTCCCTCTACAACAGTGTTATCCTCAGCCGCAAATTTGTCACATACATCTTGTAAAACAGTAATTGCCTTATCAATATTATCATCATAAGAGATTCCAATATCTACTAATGCTCTCATATTTCCACGAGAATGGTTACTTACATTTGTGATTTCACGGTTTGGAACATAATGAAGTGTCCCATCAAATCCTCTAATTTGAGTTGTGCGTAACCCTACTTGTTCAACAACACCGTCAAAACCAGCTACAGTAACATAATCTTCTACATCAATTTGCTTTTCTAGTAACAGAAAGAATCCGGTTACGACATCACTAACTAACCCTTGTGCACCAAAACCAATTGCTAGCCCAACAACACCTGCACCAGCAATTAATGCAGATGCATTATAGTTAAATACCTCAAAAATCATGACAACAATAATAAAAACTAACACATATGAAAACACATTTAGTGAAAGACTTTGGAGAGTTAAAGCTCGACCTGATGAAATATTGTCACGTTCTTGTAAACGTTGAAACATTCTTCGAATAATTTTGTTTCCGATTGCTTTTATGATTAAAAAAGCAATGATAATTCCTATAAGTTTTAAAATAATAATTCCTGCTTCAGTCATTAATGATGACCAATCAATTTCCTCAAACCAATCCATTGTACAACATCCTTTCTCGAAATAGAGGTCCTTTCAATACTGCACGCAACCTGTTATTACGCTCTAATTTTTGAAAGAAAGAACAAGTTATTTATACCCTACTTCTACTATGTTAAACATATTTTGTGTAAAAATGAAGGAATTTAGCTTATTTTGACTAAAATGATATGGTTTTTTAGAAATCAATCAATGCGCTTTTGCATGAAATTCTTAAATCGGGACAATAATGATAGTGGTAAAAACTATAACCCTAATGAGTGTAAATTAACTGTATTGCAAGATTACATAGAAGTTGAATTTTAAAAAATATGAATGTTTTCGGAGGTAAAAACTATGGGTGAACGTATGGTGGGAAAACAAGCACCTCGATTTGAGATGGATGCAGTAATGGATGACAAAGAATTTGGAAAAGTTAGTTTAGAGGAAAATATGAAAAATGACAAATGGACTGTACTTTTCTTTTATCCAATGGACTTTACTTTTGTATGTCCTACAGAAATAACGTCCCTATCTGATCGATACGAAGAGTTTGAAGATTTGGATGCTGAAGTAATTGGTGTTTCAACAGATACAATTCATACCCATCTGGCATGGATTAAGACTGATCGTAAAGATAATGGTTTGGGAGATTTAAACTATCCATTGGCAGCTGATACGAACCATTCTGTTTCCCGTGATTATGGTGTGTTAATTGAAGAAGAAGGTATTGCACTTCGTGGGTTGTTTATTATTAATCCAGAAGGTGAAACTCAATATGCTGTTGTTAACCATAACAATATTGGCCGTGATGTTGATGAAACTCTACGTGTATTACAAGCTCTTCAAACAGGTGGACTTTGCCCGGCTAACTGGAAACCAGGTCAATCAACTCTATGATCCCGGATACAATAATCATTACTTTCAATTACCAATATGCTTGGGGGTTACTAAATGAAATTACGTGAACCGATGCCTGAGTTAAACGGTGCAACGGAATGGCTCAATGGCCAAGTATCAAGAGAGGATTTGGTTGGAGATAAGCCGACTCTGATCCATTTTTGGTCAATTAGCTGTCACTTGTGTAAAGAAGCAATGCCTGCAGTGAATGAATTCCGCGATCAATATTGTAAGAAATTAAATGTTTTAGCTGTTCATATGCCTCGTTCTGAGGATGATTTAAATATGGATGAGATAAAAAAAGTTGCAGCTGAGCATGATATCACTCAGTCAATCTTTGTTGATAGTGAGAATATACTAACAGATGCTTTAGAAAATCAATATGTTCCTGCCTATTATGTTTTCGACAGGGAAGGAAAGCTTCGGCATTTTCAAGCTGGTGGCAGCGGAATGAAAATGCTAGAAAAACGGGTGAATCGCGTCCTAGCTGAATTAGAATCATCCGCAGAGTAAGTTATTAGATTATTTTAACCTGGTCGGTTACCATGAAGGTAGCTGACTTTTTTGTTTGAATCATTAGTAAAGATTTTTATAAAGGGGTGGGTCAGAGTTGATTGAAACATTAGGTGTTTTACTCGCTGGAGGTCAATCACGTAGATTCGGAAGTCCAAAAGCATTTGCTACATACAAAGGTAAGGAATTTTGGGAATATTCCTTACAAGCACTCAAAAGTTCGACAGAAAGCCAAGCAATTATTAGTCACCCTAGCTTAATAGAAAAATTAAAAAAACAAACGAATATAAAAGTTTTGAATGATGATCCAATAGTACAAGGGAAAGGACCGCTTGCTGGAATTTATACAGCGATGAAAGATGAAAAGGCTGAATGGTTTGTGTTTCTATCCTGTGATATTCCTTTAATAACAGATAAAGTGGTATCAACACTCCTTACATATAGAAGTGAAGGTGCAAAAATAATTATCCCTAAAATAAATGGCAAACTTCATCCGTTAATAGGAATCTATCACCATTCAATACAGTCTGTTGTAGAGAATCAGCTATTGAACAATGAGCTAAAGGTGATGTCATTGTTCGAAAAGGTCCCAGTTTATTTTGTCTTACAACATCAATTGGATGTAGATTCTAAAATATTTAGTAACATAAACTCACCAAATGATTATGTTGAAATTCTAAAAAATGATAAAATAGCAGAATCTGATTAAACTTACTATTTTATTTACCGGAGTGGAAATGATGATAGAAAAAAGAAAGCCTTTGGCTGTAAAAGAAGCAATTAATAAAGTAATGGGTTATTCTGTAGCTGGTAAGGGTGAAAAGGTAACACTTCAAGAAAGCTATGGTCGTTTTTTAGCAGAGGATCTTATTGCAGATCATCCTGTACCACCTTTTGATCGTTCTCCATATGATGGTTACGCGATAAGATCTATCGATACTATACATGCTCAAAGTGATCATCCTATTGAATTTGAAGTAATTGATGAGATTGGTGCAGGAAGTGTTAGTGATTATACACTAGGTAGAATGCAGGCAATTCGTATTATGACTGGTGCACAGATGCCGGTAGGAAGTGATGCGGTTGTTATGTTGGAATTAACGAAAATGTTTCAACAAGATAATAAGTCTTTTATGTCGATTAAACGACCTTTTAAAAAGGGAGACAATGTGTCATTCAAAGGAGAAGATACACCAGAAGGTAGCGTGTTAGTAAAAAAAGGTACATATATAACCCCTGGTGTTATAGCATTGCTAGCAACATTCGGCTATGAAAAGGTTTCTGTAGTAAAAAAGCCTAAAATTGGAATTATTGCTACAGGTAGTGAATTACTAAATGTTGGGGAGCCGCTTGTTCCTGGTAAAATAAGAAATAGTAATTCATATATGATTGAAGCTCAAGCTAGACGAAGCGGGGCAGCCCCTGTTTTTCTGGGGAAACTTGCTGATGATCTTGAAAAATGCTATGATGCGATCGCAAGTGCCTTAGAAAAGGTAGATTTCTTGATTACAACGGGGGGAGTTTCCGTTGGTGACTATGATTATTTGCCCGAAATTTATAAACGTTTAGGTGCAAATGTTCTTTTCAATAAAGTAGCGATGAGACCAGGAAGTGTAACAACAGTAGCTGAGTTGAATGGAAAATTATTATTTGGACTGTCAGGCAACCCGTCTGCATGTTATGTTGGTTTTGAGTTATTTGTACGTCCTATTGTTCGGATCTTTTTAAACTCAAATCATCCGCATCTTCAAAAGGTTACTGCAACCTTAGGAAAGGATTTTCCAAAGCCAAATCCTTTCACTCGCTTTGTTAGAGGGTTTATCTCAATGGAAAATGGGCGGGTACTAGCTACACCAGTTGGATTAGACAAATCCAATGTCGTTACATCACTTGCTGAAGCAAATGCTTTTATTGTTTTACCAGGAGGAACAAGAGGATATAAAGCAGGAGATACAGTTGATGTCCTTTTAATTGAAGATCAAACAGGAAGTGAACAACCTTGGGCAGAATCCTTCAAGTAGTCGGGTTTCAAAATAGTGGAAAAACGACATTTGTAACGGAATATATTAAAGCTTGTGTAGAAGCGCATTTAAAAGTAGGCACAATTAAGCATCATGGACATGGGGGAGCATCCCTTCATCATGATCAACAAAAAGATACAGGAAAGCATCGTCAAGCAGGAGCCAAAGTATCACTTGTTGAAGGCAATGGATCGTTTATTTTGTCTACAGACAAGTTAAGTTTAACTCTCACACAAATGATTACATTATATAATATGTTTGAACTAGACGTGATATTAGTTGAGGGTTTTAAATTTGAACGATATCCGAAAGTTGTTCTACTTCGAGGAGAAGAAGATATTGACCTGTTAGATAAGCTTGAAAATGTTTGTTGTATTCTAGCTGGCTTTCCTTTACCGAAAATTTACAGCGAAAAATTCAGGATTTATTCTAACATGTATGAGTGTATAAACTGGTTAATAAATACTAAAGCAGGTGAATATATTGACAATTCCAATGTTTGAGATTGTAACAAATCCAATTTCAGTAGAAGAAATGACAAATAAGGTAATACGCAGGGAAGCGGGTGCTGTAACAACGTTTATTGGAACGGTAAGGGAATTTACATACTGTAAACGAACATTATCATTAGAATATCAAGCTTATGAAAAAATGGCTGTGAAAATGCTTGCTCAAATAGGTCAAGAAATAAATGAAAAATGGGAGAATTCAAAAGTAGCGATTACACACAGGATTGGAAAATTAGAGATTTCTGATATTGCTGTTGTTATTGCGGTTTCAACACCACATCGTAAAGATGCGTATGAAGCAAATGAATATGCAATAGAACGAATTAAACAAATTGTCCCAATCTGGAAAAAAGAAATATGGGAAAACGGCGAAGCATGGATTGGTGATCAATTAGAAAAAACACCATATCCAAGTGGAAAGCCAGTGGAGGAGAAACATGATTAAAGTACTTTTATTTGCTCACTTACAAGAAAAAATTGGAACGGATAATATTGTTATTGAAAAAAACTCACTAACGGTTAAAGAATTAAGAGATTTTGTTAGTCAAACGTATGAAGTAGGGTCACTTGAAAATGTTATGGTTGCTGTAAATGAAGAATATGCACTTGAAGAAGATCTTGTACAGGCAGGAGATACTGTTGCGTTTATTCCACCTGTTAGTGGTGGATGACACCATCAGTTTAGGAATCACTATAGACAAGATGTGTATTAAATGGGGAATAAATTATGACATATGAATTTTGGGATCCTATTTTCCTATCAGTGAGAATTGCTTTAATTGCCAGTGTTTTTGTTCTATTAATGGGTACTTTAATAGGCAGGTTTATGGCAAAATCTTCATTTAAAGGAAAAATGTTAGTTGAAACAGTATTGATTTTACCACTGGTTTTGCCGCCTTCTGTTATTGGCTTTTTCTTGATCATTATATTTGGAATGAACAGTCCTATAGGTCGAGTGATTGAGAACATTTTTAATGAAACCATAATTTTTACTTGGTGGGCGGGGGTTATTGCTGCTGCGGTTGTGGCTTTTCCCCTTATGTATCAAGTCACAAAAGCTGGATTTGAACATGTTGACACCGATATTGAAAATGCTGCACGTGTAGACGGAGCTGGTGAAAGAGGAGTTTTTTTTCTTGTCTCTCTTCCATTAACAATAAAATATATTTTTACTGGTTTTGTTTTAAGTTTTACTAGAGCGTTAGGTGAATTTGGGGCAACTCTTATGTTTGCGGGAAATATACCAGGAAAGACACAAACTGTTTCAACTGCCATTTATGTTGCGATAGATAGTGGGAAAATGGACCTTGCGTGGTTATGGGTATTGTCGATGATCCTTATATCCTCGATCATGTTATTGATTGTTCAATGGATGAATAAGAAAGCACATTGATGTTACTGGTGATTTGACAGTTATAGGAAAAAAGGTTATTATAGAATTTAGTGCTTTAAAACCTTTAATGTTTTAGTGTTGTGTGAGTGATCAAATTAGCAAAAAGTAGATGTTAATCAATTCACACTGGCGCGGACTAGGAGCCGTAAGGACGAAAGAGAGGTAGGGCTTTCGTTGTTTTGAAAATTCAGCAATTTTTATAAATAAAACATAGACTATTTTTTATTATAACTAACGAAATATGGAGCTGCTTCATTCACATATTATAAAGAATATCTATATCAACCATTGATATTTTCTATAATATGTGAATTTGATTTATTTCCGGTACGAGTAGCCCTGTATTAAAAAATCTTTGGAGGTACTACTTTTGAAAACAATTTGTAGTGTAATATTGCTTAATTCAGAAAAAGGTTTCGGATTTATAGAAGTTGTAGAAGGTAACGATGTATTTGCTTACTTCAATACTAATAATTGAGAAGGTTTTGAGTTATTAACGGACTAACAATCTCTTGTTAGTCCATTTTTGTTAGGGTTAAACTTATAGAATTGGTGAGTCTTTTTATAAAGACTTATGCTTGTTTTTCATTTCCTAGACTTTTTAGTCATAACTTATAGTTCGGTTAAACGATCAACTGGTACGTTTTTTTCTGCTTGAGGATTGTTTATCGGAAAGATGCGAGCAGTTTCTTGCTCTTCGTTCACAGATTGTATGTAAATAGATTCTCCTTCAAATTGAACATTCACCATTTCACCCATACTTGAGATTTCTTTTGCGCGATTTACATTCATATTATCAACTCCACTTGTATTTAATAAAATCCTTTTTATGAAAGTTTTACGTTAAATCCAAGAAAATCCCTTTTGTTTTTTCCTTCATAATTGATTGAAGGCGTTGTATTAACAGTCATCATATGATGATAGAACTTTCACAATAAGTATATTTTTACGTTCTCCGAATATAAGAAAACTATGCTAGAATAAACTGATATTTTAAATATATTTTCTCACGGTGTGAGATGTGTTATCTTGTATAGAGAGAAAAGGGGGATTAGGGTAATTGATGAGCGCTATTATATTTTTACTATTTTTCTTCATTAGTATTGCAGTCATTTATTTATATTCTAACCAACAACGAATAAGTGAAAATGTTTTTAATAGATCTTTCATTTTATCTGTTATGAAAAAATATGGTGGGACCACCCTTTCGCATCTTCTCTTTTTAGAGGATAAGCAGGTGTTTCAAGCACAGGGAGGTTCTGTCCTAATTTCGTATAGAAAAAAGGGAAGAAGACTTTTTATCCTTGGTGATCCGTTTGGTGATAAGGAAAAAATTGAAGAAGGTTTGAATGAGTTTTTTTCTTATGCATCTAAAAGAAAATTAACACCGGTCTTCTATCAGGCAAGTGAAAAATATATTTCATTTTATGAAAAACACGGTTACCGACTATTTAAAGTCGGAGAAGAAGCTAAAGTGAATCTTAAAAGCTTTGTAATTGAAGGGAAAAAGTTCGGGAATATCCGAAATATTAAAAATAAATTTACAAAAGACGGATATATCTTTTCGGTTGCTCATCCACCGTTCAGTTCTAGTCTTTTAGAAGAAATGAAATCTGTTTCAAATGAATGGTTAAATGATCGAAAAGAAAAAGGTTTTTCTGTAAGTTCATTCTCTGAGGAATATATTAGTTATTTTCCGGTATCGCTCTTTCGTGATCCAAATGGACGTTTAATTGCCTTTGCAAGTCTGCCATCTGATTACCAAAAAGAAGAAACATTAAGTATTGATATAATGAGATATCGAAATGATAGTAGAGGTGCCATGGATATGGTATTTGTATCAACGATTCTTTGGGCAAAAGAAATGGGTTATACATCATGTAGTCTTGGAATGTCTCCATTTTCAAATGTGGGCGTTGACAATAACTCACCTTTTCAAGAGAAAATTGCCCGATATGCCTTTTGAATGGATGTAAATTTTATAATTTTAAGGGCTTGCGTAGGTATAAAGCTAAATTTGCCACCGATTGGTCTCCTCGTTATTTAGTTTATAAAAAGTCTTTATTATTTTTACTGATTTTACAACTCATTTTAATTGTACAAAAAGAGCCTATACACAAATTTTCTTTTATAAAGAAGAAGATTTTTCGAGACAAAGAAGCGGTATAGAGGAAAAGGACGACTAAATGCAGTCGTCCTTTTTTTATAGGTTTGAAACAAGCTCCATACAATGTGCAACAATTTCTTTTTCTTCATCTTCTTCAAGACCGAAATCTAAAAATTTTTCTGTTGTCATCTCAATGAAATCATATTGTGCAATATTGTATTGATCTTGGTCAACAGCAAATATTAATTTTAGTTTAATTCCGTGTTCACTAAACAACTCATCCTCCTCATCTACATCTAATGTAAGGAAAATCTCGTAACGATCTCCGGAAAGAATGCCGAATGGGTCATCTAATTTTTCAATTGTTGATTCAATGATTTTCATTTAAATCTTACCTCTTCCTATTCTTGAATAATCTCATTTAATGGTGTGAAAATATGTACCTAGTCAAACTTCTATAGCATTAATATTATAGCCTTTTCTTTATGATAATCCAAATTAGGGGTGGTCCGATGAAAATCTTGGTTCTTGGAGACACGAATATACCTAAATGTGCAAAAAAACTTTCATATTCCTCTTAAAAAGGTAGTGAATGGTATTCTCTTATTTAATCCGGGTTCTGCTACTGACAAAAGGAGACAAAGACACTATTCATATGGAATTTTAACAATCACAAGTGAGATTCACGCTTAACATAAGTTCTATAGTGTTAGAGAGTAAATTTGTAGACATGCAGTTAGTTATCAAGTGTTACAGTATTGTTAATCTTATCTGCAAGTACGGGAATACAAAAGGGGAATAACATTTGTTTTGATTGCAATGTTATTCTCCATTTTAAAGGACGTTAATTTAGAATTAAAAGCTGGAAAATCACGTCAGATTTAATTGATTTAATTGTTTTTATTGAGTATCTCAAGAATTTGAGATGCTCTTTTTATTGTTAGTGTTAAAATTTTCATTTTAAAAGCGGTATAAAATCATGTTCCAAATCACTTATGTTAGATATTCTAACACGAAATTATCAGAAACTTTGCAAAACGTGTTGACACTTTGAAAATATCGTATAGAATAGTAAATAAGAAACAGATGTTATATTTTCTTACATCTAGTGTAAACTAAACAAACGAGGGAGGAAATGACATGGATTCAATGTTTTTAATGAACAGCTTATGGGTCATGTTAAGTGCAATTTTAGTTATTTTTATGCTAGGAGGATTTATTCTACTTGAAGCAGGGTCAACAAGAATGAAAAATGCAGGTCATATTGCAGGTAAGACAATATTTACAGTAGGCCTTGCTTCATTAGTTTACTGGGCGGTAGGGTATGCATTTACTTTTGGTGGAAATGGTAATTTCTTTGTCGGTTTAACTGATTTCTTCTACTCAGGAGCACAAGCGGAAGGAATGGGATTATCCACAGCAGTATTCTTTGTTTTCCAATGTGCATTTGCCTGTATCTCAATTACAATTGCTTTAGGTGGATTTGCGGAACGTGCTAAATTATCAATTTATCTAGTTTTTACTATCTTATTCTCAGCTCTTATTTATCCGGTTATTGCTCATTGGATTTGGGGTGGCGGTTGGTTAGCAGAACATGGTAAACAAGACTTTGCCGGATCAACAGTTGTTCACTTAACAGGTGCTATGGCAGCATTTGCAGCAACAATTTTATTAAAACCTCGTATTGGAAAATACAATAAAGATGGCTCAGCTAATAACATTCAAGGTCATAACCAAGTATTCACAGCTTTAGGTGTTCTTATCCTTTGGGTAGGTTGGTTCGGATTTAATGCAGGTAGTACTGTAGCTGTTGATGACGGTTTCTTCGGATTTGTTGCTTTAAACACGAACTTAGCTGCTGGAGCAGGTGCAGTTGCAGCACTTCTTATTTCTTGGATGGTTTTAGGGAAATCTGATGTTCCAACAATGTTAAATGGTGCTTTAGCAGGTTTAGTTGCTATTACAGCATCATGTGCGTTCGTTGATACTTGGGCGGCAGTGGTCATTGGTTTCATTGCTGGTATACTAGTATTCTATAGTGCAAGATTCTTTGAAAAGAGAAAAATTGACGATCCAATCTTTGCTTTATCTGTACACGGTGTTGCTGGTGTATGGGGAACTTTATCAACAGGCTTCTTTGCAACGCCAGAACTAGCATCTGTTGGTAAGCCTGGTTTATTCTATGGTGGCGGATTTGATCAACTTGGCGTACAATTTATGGGTGTTGCAGTATCTGGCCTTTATGCATTCATTGTATCTTTTGTTATCTTAGCAATTGCTAAGAAAGTAATGAATGGTCTCCGTGTAACAGAAGAAGAGGAAGTAATGGGATTAGATATGAGCGAACACGGAAGCTATGGTTACCCAGAAGTGTTTGCTTCAAAAAATCAAAATGTTGGCTCTTAAACAACATAAGTGGTTAGATACGCTCATATTGAATAAACGTGAGGAAGTGTCTCTCATGCACGGTGCATTTGATTCCTATGAATCAATTAAAAAGTGGAAAGACGAACATATCCACAATTATGAATCAAATACAATAGAGTTAAATAAATTTCATGATGAGATGATGAAGAGTGCTAGTAAAGTGGCACTCTTTCATCTTGAAAGGAACTCTGGGGCTCCACCTTGTGATTTTACATGGTTTATTACTGGGAGTGGTGGACGAATTGAACAAGGTATCATTAGCGATCAAGATCATGGTTTAGTTTACGAAGAAAAATCAGAACGTGCAAGTAAGTATTTCTCTGCCCTTGGAGAAGAATTGTCAAAAGGACTTCATTTAATCGGATATCCTTATTGTGAAGGAAACGTTATGAGCTCAAATCCTTTGTGGTGTAAATCATTAGATGACTGGGAAAAGCAACTTGTTGCTTGGATGGATGAAAAAAGCTGGGAATCCATTCGCTTTTTACAGATCTTTTATGACTGTAGAAGCTTAGTTGGAAATGATGCTTTTATAAAGGACTTAAAATCTACAATCTTTGAATATCGAAATACAAATCCTAAGCTTTTACAGCGATTTATGGACAATATTCAACATATTAAACATTCGATTGGTCCATTAGGACAAATCTATGTCGAACAAAGTGGCCAGTATGAAGGATGTATTGATCTAAAAAAAGGAGCTTTTTTACCGTATGTTAATGCAGTTAGGTTACTAGCAATGAAAGAGGGGATAATTGAAACCTCTACTCTCGAAAGAATTACCATCCTTAGTAAAAAAGATCCTTATCGACAAGAAATGCTTTATTATAAAAAGAATTTTGAGAAGTTGCTTGAATACCGAAGACTATTATTTGCAAGTGCTGAAAGTTATGATGATGTGCATTATTTAAACATTAAGAAAATGACCAAGGAAGAAAAAAGAGAGATAAAATCAATCTTAAAAGATGGTAAAAAACTGCATCAATATGTGCAGGGGATCATTGATAAAGGGTGTTTAGAATGACATTTGACCCGTTTTTTTTTATGAGAGGTAAGCTTGGTGGTTCTCAATCTGCCCAATCACAGCAACAAGTAGCCTACCTTAGACAATTACAACGTGAAATGAGGGTGGAGGAGACATTAAATATTCCTCTTACTGAATTAAACGTCATTGTTTTTGATATCGAAACAACAGGTTTTTATCCCGATCAAGGAGACCAAATTATTTCAATTGGTGCAATTAAAGTAAAGGGAGATGAAATTAAAGAAGAGGAAACCTTTTACTCACTTGTTCGCTCAGAAAAACCAATTTCTAATGAAATTAGTTCTTTGACTGGTCTAACAAACGAACAATTAACAACTGCTCCGCTGTTATCCGAAACCTTGTTCGAGTTTTTTCGGTTTGCCCAGGATTATACACTTGTTGCTCATCATGCAAACCATGAAAAGATGTTTTTACAGCATGCCTCTTGGAAGCTCTACAGGTCACCATTTAAGCACCGCCTTGTAGATATGTCCTTCTTGTACAGAATTGCAGAGCCTGGAGCAAAGCTTATCACTCTTGAAGAATGTTGCAAACATAATGGAATACCGATTTTTGGTCGACATCATGCTCTGGAGGATGCCAAGTTGACTGCACAGTTATGGAGTATTTATGTTAATAAGCTTAAAAGATTAGGGTGTGAAACATTAAAGGATTTATATGAACGTTATACAATGGTTTAATGAAAAGGGTTATCAAAATGATAGCTCTTTCTTTATATAGAAAAAGTTTCAGAATATAATGATTTATCATAAAAAGATAGCCAAATTATGTCATAAGTAGTATGATAGTACTACTAAATTTATAGGCAGAATTGCCGAAATTATTTGTATATAATATAAAATTGGGCAAACCATTTGAAAAAATGGGACGCAAAACTAAAGGGGCTTATCATTTTATGCTAGCCAGTTGCAGATATGATTAACTTTAAACTTTTTAGTGAGCTGTCCTTATTTTTATCATGTGGGCAGTTTTATTATTTTACAAAGAGTAATAGAGACGAGAAAGGGAGAAAGAACATCATGAAAATCCGTCATGTTTTAAAGAATAATGTATTAAAAGGTATTGACAGAAATCTCACGATTAGAAAAAAATTAATCATTGCCTTCGCATGCATTTTACTTGTACCAAGTCTTGCTATAGGATTTATCTCTTATCAATCTGCAAAATCTGAATTACAAGATAGCATGCTTCAAACAGCTAAGGAAAGTGTGCAACTAATTGATTCTTCTATGAATTCACAGCTAATTCCTATAGAAAAGGACATTGAATATTTTGCTCAGACAGCAAAAACGGCTAATGCAAAAATTGATATCGAGGAAATTTCGAAAATTAAATTGAAATTTAATCAATATATTGAAACAAAACCAGGAGCACAAGCAATTTATATTGGAACAGATACGGGTGAAATGATTGTTTCACCAACACTTCAACTCCCCGATGATTATGACCCACGTGATCGTCCTTGGTATACGTTGGCAATGGAGAATAAAGGAGAAGTTGTTATTACAGATCCGTATATCGATGCTAATACAAATGAAACATCAGTTACATTTGCTAAAGTTTTAAATGATGGTTCAGGTGTAGTGGCTGTTGATGTGAACTTAAATGTACTGAAAGATATGATAAGTGTAGTGAAGGTTGGGGAAGAGGGCTACGTAACAATTGTTGATGAAACTCAAACTTACTTAATTCATCCTTCTAAGCAAGGTGAAAAGGTAACGGGTGATTGGGTAGGAAATTTATTTAAAAGTAATACTGGTGAATTTTCCTATACTATAGATGGTAAAGCGAAGGAAATGGATTTTATTACAAATGAACTAACAGGCTGGAAAATTGCTGGTACGATGTATACTAGTGAAATCTCAGAAGCCGCTAAAGGAATCTTTTTAAAAACATTAGCTGTAGTACTATCCTCTATTCTCGGAGCTATTGTTATTTTTGTTATTATACGTTCTATTTTACAACCAATTCGTATTTTAGTTGCTTCTTCAGAAAAAATTGCTAATGGAGATTTAGCGGTTGATATTAACATTAATTCTAATGATGAAGTAGGACAATTGTCCAAGAGCTTTAACAAAATGGTCGAAAATTTACGTGCAGTGGTTGTAAGTCTCCAAACAGCATCAGAAAGGGTGAGTTCATCTTCTGAAGAGTTGATTGCTAGTGCAGACCAATCGACAGCTGGAACTAAACAAGTAACAGAAGCAATCCAACAGGTAGCTAGTGGAGCCGAAAGCCAAACATTTAAAATTGATGCAAATAATGCTGCATTAGATGAAGTGCTACAAGGAATTCTAAGAATTTCATCTAGCTCATCAAATGTTTCTGATATAGCACAAGAAACTGTCAGTGAGGCAGAAGTTGGTGGGAAATTTGTAAAAGATAGCTTGGAGCAAATGAAGTTTATTCATGCTTCCGTGACTGAATCAAATAAGGTCATTCAATCATTATCCAAAAGATCACAGGAAATTGGAAAGATCCTAGATGCTATTTCTGAAATTGCTAATCAAACAAATTTACTTGCATTAAATGCCGCAATTGAGGCAGCAAGAGCCGGTGAACATGGAAAAGGATTTGCAGTAGTAGCTGATGAAGTGCGCAAATTAGCAGAACAATCTCAACAATCAGCTGGTCAGATCTCTACACTAATTTTATCTATACAAAAAGACACAAATCATTCCGTACAGGTAATGGGCGAGGTATCTAAAAATGCAGAGCAGGGATTAACAATCTCAACAGAAACATCTGAGAAATTTGATTCGATATTAAATAGAATGAACACTATGACTCCACAAATTGAAGAAGTTTCAGCAACTGTACAGCAAATAACAGCTGCCATTCAAGAAGTTACAGCATCAGCCAATGAGCTAGCTATTATTGCAAAAGAAAGTTCAGCAACATCTGAAGAAGTAGCGGCTACAACTGAGCAACAACTTGCTTCAATGGAGGAAATTACAGCTGCCTCAAAAGCCTTAACTGGAATGGCTGAAGAACTACAATCAATTATTGATCGCTTTAAAGTATAAGTGATTGTTAAAAAGTCAGCTGAAGTTGCAGCTGGCTTTTTAAGTTTTTCAACTTAAGGTTATTGAGCATTATGAAGCATTTTTAAAACTAGCTTGGAGTCAAGTTACGCCTAAAGAAGTATTATCTATAGCAAAAACTCACCATACATACGATCGTAGCTAGTGATTACCGGAATTAGGGAGATTAAAAGAGCTTGACGGTATGTAATCAAGCTCTAATGAGACGTTAGATGAACAGTTCCCTATATATGGTTGGAAACTACTATCAATTTTTTTGGTTTTCATTACTGGGAAAGAGAAAATACGTAATTAAGCCGGAAAAAAGAGCCCCACCTAAAGAAATCAACGTTCGGATTTGTATGGAAATAGCGCTACCATAGTTTTGGTCAAGTACTCTAATCGCAAAAATAAACACTATGATCATTACAGGTAGCACAATTTTAAATTTCTTCAAAAGCTTCACATCCCTATCAAAAAATAATACTTAGTTTATCATATTTGATGTTAATTGTTAGGACAAGAATACCATCAATTTGGTCGTAGTCAAGATTAACGGTACAGACAATAGAGAAATAGAATAAAATAATGCTAGTCCACCTCTATAATTATGTTTAAAACATTTATTTTAAGCTAAACAAACGGCAGATCATGACTAATTTTGTTATATTATTTAGAATTGATAACCTTTTTCAACGAAATTGTTGTACTATTATATGTGAGACTTACTATAGATTAAACAGTTTGAAGGTAAGGAGAAAATAACATATATGATAAAAAATATGGCTGAATTTACATATAAATTAAATGAAAATGGTGGAGGTCACATTCTGTATTTTACGGAGAAATTGGATGATTATGTTCAAAACGCTGTTGAATTTATAATTAGTGGTATAAAAAACAATGAATATGTTTTGTTTGTTGAAAATGAGCCTATTAATCATTTAATATCACAAAAACTAAAAAATATATTAGAAGCAGATGAAATAAAGAGAGTCCACCAAATTAGTAATTTTGATTTCTATTGTTCCACAGGTAATTTCCACACAGTAACAATTCTAAACTACTTTTTTAACACATTAGATCCCTATTTTGATCAAAATTTGAAAATAAGGTGTTGGGGTCACGTGGAATGGCCGACTCAAAAACATATTAATAGCACATTGAAAGAATTTGAATTTGAAGTAGACAGGTTAATGCCGGAAATGGATATAATCGGTGTTTGTGCATATAATTTAGACCGATTAACGGATGAGGTCCAAAAAGCTTTAATGGAGTGTCACGGATACTTAATGACGGATAATGAAATAATGAAACTAGTTGATGAAGCTAATGGAATAAAGAAAATATTTTAAATTAAGAAGTTCCTAATGGCAATTTGATTCATTTATTCGTCATCCTTTTTTTCTTTTAGCAAATCACGTATTTCTTCCAGTAGAAGTTCAGTGTTAGTTTTAGTTTGACCAAAAGGCTTGTCGTTGTCTAATTTCCGGAGCTTATAAAATAGTTGGACAAAGAAGAAAATACTATATGTTATGATTAAAAATTCTAATACAGTTTGTAAGAATGATCCATATTGAATAACTGATGCTCCAAAAGGTAAAGAGAAATCCTTCAAATTTATGCCGCCTAAAAGTACACCTATTACTGGCATGACAAGATCATCAACTAATGAGCTAACGATTTTTCCAAAAGCCGTTCCGATAATTACTCCTACTGCTAGGTCAATTGCATTCCCTCTTATGGCGAATTGTAGAAATTGTTTTAGCATGCTATTATCTCCAATCTATTCATTACTTTAAAAGAGGACAATAAAAACAGTCCTTAGTAAAGATTATTCACATAAGACAAGTTTAGAAGGAGAAGAAGAATATGAAGGTTTCATTGTCAGAATATGATCCGAAATGGCCGCAAAAATACCTGATTGAAAAGGAAATGTTACAATCTAAACTAGGTTTTCTTAAACCAATGATTGAACATATTGGAAGTACATCAATAATTGGTTTATCAGCAAAACCAATAATCGATATCATGATTGGTGTTAGAGAGGAAAGTCAGCTTGAAAAGGTTGTTGATGCGTTATCACAACCTCCTTATGTTTATGTATCAATTTATGATAAACAGCTGCCGTTTCGACGTTTTTTTATTGTGGTTAAAGAAGTTTATGCCGAGTTATATCCACGTGTATTAACGACTGAGAATTTTATGGAGATTCCCCATCAACATCGAATAGCTCATATACATACAGTACCTTTAGATAGTCAATGGTGGGAGGAACATCTTTTATTTCGTGATTTTCTTATACAATCGAAAGAGCATCTTTTAGAATATGAAAGCTTGAAAAAGAAATTATCGAAAAAAGAATGGACTAATGGAAATGAGTATGCTGGTGCAAAGGCTAAATTTATACAGTCTGTTCTTAAAGAGGCAAAATTATAAGGTGTTTTTTAGAAAGATGCTTATTGGTTAGTTGAGATTCCACTAACCAATAAGCATCTTTTTTCGTTCAAAGGTATTAGTTCTTTCGTCCACTAGAAGGAGGTAGATTCCTTCAAAGGATATATTTTTAGAAAATTAAGGAAAATGTATGGATAATTATTTCGATTGTCGATATATTTAAACGTATTACGTTATATCTATAGGTAATGTGATGGTAAACAACTGTGGGGAGGGGAAGTATGGAAACGTTTAAAAAATTAAAAAGCTTTTATTGGCCATACAGAAAGTATTTCTTATGGTCATTGTTTTTTGTCTTATTTATTACAGGCATTACGGTTATTTATCCAATTGTTTTGCAATTAACAATCGATGAAATTGTATTAAAGAAACAATATGAGTATATTCCATGGATTGTGGTTGGTTTTTTATCATTGATGGTGGTAAAAGGGGTATCTGCATTTTTTCATCAATATTTAGGAGATATGTTTGGGATACAGTCAGTTTACAGACTTAGAAATGCTTTATATGAAAAGTTACAGCGATTGCCTTTTATTTACTATGATAATGCTAAAACGGGTGATTTAATGTCCCGATTGACTGCTGATGTAGAAGGGTTTCGTTTCTTTTTATCGTTCGGTTTTTCTGAGCTTGTTCGATTTTTACTATTAATATGCGGAACATTAACAGTTATGTTTATTTATTCCGTACCGTTAACGTTAGTAACGATTGCTGCTTTACCTTTTCTAGCGGTGGCTGTATATCATTTTGATAAACGTGTACATCCAGCTTTTCGGAACATTCGTGAATCATTTGGAAAGCTAAACACGAATGTGCAAGAAAATATTAGTGGAATACAAACGGTTAAGGCACTTTCTCGTGAGGATTTTGAAATATCAAAGTTTAACCAAGCAAACGGCAATTACAAAGAAAAATCATTAACAACCTCCTTTGTTTGGGCGAAATTTTTCCCTCTCATGGAGTTAATCGGAAATATATGTGTTGTCGCATTGCTTGCATACGGAAGTGTACTTGTTATTCAAGGAGGCCTGCAACCTGGTGAGCTTGTTGCTTTTTTCAGTTTAGTTTGGTATTTAATGAACCCAATCATGCACTTAGGATTTGTTATTAACTTATTTTCGCAATCGAAGGCATCAGGAGAGCGACTACTTGAAATTTTAGAGGCTGAGGAAAGCATTCGAGATCAAGAAAATATCCTTCCCGATACTAAAATAAATGGAGATGTAACCTTTTGCAATGTAAGTTTACGTTATAAAGAGGAAGAATCACTAGCATTACATCAACTAACTTTTCAGGCATCAAAGGGAAAAACAATCGGGTTAATTGGTTCAACTGGTTCTGGAAAAACAAGTTTGACTCAATTGATGACAAGGTTTTATACACCAACAAGTGGTCAAATTTTAATTGATGGAGAAGATATTCGTGATTATTCATTAAAAGCATTACGCTCAAATATAGGAGTGGTTTTACAAGAATCATTTTTATTTTCATCCACAATTAAATCAAATATAGCTTACGGAAGACCAGATGCCACGATAGATGAAATTATTGATGCAGCAAAACGTGCGCAGGCACATGATTTCATTATGGAACTGAAAGACGGATACGATACGATGTTAGGTGAAAGAGGACTCGGGCTTTCAGGAGGACAAAAGCAAAGAATTGCAATTGCCAGAGCAATTTGCATGGATCCACGCATTCTTATTTTAGATGATGCAACAAGTGCTGTAGATATGACGACAGAGTCTCATATTCAACAAGCATTAAAAGAAGTGATGAAGGGTCGAACGACATTTATCATTGCCCATCGTATTTCTTCTCTGAAGCATGCTGATGAGATTCTTGTTCTTGATAGTGGCTCAATTATTGAGAGAGGAACTCATGAAAGGCTTCTACAGCAAGAAGGTTATTACAAACGAATCTATAATATTCAATATAAAGATCAAAAAGCTGTTCTACACTCAACAGCAGGGTAGGTGATGATATGAGAAACAAAGATATAAAAGAAAAAATTAAGGAAAGATTTCATTACTCCACAGAAACGGTTATAGATAAACCATTTAATTGGCAGCAAATGTGGAGATTACTAAGTTACTTGAAACCGTATTCCAGAACATTACTTCCTGCAGCATTTATTGCTGTCCTCATTTTTGCAGTGGTCCGTCTCGTGGCACCTATATTAATAGGGAAATATACACTAGATTACGCAATTGCAAATAAAGATATCAAGCTTCTCATTATCTTAGTTACGACAATTTCTTTTCTCTATCTTGTATCTTACATAGCCAACACATTTCGAATCAGGTGGATGAACATGCTTGGTCAAAATGTAATCTATGATATTAGAAAGCATATATTTACCCATGTTCAGTCATTGTCTCACAGATTTTTTGATCAGCGTTCCGCAGGTTCTATCCTAGTTCGAATTATGAATGATATTAATTCCCTTCAGGAGCTATTTACTAGTGGGGTAATCAACCTGTTAATGGATTTCATCCTCTTAATCGGGGTTGTAGTACTTTTGTTTACTCTTAGTCCTCAACTCACTTTAGCAATTATGGTTATTGTGCCACTTATGTTTTTCATTTCTACCAGTCTACGAAAAAAAATACGTCGTTCTTGGCAAACTGTACGATTAAAGCAATCAAAACTGAATTCACATCTGAATGAATCAATTCAGGGAATCCGAGTGACTCAATCATTTACACAAGAAAAAGAAAACATTGAATATTTCGATGGAGTTAACTCGGAGAATTTTGGGTCATGGCAAAATGCTACCAAACGCAATGCAATGTTTACACCAATTGTTGAGATGACAAACGCAATTGGTACAGCTATTTTAATTGCTTATGGAGCAACCCTGATAGCAAATGAATCAATTACAATCGGAACTTTTGTTTCTTTTGCTTTTTACTTAGGAATGTTTTGGGAACCAATTTCGAGACTAGGCCAGGTATATAATCAATTGCTAATGGGAATGGCTTCTTCAGAAAGAATTTTTGAATTTATTGATGAAAAACCGAATGTTGCTGATTCGGATAATCCGACCAACCTTAAGAGTATGAAGGGTAAAATTGATTTTGAATCAGTGGAATTTGCCTATGATTCTTCTAGAAAAGCACTCAACAAGATCTCTTTATCAATCTCAGCGGGGCAAACAGTTGCATTGGTTGGCCATACAGGTTCTGGAAAAACAACAATCGCCAATTTAATTAGTCGTTTTTATGATGCAACTGGGGGAAGTGTAAAAATTGATGATATAAATATTAAAAATTTACCAATCAGTGAATTAAGATCACGTATCAGTGTTGTTCTTCAAGATACATTTATCTTTTCAGGCACAATTATGGATAATATTCGGTTCGGTTGCCCAACAGCTTCGGACGAACAGGTGGTAAATGCTGCGAAAGCAGTTGGTGCGGATGATTTCATATGCTGTTTGTCTAGTGGTTACTTAACAGAAGTAGAGGAAAGAGGAAATGTATTGTCAGTAGGTGAACGACAACTTATTTCTTTTGCTCGGACACTACTTGCAGATCCAACCATTATTATACTTGATGAAGCAACTGCAAGTATTGATACTGAAACAGAAGTGAAAATTCAACAAGCACTGAAAACCCTCCTGAGTGGAAGAACTGCAATAATGATTGCCCATCGACTTTCAACAATTCGTGAGGCTGATAATATTATTGTTTTGGATCATGGTGAAATTATGGAGCAAGGAAATCATGAACAACTAATGGAGAAAGAGGGTGTTTACTATGGATTGGTCAAAGCTCAATTTACTATGTTAGAAGTGGGATAATTCTATAGATATCGAATGAGAATAATAGTTTTTATGGATTTATACTTGAAAGGCGCCCAAAATGGGTGCTTTTTTCATTCATAAAAAAAAAAGTGAAATTAAAATTTTAAAAAAACTTCGTGAATTAAATGAACAAAACATATTAATTGTTCGAAAAGATTTATACATACAAATAGGTTTTTAAGGATAAATCAACCATAATATTTACCCCCATTTACCCTTCATTTATAGTTGGAAATAACAAAGAATTCTAATTATTACATTTTGTAAGCGCGTTCAGATATGGGGGGGTATTATGTTAGCAATATTAGGTTTTCTAATGGTATTTGTGTTTATGTTTTTAATTATGACTGGTAGACTATCAGCTTTAATTGCTTTAATTCTTATTCCCGTTATATTTGCAATTGTTGGAGGGTTTGCGAGTGAATTAGGACCAATGCTAATAGATGGCATAAATCAATTAGCTCCTACCGGTGTTATGCTTATGTTTGCGATTTTATATTTTGGTATAATGATTGATGCTGGTTTATTTGAACCTGTTGTAGGGGCAATTTTAAAGGCTGTTAAAGGTGATCCATTAAAAATTATTATCGGAACTGCAGTGTTAGCATTAGTTGTATCCTTAGATGGAGATGGGACAACAACCTATATGATTACAATTTCGGCTATGTTTCCACTGTATCAACGATTAAAAATGAATCCATTAATTCTTCCATGTATAGCGATCATGAGTGTTGGTGTAACAAATCTTACGCCATGGGGAGGACCAACTGCCCGCGCAGTTAGTGCTTTAAATTTAGATATGTCAGAAGTGTTTGTACCACTTGTTCCTGCAATGATAGGTGGAGCTATATGGGTTATCTTTGTTGCATACTTATTTGGAGTTAAAGAAAGAAAACGTGTTGGAACTTTAGAATTAGATCAACTACCACAGCAACAGTTAATCGCGTTTCATCAACAAGCAGCAGCATCAGAAGTGCAATCAGAAAAACGTCCAAAATTAATATGGATCAACTTTGCATTAACTGTACTCCTTCTTTTAGGTTTAATCATGGGAATTATGCCTCTGCCCGCTTTATTTATGATTGGCTTTGCACTTGCAATTGTGATTAACTACCCTAATTTAGAAGAACAAAAGGAACGTATTAAAGCACATGCTGGAAACGTTTTAGCTGTTGTATCACTTGTTTTTGCTGCTGGTGCATTTACTGGCATTCTATCAGGCACGAAGATGGTGGACGCAATGGCAAACAGTCTTGTTGCTTTAATTCCAGATGCATTAGGCTCTTATCTACCGATTATTACAGCATTGACTAGTATGCCCTTTACTTTTTTTATGTCAAACGATGCATATTATTTTGGTATGCTACCAATCATTGCTGAAGCTGCTACTAGTTATGGAATCAATCCAGTTGAAATTGCTCGTGCATCATTAGTTGGTCAACCCGTTCATTTGTTAAGTCCTTTAGTTGCTTCAACGTATTTGTTAGTTGGTATGTCAAAAGTAGAGTTTGGTGACTTTCAAAAATTTACGTTAAAATGGACTGTTGGTACTTCGCTTACCATGTTAATTGTTTCAATTATTGTAGGTGTAATCTCTATATAAAATCATGTGAGAGCTAGAGAGTTACTCTAGCTCTTTTAAAAGTAAATATAGTTAAAATAAGATGTTAAGATGATGGTATAATCTTTAAAATGATTTAATTTATGATTAAAAAGGATATGGAAATGAGAGGGAAAAATAAAATTTCATTGCAATTTAAAGTATTGTCACTGATAAGCGTCCTGCTATTAGTGATCATTTTGCTTTTAGCTGGTATTTTCTCGTATATATTATACGTTGATTCAAGAACTCAAGCAGAGCTGCTCGTGTTGCAAACAGCAAAAACGATTTCTTTAATGCCAGAGCTTTACGAGGCAATTAAAGAAGATAACTTGGAGGAAATATTTCGACCAATTGCCGAACAAGTTAAAGATCAGGCAAATGCTTCAAATATAGTAATTGAGAACCGTGAACGGATCATTTACTCTCATTCAGATTTGAAATTAGTTGGACAAAGAAACTCTAATCACACAAATGACCAAGCTTTAATTTTTGGTGGATCTAGTAGCTTTGAAATAGATCGAGAACAGGGGCGTGTTATTGTTGGAAAAGTTCCAATCATTGCTGACTATAGTACATATAGTCAAGTTATTGGAACAGTATCTGTTGAATTTTTAGAGAAAGACCTTCTTTACAATTTATATAAGAAAATAAAATTTATTATATTTGCTTCTCTTGGAGTATTCATTTTAGGAATCATCGGTGGGATTTACTTAACAAACAATATTAGAAAAGATACTCTCGGATTAGAACCTCATGAAATTTCATCTTTATTCCGAGAAAGAAATGCGATACTTTCTTCTATTAAAGAAGGAATTATTGCTATTAATGAAAGAGGGCTCATTACAATGATTAATCTATCTGCATCAGATATGTTAAACATTTGTGAAAAACATTTCATTAATCAACATATTCATGATATTTTACCTAATATCAAAATTGATCTTGTATTGGAAACTGGACAGGATATCCATAATGTAGAACTGCTTCTTCATGATAAAATGTATATTTTTAATTTCATTCCTATCATTGAACAAGAACAAGTTGTTGAACAAGTTGTTGGAGTGGTTTTAAGTTTTCGTGATAAAACAGAATTAAAGAAATTAATAGATACAATTTCAGAAGTTCGTACCTATTCAGAAGGCCTTCGAGCACAAACACATGAGTATGCAAACAAATTATATTTATTATCCGGTTTATTACAACTAGAAAAATATCAAGATGCACTTGATTTTATAAATAAAGAATCAACGATCCATCATCACCAAACAAAACTTTTGTTTAATCAAATTCAAGACCTTAATATCCAGGCAATCTTATTAGGTAAATTGGGAAGAGCGTCAGAGATGAAGATTCATTTTGAAATAGACCCTGAAAGTTATGTAGATCCTCTTCCAAAACATATTGGAGTTACAGAGATCATCACAATTATTGGAAATTTAATTGACAATGCTTTTGAATCAGTCATTTTTCAAGATAAGAGAAACGTTTCATTTTCTATAACAAACCTCGGAAATGAAATTATTATAGAGGTAACTGATAGCGGCAAAGGGTTATCAAAAGAACAATTTGATACACTTTTTGCAGTTGGCTTTTCTTCTAAAGGTGAAAATAGAGGGTATGGACTATATAATGTAAAACGCATTGTAGATGCCTTAAACGGAAATATTGATGTAATTAATGGCAAAGAAGGAGGGGCAATTTTCACAGTGTTTCTTCCAAAGGGAGTTAAGTAAAGATTAAGGAGAAGGTTCAAATGATTAACGTACTAATTGCAGAAGATGATTTTCGAATTGCCCAGGTTCAGGAGCAATTTCTAAAGAAGATAGCAGACGTTCAATTAGTAGGAAAGGCACTAAATGCAAATGACACGATGAAGTTGTTGAATGAAAATAAAGTTGATCTGCTTTTACTTGATATATATTTACCAGATGAATTAGGTATAGATATATTACCTAAAATTAGAGAGCGATATCCTACCACCGACGTAATCATGATCACGGCTGCAACTGAAAAAGACATGCTTGAAACATCTATAAGACAAGGTGTATTTCATTATTTATTAAAACCTGTAACGATGGAAAAATTTATTGAAACAATTGAAAACTATAAAAATAGAAGGAAATTATTTTATAGTCAAGATGAAGTAACTCAAGTCTTCATTGATCAATATTTTACAAAAGGAAATCAACAAACACTAAATCAAAAAGATTTACCTTCCGGGGTCGATAAAATAACGCTACAAAAGGTAATTGAGGTTCTCAACGCTTTTAAAGGTGGTGTTACGATTGAAGAGATGGGGGAAAGAATGGGTGCTTCAAGAACAACTGCAAGAAGGTACTTGGAGTATCTCGTCTCAATTGATGAATGTAAATCAAAACATGAATATGGCATAGTAGGAAGACCAGAGAGAAAGTACTTTAAAAAAGGTGGAGTTTATTAGGTAATGATGAGAAAAAGAATCTTTTATGTTTGCTTATATTTTCTCCTTTTCCTTTTTGGATGTTCAGTACAAGAGAATAATGAGTTTCTGCTAAGTGAAGATATAACAATCATAGCTCCAAGCTCAAAAGGTGGAGGATGGGATTTAACAGCAAGAGCTGTGCAACGTACTCTTTTAAGTGAAGGGATCATAGAGGAAGATATCCAAGTAGTGAATAAAATTGGTGCTGGTGGAGAACTAGGGTGGAAATTTTTAAGTCAGCAAGAGGGACAAGTACTTGCGATGAATTCAAGTCTTCTTATAACAAATCATTTGCTAGGTCAAAGTAAGCTAACATTTAAAGATTTTACTCCAATCGCAACATTGGCAACTGAATGGGAAGCAGTTATTGTCTCAAAAGAATCTGAAATGAATAGTGCAAAAATGTTAATGGAAAAGATGGAATCAGCACCAGAATCTTTTAAAATTGGGGTTTCGCCTAGACTAGGAAACGATGATCAACTTTCTTTTGTATTGGCTAGTAAACAAGCAGATATAGAGCCAACAAAGCTTAATTTCCGGGTGTATGAAAATAGTCAACAGGTTGTTGATGCATTACTTGCAAAACAAATAGATGTTGCCACTATGACAATATCAGAAGCAATTAAGTATTATGAGTTAAATCAAGTAAAGCTTCTAGTAGTTTCGGCCGATAGCCGGTTAAGGGAACTTCCGATGATTCCTACCTGGAAGGAAGAAGGGATAGACGTCGTTTTTAGCCATTGGCGAGGAATAATGGGGCCGCCTAATATGACAAAAGAAGAGATTTCATTTTGGGATAAGACATTAAGTGAAATGGTGAAAACTAAAAAATGGCAAGAAATACTAGACGAATATATGTGGAAGAGTTTTTATAAAGACAGTAAAGATACCTTTAACTATCTTGAACAACAAAGTGAGATGTATGAGCGTTTAATGGGGGTTAATGAGATGAGTTGATTCTCGTGAACAAAATGATCAAAACTCACTTAATGAACATAATAAAATAATTATTTGTATTATTTACTTTGAAAGTAACTGGAATTATCATATGGAATGAAAGGTTACAAAACTTTATCTTGTCTTAGCAACTGTTTCTAAAAGGGGAACTTTATACTATTAAAAGATTGCTATTTATAAATGTTAGTATAGAAGTTTACCATTTTGATTTGACGATTAGCCTTTTAACAAAGATATTGGGGGAGCAAAAAATGTGGGTAATTACTGTTTATTCTAATGAAAGTATTAAAATGTTCGAATATGAAAGTGAATTAGAAGCTAAAGAATCACTACGGAGCATGAAAGGAAGTAGTATTCTCTCACATGTTGTTTATTATAATGATCACTTAGTAGAAACAGTAGCTAATTAATAGAAACCAAAATGACCCTATCTAAATTACTCTTTTCCCATTGTTAATGTGAAAAGAGTAGCAAATTAGGGTCATTTTTTAGTTATTGTAACAGAAGTTAGGAACGTAGATTTATGAGGGGTGAGTAAGGTTGATCAAGCAAATGAACCTTTATTTTATTATTGAAACAGTCATTGTTGGAGTATGTGGGGGAACTCTTTTCTTACTATTTAACTTGCCTTTAGCATGGATGCTTGGTCCACTAAGTGCAGTTATGCTTTGGAAGTTGATAACTAAACGCAAATTACATTGGCCAATTGGTTTTCGTAACGGTGGACAGATGATTTTGGGCTTTAGTATGGGGTTATCATTTACAACGGAGAGTGCTAGGCAAATACTCGAGCAATTTCCCTCAATGATGATAACAACAATTTTAATGGTTGGATTTGGTCTTGTAATGGCTAAGTTCATTTCAAAGGTCACAAAAATGAAAGTAGCAAGTGCGGTGATGGGGACAACACCCGGAGGATTATCACAAATGGTTATTTTAAGTGAAGAAATTACTGATTCAGAACCAACAATTGTTACATTTATGCAAACGGTGAGGATGTTAACGGTTATTTTCCTAGTACCTTTTTTAACGATCCATGCATTATCTACCTCTCACACCGATAGCTTCGTGGAAGATTCTGTTTCTCAAATGAATACAAGCGGTTACATACAACTATTAATCTTTTTAGTTATTGTTTTCTTTTTTACAAAATTGGCAGTTCGTTTTAAATGCCCTACTCCATGGATTATTGGTCCACTTATTTCTTCTGCACTTTTAACTGTATTTGGGTTTAGTGTTCCATCTGTGCCTGATTTTTTGACCATATTGGCCCAGCTTTGCTTGGGGATCTACCTAGGTCTTGGGATGAAAACAAATATGCTAGGTAATTGGCAAAGTTTGTTGCCGGTTACGATCTTGTCATCATTACTCATTGTAGGGTTTGCTCTTTTATTAGCATACGGATTACATAGCTTATACTCTATTTCCATGTCTACAGCATTTCTATGTATTGCACCAGGTGGATTACCTGAAATGGGTGTCACAGCTCATACAGTAAATGCGGATGTTTCAATGGTGGCGGCCTTCCAATTATTTCGTGTGTTTTTTATCTTATTCATCATTCCGTTATTCTTAAGAAAATTTTTTGGTAGAAATACAATTGAGAAAAAATCAGTTACTGCAAGTAAATTAATACCGTAAATAAAATGAACAAAATACACAGAAAAAATTAAAAGCAATAAATTGTCAAAACGATTACAGGAAAGAGCACCTATAATAAAATGTATTTAGGATATTAAAACGCTTCCAATTCACCTAATTTATTTTAAGCGCAAATGCTTATAGGCTTTCGCTACGTACAAGAAATAGATTAGTCGTTCTAATATCCCCTTTATTGATAAAGCATTTGGAGGTATCGAATGTCTCAACTTAGTAATGCAAGCATGAATATAATTATTAGACTTCATTTTCAGAAAAACCTTATTACGTTTAGTGAGATTGCTAAGGTAATTGGGGAAGCTGGTGGTGATGTAATTGGAATTGATGTGATCTCAACAAGTAAAACACAAACGGTACGAGACATAACGATAACAGTAAAGAACCAACAACATGGTCAAACTGTTATGGACGAAATCGGTCAACTAGAAGGTGTAAAGATTTTGTCAGTTTCTGATCGAACATTTTTATTACATCTTGGAGGAAAAATAGAAATCACTCCAAAAAATCCGATTAAAAATCGAGATGATTTATCTAGAGTTTATACACCTGGAGTCGCACAGGTATGTAACGCCATTGCTGATGAGCCACTTAAAGCTCACTCGTTAACGATTAAACGAAATACGGTTGCGGTTGTTTCTGATGGAACTGCAGTTTTAGGACTAGGTGATATTGGGCCATTGGCTGCAATGCCTGTTATGGAAGGAAAAGCAATGCTGTTTAAACAAATGGCAGATGTAGATGCATTCCCAATATGTCTTGATACGAAAGATCCGGAAGAGATTATTTCAATTGTAAAATCAATTGCGCCTGCCTTTGGAGGTATTAATTTAGAAGATATTTCTTCTCCTAGATGCTTTGAAATCGAAGAAAGATTAAAGACTGAAATGGACATACCTGTCTTTCATGACGACCAACATGGAACAGCTGTCGTATTACTTGCAGGTCTTTACAATGCACTTAAGCTTACTGGTAAAAATATTGAATCAATCAAAGTTGTTTTGAATGGTGTAGGTGCAGCTGGAACAGCATGTGCAAAAATGCTGCTAGCTGCTGGAGTGAAAAACATCATAGGTGTTGATCGAGCAGGTGCTATTAATAGAAATGAAACATACGATAATAAAAATTGGACAGACTTTGCATACATGACAAACCCAGAAAATATCAGTGGTTCCTTAACTGACGTAATAATAGGAGCAGATGTTTTTATCGGAGTTTCAGCTCCTGGTGTGTTAACGGTAGAACATCTCAAAACAATGGCGAAAGATCCAATTGTGTTCGCATTAGCTAACCCTGTACCCGAGATTGATCCAGAACTAGCTGAACCATATGTTAGAGTGATGGCGACAGGTAGATCCGATTTTCCAAATCAGATTAATAATGTCCTTTGTTTCCCTGGTATTTTTAGAGGGGCACTTGATTGCCGGGCTTCAGAAATTAATGAAGAAATGAAAATTGCTACTGCAAAAGCTATTGCTAATGTAGTTTCTGATGATGAGTTAAGTGAAACCTACATTGTTCCAAGTGTATTCAATCAAAAAGTTGTTGAAAAGGTACGCGAGGCAGTGGTAAAGGCTGCTTATGAATCTGGTGTGGCAAGAAAAGATCTATTTAAAGAAGAAAATGCACTAGTGAGAAGTTATTAGCAAAAAGTCTTAGGTTACTAGTTTTTTTAAACAAGTAGCTTAAGATTTTTTTGCTTTTTTTTGAAACCATTTAATACCTCCTACGTATTAGGTAATGAAGACAAATTTTGGAGGTAGAAACATGGAAGAACAAACAATAAAAACGAAAAAACCGTCATTATTCGGAATGATTTTTCAACCGGGAGAACAATTTGAGAGATTAAGAGAAAAACCAGTCATTTGGCTTCCGTTAATTCTTTTGTCTATACTTGGAACAGTTATTGCTGTCCTTACAGCACTTAACGTGGATTATTCTACATTACCAGGACCAGCTATGTCGGCTGAAGAGCTTGAGCTTACAAAAATGTTTGGAATCATTTTTGGGGGACTTGGTGGTTTATTTGGTACATCAATTGGCTTTGTAGTTGTTGCAGCAATTTTATTAGGAATTGCCAAAATAGCTAAATCACCAGTTTCATTTAAACAAATGTTTTCACTAATCATTTTCACCGGATTTATCACAACAATTGGTGGAGATCCGTACATTATGTGAACAAGTGTTAACAGCTTTGTTGGAGCAGATGGAGTTTTAGGAGCAGTTTTAGGCGTATTTGAAGTGTTTCAAATTTGGTATTATGTTTTACTGGCACTTGGACTTGTGAAAGTAGCCCAACTTTCCAAACCTGCAGCATATACAATTGCTATTATCTTCTTTATTTTAGGTCTTATTGTTGCAGCAATTGGAGGAGTTCTTGAAGGGATTGCACAGTTCTGATGAAGAAAAAAATTTGGATAGGTATAGGCGTTGCATGCTTAATCATTATATTAGTTGGAGTTAATGTTTTTCGAACAGTAAGTAAAGAAAACCTAACAGTTGATACAATAAAAGTTGAAGAACGTGAAATGACCGGGAATGTAATGGTTCCCGGTACACTTTCGCTAAGAAATGAGAGTTTAGTTTACTTATCACCTGAAAGTGGTAAAGTTGCTGAGATTCTTGTAAAAGAAGGAGATAAGGTGGAAGAAGGAACACCTCTACTTCGTTATGAGAATGAGCAGCTATTAGTAGAAAAAGAACAAAATGCTTTATCTCTAGAATCTTCCTACCTACGAATTAATCAGGTGGAAAAACAAATAAATGATTTGGATGAAAAAGAGGAGGATTTGACGAAGCAAGTAGGCAAAGAGGAAGCGAAAAAACAAGTTGATGCCGAAAGAGATCAATTAAAAACAGATTTAAAATTAGCTAACATCGAAGCTAGACAAGTGCTGCTTCAAAAAGAAACAATTGAGAAAAAACTGGGAGAACTTGAAGTTGTAAGTGAAATTTCTGGTACGGTTCTTTCTATTAGTAAAGATGCATCAAAAGGAGTCACTCAAGGAGCTATTTTACACATTGCAAAACCTGATGAGCTCATTGTAAAGGGATCCATTTCTGAATATGATTCTTTAAAAATTAAGGAGAAGCAACCTGTAACATTGAGATCTGATGTTGTACCAGGAAAGGAATGGGTTGGTGTCGTTAGTAAGGTTAATCTTCTGCCGGAACAGAGTGAAAATGCAATGGGTAATGAAGATAGTGCTGTTCAGTATCCAATTGAGGTTACAATTGATGATAAAGGTATTAAAGCAAAACCAGGTTTTAAATTAATAATGGATATCCAAACAGAAAAAAGAAAAGCTCTTGCTGTTCCTTTAGAAGCAGTTAAACAGGATGCTGAAGAATATTATGTATTTGTTGTTGAAGAAGGAAAGGCCATTCGTAAAATAGTAAAAACAGGAGCAGCAAGTGATGAGTATATGGAGATCAAAACAGGGTTAGAAACAGGAGAAAGAGTTATTGTTAGTCCTTCAAATGAACTGCAAAATAACATGGAAGTGAATGAGAAATGATTGAGTTAACTTCCATTACTAAGAGCTATAAAGTTGGACAGGATACATTGGATGTTCTTAAAGGAATTAGTCTAACAATTAACGAAGGTGAATTCGTAGCGATTATGGGTCCTTCTGGTTCCGGAAAATCGACACTAATGAACGTTATTGGATGTTTAGACAACCCTACCTCGGGCACATACTTACTCGGTGATGAGGACATTTCAACTTATAAGGATGAAATGTTAGCTAAGGTACGTAATTTATCGATAGGCTTCGTTTTCCAACAATTTCAGCTTCTCCCCCGGCTCACGGCTCTAAAAAATGTAGAGCTTCCTATGGTTTACGCCGGTTATAAGAAAAAAGAGCGTGAGGAGAGAGCAAAGCAGGCTCTTGAAAAGGTTGGGCTAGCCGAGAGGGTGAATCACTTGCCCAATGAGTTATCTGGAGGACAAAAACAACGTGTTGCAATCGCGAGGTCAATTGTAAATAACCCTAAAATCATACTAGCGGACGAACCAACTGGAGCACTTGATAGTAAAACAAGCATTACAATAATGGAGCAATTCACACAATTAAATTTGGAGGGAACAACAGTTATACTTGTTACCCACGAACAAGAGGTTGCTGATTATGCAAAAAGAATTATAACAGTTAGAGATGGGATCATTCTCTCAGATGTAGAGCGGAGGAGAGAAGTATGAGCTTACTTGAAAATGTAAAGATGGCATTAAGTTCAGTATTAGCTCATAAATTGCGGTCCATTTTAACAATGCTCGGAATTATTATCGGTGTAGCATCGGTTATTTTAGTTGTTGCCATCGGACAAGGTGGAGAGCAATTACTAAAAACTTCAATAACTGGTCCTGGTAATACGATTGAAGTTTATTATGAACCAAGTGAAGAAGAATTACTGTCAAACCCAAATGCCTATATGAATGCTGCTTTTACTCAGGAAGATGTTCATTCATTAAGCAATATACCAGAAGTGAAAAAAGTTGTTGCTGCTTCATCAGAATACTTTTCAACAAGATATCGGGAAGAAACAGCCGATACTAGTGTTAATGGTATAAACCAAGCCTATATGGAAGTAAATAACTTGAAGGTTGAATCAGGAAGAAATCTGGTTGAAGCAGATTTTATTGGAGGCACACGTGTAGGGGTTATTAGCTCAGAGTTGAAAAAGGAAATGTTTGATAAAATTGAGCCGTTAGGTGAAGTTGTTTGGATTAATGGTCAACCGATTGAAATTATAGGAGTATTAGAGAAGCCAGAAGGTTTATTCGCATTCGGGGCGATGGAAGTATATGTACCATGGAGTACATTTCGGAACTCTTTTGGAAAAAATGAATATAATTCAATTACGTTACAGGCTACAAATGCTGACGTAATGAAAGAGGTTGGAGAAAAGGCAACAACTCTTTTAAATACAACTCATAATACAGATGATTCTTATAAAGTGTTTAATATGGAAGAAATGGCAGAAGGAATTGGACAAATCACAACGATTATGACTTTAATAATTGGATCAATTGCGGGTATTTCACTTGTAGTCGGGGGAATAGGTGTTATGAACATCATGCTTGTTTCCGTAACGGAACGAACAAAAGAAATAGGTATAAGAAAGGCGTTAGGAGCAACCAAGCGACAAATTCTTACTCAATTTCTAATTGAATCGGTCACCCTTACTCTTATTGGTGGAATTATTGGAATTTTACTAGGAGCAATAGCGGCAAATGTTGTATCAATCTTTGCTGGATGGCCACCTCTCATTTCTTGGCAAGTTGTTTTAGGAGGGTTAATATTTTCAATGGTTATTGGAATTGTTTTTGGAATGTTACCTGCGAATAAAGCGGCCCGCTTAAGTCCAATTGAATCTTTACGATATGAATAACATTTTAACCTCCCATTAGTTGTTTATGGGAGGTTTTTATTATGTTTTTTTCTTGAAATGTAGAGACTGATTTAACTAATACAATTGAATTCTTTCGAAAAACAATCAATTTCATTCAAATAAAATGAATGCATCGATTCTTCAGCCTATTGTTTTATTAAAATATCATTCGATATATGAATGTTTTTGAAAGGATTGTATGTTCATAGTGATAAAAAGTGATAGTTTTTGATAAAATATGATTGATTTTGGCTGGAGATGAAAGTATAATGAAAAAGTAAGCAGATTATGTATTCGCTTACAAAAAATTAGGAGGTGTTGTTAGTTTGTTAACACCTGAACGTCATCGACTAATTCTTGATCTTTTAAAAGAAAGACATTCTGTGAAAATACATGAGCTTGTCGACTTAACTAACACATCAGAGTCAACAATTCGTCGTGACTTAACACAATTGGAAGAAGATAAATATTTAAAACGAATTCATGGCGGAGCAGCACTTTTACAAGGAAAGCTAAAGGAACCAAATGTTAGTGAGAAATCTGCTAAAAACCTTCAGCAAAAGAAAATGATTGCAGCTGAAGCAGCTGCTCTTATAGAAGAAGGAGATTGTATTTTTTTAGATGCAGGTACAACAACACTACAAATGGTTGATTATTTATCACTTGAAAAAGAAATTGTTGTTGTAACGAATGGACTCACTGTTATGGAACCGCTTTTAAGCAAAGGTATAAAAACATACTTAATAGGTGGATTTTTAAAACCATCTACTGGTGCTATGATTGGACGCGGTGCTTTAACGGCATTAGAACAATACCGTTTTGATAAATGTTTTTTAGGAGTAAATGGCATACATGTTGAGTTAGGTTATACAACACCTGACCCAGAAGAAGCAGCAATGAAAATGACAGCGCTAAAGCTTTCAAGAGAAAAATATGTTTTAGCTGATTATTCCAAATTTGGAGAAATTGCATTTTCAAGAATTGCTCAGCTTTCAGAAGCAAAGATTATAACGGATGAAGGGGAAGATGAAGTCCTTTATCCATATACAAAAAATACAGCAATAAAGGTAGTGAATACATGATTTATACCGTGACATTGAATCCATCAGTTGATTACATCGTAAGAGTTGAACAATTTGAGTTAGGGTCGTTAAACCGTTCATCGGAAGATTCAAAATTTCCTGGTGGTAAAGGGATTAATGTATCACGTGTGTTGAAACGATTAGGTGTTGAATCTAACGCATTAGGTTTTATAGGTGGTTTTACGGGTTCTTTTGTAGCAGATTTCCTATCTGAGGAGAATATTCAACACAACTTTATAAACGTTTCTGGTGATACAAGAATAAACGTTAAGCTAAAAACTGACGTTGAGACAGAGATAAATGGAGTGGGACCTAGTGTGTCAGAAGAACAGCTAAATCAGTTTTTACAATTGTTTCAGCATATGAATCAAGACGATATTGTTCTTTTAGCAGGTAGTATTCCAGGGACATTACCAACATCTATCTATCAAAAAATCATGACTATTTGTAAAGAGAAAGAGATAAAAGTAGTGGCAGATGTTTCTGGTGATGCACTAAAAGAAGTTGTATCTGAAAAACCATTCTTAATTAAACCGAACCATCATGAATTAGGGGAATTGTTTGAAACAAACATTCAATCTGTAGAAGATGCACATAAATATGCGAAGCAACTTGTCCAACAAGGTGTAAAGCATGTGATTGTCTCAATGGCTGGTGAAGGGGCACTTCTAGTTACAGATGAATTCAGTTATGTAGCAAATGTACCAAAAGGAAAGGTATTAAATTCTGTTGGTGCCGGTGATTCAGTTGTTGGTGGATTTTTAAGTGCTTTCTCCGAAAATAAATCGCTGGAAGAAGCGTTTAAGATTGGTGTTGCTTCAGGCAGTGCAACAGCATTTTCACTTGAGCTTTGTACAAAAAAAGAAGTAGAAGAGTTATTACCTCAAATAGAAGTAGTCAAAATATAGAGGGGGAAAAATGATGAGGATAACAGAAGTATTAACAAAAAGGACAATAAAATTAGAAATCCAATCAACATCAAAGGGCGATGTTGTAAAAGAATTAGTTGATGTATTAGATCGTGCTGGTAAGCTTTCAAACAAAGCGGCTTACGAGCAAGCCGTATTAAATCGTGAAAAACAAAGTACAACAGGAATTGGTGATGGTATTGCCATTCCTCATGCTAAAACAAATGCAGTGAAAGAACCCGCTATTGTGTTTGGACGCTCAACAACTGGTGTGGATTATGAATCATTAGATGGTCAGCCAAGTTATTTGTTTTTTATGATTGCTGCTCCAGAGGGCGCAAACAATACCCACTTAGAAGCATTGTCAAAACTCTCAAGTATATTAATGAAGCAAGAAGTAAGAGATCAGTTACTTCAAGCAAAAACAGAGGATGAAGTGTTGGCGATTATCGACCAATATGATGTTCAAGAAGATGAGAATGAAGCTGTGCCAACTGAGGGGAAAACAGGTAAAATATTAGCTGTTACTGCATGTCCAACGGGTATTGCTCATACGTATATGGCAGCAGATGCATTAAAAGAAAAAGCAAAAGAGCTGAACTTATCGTTAAAAGTAGAAACGAATGGTTCCGGTGGAGCTAAAAATGTTTTAACTCCTGCAGAAATAGAAGAAGCCACAGCGATTATCGTAGCTGCAGATAAACAAGTAGAAATGGAACGTTTTAAAGGTAAGCATGTGATCATTGTTCCAGTTGCTGATGGTATTCGTAAAACAAAAGAATTATTAGATCGTGCTGTAAATCAAGATGCTCCAATTTATCAAGGAAGTGGAGAATCGAAAAAAGAAGATCGCAGTGGTGAAAGAACTGGATTTTATAAGCACTTAATGAACGGTGTATCTAATATGTTACCGTTTGTTGTAGGTGGCGGTATCTTAATTGCCTTATCATTCATGTTTGGAATTCATGCATCAGATCCTAACGACCCTTCACATAACGCCTTTGCTGAAGCATTGAGCACAATTGGTGGCGGAAATGCATTTGGATTAATGATTCCTGTATTAGCTGGATTCATTGCATTAAGTATTGCTGACCGTCCAGGATTAGCGCCAGGTATGGTTGGTGGATTTATGGCAGCTCAAGGTGGCGCAGGCTTCTTGGGTGGATTAATTGCTGGTTTCTTAGCAGGTTATATTGTTGTACTTTTAAAGAAACTTTTATCTGGCATGCCAGCTTCTTTAGAAGGAATTAAACCCGTTCTGTTATATCCGGTTTTAAGTATATTCACTGTTGGAATGATCATGTTCTTTGTAGTAAATCAACCTGTAAGTGCATTAAATGGTGTGATTAGTGACTTCTTAAGTAACTTAGGTACAGGAAACTTAATACTTCTAGGCTTACTATTAGGCGGTATGATGGCAGTAGATATGGGTGGTCCAATCAATAAAGCTGCTTTCACATTTGGTATAGCAATGATTGATGCAGGAAACTTTGCTCCGCATGCTGCAGTTATGGCTGGCGGTATGGTTCCTCCACTAGGAATTGCATTAGCAACTACGTTATTCAAAAATAAATTTACGAAACGTGAACGTGAAGCAGGTATTACTTGTTATATTATGGGTGCTTCATTTATTACAGAAGGTGCTATTCCTTTTGCAGCGGCCGATCCAGCTCGTGTTATTCCTTCCATTATCACTGGTTCTGCAGTAGCTGGAGCTTTAGCAATGTTCTTCGGAAATGGATTACGCGCACCACACGGCGGTGCATTTGTTATTCCTTTAGTTGAAGGTAACCCAGTTTTATATCTATTAGCTATTGTTATAGGTGCAGTAGTTACTGCTTTAATGTTAGGAATTTTAAAAAAGCCTGTTAATGAATAAAAAATTGTAAAAAAGCAGACTGGTTTTTAGTTTACTAGAAATCAGTCTGTTTTTCTTTTTTGAGAATTCTTTTACAACTGTAGTGATTAAAAGTAAAAAAAGTTGGGTAAATAAAAGTAGTAGACAAAAAGATAGGATTGAAAGGTGGAATTAACTTGTCAAAACCAATATTTACGTCAACAGTAACAGCAGTCGGTGGAAGAGATGGCAGAGTTGAGTCATCTGACGGCAATATCAATTTACAATTAGCAATGCCAGGTTCACCTAGAGCCAAGGAAATGCCTGAAGCAACAAATCCTGAACAATTATTTGCGGCTGGTTATTCTGCATGCTTTGATGGTGCATTACAATTAATTGCAAAAAGAGAAAATGTGAACTTTGAATCTGAAGTAACAGCAAATGTTAGTCTTTTAAAGGACGAGTCTGATGATGGTTTTAAACTAGGTGTTACGTTACAAGTAAAAGGAACGGGAATTGAAAAGGACAAGCTTGAAGAATTGGTTGAAAAGGCACATGGATTTTGTCCATATTCAAAAGCAACAAGAGGAAATATTGAAGTTGAACTAGAGGTCGTATAAGAATTTACCTTTAATTTGAAGAATTTCTTCAAGTAAATAAACGTAAAATTATTTCTAAGCCCCAAATGATATATCTTCATTTGGGGTTTAATTGTTTTTATAGAAATAGGATATTTATTGGCAAAATATCCATATAAAAAGGTATAATGATAAAAGAGCAATGTAATATAGGAGGATCTTCATGTCGCAAACTGAAACAGAAACAACGAAGTCAAAGATGTGGGAATGGACAAAGGCTATTGTGCTAGCGGTTGGACTAGCTATGATTATTCGTATTTTTTTATTTGAACCATATCTTGTAGAAGGGTCTTCGATGGATCCAACACTACATGATGGGGATCGTCTTTTTGTTAATAAAACGTTAAAGTTTATTGGTGAGATTGATAAAGGTGATATTGTTATTATTGATGGCAAAGAAGAAAACATTCGCTATGTAAAACGTGTAATAGGTGTCCCAGGAGATAAGGTCAGTGCGCAAGATGGAAAAGTGTATGTCAACGGAACGGTTATAGAGGAACCATATCTTGATAGTAATGAAAAGGAAGCAGAGAGTATAGGAATTGACTTAACTGATGATTTTGAAGAGATAGAGGTACCGAACGGTAACTATTTTGTTATGGGAGATAATCGACTAAATAGCATGGATAGTCGAAACGGTCTAGGTTTAATTGAAAAAGATCGTATTTTGGGTAAATCTGAATTTATCTTTTTCCCATTTGATCATTTAAGTAAAACAGAATAGTTGATACAACGATGACGACAAAGTTTTATTTGTCGTCTTTTTAAATTTATCTTCCATATTTTTGTAACATTTCATCCTTTTAAGCGACTACATATATAAGTCAAACACAACAAAGGAAGTGTTAAAAAGATGAAAAAGTGGAGGTTTCTTTTATGTTCATTCTTTCTTGTTATCCTTTTTACTGGTTGTAGTAATAATTCAAGTGAGAGTGCAACTGAGAATACGACGGGTCAATCTTCTGATCAAGCTGTTCCGGAACTGGAAAAGAAAGAGCATTCAGAAGCAGATTCAGTAGAAAATACGGTTGAAAAGGAAAAAAAGGAAGATAACTTTGATAGTGGCAGGATGGTTATTTATACAGCTGACCTGTCTATAAAAGTATCGAACTTTGATGAAACAGTGAAATTTGTTCAAGAGAAAACAGAAACTTTACATGGATATGTTGTACAATCTCATTCCTACTCTGTGGATGATGGAGAAACGGTTGAAGGTACAATAACAGTGAGAATACCACAGGAATCTTTTCACTTATTTTTGGAGAGTGTTGAAAAGGGAAGTACAAAGGTTTTAGATCGTTCAATTTCAGGCCAAGATGTAACAGAAGAATATGTTGATCTTGAATCACGTTTGAAATCTAAACAAGTTGTTGAAAAAAGATTACTTGAATTTATGGAGAAGGCTGAAAAAACAGAGGATTTATTGAAAATTTCAAGCGACTTAGCTGCTATCCAAGAAGAAATTGAGACAATAAAGGGAAGAATGAATTACTTAGATAATCAAGTTAGTTTAGCTACTGTAACGCTTCAAGTTAGAGAAGATAAAGTAAATGTTCCAGAACTTGATAATGAGGGTTTGAATACTTGGGAACGGACAAAGAAGCAGTTCATGGAAAGTGTTAATGTTGTTTTAAAATCAATGTCTAGTATTTTTATTTTCTTAGTTGGAAGTTTACCGATTTTAATTATTATTGGTGGAATTCTTTTTATTGCGCTTTTCATTTTTAAAAGAAAAAGAAGGCATAATCAAGGAAAACCACCAACTAATTTAGGTGAATAAATGAAATGCTTTTATGTAGCCAAGATCGTTAAAATAAGCATCGTTATAAAGACAGAACCAATTACTAGTAGTACACTAACTAAAATAGGCATTTTTTTATCCGCAAGGTGATAATGGGGAAGAATTCGCTTTAGTGAGAGCGAAATAATTATGTAAATGAATATAACCCCGATAATAAACGTAACCCCACTAGACTCAAAACCTAGAAAGGCAAAGTAAATTCCAGAAAAAAAGATTAGCAAGCAGTATTCAATTAGAGTGTGTAATTTCATGTTAGTCTCCCTTAAACTTTTAGATAGCTTATTTTAACATAAATTAAATATGAGTTTAAGAAAGACAAGGACTAATAATTGAAATTATAAATAGAAAAGAAGCAGCTGGGAAAGCTGCTTCTTTTTTGGAAAATGCTATGCTGCAATGTTTATGTCATCATCAAGTTGTAATTTATTTTCTCTTGCCTTAATAGCAGCCTTATAGAAGAGACCAGTTATTAAAACAGTGATGATGCTTGCGCCGATATATGATGTTGTTAATGATAATCCGAAGCCAATTGCTGCATTCAAAATATACGTGGAGGTGGCCATTGTCATGAAAATTCCTGGAATCATAGCAATCCAATAGTTTTTCTTAGCGATGAACAAATACATTGAAGCTACCCATAATGCAATTACTGCTGTTGATTGGTTTGCCCAAGAAAAATAACGCCATAATAGTGTAAAGTCTATTTTAGTTAGAGCAAAAGAGATAACAAACAATGGAATCGCAATCCAAAGGCGACTCATAATTTTAGATTGAGAAATGTTTAAATAGTCTGCAATGATCATACGTGCACTTCTAAATGCTGTATCACCAGAAGTAATCGGTAGTACAATGACACCTAGAACAGCTAACGTTCCGCCAATTGCTCCTAACATGGCAGTAGAAGCTTCACTTACAACTGCTGCAGGCCCTCCATTAGCCAAAATATCAGCTAATCCATTATAGCCATCAAATAAACTCATAGCTGCAGCTGCCCAGATCATCGCAATAATTCCTTCAGCAATCATCATTCCATAAAAAATAAAGCGACCTTGTGCTTCATTTTGTGTTGTACGTGAAATGATCGGTGTTTGTGTTGCATGAAATCCGGATAAAGCTCCACAAGAAATAGTTAAAAATAAAAGAGGGAAGATCGGTGCGTTATCAGGATGCATATTAGCAAACGTTAATTCAGGAATTGGTGCACCGGTAATGAGTAATGATACACCTACACCAATTGCACTTATTAAAAGTAAAGCCCCGAAAATTGGATATAAACGACCAATAACCTTATCAATTGGTAATAGTGTTGCTAAAATATAGTAGATAAAGATAGCACCTATAATAACTCCAAATGATACCCAATCAGGAGTAATACCTGCTAATAAATCGGCTGGTGCTGTTACAAATACAGTTCCAACTAAAAGTAATAGTAAAATAGCAAAAGCATTTACAACGTGTTTCATTGCTTTACCTAAAAATTTACCTGCAAGCTCTGGTAAATGTGCTCCACGATTACGAATTGAAATCATACCTGTTAAATAGTCATGAACAGCACCGGCGAATATACATCCGATTACAATCCAAATGAATGCTGCAGGACCGTACAAAGCTCCCATAATAGGTCCGAAGATCGGTCCAACTCCAGCGATATTTAATAATTGAATTAGAGAATTACGTTTCTTACCCATAGGAAGGTAATCAACATCATCTCTACGAGTAATGGCAGGTGTTTTTCTTGCTTCCTTCACACCAAAAACTTTTTCTACAAATCGACCGTAGATAAAATATCCTAAGATTAATAGTACAATTCCAGCAATAAATGTATACATAAAAGGACCTCCTTTAGAGTGATGATTACGCTTACATAGATCTTAACAAAAAAACAGCTAAATCGGAGTGTTTTGTGATTAAGATGTGAAATAGAGAGTGTAACATGTAGTAAAACGCTTTCAAGATGCATGTGGAAATAAATAGAACGTAAGAAAAGGAGTTAAATATTTAAAAACAATCCGTATTCATATATGATGTTAATATCTGCTAAAAAAGGAAACTCTTAAAAACATGGAGGAAAAGAAGTGGAAGCAATATTGCATGGAATATTATTAGCATTTGGGTTAATTCTTCCTTTAGGTGCACAAAATGTGTTTGTTTTTAACCAAGGGGCACTTCAACCTCGGTTTGTGCAGGCTCTTCCGGTTATTGTTACAGCAGCACTTTGTGATACATTTTTAATTATTCTTGCAGTCCTAGGAGTGTCTGTTATTGTTTTTTCATTTGAATGGTTAAAAGTAGCTATATTTTTGATTGGCATTATGTTTTTGCTTTATATGGGTTGGTCTGTTTGGAGGTCAGATGAACAATCAGAAAAGGAGCATCATTCATCCTCCTTATCTCCTAAAAAACAAGTTATGTTTGCGATGAGTGTTTCTCTATTAAATCCACATGCAATTTTAGATACAATTGGTGTCATTGGGACGAGTTCACTTGCTTATAATGAAGGAGACAAGGTGTTATTTACACTAGCGTGTATTATTGTTTCGTGGATTTGGTTTCTTGGTCTCGCACTAACAGGAAGAAGTATAAAGAAAATTGATCAAAACGGAAAACATTTAAGAAAAATAAATAAAGTTTCTGCTCTTATTATTTGGGCAGTAGCTGTTTATTTAATCTTTCAATTAATAAGTTAAAGGGAGATTTGATTATGAGGCAGAGTTTTATCAAAATTGAAGAAGGTAAAAATACGCATAAGAGATATATTGGTTCTCTATTTGTTATTTTAGCTTTTATGCTTATTTTAGGAACAGTTGCATATACAGTAGCACTTATATTAGGTGAGTTTATTAAACCTGGTTTGATAGATTTTGAGACAGGTATGGTAACAGATCCTTTAGTTGATCTTTACCTATTACACTTGCAAAGCATTTTTTTGATTCTTGGTCTACTTATTGCAGTTAAAGCGATCTTAAAAAGAAGGTTCATCTCATTAATAACGCCGTATAAAAACCTAAATTGGGGAAAAATATTTTATGGTTATGTCGTTTTATTTATATTACTAATTGCGTTTACACTAATTGATTATGCCTTTTTCCCGAATGATTATTATTTAAATGATTTTGATGCTGATAGGTTTATATGGTTATTGGTTGCGGTAATTTTTCTGGTTCCGATTCAAACAACTTCTGAAGAACTTCTTTTCAGAGGGTTTCTTCTTCAATGGGGAGCGAAATTCACGAAAAATCCGATTTTGCTCGCTATTATAGTAGGCGGGATTTTTGGTAGTCTTCACTTTTTTAACCCAGAAATGGAGTATGGAGCTTTTTGGGTAGCGCTAGATTACTTAGCAATGGGGTTTATTTGGACGTATATTTCAATAAAAACAAACAGTTCAGAGTTCTCGATTGGTGCACATGCGGCAAATAATATGTTTCTCTGCTTATTTTTAACAATGGATGATACTGTTTATGGTGACATACCTTCCGTGTTTGTAACAACGAATGTCAATGCGATGCTTTCGACACTTACTACGATAATCACTGGTGTGTTATTTACAATTATTGTATTTCGGAAACAAAAGAAAGAGATGAAGTAGAGACTTTTAATCATGTATAGAGCGTGCTATTTAGCCCGCTCTTTTTTTATACTATCAGAAGGCTTTTGTGGATGAGAGTATAAGGAAGACTAAGGTTCTCCATTAACTTGGCTGAGCCAAGTTTTTTAATTAGTGAACTAGTGTCGAATGTCGTTCCTTTAAAATATTTTCGATCAAGGTTAGGTGTATTGCAGCCCAGGATCTTTCTCGAAAATGTAGGATAACACTTATAACTAGTATTGTTAGATAGATGGAAATAAAAATAACAAAAGGCATACTGCCGTTCTTAAATAAAAATTCTTGAAGTTGCTTTGAAAAAAGAAAAAGTAGCCAAGGACCAGCAGATACAAATACAGGAATCATTCCTGTTCCATTTTTCTCCTTTAAAATTCGATAATACATTTTCTCTAATGTTGAGGTATCGATAGTAAGATAGAAATGTTTAATTTGTTCTATTTCTTTTAGTTCTTTTAACTTATGAAGCGGTTGTCCATTCTCGACTGTTTTTTTGAATTTTAAATAAAGTTTATGTGCATCCCCGCGTGTTGAAATCATTTGGTAATTACCTCCGTTCCCTAAATTAAGTCGTTAACAAATGAAGCATATTTTATACCTCCGTTTTTAATATCAGTGGGTGAAAAAATCTTTATCTTTTAGGCTACACGTTGCCCTTAGTAATAAATTCCTTTATAATTAGCATAGCTTAATGTGTAATTTTCTATAAAATTGCTGTGGTTGAAGTCAATATTGACTTTTACGCCTTGTTAAATGTGCATTATTTAACAGGCTTAAAGAGCTATTAAAATAAGTATTAGGGTAATCAGATCCCTTGTTATTGGAGGATGTTTCATGATTCAAGTTACGAATGTTAGCTTACGATTTGGAGATCGCAAGCTTTTTGAAGATGTTAATATTAAATTTACGCCGGGTAACTGCTACGGTTTAATCGGGGCAAATGGAGCCGGGAAATCAACATTTATTAAAATTTTATCAGGTGAGATTGAAGCCCAATCTGGTGATGTTAGCATGGCACCTGGTGAGCGTTTAGCTGTATTAAAACAAAATCATTTTGAATATGAAGAGCATGAAGTTTTGAAAACTGTCATTATGGGTCATAAACGCCTTTATGAAGTAATGCAAGAAAAAGATGCTATCTATATGAAAGCTGATTTCACAGATGAAGATGGTATGAAGGCGGCTGAATTAGAAGGTGAGTTTGCTGAGCTTAATGGTTGGGAAGCCGAAAGTGAAGCAGCAATCCTTTTAAAAGGACTTGGTATCTCTGAGGACCTTCATACAAAGAAGATGGCAGATTTAACAGGTGGAGATAAGGTTAAAGTACTCTTAGCTCAAGCACTTTTTGGTGAGCCGGATGTTCTTCTCTTAGACGAGCCAACCAACCATCTTGATATCCATGCGATTCAATGGCTAGAGGAATTCCTTATCAACTTTGAGAATACTGTTATTGTAGTATCCCATGACCGTCATTTCTTAAACAAAGTTTGTACACATATTGCTGATTTAGATTTCTCTAAAATCAAAATCTATGTTGGAAACTATGACTTTTGGTATGAGTCTAGTCAATTGGCACTTAAACTAGGTCAAGAAGCTAATAAGAAAAAAGAAGAAAAAATTAAAGAGCTTCAAAACTTTATTGCGAGATTTAGCGCTAATGCTTCGAAGTCAAAACAAGCAACATCACGTAAAAAATTATTAGATAAGATTTCCTTAGACGACATTCAGCCATCTTCTCGTCGTTATCCTTATGTAAACTTTACACCTGAGCGTGAGATAGGGAACGATGTTTTGCGTGTTGAAGGATTATCAAAAACAATCGATGGTGTAAAAGTTTTAGATAATATTAGTTTTACTTTGAACAAGGAAGATAAAATTGCATTAGTTGGTCGTGATGAAATTGCGATTACAACTCTTTTTAAAATCTTAGCTGGTGAAATGGAGCCTGATAGTGGCTCATTTAAATGGGGGGTAACAACTTCTCAGGCATATTTCCCAAAAGATAATGGCGAGTATTTTAAAGGTGATGAGCCGAATTTAGTCGACTGGTTACGCCAATATTCTCCTAATGACCAAAGTGAAAGCTTTTTACGTGGCTTCTTAGGTCGTATGCTTTTCTCTGGTGAAGAAGTTTTGAAAAAGCCAAGTGTATTATCTGGAGGAGAGAAAGTTCGTTGTATGCTATCGAAAATGATGCTTAGTGGAGCTAATGTGCTCTTACTGGATGAACCAACGAACCACTTAGACCTTGAATCAATTACCGCTTTAAATAATGGTCTAACAGCATATAAAGGCGCAATGATCTTTACTTCACATGACCATCAGTTTGTTCAAACAATTGCTAATCGCATTATTGAAATAACTGCGAATGGCTTAGTTGATAAACAAATGACATACGATGAATTCTTAGAAGATGATAATGTTCAAAAACAAGTAAAGCAATTATATGCTTAATTTAAAAAATAGCTGGTATGAATTTTTTCATACCAGCTATTTTTTTTGCCCTATATCAATAATAATTTGTTTCATAGGTTACCTTTTGTGATGTTTAGTATATATCTTAAGGACTATATTTCTAATCGTTCTCGCAGTGCCTTAACATAGTTACGACTAACAGAAAGTAGTTCAGAATGACCTTTTAGCTCAAGTTGATAGGCGCCATTGAACCATGGAATTAATCTAGTTACGAATTTTAAATTAACAAGATAACTTTTATGTATTCTGAAAAAACTAAAATCCTTTAGTCGTATTTCTAGATCTTTTAAAGGAGTTTTCGTTTCATATTTAAATACACTGCCAACAATTTTCGTTACTCTTTCATCTCGATATAAATAGAGAATTTCGTCTGGGTGAATATAGACTATTCCCTCATCGCTTTCCACGGCTAATTTTGAAGGAGAGTCTTCTTGCTGGGGGATAACATTTACTAAGCGATCTTCCAGTCTACCAATTGTTTCTTGCAATCTCTCTTCTTCAAAAGGTTTTAAGACATAATCAATTGCATCATAACGAAAGGCATCTACTGCAAATGAAGGGTAGGCTGTTGCAAAAACTAGGAGAGGTTGATGCTTTAATTCTTTCATTGCCATAGCTGTTTCTATTCCATTCATTTTAGGCATCTCGATATCTAAAAAAACAACATCTGGCTTTAGTTGCAGAGTTTTAACTAAGGCAGATTCACCTGAGTCTGCCTCGCCAACAACATGAAGGTTATCATGCTCTGAAAGTAAGTGTTTTAATTCATCCCTGCTATAGCGTTCATCATCAACGATCAATAGTTTAATTTGTCGTTTTTTCATATTGTCCTCCTACTTTACTTTAAAAGAAACGGTTGTGCCTTCATTAAGTTTTGAAGAAATGCGTAGTGTGCTTTCCTCTCCGAGCATGAGCAAAAGTCTTCGATTCACATTATATAACCCAAAGCCAGTGCCCTGTTTGGACTCAACAATACTTTTTACTAAAGAGTTTAATCGACTAAGCTCAATCCCCTTTCCATTATCTTCAATTGTTACAAATATGCTAGTACCCTTATGTTTAATAGAAATTTTAATCAAGCAATTTTTATCCAATTCTCTTATGCCATGCTTGATGGCGTTTTCAACAATTGGTTGTAAAGTTAGAGTTGGAACTTTTTGAGATAAAGCCAGATGATCTATATCATACTTAACGGATAGTCTATCAACAAATCTTGCTTCCTCGATAGAGAGATATGCCCTTACATGTGCAAGTTCTTCCTCAAGGGTAGTCCATTTTGTCGTTGTTCCTGTAAGATTTTTTCTAAAAAACTGTGATAAAGATAAAAGTAACTTTCTTGCTAAGTCAGGGTTTGTCCTAATTAATGAGACAATAATGTTTAATGAATTAAATAAAAAATGAGGACTTATTTGTGCTTGAAGCACTTTAATTTCTGCTTCGTTTGCTAATTGTTTTGCTTGCTCCGCTTCTGCTATTTCTAATTGGTTGCTAAGCAATGAACTTAACCCACTAATTAATTCGATGACTAAATATGAAATGTCTTTTTCAGATTGAAAATAAAATTTTAATGTTCCGATTGTTTCATCCCTTATTTTTAGTGGAGCAATAACAGCAGCTCCTAATGGACAGTTTTTTTCTTGACAATGAATATCTTCTTGCTTGGCAATTGTGAGCTTTCCATTTTCAATGACTTGTTTTGTTAAGGTTGTTTGAATCTTTTGATTAGCTTGGTGATGATTATCAGCCATTCCAACATGAGCTAGAATTCTTTCCTGATTTGTTACAGAGATGGCCAAGGCGTCTACCTCTTTTAAAATAATTCTACACACAACATCTGCGGTTTGTAACGTTAGTCCATTTCTTAAATAACTAAGAGTTTGCTCCGCTAATCTTAGCGCTTTCTGAGCTTGCAGAGCACCAATTTTTTCTTCCTCATTTAATACGTTTCGTATGATAAGAAGAAATATAGCTGATCCAACACCATTTGCAACAATCATTGGTAGGCCAATTGCTTCTACAAGCTGTAATGCTTGACTGAACGGTCTTGAAATGAGGAGGATCACAAGCATCTGTATTGTCTCGGCTAAAGCACCAACAACTAATGCAGTTGATAAATTTAGACGAGCTTTTTTTCTGTAAAAAAACCCAGATAGAATTCCAGCAAGTATTGCAGATATTCCGCAAGATAAAGAAGTAAATCCGCCGAGAGAATATCGATGAATTCCAGCTAATAAACCTGCGCCAATACCGACTTTATAACCACCCAGTAGTCCTGCGATAATAATGCCAATAACTCTTGAATTGGCAATTGCTTCCTCATTGCCTAGAGCATAGGTCCACCTGTCAAACTGTAAAGAGGTTGAATCAAACGTTATACCAGAATATGTACCAATTATACCAAAAGCACCAAAGAATAAAATTGCATAGTATTGTTGTTTTCTACTAATTTCGTTACGTTCAATCATATGTCTGAAGAAAGGCAACCTTGTCATAATTAATGCAACAGTAACAATAATTCCCAATCTTTCAAGCATCGTTAAAAATAATACAAACATGTTTACACACCTCGCTATTATTTGTACATATTTTAGCACAGCTGATAATCGGAAGTAGAGCTAGTTAATAGCGAAGAGTTTTTAACATGACAAATTGTTATCGCTTACTTATACTTTAATAAGAAGATTCTATTATAGCAAAATAAGAATACAGAGGAGAGAACACAATGAAAGTTTTAGTAGTTGGTGCAGGTGCAGTAGGAGGTTATTTTGGAGGGAGACTTCATGAGAAAGGTGTAGATGTGACGTTTTTAGTAAGAGAAGGGCGTCAAAAGCAATTAAAAGAAAAGGGCTTAAAAATAGAAAGTATTCATGGGAACTACACATTTCAACCAAAAACAGTTTTAACTATGGAATCTGAAATTGAAGTATATGATGTTATTTTGATTGGTACGAAATCGTATCATTTTAATCAGGCTATACAAGACATTAAACCATTTGTTGGAACTCAGACGACAATCATACCAATGTTAAATGGAATTAAACATCTTTATGAACTTCAAACTATGTTTGCAAAAGAACAAATAATAGGTGGCCTTTGCTTTGTAGAATCTACTGTTAATGAAGAAGGCACCATCATCCAAACAAGCACAAGTCATGAATTAGTATATGGAGAACTTTCTGGAGAAGAAACCGAAAGAATTATGAAAATAGAAGAAGTATTTTCACATACTAAAGCTTCAATTAGAAGAAGTAATACAATTTTACAGGATATGTGGCATAAATATATGTTTATAACTGGATTATCAGGTGTTACCTCGTTATTTCGATCAAGCATCGGACCAATTCTTAAAACAGAACATGGCTTAGAAATAATTGAAGGATTATTTGCTGAAATTGGTTTTATTATGCGTAAAATGAATGCACCAATAGTAGATGGTATTGAAGAGGTTCAGGTAAATAGAGTAAAAGAAATGGATTATACGATGAAGTCATCTATGCAAAGAGATATGGAAAAAGGCTTTCAAGTTGAAGCAAATCATTTACAAGGCTATCTACTTTCTGAAGCAGAAAAACACAAAGTGAAAACTCCTTATCTGAAAATTGTCTATGCAAACCTTGAAACCTATGGGAAACAATAAGAGATTTTGATAGAACAAAGGCAAGCACACAAAATGTAATGCTTGCCTTTTGAGTTAATTAGAGACAATTTCTACTGCAGCGAGCTGTTGTTTAAGCGTTTCATGATCTAGATTTTCTCCGATAAAAACAAGAGTTTGTTTTCTTTTGATTTGCTCTTTCATATATAACGGCATGCCATAAGAGTATTGAAATAGAAAGGACTCTGTAGAATGAGAAAAGGTTATATATCCTTTAATTCGGTAAATAGTATCAGGCATCTCCCTTAGAAATTTCTCAAATTGGTCTAAATCAATTGGATTTGTAAAGGTATGAACATAACTTCGTACGTGCAGGTTCTTAGAAACATGTGATTGTTCATGATGTTTTTTTTCGCCTAATTGTTTTGGTTGAATAGAAGAGAGTGGTATCTTCGCATGCTCAGTCATGTATAATTTTCCGTTTGGATTTAACCCTTGAATTTCTGCCACTAATTTTGCTTTTTCATTTTCAGATAGTGAATCTGTTTTATTTAAAAGAACGATATCAGCGTGAGTTACTTGTTCTATTAACAATTTACGCAATTGAATGCTTAGCTTTTCTTGGTCCTGCCATCTTTTTGCATCTACTAAAGTGATAATGCCCTTAACATCCAGCTTTTCAGCAAAAAGAGGAGATAAACATGCATCAAGTACCTCGATTGGATGGGCAACCCCAGTAGTTTCAATATAGATTGCGTCCAGCTCATATTCATGAAGCATTTGATTTAGTTGAACCTCAAGCTGACCTTGGATTGTGCAACAAACACAACCGTTTAGCAACTCTTTTAAGGGTGTATCCTTAGAAACAGCATCAGAATCAATCGATGTTTCTCCTAGTTCATTCATAATAACAGCTATTTTTCTATTTTTCTGATGTTCCTGGGTAAGAATGTTTTGAAGAAGTGTCGTTTTTCCTGCTCCAAGGAAACCAGATAATATGTATACGTCAACCTTTTTCATGTTAAACTCCTTATCGTGCTTTTTTTATATATTTCCTTTATTAATGGTTTATAAAATTGATACAAGTTTTATCTTATCATAATTAAAAGGTCTGACATATTTAGTCAGACCTTTTTGCATATTTGAAAATTAGAAAGCCCAAGTACCATTGCGGAAGATTGGTTCAGATGTTCCGTCTTCTTTAATACCATCAATGTCCATGTTAGCTGCACCAATCATGAAATCAACATGGGTAAGACTGGAGTTTACACCTACTTTTTCAAGCTCCTCACGAGACATTTTCTTTCCGCCCTCAACACAAAATGCATAACCGTTTCCAATTGCTAAATGGTTAGATGCGTTTTCGTCAAAAAGAGTGTTATAGAAAAGAATACCTGATTGTGAAATAGGTGAATCATGAGCAACTAAAGCAATTTCACCTAAATAATGTGAACCTTCATCAGTTTCAACAAGTTGCTTTAAGACTGCTTCACCTTTTTCTGCTTTTACTGAAACAATTCTTCCATCTTCAAAAGTTAGTGAGAAGTTGTCAATTAAATTACCACTATAGCTTAGAGGCTTCGTGCTTTGAACAACACCATTTACGCCGTTACGTAATGGCACAGTAAAAACCTCTTCTGTCGGCATATTAGCCATAAAGAAATTTCCTTTTTCGTTCTCACTACCAGCACCAACCCAAGTATGAGTAGGGTGTAATTCAATAGTTAGATCTGTACCGTCAGCTTTATAGTGAAGTTTTTTGTATCTTTTATTATTTAAGTAATCTACTTTTGTATGTAATGAATCATTGTGCTGTTTCCAGGCTTCAACCGGATCGGCTTGATCAATACGAGTTGTTCTGAAAATGGCTTCCCAAAGCTTTTCAACTTGTTTATCTTCACTTTCGTTAGGGAATACCTTTGCTGCCCATTCCTTAGAAGGTGCTGCAATTACTGTCCAACTAGCCTTATCTGCTTGTAAATAATTTCGGTATTTTGTCAGTGCCATTCCAGCAGCTTTTGTAGAAGCGGCGATTCTCTTTGGATCTATCCCACTTAAAAGATCAGGATCTGAAGAAATGATTGACATAAAAGCTCCGTCATTTTCAGCCAATGTTTCTAAGCCTTTTGCTTTCCATTCAGGATAATCACTCAATGCTTCTTCAGATGCAAGTTCAAAACGAGTTCTTGTAATAAAATCGTCATGCCATTCAACATATACATTACGCGCACCAGCTTCATAGGCTTTTTTGACAACAAGACGAACAAATTCAAGAACCTCCGTTGATGCGTTAATTGTTAAGTTTTGGTTTGGTTGAATATTAACCCCTACACGAACTGCGAGTTCAGCATATTTTTCTAAGTTTTGATTGAAATTACTCAAGAAAAAACCTCCTTCATCCTAGGATGAATATGTAATTAATGGAGCTCCTAAAGAAGTTCCTCTTTCATTTTATCAAAACAAATAGAAGAATGAAAAGGTTAACATAATTGATAAGCTAAATTACTTTCAGTTAACAAGTAAAATGACTACAATATGGATAACGAGGTGATAACGTGAATTATATAGATGAACAATTTATAAAAAATGAAAATCAAAAGCAAATACTTTTAAAAACAGATAAGCTAGCAAGAGAATTTGAAACACGTGCAGACCGCTATGATAAAGAAGGTTTATTTCCTTTTGAAAATTTTGATCGTTTAAAAGAAAATGGATATTTACACTTCACCATTCCGAATCACTTGGGAGGGTTAGGGGCAACCTTGTACGAATTTTTATTAGTTCAAGAAAAAATCGCTCAAGGTGATGCAGCAACAGCATTATCATTAGGGTGGCATTTGGGTTTAATGATGCATTTAAGAGAAACGGAAAAATGGGAAGAAAATACTTATAATATAATCTGTGAAGAAATAATTTCTTCAAAAAAACTAATTAACAGTGCTGCAACCGAGCCAAACTCTGGAAGTCCAGCAAGAGGCGGTAAACCTGAAACAATCGCTATTCGAAAAGAAGGACATTGGATCATTAATGGTAAAAAAATCTTTACTTCACTAGCTCCGGCACTTGATTATTTTATTGTACCCGCAACAATTGAAGAAACAGGGGAAATTGGTGACTTTTTAATTCCGAGAGAAGCAAAGGGTGTGGAAATTGAGGAAACTTGGGATACATTAGGTATGCGTGGGACTAGAAGTGACGATCTTATACTAAATGCAGTCAAGGTTCCATTAGAAGCTTTAGTTGAAAGAAAACAGAAGAAAGAAAGACCTACTGCACAAGGCTGGCTTCTTCATATTCCAGCCTGTTATATAGGCATTGCCATATCTGCAAGAAATAAAGCAATAGAATTTGCAAAAACATATCAGCCAACAAGCTTAACTCATCCAATTAAAGATGTGCCTGAAGTACGAAGAAAGGTTGCTGAAATCGATGTGAAGTTAACCACGGCACGAACACTCATGTATTCAACAGCTGAGAAATGGGATTTGGCAAGTAAGAATGAGCGTGATTCTTTAGCGTATGATTTGGCAGTTACAAAAACTGTCGTGACAAATACAGCTGTTGAAGTTGTTGATTTAGCTATGAGGATAGTAGGGGGGCAAAGTCTCTTTAGCTCTAATGTATTGCAAAGGCATTACCGCGATGTTCGTGCAGGGCTACACAACCCACCTTCTGATGATATAACATATAAAATATTAGGTGACCGTGCATTTAGAGAGTAATTGTCTAATGATAAAAAAAGGCATTCAAGAAATGATTTTTTCTTGAATGCTTATGTATTATTTGGGTACATTTATACACCTGAGGCTATAGCCATTATATAAAGCAAAGCTCCTCCGAATATTAATATACCGGTAACATAGAGATTAATAATCGATCCAATTAATGCCCTTTTTGTTAGCATGGAAACGAAGGAATACGCAAAACCAAAAAGTAAAACGATGACAAAGACAGGGATCGTATAAGTACCTAATAAACCGCTTAGGAGTAGTAGTAGAGCAAAAGTCAGGAATACAAATGGAATAATTTGTTGGAATTTAGATATGTCCTTATTTTTCATCTTTTTAGTTAACCTCTCTTTTTGATTACTCACCTTGAACTGAAACGATTTCGTTATTTTGGGATGGGCTACCAGGCATATTTGCCATAGAAACACTCATCCCCCCCATAATGATGACAGCTAATGTTAAACTAATAATGATACGTCTGCTCAGGTCTTTCACACATGTACCTCCCTTACGATTCAATAATTAGACGGATGGAGTTTGATTAAAGTTTCAGGTAACTGCTAAAAATATACAAAGTTATTACTGTATTACTATTAAACCAGATATAATTTATTCAAGAATAAGAGAAATGATGCTGAAAAATATGTTAATTTTGTGTAAATATAAAATTTTGATAAAAGGGTTTAATATTAAAGCTTTATATATAGACAAAAAGGAAACCTAATTTGGTTTCCTTTTTGCATTATTTTGCTACTTTAACTAATCTATTAATAACTGCGAGTGATCTACCGGTGCCAATTGCCACTGACTCTAACGGATTTGGAGCAATATGAACAGGTACAATCATTTCGTTACTTATCCATTCCTGTATCCCTTTCATTAGTGAACCACCACCTGTTAGAATAACTCCTCGGTCAACAATATCACCACTTAACTCAGGAGGACAGTCTTCAAGTGTAGCTCTTATTGCTTCTAAAATATGAAGTAATGATTCTTTCATTGCATCCTGCATTTCATTTGACGAAACACTAATTGTTTTAGGTAAACCTGTTACGAGATCTCTGCCTCGTATTTCCATTGTTTCTTTTTCGTGCTTAATTAGTGCATAGCCGATTTCCATTTTCATTTGTTCAGCAGTTCTCTCACCGATTAGGAGATTATAATTTTTTCTAACATATTGAATAATATCTTCATCAAGTTGATCTCCGCCAATTCTGATTGAGTGACATGTTACGATTCCGCCGAACGAGATTATGGCTACTTCTGTTGTTCCCCCTCCAATATCTACTATGACATTTGCAATTGGTTCGTCTACAGGAAGATCCGCTCCAATTGCTGCAGCTACAGGCTCCTCAATTAAATGAACTTGCTTTGCTCCTGAACTACGAATAGCATCTTGAATTGCTCTTCTTTCAACTGATGTAGCACCTGATGGAGTACAAACAACAACAGTTGGTTTTCTCATAGACATACCAAGCTTTCCTGACGCCTTTTTCATGACATGTCTTAACATATCCGTTGTGATGTCATAATCTGCTATAACTCCATCCTTTAGAGGTCTTACTGCAATGATTTGTCCAGGTGTTTTTCCAATCATACTTTTTGCTTCTGTTCCAACTGCTAATACTTTTTTAGTACTTGTATCTATTGCTACCACAGAAGGCTCATTTAAAATGATACCTTTATTTTTTGTGTAAACTAAGATATTTGCTGTTCCTAAATCTATTCCAATTTCAGTAGTAGAAAACATAACCTAAAAAACCTCTTTCCTTTATTAACGTTATTTATAGAATTTGTTGAATATTGTTGGTTTTTGGGGGCTGTTATCAATATGAAAAGAGATCGTCATCTTTTTGTCATATAAGTGTTTAGATGATTTTTAAATATAATATCTTTATTGAATAAAAGCTTTAAAGTGAAAATGAATATATTTAAGGTTGAAAATTTGCTAATTTGGATGTGTTTTTGATGAGTGGACATTTTTATTGGTAGAAAATCTTACAAAAACCTTTATTTATAAGGGGTTTTGCTCTGTGTGCAGTAGGGGTAAAATGACCTATTTTCATTTTGTGTATTGGGAAAATGGACTTATTTTAATTTTCAGAAAATAGAATTTTCGGACTATTTATTATATTCATATAAAGATTATAATAGTTATGTAGTTATAATAATTTTTAGTAGAAAAGTATTTTGAAGTTACAAAGTTCCATCTTGCAATGCTTTCTATTAAAAGAAGGGGGATTAAAGTGAGAAAGTTAAGAAGAGGAATTGAAGCTCGAAATAAGCAGCTGAAAAAGGCGCTAAAGGTTACTGCTAGTTCGGTAATTATGGGAGGACTATTGTTCAGTACATACTTGCCGGTAGCGTCAAATGTTCAAGCTGCTAGTCCTGTACTAGAGTCAGCACCAATTGATTACAATATTGTTCCTGAAGAGAGATTAGCACAAGCATTGAAAGATCAAGGGGTTATTTCTAAAAATGCTTCTGCTGCAGAAGTAAAGAAAAAGGTTAAAGAATATATTGAGAAAAAAGAAGGCGAAAAAGCCGGTAAAGTGTCTCATAAAACTTCTCATGAAGAAGTGATGGATAAAAAAACGAAAGACTTCCTTACAAAACAAAAGGACAAGCTAGCAAAACAACTAAATAAAGGTCATGGAAACTTCAAAAAAGGTAAACCTAATGGTGCAGTGAAAGTGAATGCTGCTAAACAAGCACCATATAACGGAGAAGTTCGCTCAGATAAGGTCTTGGTTTTATTAACAGAATTTGCAGATTTCAAGCATAACAATGTTGTTCAAGAAGATGGTTACATGTATGCGGATGACTTTAATAAAGAGCATTATGAAAAGTTAATGTTTGGTGATGAAGACTTTACCTTGTTTAATGGAGAGAAAGTTAAAACCTTTAAACAATATTATGAAGAGCAATCAGGTGGTAGTTACACAGTTGATGGAACAGTTTCAGAATGGTTAACTGTACCAGGTACTGCAAAAGAATATGGTGATGACAATCCTGAAGGTGGGCATGATAACCTTAATCCTAAAGGACCTAGAGATCTTGTTAAGGATGCGCTAAATGCAGCAGTTGCTTCTGGTCTTGATTTAGCCGAATACGATGAATTTGATTTATATGATCTTGATGGTGATGGAAATCAAAATGAGCCAGATGGACTAGTAGATCACTTGATGATTATTCACGCAGGTACTGGTCAGGAAGCTGGTGGTGGTACTTTAGGTGATGATGCCATTTGGTCACATAGATGGACGTTAAACGGAGTGTATCCGATTGCTGAAACACAGGCGGAGGTTGATTATTGGGGTGGTCAAATGGCTGCATTCGACTACACAATCCAACCTGAAGATGGTGCAGTTGGTGTATTCGCACATGAATTTGGACACGATTTAGGTCTTCCAGATGAGTATGACACTCAATATACTGGTCAGGGTGAGCCAGTTGCTTCTTGGTCAATTATGAGTGGAGGAAGCTGGAATGGAAACATCGCCGGAACTGCTCCAACAAGCTTCTCACCTCAAAATAAGGAATTCTTCCAAAATGTTATGGGAGGAAACTGGGCGAAGATTATGGAGGTTGATTATGCAGATATTACAAAGAACGGCATTGCGACTTTCCTAGATCAAAGTGTAACGAAATCAAATAACCCTGGTATTGTAAAAGTGAACTTACCAGCTAAAAATGTAAAAGGGTTTTTACCAGCTGAGAATGGTGGGGAAAACTATTACTACAGCCAAAAAGGCGATGATCTTCATACAGCATTAGAAACACCACTATTTGATTTAACAGGTGCAACTTCAGCAGAATTTAATGCATTACAATGGTTTGAAGTTGAATTTGACTATGATTATGTATATGTAAAGGCTATAACAGAGGATGGCACAGAAGCTGTGCTAGATGTTATTGGTGATGACAATACTGCTGATGGTATGGAAACAACAAATGGTCAATGGGTTGAAAAAACGTATGACTTAAGCGATTATGCTGGTAAAAAAGTAAAACTAGTATTTGAATATGTAACTGATGGCGGTTTAGCTCCGAATGGGTTTGCGATTGATAATATTTCAGTAACAGCTGACGGTAACGAAATCTTTACAGATAATGCTGAAGGCGAAGCAAAAGTTTCATTAGATGGTTTCATTGTTTCTAATGGCTATTCTCAAGCTAATAATCATTACTACTTAGAGTGGAGAAACTATGCTGGTTCTGATAAAGCATTAGCATACTCTCGTGGTGCTAAGTATAATACTGGTTTAGTTGTTTGGTATGCAGATGAAAGCTATACGGATAACTGGGTTGGAGTACATCCGGGAGAAGGGTTTCTTGGAGTAGTTGATTCACATCCAGAGGCTGTATTTGGATTATTAAATGGCCAAAAAACGGTTACTCAAAGTACTCGCTACCAAGTTGCGGATGCGGCATTCTCTTTAGATAAAACACCAGGATTCTTCGTTGATTCTCCTACTCGTGGAGCATATGAGTTCCTAAGCTTGAAAGGAAATACTAAGTTTGATGATTCAGAAACATATTACAATACTGCGATTAAAGATGCAGGTCGAATTGTTCCTAACCATGGCTTGAAATTTGAGGTTATTGGTGAAGCGAAAGACAATTCTGCAGGTGCAGTTTGGATTCATAAGTAAAAAGCAAGTAACTCCTTCCTTTCTTTGAAAGAGAGGGGTTATTTTTTTTTGCCTTAAAGGTTAAATTGTATTATATGGTTTAATAGGCATTAGAATTTTAATTTTCACTTTAGTAAAACTTCATAATAACCTTTGAAAAGTAAAATCTACTAAAAAAAGATAAAGCTTAGACGTGTTATACTAGTATAAACAGAAGTAAAATAAAAGCAAAGGTGATTAAATGCTGCAAAAAGCTGAAAAGTTGTTAAAAGATTATTTCGGTTATTCATCGTTTCGAAAAGGCCAAGTGGATATTATTCGTAATATATTAGAGGGACATGACACGCTAGCCATTATGCCAACAGGTGGTGGGAAATCCATCTGTTATCAAGTGCCTGCATTATTGATGGATGGTATTACTGTTGTCATATCTCCACTAATTTCTTTAATGAAAGATCAAGTAGATGCTTTAACAAGTGTTGGAATACCATCAACTTATATAAATAGCAGTCTTTCCATTCCAGACATAAATGAACGAATCGCAGAGCTAAGAGATGGCTCTTATAAAATTGTTTATATTGCACCTGAGAGATTAGAAACGAATTCGTTTCGAGACCTCTTATTAACGTTAAATATTTCTATGGTAGCAGTAGATGAGGCACACTGTATATCTCAATGGGGGCATGATTTTCGACCTAGTTACAGGTCGATAAATAAGATGATAATGGACCTTTCTACTAAACCAATTGTCGTTGCCCTTACAGCAACAGCAACAAAAGAAGTAATAGCTGATATTTGTCATTTGTTAGATTTATCAGAGGAGGATTCGTTTGTTACTGGTTTTTCCCGAGAAAACCTAACATTTAATGTAGTTAAAGGTGAAAATAAGCGCGACTATATTAAAAAATATATTAAAGCAAATAAAAATGAAGCTGGCATTATTTATGCTGCTACTCGAAAAGAAGTAGATGAATTATCTCAATTTCTTAAAAAAAGCGGCTTCAAGGCAGGGAAATATCATGCTGGTATGTCAGAACAAGAGCGAGCACAACAGCAGGATCAATTTTTATATGACGAGTTTGATGTTATGGTTGCAACAAACGCTTTTGGTATGGGAATAAACAAATCCAATATTCGGTATGTCATTCATCATAATTTACCTAAAAATATAGAGGCTTACTACCAGGAAGCAGGCCGTGCCGGGCGGGATGGGGAGCCTAGTGAATGTACGATTCTGTTTGCTGGACAAGACATACAGCTTCAAAAATTCTTAATAGAACAAACATCTCTAAGTTATGAAAAGAAGGTTCATGAATATCAAAAATTACAGCAAATGGTAGATCTCTGTCATACTGAAAAATGTTTACAATCTTATATTGTTGAATATTTTGGTGAAGAGAATGCGGAAGCAGATTGTGGCAATTGCATGAATTGTAAGGATACACGAGAAAAAATTGAGGTAACAACTGAAGCTTTAATGGTTTTTTCTTGTGTGAAAAGAATGAACGAAAAATTCGGGAAAACTCTTGTAGCGCAAGTACTAAAGGGTTCTAATAATAAGCGGATTTCTCAGATGGGATTTCAAAAATTATCAACCTATGGGTTAATGAAGAACAAGACAGAAAAACAAATTGTAGAATTTATTGATTTTTTAATTGCTGAAGGTTATTTATCTTTAACAAATGCTCAATACCCTGTTATCGAACTTAGTAAAAAGGGGTTACTTGTATTAGTTGATAAAACGCCAGTATTTAAGAAGGAAAAACTAGTGATTTCATCAATTGAAAGCAATGATGAACTATTTGAAGTACTAAAGAATATAAGAAGAGAACTTGCTTCTGAACATAGAGTACCGCCTTATATTATATTTTCTGATAGTAGCCTAAAAGACATGAGTAATAAATGTCCGATTAATGAGTCTGAGTTTTTAGAAGTAAAAGGTGTTGCTCAAACAAAGCTTGAACGTTATGGACAACCATTTATTAAGGCAATTTGTGACTATATGAAAGTTGAACAAGAGCCACTTAATCAAATAGTGATACAAAAATCACATTCACAAATATCGGCTGATAAGACACCTAGTCATCTTGTTACCTATCAATTATATATGAATGGGTTAAAGATGAATGAGATTAGTATACAACGGGAAATTACTGAAATCACTGTACAAAACCATATCATTCGAGCGGTGGAAGAAGGACAACCGATTGAATGGAGAGGCATATTTACCGAAGAACAAGAGAACTTAATCATAGAGAAAATTAAGGAATTGAATACTGAATTGCTAAAGCCCTTAAAAGAAGTGTTACCTTCTAGCATTAATTATTTTCAAATAAAAGCGGCAATTTGTAAGTTGAATCTAGAAGTGATCAGTTCGTGAAAAAAGCTCACATCCCCGGGAATGATACTGAGGTATGTGAGCTTTTTTTCATAACTGTTTAATATTAATCTTATAGTAAAGACAGTCTTTAATATGAATTTCTTCTAATTTAAACTTTTTGATGGAAGTTTGTTCATGCTAAATTTTAAAAGACTTGGGACCACACTTATAATAAATAGTAGACGGATAAATTGTAAGGAACTAACTACCGCTGGATCAGCACCAATTGACGACGCCGTTAAAACCATCTCAACTAGTCCGCCAGGTGCAAGAGAAAGCATGGCTGTTGCTAAGTTTAGGTCTGTTAAAAAGCTGAAAACATAACCGAAGGCAAAGCTTGCTACAATAAGAATCATTGTTGTAATAAAATACAAGCCACAGTATTTTCCACCCTTTTTAAGATCATTAAATGTGATCATAAGTCCAAATCCAACACCGATTGATATTTGAGCAAAAATCATAAATAAATCATGAAAAAGGGGTAATTCTATACCTATAATCTTCAATGAGGCAGTTGTTAAAAGAGGACCAATTACATATGATGCAGGTAAGAATTTTCTAAGCCCCCAACCTACAAATCCTGCAAGGAAATACCAGCTATATGAAAATATTGATATATCACTTTGTGCTAAAAGTGTTGTTGTTTGTAAATAAGACGAGGGTTCGAACATATGTAGTATTGTAAATGGGACCAAAAAGACAACTGTTAATAATCTTACAGTTTGAAAGATGGTAACTAATGAAGAGTTTGCATGAACAGCCTCACTAGCGGCAACCATTTCTGTTAATCCACCGGGAATAGAAGCAAAAATACTCGTGTTTCGATCGATGTTAACAAGTTTACTAATGATTAAACCGTTACAAACGCTAAGAAAAATTAATAAAACTGTTGTAAGTAAAAAGGGAATCACGTATGGACCTACAAGAACAAAGGTTTCTTTTGTGAATGAAAGTCCAAATGATATTCCTAAAATCATAAATGAACCGTTTTTAAAAAAACTCGGTTGTATAAATGTACTTATTTTTTTAAAAAGTGATCGCCATATTATTAGAAAAGTCATAGGACCTAAAATCCAAGCTAGAGGGAGATGAGCAAGATAAAATAGAAACCCTCCAAATGTTCCGATTATGTAGGGAAATATGACATTGGGTAGTTTTGTACTCATTCTATTCCTCCCACATTACTTGTTTACTAATTTTCTGTTAAAATATGTTTTAATTTTTACACTGTTATTCACTGACTTTCGTCATGCGGTTTTTTATTGTTACTACACCAGTCTTTCTATTTTATCATAAAGTCCGTGAAATTTTTTAAGGTCATCAGGCTTATCTTTGTACAAATTTTGGTTTATAAAAACAAAAAGATAATCATGAGTTGTCCTGTAAAAAAAAGTTGATATGTGATAACATTTTTAATAGTAGTAGCTTATAAAAAGGATTTTGGTTTCTTAAAGCGTTTTCTAACTATTTATTGTGATATTGCGGAGGATTTTAGATGAAAAAAGAATTTGCGGTAATTGGACTTGGGCGTTTTGGAGGCAGTATTTGTCGGGCTCTAAGTGAAGAGGGTATGGAAGTAATGGCTATTGATACAGATGAAGACAAAGTAAATGAGTTTGCAAACGTTGCTTCACATGCTGTTGTTGGAGATTCCACAGATGAAACAGTGTTAAAAAGTCTTGGTATCCGTAACTTTGATCATGTTATTGTTGCGATAGGAGATAATATTCAAGCGAGTATCTTAACCACATTGATTCTTAAAGAATTAGGAGTTAAGCATATTACTGTTAAAGCTCAAAATGATTATCATGAAAAAGTACTATCCAAAATTGGAGCTGACCGTATCGTTCATCCAGAACGTGATATGGGGAGAAGAATTGCTCATAAAATTATTTCAAACAACGTTCTTGACTATTTAGAGCTCTCTGATGAGCATAGCATCGTTGAAATTGTTGCAAATGACAGGCTTAATGGAAACTCCATCATTGATTTAGATATTCGTGCTAAATATGGAATCAATATTGTTGCTGTAAAAAGAGGAAAAGATATTATTGTTTCTCCGCAAGCAAATGAAATTATTCAAAAAAATGATATATTAATCGTTATTGGTGCGGATACAGATATTAACCGTTTCGAAAAACGTTTATTAGGTGACTAAAAAAGCAGTACCCGATTTTTCAATCGGTGTACTGCTTTTTTAATTAAACTTCCATAATAATTGGTAAAATCATTGGGCGACGCTTTGTTTTTTCGTATAAGAATGGAGCGAGTGTGTCAGTGATTTCATTTTTAATTTCGGACCATTGACTTGTGCGACGTTCCATAATTTTGTTCAGATGCTTGGAGATTAGTGATTGAGCATCATTAATTAAATCACCAGATTCGCGCATGTAGACAAAACCTCTAGAGATAATATCTGGACCTGCTGCGATTTTGAAGTCTTTCATGTTGATGCTTACAACGACTATCACAAGACCTTCTTCTGACAGAATTCGGCGGTCTCGGAGGACAATGTTACCGATATCACCAATACCACTTCCATCAATATAAACATTACCTGAAGGGATTTTCCCAGCAATTCCAACTTCTTTATCTCCTATTGCTAGAACCTCTCCGTTATCCATGATAAAACAGTTTTCTTCCTCAACACCACAGTCTACTGCATGTCTAGCATGCATCTTCTGCATACGGAATTCACCATGTATTGGCATAAAGTATTTTGGCTTCATTAATCTAAGCATAAGTTTTTGTTCTTCTTGACCACCGTGACCTGAAGTATGAATGTCGTTAAGTGGTCCGTGGATTACCTCTGCTCCTGCACGGAACAGTTGATTAATCGTTTTGCTAACGCTAAGTGTATTTCCTGGTATTGGAGAAGAAGAGAAGACAACATTGTCCCCAGGTATAATTTGAATTTGTCTATGAGTGCCGTTTGCGATACGCGATAGAGCTGCCATTGGTTCACCTTGAGATCCTGTACAAAGAATTGTCACACGATGAGCTGGCATACGATTAATTTCATGTGCATCTACAAAAGTATCTTTAGGACAACTAATATATCCTAAATCTTGTCCAATTTGTATGGCTGCCTCCATACTTCGCCCAAACACAGCAACTTTACGTCCGTGTGCAACCGCAGCTTCAACTACTTGTTGGAGGCGGTGTATATTTGATGCAAATGTTGCAAAGATAATGCGACCATCAACCTTACGGAAAATTTCGTGTATACTGTCACCGACACGTCTCTCTGACATCGTAAAGGTAGGAATCTCACTGTTTGTACTGTCAGAAAGTAAACACAGAACTCCATCCCGACCAATCTCAGCCATCTTTGTTAAGTTTGCAGGTTCACCTACAGGTGTAAAATCAAATTTAAAGTCACCAGTATGTACGATGTTTCCAGGTGGCGTTTTAACGACAATACCATATGAATCAGGAATACTATGAGTTGTTCTAAAAAAGGTTACAGATGTTTTTCTGAACTTAATAATATCATCTTCCTGAATTTCGATTAATTTAGTTTGTCGAAGAAGTCCGTGCTCTTCAAGTTTGTTTCTGAGTAAACCTAAAGCAAGCTTACCCCCATAAATAGGAATGTTTACTTGACGAAGTAAATATGGAATTCCACCAATGTGGTCTTCATGTCCGTGCGTAATAAATAATCCCTTTATTTTATCTTCGTTTTTGGATAAATAAGTGTAGTCAGGAATGACATAATCAATTCCAAGTAACTCATCCTCTGGAAATTTTATTCCAGCATCAATCAGGATGATTTCATCTTGAAATTGTACTCCGTACGTGTTTTTTCCGATTTCACCAAGTCCGCCTAATGCAAAGACAGCAACTTGATCATTTTTTACAAATTTCATAACAATCAGATCTCCAATACTTTATAATTTTCGCTTTGCTTTTCATATTCTAAATATGCCCCATCAACTGCAGTGACAAATTCAATATTATAGCCGCGTTCTTTAAGTTTAAATCTCACATTTGCTTCAGTTGTTGCTTCAATATAAAGAGTGTTTGTTCGTTCGCGAACAGGAACCTCTGTAATTTTATCTTGATAATAAACTTTAAAAATCATTTACCAAATCTCTCCTTAACTTCCGAATGTTAGACTAACTTTTTCTATTATATGCGATATTTCTATTCAAGCCAAGCCTATAGGGCAAGAGCGACTCTACTTTTGGTAAATAAGTCTATAACTCACAGTTAAAAATAAAATATAGGCACCAGTTGGAATAGGCTTTATTAAGCGATTGTTTTTCTCTTTACTAAGTGTTTCCACTGTCTTCTAAGAGATTTCTTTAATTTTTTTAACATAGAAAATCCTCCTACCTAATTTTTATTTACCGACCTCATGTTATCGGTTTTAGTATATGTCATTTTTTGTGATATTTTCATGGGAATTAATGTGAAAGAAATTGACAATTTCTTCATTTTCACTTAGTTTGAAAACATGCTTTTTACACATCAGGAGGATAAACTGAAATGAAAAAATTATATAGTTCATTATTTATTTTAAGTATGATTTGGGGGATGTCATTTCTATTTATAAAGGTCCTTGTAGAAGATTTAGGGCCATGGGGTGTTGTGTTTTGGCGGTGTTTATTTGGCACAATCACACTATTCATTATTCTTTTTGTTTTTAAAAAGCAAGAGTTGAGAAAAGTAAGGTTTAAAAGTCTACCGTGGCTGAAGCTTTTTCTTGTAGCACTTTTTAATAATGCACTTCCTTTTGCATTCATAGCTATGAGTGAAATGAAGATTTCCAGTAGTCTTGCCTCTGTTATAAATGCAACTACTCCATTATGGACAATTGTCATTGGGGCACTCTTTTTCTTTATTCCTGTTAAGGGGAGACAATGGGTTGGAGTTTCAATTGGGTTTTTTGGTATTTTAATTTTGTTGAATCTTGATTTTGAAAGCTTAATAAATGAAAACTTTATTGGGGCAGGAACGATGCTTTTTGCTACATTTTGTTATGGGTTAGGCGCTCAAATGGCAAAAAGATATTTACAGGAATTATCTATTATAATTGTATCGATTGTTACTTTGTTTTTTTCAACAATGATCAGCTTAGTATTTATTTTATTATTAAATGAATCTGTTCATCTACCATCAGTTTTTTCGGCTCATACTTTTATATCGTTAATTGGATTAGGTGTGTTTGGTTCTGGATTTGCTTATCTTTTTTACTATTATATGGTTAAAGAAGGTAGTGCAGAATTTGCTTCGCTGGTAACTTATATCGTTCCAATTACGGCAATGTTATGGGGGTATTTATTACTTGGGGAAGGTATTTCTCCACATATGATTTTAGGTTTATTGTTTGTTTTTGCTGGAGTTTATTTAAGCTCAGCTAAATTGGCGAAAAAAAGCAGTATTAATACTTCAATAGAGAGTAAACATTAAAGTGAAGAAAAAACACTCATAGACAAACTAAAGAAGGGAGTATATCCCTTCTTTAACGTTCAATTGGAACTGCATTTTCAGGTTCTTGAAACGGGTGATCTCCATTAATATGATCATAAAACATAACTCCATTTAAATGATCAATCTCATGCTGGAAAACAATGGACAATAGACCTCTTAGTCTAATATCAATATTCTTTCCTTCAAGGCTTGTAGCTTTAACGCGAATTCGGGCATAACGAGGAACAAAGCCTGGAACTGCTCGATCAACCGAAAGGCAGCCTTCACCGCTAGTTAAATAGCTTTTCTCAATAGAATGGCTAACAATCTTTGGATTAAATAGAGCATAACTGTGCTGGTTTCCTTTTTCATCAACAACATGAATAGCAATCATTCTTTTTGATACATTAATTTGAGGAGCTGCAAGTCCTATACCTGGGCGTAATCCGTACTTCTCAGAAATTTCCGGATCTTGACTATTTTTTACGTATTGGATCATTTGAGATAAGGTTTCTTTATCCTCATCAGAAGGAGGTAATGTAACTTCCTTCGCCACTTCTCTCAAAGTTGGATGACCTTCTCTTATAATATCTTCCATTGTTATCATGGTAAACACTCCTTTAAACATAAAGCTAAAGTATTTAATTAGTGAATGACTAAGGCAAGTCAAGCTATATTTTTCCGACCGACCTCCAGGTCATTATGTATATATAAATAGATATAATTTCATTGTATTATACTACAAGATTATATAGGAAATAGTAGAAATCGAAAAGATTTTGGGATTACTTAAAGTATCTCGTAAAAATATAGAAGGGCTAACAGTTAAAAATTGTTAGCCCTTTGACATATTTCTCTACTTTTATTTTTAATAGCCGATGTAAGCTGCACCAACAATAATTAGTAAAATAAACAATACAACGATTAACGCAAAGCCGTTTCCGTATCCAGCTGTTGGTGCAACATATCCGTGACCATAATTTCCACACCCGTAATTGCAATCATAATAATGCATTCTAACGACCTCCTCATGATGATTACGCCCTTTGTTTTGGCGTATAGTACACTGTATGAAAGTAGTTCAAAAGTGTATAGACATTAGCCTAGATATGATTAAATTGACTCTAACTTTCCTAAGGAGCAGTTGATTACTGATGTTATTAGATACTTTACCTCCTTTGTATACCCCTATGATTGGTTTTGAGAAATGCTCTCTGAAAACCACAAGAAATAATGGTCTAAAAACTAAGACAGGCTCATATGAATGTAAATAATAAATACAAAAATTGGAAAAGTGGATTCCATCCAAATAATTCCAAATATATATTCAAAACCTATTGAGAAAATATGTTAGACCAATTATAGTAGAAATGTCTGTAAGTTAGGAGGATATACATTCTGATGCTAAGAAAAAGTAATTACGTTTTGTTTATAATATTATTGTTTTTACTTTCTGGCTGCTTCGGTCCAGCACCAGAAGAAAAGATTTATACGATTTTGGAGGAAGCTGTTACATTAGAAGATTCATTTAAAGAACAACAACAGCCATTACTCGAACTCGAAAAGAAGGAAGCGGACCTCTATAATAAGATTATGGATTTGGGAATGAAAGAATTTGCACAAGTTGTTTCCTTATCTAACCAAGCTTTAACTTCAGTAGAGGAACGAGAATCTAAAATACAAATGGAATATGACAGTATTATGTCTTCGAAAGATAAATTCAATGAAATTAATGAAGAAATAGAAAAAATTAAGGATGAAACACTTTTACAATCTGCACAAGAGCTTAAGTCTGCAATGGAAGGTCGATATAAATCATACGAAAAACTTTATGAAAACTACAAAAAGTCAATTTCTTTAGACAAAGAACTGTATTCAATGCTTCAAAAGGAAGATTTGGAGATGGAGCAGTTGGAAACACAAATAGATAAAGTTAATAAGTCATATCAATCTGTTATGGAACAAAATAATGAATTTAACAAACTAACGGAACAATATAATGATTTAAAAATAAAGTTTTATGAAGAAGCCAATTTAAATGTTGAAAAAAGTGAATAATGCTATGCTTATGAAGATCCTTCCACTTGGGAGGTTCTTTTTTGTGCACTGTTGATTCTCTTATTCCGAATGGTATTCATTTAAAGCTGAATAAATTATTAGCTAAATATGAAAACGCAGTGTTCGAGAAGGTGAAAATTGTCGAGTATATATAATAAATACAAGTTTTATATAAAACTGTATTACAAACAATGTTACAGTGTTTGTATTTGTGATAATACAGTTTGAAGAAACAGGGAAAAAGATTAAGGATAAAATTTATTATTCTTTAGCTATTATAGATATAAACTGATTGACGGGCGTGAAAACATTGGTGTAAACTTGTAAATGAATTGTTAATGTGTATCAGTTTATTTTAAATTTAAACTAATACAGTGTGGGCTAAACAGACCACCAAACCATACATAGAGAACGTTTTTATACATCTCGTGAGTGGTATAAGGGTAAGAAAAGTCGAATTCAAAAAAATTGTGTCATCCATATGATTTTAGGGTAACCTATTGCTGTGAATATTGGAATTCTCTTACTAATACTTTTGAAGTTCAATTCTCAATATGGATTGAACAACACTCTTAAAATGGAAAGGAAGAGGTTATAAAATGGCTGCAAAAACAAAAGGCGCTGTTGTAGACAGTAAGAAACAGTTTGAAGCTATTTCTAAGGTTTTTGAAACATTCCAGATTTTAAATGAAGAAGGTAAAGTCGTAAATGAAGCGGCAATGCCAGAATTAAGTGATGATCAATTAAAAGAATTAATGCGTCGTATGGTTTATACACGCATTTTAGATCAACGTTCTATTTCATTAAACCGTCAAGGTCGTTTAGGTTTCTATGCTCCAACTGCAGGACAAGAAGCTTCTCAGATTGCATCTCAATATGCTTTAGAAAAAGAAGATTGGATTTTACCTGGATACCGTGATGTTCCACAAATCATTTGGCATGGTCTTCCGTTATATCAAGCATTCTTGTTTTCTCGTGGACATTTCCATGGTAACCAAATGCCTGAAGGAGTTAACTGCTTATCTCCACAAATTATCATCGGTGCACAATACATCCAAACAGCTGGAGTTGCATTAGGTCTTAAGAAGAAAGGCAAACAAGCTGTTGCGATCACTTATACAGGTGACGGTGGTGCATCACAAGGTGATTTTTATGAAGGTATTAACTTTGCTGGTGCATATAAAGCTCCTGCAATCTTCGTTGTACAAAATAACCGCTATGCGATCTCAACTCCAGTTGAAAAACAATCTGCAGCACAAACTATTGCACAAAAAGCAGTTGCAGCTGGTATCGTAGGTGTTCAAGTTGATGGTATGGATCCATTAGCAGTCTATGCTGCAGTTCGTGATGCTCGTGAGCGTGCAGTTAACGGAGAAGGTCCTACATTAATTGAAACATTAACATTCCGTTATGGACCACACACTATGGCTGGTGATGATCCTACACGTTACCGTACAAAAGAAACAGAAAATGAGTGGGAAGCTAAAGATCCATTAGTTCGTTTCCGTAAGTTCTTAGAGGACAAAGGAATCTGGAACGAAGAAGAAGAAAATAAAGTTATTGAACAAGCAAAAGAAGATATTAAAGATGCTATTCAAAAAGCTGATAAATATCCAAAACAAAAGGTAACGGACTTGATGGAAATCATGTACGAAGAAATGCCTTATAACCTAAAAGAGCAATATGAAATTTACAAAGCAAAGGAGTCGAAATAATCCATGGCACAAATGACAATGATTCAAGCCATCACTGATGCATTACGCACCGAATTAAAAAATGATGAAAACGTCCTTGTATATGGTGAAGACGTTGGTGTGAACGGTGGGGTATTCCGTGCGACGGAAGGACTTCAAAAAGAGTTTGGAGAAGACCGTGTATTCGATACACCACTTGCTGAGTCTGGTATTGGTGGACTAACAGTTGGTTTCGGTTTAACTGGATTCCGTCCAGTTATGGAAATTCAATTCTTTGGTTTCGTTTATGAAGTAATGGATTCATTAAATGGTCAATTAGCTCGTATGCGTTATCGTTCAGGTGGACATTGGACTGCTCCAGTAACAATTCGCTCCCCATTTGGTGGATTCGTACATACACCAGAGCTTCACGCTGATAGCTTGGAAGGTCTTGTTGCACAACAACCTGGACTTAAAGTTGTTATTCCTTCAACACCTTATGATGCAAAAGGACTTTTAATCTCTGCTATTCGTGATAATGACCCAGTTGTATTCTTGGAGCACATGAAATTATATCGCTCATTCCGTCAGGAAGTTCCTGAAGAAGAATATACGATCGAAATTGGTAAAGCTGATGTAAAACGTGAAGGTACAGATCTTTCAATTATTACTTACGGAGCAATGGTTCATGAATCATTAAAGGCTGCGGATGAATTAGAAAAAGAAGGTATTTCTGTTGAGGTTGTTGACTTACGTACAATCAGCCCGTTAGATATTGAAACAATTATTGCATCTGTTGAAAAAACAGGTCGTGTAATTGTCGTTCAAGAAGCACAAAAACAAGCAGGTATTGCGGCTAATGTAGTGGCTGAAATTACTGAAAGAGCAATTTTAAGCTTAGAAGCACCAGTATTGCGTGTTGCTGCTCCTGATACTGTATACGCATTTACTGAAGCGGAAAATATTTGGTTGCCAATTTATAAAGATATTTTAGAAACTGCTAGAAAAGTTCTTGAATTTTAATTAATACTTCAAAACGAATTTTTAACATAATTATAGGAGGTTGAATGATTTGGCATTTGAATTTAAACTGCCTGATATTGGTGAAGGTATCCACGAAGGTGAAATTGTAAAGTGGTTCGTTAAACCAGGCGACAAGGTTGAAGAAGATGATGTCCTTGCTGAAGTTCAAAATGATAAAGCGGTTGTTGAAATCCCATCACCAGTTAAAGGTACAGTTACAGAAGTAAATGTAGAAGAGGGAACAGTTGCAACTGTTGGTCAAACAATTATTACTTTTGATGCACCTGGTTACGAAAACCTAAAATTCAAAGGTGACCATGGTGATGATGAGCCTAAGAAGGAAGAAAAAGCTGAACCTGCACCAGCTGCAGAAGAGAAAACAGAAGCACCTGCTGCTGCACCTGCAGAAGTAGAGGTAGATCCTTCTAAGCGTGTTATTGCTATGCCTTCTGTACGTAAATATGCTCGTGAAAAAGATGTGGATATTCGTCAAGTTTCAGGTAGCGGTAAAAATGGTCGTGTATTAAAAGAGGATGTTGATTCATTCTTACAAGGTGGAGGAGTTACTGCTCAACCAGCTACTACAGAAGAAACACCAGCTGCAAAAGAAGAGAAACAAGCTCAACCAGCTGCAGCTCAAGCAATTCCAGAGGGTGAATTCCCAGAGACTCGTGAAAAAATGAGTCCAATCCGTAAAGCTATTGCTAAAGCAATGGTTAACTCAAAACATACTGCTCCACACGTAACTTTAATGGATGAAGTGGATGTAACAAATTTAGTTTCTCATAGAAAACAATTTAAAAATGTTGCAGCAGAGCAGGGTATTAAGTTAACATATTTACCGTACGTAGTGAAAGCTCTTACTTCAGCACTTAAAAAGTATCCTGTACTTAATACTTCACTTGATGACAAAACAGAAGAAGTTGTTCAGAAGCATTATTACAACATTGGTATTGCTGCTGACACTGAAAAAGGTCTTCTAGTACCAGTTGTGAAAAATGCAGAGCGCAAATCTGTGTTTGAAATTTCTGATGAAATTAACGGACTTGCTACAAAAGCGCGTGAAGGTAAGCTTGCACCAAATGAAATGAAAGGTGCTTCTTGCACAATCACTAACATTGGTTCTGCAGGTGGTCAATGGTTCACTCCAGTAATTAACCACCCAGAGGTTGCTATTTTAGGTATTGGACGAATTGCAGAAAAACCTGTTGTTCGTGATGGAGAGATTGTTGTAGCTCCGGTTCTTGCTTTATCATTAAGCTTTGACCACAGAATGATCGATGGTGCTACAGCTCAAAATGCTCTTAACCACATCAAGCGTTTACTTAACGATCCACAATTAATTTTAATGGAGGCGTAATCGATGGTAGTAGGAGATTTCCCAATTGAAACAGATACTCTTGTCATAGGAGCAGGTCCAGGCGGATACGTTGCAGCAATCCGCGCTGCACAACTAGGACAAAAAGTAACAGTAGTTGAAAAAGCAACACTTGGAGGGGTTTGTTTAAACGTTGGTTGTATTCCTTCAAAAGCGCTAATCGCTGCTGGACACCGTTATGAAGAAGCTAGACACTCTGAAGATATGGGTATCAAAGCTGAAAACGTAACTGTTGACTTTTCAAAAGTCCAAGAATTTAAACAAGGTGTTGTGAAAAAACTAACTGGCGGTGTAGCTGGATTACTTAAGGGTAATAAAGTTGACGTAGTTAGTGGTGAAGCATACTTTGTTGATAACGAAACTGTAAAAGTTATGGACGAAACGTCTTCACAAACTTACAAATTTAAAAATGTAATTATCGCAACTGGTTCACGTCCAATTGAAATCCCTGCTTTCAAATACTCTAAGCGTGTATTAGATTCTACAGGTGCATTAAACCTTCAGGAAATTCCTAATAAGCTTGTTGTAATCGGTGGCGGATATATCGGAACTGAGCTTGGTACAGCGTATGCTAATTTTGGTACTGAAGTAACGTTTATCGAAGCTGCTGACGAAATTCTTGCTGGTTTTGAAAAACAAATGAGTGCGATTGTTAAACGTAACCTAAAGAAAAAAGGAAATGTTGAAATTCACACAAAAGCAATGGCAAAAGGTGTGGAAGAAACAGACAACGGTGTTAAAGTAACATTTGAAGTAAACGGTGAAGAAAAAACTGTTGAAGCTGATTACTTATTAGTTACGGTAGGACGCCGTCCAAACACTGATGAACTTGGTTTAGAGCAAGTTGGTGTTGAAATGACGGATAGAGGTGTTATCAAAATTGATAAACAATGCCGTACAAACATTCCAAACATCTATGCAATCGGTGATATTGTTGAGGGGCCACCTTTAGCTCATAAAGCTTCTTATGAAGGTAAAATTGCTGCAGAAGCAATTGCTGGAGAAAAAGCAGAGATTGATTACTTAGCTATTCCTGCTGTTGTATTCTCTGAGCCAGAATTAGCTTCTGTAGGTTACACAGAAGCTCAAGCAAAAGAAGAAGGCATTGAAGTGAATGCTTCTAAATTCCCATTTGCTGCAAATGGTCGTGCGTTATCACTTAACAATACTGATGGTTTCTTAAAACTTGTAACTCGTAAGGAAGATGGATTAGTAATTGGTGCACAAATCGCTGGACCAAGTGCTTCAGACATGATTTCAGAGTTAGGATTAGCAATTGAAGCTGGTATGACAGCAGAAGATATTGCAATGACAATTCATGCTCACCCAACATTAGGTGAGATCACAATGGAAGCTGCTGAAGTTGCAATTGGTAGTCCAATCCATATCGTAAAATAATAAAGAAAAGGCTGACTATTAAAGTCAGCCTTTTTGCATGTATTTTTTTCTATTTCGATAGAGCGCTTGAAACAGGCTCTAATATATCTTCTTTTGATACGACGGTTCCTTCGATTTGTACTAAAACTTGTTTCTTATCAATAACAAGAAGCGAAGGAAAAGTTTCAATTTCGAATTGATTATGATCTGTTTTCTCTGAGATTATTTTCATATTCTCAAATTCCTCTGGGAAATTCTTTTTAATGTCCAATAAGGCATCATAATAGACTGCTTCACGCTGAATATTTTCATCATCGGAAAAAAACACTAGTTGTTTGTCTTGTGGAATATCTTCATTTAAGGGACCTTCTGAAAACAGCAAATTTTCACATGAAGAAAGAACAATGACTGGTATGATGAAGGCAATAAGTATTGATCTTTTCATCCATGTCCACCTCTTTTTAATAGAATAAAATAGAACAAAATAATTATTTATGTCAGAATTTCATTTATAAAATTCAAAAATATGTATCTAAATTAAACACATTTTATCATAATAATTCAATTTTCTTCCTATTGTCATCTATTTGTTACATAAATGAAAAATATAATGAAGTTTCTATACAAATAATTAAGATTAAGTTTCAAAATCCCTGAAAGAATCTTATATTTTTGCATAAGAATTGATAAAGGGGGAGGATGAAATGAAAAAAACATGGAGCTTGCTTTCTGTTACTCATCTCCTTTTGTGGAGTAGCTATAGCGTGATAGAATGGCTTTCAAAAAAAGATAGCTTATTAGCAAAAATTATCTTATTGGTCATGTTTTTCTATCTTTCATATTTAATTGCCTATACTTTAATAAAGGCGAGGAAAAATGCGATATACTTTTCTCTTTTTTCTCTCCTGCTATTTGCTATTGCAAATCAAATTATTTTGTTTATTTCGGATTGAAAAAATGAGTACCATATTGGTACCCATTTTACTTTTTAACAATATTTTCTTGTTGCAATGATTTTAATAATGAGAAAACAATTAGGATTATATTCACTGCAAAAGAAAGTGATCTAATACTGCAAACAGAGCGCCGATACTACGTTTAAGTTACTTAAATATTTAATTCCTTTATTAAGAACAGTTTGTACTGATAACATAAATAAGACAGTTACAATTAATATAATGGTAATTTGAGTTGTAAAGTTATTTCTCAATTCCTTTAAATAAATAAGAAATACCTCCGCTTATTTGAGCAGCCCCAAAAGCCTAAAGAAGTGGCTACTCCAAAAACAGTCGCCAAATACAGAAATAAAATTAATTAGAATCCCAATTTTTCATCAACTTTATCATAGCTGAATAAATAGCCCAGGGATGTAAACCTTAATGAAAAAAAGAGTAGCGCAATGCATCCCTTCCTGATTGATCTGTAAAGCCTTCACCAGTTGGTAGACCACTATAATGATGAGTGGGTTCAGAAACACCTCAGAACACTAAACCAATACCCATCCCTGCACTAAACTAAAATGCATCGCAAACCAGGATAAATGGTTATATTCTGGTTCATCAGTATCTTTACCCAACCTAAGGTAAATCTATACGACAATCCATGATGCATAAAGGAAATTTCAATAATATCCAATAACGTCTAGTAAGCCTTGAATATCTCTACATTTACTTTGTTAAAAATATAGACTATTTTATAGTTTTTCTATATTTCTGACACTTGTTTCTGTTTTAAATCATAGATTATCACTGTATTTTTAAAATACGAATGTTGATTGGAGGTTTGATATGTTCCATGAATTCTTATGAAAATTTAGAGGAATATTGGGAGGAACAGTTTGATAAAGGTGTAGAGTGTTATTACAAGGCAATTAAGGGAGATAAAAAAGCAGGTATTGAAGCACATCGTCTTTTTGAGGAACTTTTAAGAGATGATCCCAATAATACGGAATTAATGGCTTATCTTGGATCAGTAAAGGCTTTGCTAGCAAGAGATACATTTGATCTGAGAGAGAAAGGGAAATATGCAAATGAAGGTCTAAAGTTGCTTGATGTAGCGGTATTAAAAGATCCTTCTAATGCATTAATTCGAACATTACGAGGGAATGTTGCCAATAACTTGCCTGAAAGTCGATTTCATAGAACGGAAACAGCAATTGAGGATTTTGAATGTATTATAAACATGTATGAACGCAATTCTTATGGAATTCCACAAACACTATGTATTGAAACAATGAAGAGTTTAATTACTGCGTATGAACGTTTAGGTAAGATAGAAGAAGCCACGGAGGTAGCAAATAAATTATTAGATATAGATTCTTCATATCAAATACCTAAGTTTAATAGCAAATTAAAATCTTTACCAGTAGCTAATATAAATGACCCTATTAATGATGAAATTCATTCTTTATATACTATGGCAATTTGTAGTGATGAGGTCTCTTTACTTAAGGTGATGAAAAAAGTCTCACGATTAATGGATAAAGATTCTAATAATCCAATTTTACAAGCTTACAATGTTCATTTGAACTCAATTAAAAATAGTCATAGTTTTGCCGGTATGGTTGAATTATTCACAAATGCTTATAAGACTGCAAATCTATTAGATAAGCTTGTAAGTGAATATCCTACAACTTATAAAATACGATATGGGAGGGCGATGCAAAGTTATCGATTGCCAGAGTTTTTCTTTTTTCGATCTTCAACTGCAGCACGTGATTTTCAATATTTATCAGCTCAGTATGAAAAAGATCCTACTATTTTTTCTTTGGCTATCTATGAAGATATCCTACTTAGGCTTGGAGAATGCTTTGTTCGATTAGATATGGTAGAGGAAGCAGTAAAACAATGGCATAAACTTGTTGAATTTTCATCAAATAAAGAGATTGTTACCAAAGCCAACGAATTAATTAACGTCTTTTCATTTGAAGAGCTAATACTTGATGAAATAATGGAAAAACCAAAGGAACAATTATATGAAACTGCATTAAAACTTCATGATATTGGTGTGAACGGTAATGAAAAGGCAGCAAAACAATCACTGGCTTTATGGGAATTCATTCAAAAAGAATATAGCAGCTGCCCGGTAGCAAAGTTTTATTATTCCGCGTCGTTAACCTTACTGGGTCGATTCTTCTCGGATCCTTATGAGGTCTTTAGTAAATCTATAAAAGGGCTAAAGAAACTAAATACATCAATTCCGATCAATGATCCAAGGTATATTCAACTTCTTCTACATCGAGCCTATATACAATTTAGCCTTCCGGATACTTTCTTTCGTTGTAGTGATCAGATAATTAAGGATTTTGAAGCAGTTATTAAAATGTATCAAAGTAACACAGATATTGATATAACCAAAAGTCAATATTTAATGGTATTAGCTGATCTTGGAACTGTTTATGAGAAAAAATATTTTGTTCATAAAGCCAAAGAAATTTGGTCTGAACTTGCTAAGGAAGATGAAAGTTTATTTTATTCGGAGTTTTTGACTGAAAAAGGAATACGTATTGAGGATTAATTCTTTGTTCGTATAACTTAAAAAATAGGAGGCTATTTATGGCTAATAATACAGAATGGAATCTTCGTTTTAATGAGGCTGTTGATCTTTATCATAAAGGTGTAAAAGGAAATAAAAAAGCTGCACAGCAGGCATATCATTTATTTGAAACGTTAGCAAGTGAAAAACCAAATCACATAGAATCATTAGGATATTACGGAAGTGCTACAGCACTTTTAGCGAGAGATACCCCAATCCCTAAAGATAAGAAAAAATATGCATTAGATGGTTTGAAAATGCTGGATCAAGCTGTTTCAAAAGAACCAAAAAATTATACAATACGTATCCTGCGAGGTAATGTATGTGTAAGAATGCCTGAATCAGTTTTTCATCGCACTTCAACTGCGATTGAAGACTTTGAGCTGTTAGTGGAGGCTTATAAAAATGACTCAACAGTACTATCGGAAAACACTTATCAATCTATATTAAATGAATTGGAAAAGGCAAAAAAGAGAATAAAATATTAGGTAATAATCGTTAGAATGTGTCACTCTATTCCTTGAAAAAGAGTGACCTTTTTTTATCTAAACATTAGTGAATAAAAATTGTTACTTAAGAATGTAATAATCACTTTATCTAGATTATACGTATTCTTCTCTAACTAAAAATATACTTCCCTATTAACAAATACTTTAAATAATTCACATATGAATGTGTTATACAATTAACTATTGACTATTTAAATGTGACATATTATTATGGGTATAACGAGTTAATTAAACGCTTTCAGAGATTAGGAGAATTAAAGAGTTTTAATTATCTAGAGTGAAAAGGGGTATGGAGATGGGAACAATCGTATGTCAGCACTGCAGCTCTACAATCGGTCATGTAGAAGGAGAAAAAGTGACAACTTTATATGGTAAATGTAGTCATAATGATTGTTGTAGCCAAAACCAGCAACGAAGCTCAGTAAAGGTCAAATAAAAGGGGTTATATATAAAAGGGAAGATTGACTATTAAATTCAGTACTGGAAAATTGTACTGAAAAAATTAGCTCAAGTACTTGTATAGGTACTTGAGCTTTGTTTTGTACTTAAAATACGTTTTAGAATTCCCAAAAAGGGGGGGTTATCTAATTGCTCTATGTTCTTTAATCACTCGTATTTTGTTAAGTGTAGGATCCTCTGGACCTTGAACTGGTAAACCTACTTCTAAGTTTTTCTTAATATATGTTAAATTTTCTTCAGTAATGATTTCCCCTGGAATGAAAATTGGTATACCTGGAGGGTAAACCATGATAAACTCTGCAATAATTCTACCTGCGGATTCTTCAAAGGACACAATTTCAGTTTCCGAATAAAATGCATCTCTCGGTGTAAGCGCAAGTACTGGGATATCAGGTAATAAAATGCGTTCTTTTACATCACCTTGCTCTTTCATTGCCTTAAATTCTGAAGATAGCTCATTTAATGCTTTAATTAATGTATCAACATCATTTTTCGTATCCCCAGGTGTAATAATACAAAGGATATTGTACAAATCAGATAATTCTACCTCAATTAGGTATTTTTCTCGAAGCCATTTTTCAACATCATAGCCAGTAATACCAAGTTCATAAACTGGAATAATCAATTTTGTTGGGTCATAATCAAATGTTGCTTTAGTACCTAATATTTCTTTACCTATACAAGATATGTTAGGAATTTCGTTTATTTTATCTCTCGTATAATTAGCCAACTCAATCGTTTTCTGAATAAGTTCATGCCCTTCGGTTGCCAATCGTTTTCTTGCAACATCAAGTGAAGCAAGAAGCAAGTACGAAGTTGAGGTGGTTGTCATCATACTTAAAATGGATTGAACACGTTGTGGTGATACAAGTCCTTCTCTTACATTTAATACAGAGCTTTGGGTCATTGAACCCCCTAGTTTATGAACGCTAGTTGCGGCCATATCGGCACCTGCTTGCATTGCACTTAAAGGTAAATCTTCATGAAAATGTATATGCACACCATGTGCCTCATCGACTAAAACTGGAACTGAGTATGAATGAGCAATTTCAACGATTTTCTTTAAATCAGCAGAAATCCCAAAATAGGTAGGATTTATTACAAGTACACCTTTTGCGTCAGGGTGTTGTTCAAGTGCTTTTTCAACAGCATCCGTTGTTATACCGTGAGAAATACCGAGGTTTTTATCAATTTCAGGGTGAATGAAAATAGGTGTTGCGCCTGAAAAGACAATGGCAGACATAACGGATTTATGAACATTCCTAGGAACGATAATCTTATCTCCAGGCCCACAAACAGTCATAACCATCGTCATAATGGCACCACTCGTTCCTTGAACGGAGAAAAATGTATGATCTGCACCAAATGCTTCCGCTGCTAAGTCTTGAGCTCTTTTTATCATTCCTTTAGGGGCATGGAGGTCATCTAAAGGTCCGATATTAATTAGATCGATTGATAAGGCGTTATCACCAATAAATTGTCTAAATTCAGGATCAATCCCTGCTCCTTTTTTATGTCCTGGAATATGAAACTGAATAGGGTCTTTTTTTGCATGTTCAATTAAACCAGTGAACAATGGTGTTTCTTTTTGTGACAAAGTTGTTCCCACCTTCTTTTTTGAAAGATATTATTGTGTTTTTTAAGACATCAAAAGCAACGGATGATGTTTAGCGTCTATTATGTATGAGATCCGATACTTTTAAGTTTTACTTGTATTACATAAGTTTATGTCGAAATCTGCGTTATTATTAGACATAAAACAAATGAATTATATCGCTATCAATAAAGTCAGTCAACAGAAAAGATTAAATAAAAAGATAGAAGGGAGAAATTAGCAAGTCTAGAATAGTTATTTAATAAAGGAGGGGAAGAAATGAATTGGAGAACAAGAGTAACTGATGTTTTGGGGATTCAATATCCAATTATACAGGGGGGGTTAGCGTATTTAGCCTATTCAGATTTAGCTGCAGCTGTTTCAAATGCTGGTGGGTTAGGGCAAATTACAGCTATGTCACTTGGAACAACTGATGCACTTCGTGATGAAATTAAAAAGATACGTGATAAAACATCAAAACCGTTTGGCGTGAATTTTGCAATCGGCCAACATGGAAAAGGATATGAAGAGCTAGTACAAGTAGCGATAGAGGAAGATGTTCCAGTGATCTCTATGACAGGTGGAAATCCCAGTCCTATTTTTGATTTACTTAAAGGCACGGAAATAAAAAAACTGGTCTTAGTAGCAGCAAAACGGCAGGCAATCAAAGCAGAAGAGTTGGGTGCAGATGCTGTAATGGTAGTAGGACAAGAAGGCGGGGGACATCTTGGAAGAACAGATGTAGGTACTATGGTGTTTGTTCCTCAAGTAGTCGACGCTGTCAAAATACCTGTTATTGCTTCAGGTGGGATTGCTGATGGTAGAGGGCTAATGGCTGCTTTAAGCTTAGGAGCTGAAGGAATTGAAATGGGCACTAGATTTATTGCTACGAAAGAATGCATTCATGCACACCCTGTTTATAAGAAAGCATTAATTAATGGAGATGAAAACAGCACAGTTGTTATTAAAAAGTCACTTGGAGCACCTGCTCGGGCAATTGCTAATGAATGGACAGACAGAATCTTAGAAATTGAAAAGAATTCTGGTGGGTATGAAGAATTAAAAACTTATATTAGTGGAGGAGCTAACAAAAGATACATATATGATGGTAAGATTAATGATGGGTTTGCATGGGCAGGGCAAGTAATGGGGTTAATATCAGACATACCTTCTGTACAAGAGCTAGTTAGTCGAATTACTAAAGAGGCAGAAACAATCCGTAAAGAATGGACATAATGTTCATAGACACAGTGGAAGTGAGGCATTATACATGGAATATCAATATCCTATTTCTCTAGACTGGAACACAGAAGAAACAGTTGATGTGATTCATTTTTTTGAATGTATTGAGAAAGCATATGAAAATGGAATCGATCGGACAGTACTAATGACAGCATATCGAAGATTTAAAGAGATTGTGCCAAGCAAGGCGGAAGAAAAGACAATATGCAATGAGTTTGAAGAAGTGAGCGGTTATTCATCCTATCGCGTGATCAAAAAAGCAAAAGATGCTGAAGAAGTTCATTTATTGAAAATGTAAGAAACAAAACGTCCAAAGTAGTAAAAGTACTTTGGACGTTTTGTTATCACAAACGATTTGTTTTTTTTATTTATCGAACGACAGCTTATAAAGAGGAAGTAATGTCTCATATGTTTCACGAATGACTTTATATAACTTATCTCCGTCTCGTACAATTGGGTCTTCCGCTCGGAAATGACGACCAATAAGAAATTCCGCTTTTTTTACATCTCTAAATCTTTCTAAAGCTTTTTTTAAATCAGTTTCCTGAAGTGGCTTAGCATCTTTCTTTGTATGATCTAAAGAAACATAGTATTCTTCTGGTGTAATATCTACAACTTTATCAAGATGTTCTAAGAATTTTTTTGCAATATTTTCCTTGTTTGGTAATTCATAAATAAATGCCAGCCAAATAAAAAGATGGTCATCAAATAATCCAACCTGAAAGTGAGGATGCTGTTTATATCCACGTTTATTATCCGCAATAGCCAACCATGTATCTTTAGGTGGATTTACCGTTCTTCTTGCATGCTTTGCTATATGTAAAAACATTTCTTTTTGCAGCAAAGAAGCAAGATCATCTGTTAAAGCTTGTCCTAACTCATGGAATTTTGGTTGAATACGTCCTCGAATTGCTTCCATCCGTTCATCCAGACCATCTATTGTAAATGTTTCAAAATCTTCATTTGTGAACCCATTAAACTTCATCGATCAAAGTTCCTCCTAGTTTATATCTAATTTTAATTTATAATTATTATAAACAATTTCCGTCCTCTTTCCCAGTTATATGTCTTCCTTAAGTTTACCTTAAAAACGATTGATTATTTACTAGTTAAAACTACCCGAACATACATTCTTGATACTCTCTTTTTAAAGTTTTAAAAAATAATTTGGTGGTATAGATTAGGTAAATACACAATTTTGTCTAATTGGTTCCAACTTTTTTTACGATCACATATTATATAAAAAAACTATTAAAACATTAAATGATTCTTTGAAATCGCTTTGTTGGTTACCTTGTTATAAAAAAGATGAAATGAAAGGGGCGGTAAAAAATGAAACAAATAGTTAAAACGAGTGGTCAGAAAATGATTAACAATCGTATTGGGGTGTTAAGACTCGAACTCGATTACGAATTAGCCTCCCTTTACGAAGCTATGCAGAATAAAGATCAAAAGAAAAAAATAGAGTGTAAGCAAAAACTAGAAAAGTTAAGAAAAGAGTGGATGAAACTTCAAGCTTAGTAGAGAAGAATATCTACAAACGAACCTTAGGTTAGGTTCGTTTTTATCTGCGCGACAAAGTGTCAGATACTTGATTTCCGTTAATTCCATACAGTATGCTTAATATAGAAATGGTGATTTATTACATAGAAATGAGGTTGCTTAATGACGAACTGGAAGGAATTAGATCAAAGGGCAAAACAGTGGGTGGAAGAAGCCGGTGAATTAATAAGAAACTCTTTTGATTCTGCCCTTTCTATACAGTACAAGTCAAACCCAAATGATTTGGTTACAAATATGGATAAAGAAGTAGAACAATATTTAATAAGTAAAATTCAAGAAACCTACCCTGATCACAAAATCCTTGGTGAAGAGGGATATGGTGATAAGGTGGAAAGTTTAGACGGAGTCGTGTGGATTATTGATCCAATTGATGGCACGATGAATTTTGTCCATCAGCAAAGAAACTTCGCTATATCTGTAGGAGTATATGGAGATGGTGTTGGTTACATAGGGTTAATCTATGATGTTGTACATAAAGAGCTTTATCATGCTTTTAGAGGAGAGGGTGCTTATATGAATGAGTTACCTTTGCCTAAACGTGATGAAGTGAAAATCGAGCAAGCTATATTAAGTGTAAGTCCGATGTGGGTAACAGAGAATAAACGGTTCGATCACCAATTAATTACCCCTATTGTTAAAAGGGTACGTGGTACAAGGTCTTATGGATCAGCAGCGCTTGAATGTGCATATGTTGCAGCGGGACGTTTAGATGCTTATATGACGATGAGATTGGCACCTTGGGACTTTGCGGCGGGTTTGGTTCTGCTAGAGGAAGTTGGTGCAAACGCATCAACATTATCAGGAGAAAAACTTGATCTATTAAATAAGAATAGCTTTTTTATTGGTGAACAATCATTACATCAATATATCCTTAAAGAATTTTTGGTAAAATGACAAAATTAACATCTCGTATACTTGAAACTAGTGATTATCCATTTTTCATGGATTTAGTTAGGACAAGTCTAGAATGGCAAGAGGAAGAATGTAAAGTCGAAGACATTACTGAATACCTATCATCATACAAAATGTACAACGGTGATTGGAGGGTATGGTTGGATGAAAATCACCTTATAGGTATATCATATGTTTTGGAATGGTCTCCAGCTAACGAGAAGCCTTGGATTGGTACGATTATTGTTCATGAAAACTTTAGAGGAAAAGGATATGGAAAAGCCATACTGAATGAAATCGGAATGGTTTTAAGTGATAATGGCCATAAAGCAATATTTGCGGGGTGTCCTATTCAGAGAGATTCCTGGCTTCTATTTCTTGGGAAATGTGGATTTGAGCAATTTAAGGTTGAAGAGGATGATACAACTCATAAAAAATTTATGATCTCTGTTAAGCCATTATAAAGAAAACTCGCCGAAGGTGGCGAGTTTCTTTAATTTCTAGAGAAAAGGAGAGGATCTTATATTAAGCCTTTTTCTCTCATTCTTTTTTTCATAATAAAACCAGTAGCCATTACAGCATTTAGACCAATGATGGCTAAAATAATTCCCAGGATGCTTCGTTCACCAACGGCCACTCCAATTCCAATCATAAAAAGGGCTGCTAATACAGCTAATACAAGAAAAATCCATTTACCTTGTTTCATTAAAAATGACAGCTCCCAACCATGGCTTTGCCTAATTTTTGATTACTTCTTATAGTTTACTTAAAATCATTCGGCTTTTCTAGATTGTTTATGGTATAATATCGAAGGTGATTTTGAAATAATGAAAGTATTAACTCAGAATACTACAGGAATGAGCATTTTAAAACCATTTAGATAGCCTCTCATTCTTTGGTTATTATATATTTTTAGGAGATGAAATTGTGAAACTTCGAAATGATATTCGCAACATTGCTATTATTGCCCACGTTGACCACGGTAAAACAACTTTGGTTGACCAACTTTTACATCAGTCTGGAACATTCCGTACGAACGAGCAAGTTGCTGAACGTGCAATGGATTCAAACGACCTTGAGCGTGAGCGTGGAATTACAATCCTTGCAAAAAACACAGCAATAAACTATAAAGACAAACGTATTAACATTATGGATACGCCAGGACATGCTGACTTCGGTGGAGAAGTTGAACGTATTATGAAAATGGTTGACGGTGTATTACTTGTTGTTGATGCTTATGAAGGGTGTATGCCACAAACACGCTTCGTATTAAAGAAAGCATTAGAGCAAAACTTAACACCGATTGTTGTCGTAAACAAGATTGACCGTGATTTTGCACGTCCATCAGAAGTAGTCGATGAAGTGTTAGATTTATTCATCGAGCTTGATGCAAATGAAGATCAATTAGAATTCCCGGTAGTGTTTGCTTCAGCTATTAATGGTACAGCAAGTACAAGTCCTGACCCAGCTGAACAAGAAGAAAACATGGCTTCATTATTTGATGCTATTGTAGATCATATTCCTGCACCAGTTGATAACAAAGAAGAGCCTCTTCAATTCCAAGTAGCTTTGTTAGATTACAATGACTACGTAGGTCGTATCGGGATTGGACGCGTATTCCGTGGAACAATGAAGGTTGGACAACAAGTTTCATTAATGAAAGTTGATGGTTCAATTAAAAACTTCCGTGTATCAAAGATTTTTGGTTTCCAAGGATTAAAACGTGTTGAAGTAGAACAAGCTGTCGCAGGGGACCTTGTTGCAGTATCAGGTATGGAAGATATCAATGTTGGTGAGACAGTATGTCCAGCTGAACATCAGGAAGCTCTTCCTATTCTACGTATAGATGAGCCTACATTACAAATGACTTTTGCTGTAAATAACAGTCCGTTTGCTGGTCGTGAAGGTAAATTTGTTACAGCACGTAAAATTGAAGAGCGTTTATTAGCTCAATTACAAACAGATGTAAGTTTACGTGTTGATCCAACAGATTCACCAGATGCATGGGTTGTTTCTGGTCGTGGAGAGCTTCATTTATCAATCTTAATTGAAAACATGCGTCGTGAAGGATATGAATTACAAGTATCCAAACCAGAGGTTATTGTTAAGGAAATTGATGGAGTAAGATGTGAACCAGTAGAACGTGTACAAATTGATGTTCCTGAAGAGCACACTGGTTCTGTTATGGAATCTATCGGAGCTCGTAAAGGTGAAATGCTTGATATGATAAATAACGGTAATGGTCAAGTACGTTTAATATTTAATGTACCTGCTCGAGGATTAATTGGATATTCAACTGAGTTCATGTCTTTAACTCGTGGATTTGGTATCATTAACCACACATTCGACAGCTACCAGCCAATGCAACCTGGTAAAGTAGGAGGACGTCGCCAAGGTGTTCTTGTTTCAATGGAGAATGGCAAGTCTACAACTTACGGTATTCAAGGTGTTGAGGACCGTGGAGTGATCTTCGTTGAAGCTGGTGTTGATGTATATGAAGGTATGATTGTTGGAGAACACACTCGTGAAAATGACCTTGTTGTTAATATTTGTAAGATGAAACAACAAACAAATATTCGTTCTGCTACTAAAGATCAAACGAGTACAATGAAAAAACCTCGTATTATGTCATTAGAAGAAGCCCTTGAGTATTTAAATGATGATGAATATTGTGAGTTAACTCCTGAATCGATTCGATTGAGAAAGAAAATTCTTGATAAAAATGAACGTGAAAAAGCAGCTAAAAAGAAAAAACTAGCTGGCATGTAATTTGAAAGCTAATTTGAAAGGCTGATTCTATTGTGTAGAATCAGCCTTTCACTTAAAGTAATGTTCATAGTTCAATTTGTGGATGGATGGTAACCTAACATAACTAGACTCCAATTTACTAAAATGATGTAACAATTTATGTGTTAGTATATAATTAGAGTTTTTATACAGTTAGTAACTAGCAAGTAAACTTGTGAGGAGGGGACATGATGGATGTTTCAGAAAGACTTTCGTTTTTTCCTAGCCTGTACCAAGTTGTCGATAACCCGAAGCTTGGGATGTGGATGTTATATTTAACAATCTTATTTTTATCGATTCTTGTTTACAAACTTGGGTTTGCTAAAAAACTTCCAATTTTAAAATCGGCTGTTATTTATACCTTTTTAGCCTTTGGTAGTACGGTATTAACATTTTTAGGAATATTTTTACCAGTTGCAGAAGGTCTAGTAGTTGCAGCACTTATTTTAATTATTTATAAAATCAGGCTATATCAGTCAAAAAAACAAGAAGCAGAAGAAGTAAAATAAAGGTTCTGACAAAAGTCAGAACCTTTATTTTATGGTTAATTTAAAAAGTCGTAGTGGAATTGGTAGGATTAAGGCGTATAGTAAGTGTCCTAATGTCCACCAAAGTATAGCTGTAAAGTCAAGTAACTCAGGTGTTTCTTTTATGGAAAGTATTGTTAAAGGGAAATATAAAAAAACAGTTGGTATAGTTAAAAAACATGAGAGAAGAACTTGCTGCTTCACCTTTACTAGCTTAAGGAAATGAGTTAAAAAAACAAAGATTATACCGATCATAACAGATACTGCTAGATGAACAATAAATTCTAAGATTTCAGGAATATAACCAATATAAATAAAATCAATATTTAGCAATAGTGTGTAAACCTTTAGATTTGTTATTGTTTCGACTAATTTTAAAAACAAGCCCAATACTGTTCCGCTTATAAGTCCGGTAACGGCTCCTTGAAAAATTCTCACCAGGTGTCTTCAGTCTTTTTATCTTGATAAAGCCGAAACTTACCGGTTGCAATTCGCTCATTTGTTTTTTCTGTAATTCTGTTTTGACAAGGATTACACATATATGTATGAATTGGACGGTTTCTAAGTCGTTTTGCAACTAATGTTTCATCGTCAATGTTTTCCACTGTATCACAGATAACACACTTTACTCTCATTTGGCACCTCTTTATTATATTAATATCTTTTACTAATTCTATTGGTCATATTATAACATAAGCCTTTAAAAGAATAGAGAAGGAATGTTTTTAGTTGGAACCTTTTAGAAAAAAAGGTATGATATTTGTATATAAAATGGAAAGGGAGGATTCAGATGGCAAATAAAGTTGAACCAGTGTTAATTGAGCCCTTATTTAATGCTTTGCAGCAAGAGCGGTATGTAACTTTGGCAACAATTGATAATGAAACGGGTTCTCCAAACATAAGTGCCATTTCTTGGGTTTTTGCTCCGGAAACTAATCGAATATTATTAGCAGTAGATGAACGCTCACGAATCATCGACAATATAAAGAAACATCCTGCAATTGTTTTAAATTTAATCGCTAACGAATCTACATACTCCATTAACGGAAATGCACATGTTAAAGGGGGAAGGTTGGAAGAAGTTCCGCTGAAACTTGCTTTAATTGAACTATCTATAATCGAAGTTCGTGATGTTATGTTCTAGTTCAAAAATTTCAGCCGAACCAAAATATGAAAAAACGTATGATGAAAAAGCGGCATCAAAGTTAGATAAACAAGTATTAGAGGCCTTAAAAAAACATCATTGAAAAGTGAATATATTATAGTCGGATTAGAAAAAAGACTGCTTGAAACAAGATGACCCTAACACCGCTAACTCGTATTAGGTATTCATAAATTGTTCCAGGCAGTCTTGTTTTAATTTAAAAAAGTAACTGATTTACTTATCGTTTAAATGACCATTCGATTGATCTTGCTGTACTTTTTCTAACGACTTTTCTTCTTGCTCATTTAGTTGATTTTTACCTTGCTCTGTTGGTTGTTTTTGCTGGTTATCTAAGATTTCAGACGGTACTTCTGGTACGACACGTCCTACAATGGCTGCTAACTCGTCTAAGATACCAACAACTGGTCGTCCTTTCTGAATTTCGTTGGCCATTTCACGTAGTCTAACGTTTGTATCTGCATCTGCAATGACGATTGCTCTTGCTCCATATGGATCATGCATTAAGCTTTCTGCAACTGTATATTTTATTGTTTCTACTTTATTACGATCAAGCTTTGAATTAACGTCAATACCAATAACTGCAAATTGTCCAAGCACAACAGCTGTTGCATCGTTAACTTCAGGTATTTGAGTTGCGAGCTCCACAAGATGCTTTGAGATTTCTTGTCCTGTTTTACGATCAACATGCTCTTCTACGCTGTTTTTAACATTTATTGGTGTTTCGTTTCCGCCATTTTTTTGCGTATCATTGGCACCCTGGTCTTGATTGCAACCGGTTATGATGAGGAACGATAACAAAAGAATTGTAATGAATTTCATGAGATCACTCCTTAAGATTTTTTAGAATTTAGTGTTATTCATTGAATTTAATTGTTCATTTGACATCAGAATTTCAGTTGAAAAGAAGTTTTTTTACTGCTTTTTAATTTTATTGTCTAATAAACCTTCTATCTTTATTCATTCTTTCATATATTTTAGCAACGCTTCATTCACAGCTTGACTTTTTTTCACCACCTAATTGTATAAACTCCATAAAAAAATAGGAACGGAGTAGGAGGCGGAGGTTTGAGGAAGATTTATGTTTTAGACACAAATGTATTATTGCAAGATCCGAATTCAATTTTTTCTTTTGAAGAAAATGAAGTAGTAATTCCAGCAGTGGTTTTAGAAGAGGTTGATTCAAAGAAGCGGTATATGGATGAAATAGGTAGAAATGCAAGACAAGTTTCAAAATTGATTGATCAGCTTAGAGAAACAGGCAAACTTCATGAGAAAATTCCTTTACCAAATGGTGGGTCATTAAGGATAGAATTAAATCATCGGTCTTTTCACCAATTACAAGAAATTTTTGTTGAAAAAACAAATGATAACCGAATACTTGCAGTTGCAAAGAATTTATCTTTAGAGGAACAAACGAAAGAAAATGGCCGAGCAGTTATTTTAGTAAGTAAGGACACGCTCGTTCGAGTAAAGGCTGATGCGATCGGTTTAATAGCTGAGGATTTTTTAAGTGATCGAGTAGTTGAAATTGATCACATCTATTCAGGCTTTCTCGACTTGTATATTAGCAATGAAAATTTAAATCGTTTTTATGAAAAAAATGAGTTAATATTATCAGAAATAACGAATCATCCTTTTTATCCAAATCAATTTGTGATCATGAAAGATGCACTTGGAGGTTCTTCATCTGCGATTGGTAAGGTGGATCATTCAGGTAAAAAAATCCAAAGACTTGTATTTGATCATGACCACATTTGGGGAATTAAACCTAGAAATGTTCAGCAAACGATGGCTATGGAGCTTTTACTTAGAACGGACTTGCCTTTAGTTACATTAATTGGAAAAGCAGGAACTGGAAAAACATTACTTGCTTTAGCGGCAGGCCTTATGCAAACTGAAGATCTTGGTTCTTACAAAAAGTTACTTGTTGCAAGACCGATCGTACCTGTTGGAAAAGATTTAGGATTTTTACCTGGTGAGAAAGAAGAAAAGCTTAGACCGTGGATGCAGCCAATATTTGATAACCTTGAATATCTCTTTAATACCAAAAAGCCAGGTGAGCTTGATGCGATATTAGCTGGTATGGGGTCAATTGAAGTAGAAGCTTTAACGTATATTCGTGGGAGAAGTATACCTGAGCAAATTATTATTATTGATGAAGCACAAAATTTAACAAAACATGAAGTGAAAACAATTCTTACGCGTGTTGGTGAGAGAAGTAAAATTGTTCTAATGGGGGATCCTGAACAAATAGATCATCCTTATTTAGATGAATATAATAATGGACTAACCTATGTTGTGGAAAAGTTTAAAGATCAGCCTATAGCCGGTCATGTAAGGCTGGTAAAAGGAGAAAGATCTGGGTTAGCTCAGCTTGCGGCTGACTTACTATAGTGCTCTACAATTAGTCAAAAAGAAAAGGGCTTTGATCAGCCCTTTTCTTAACTCATTAAGAAACTATAATTTCCTTTACATGTTTTATTGGTGAATCAACATTTGATCCATCACCATAATAAACGTGAATAGGACCATCTTCTTTAAGAGGTTTTCCTTTCTTGCTAAACCCTAAGATCATCTCTGAAGCATCTCCAAGTGAAACGATGTATTTCTGATCTTTTGTAATAAATTGAACCTCTTTTGCATCATCTTGGGTCTCTGCATTTTGAAGGAAGGGTTTAAAAGGAATTCCAAAGGTTCCGTTCAAAATTTTTTCTTTTTCATATGTACGTTCTGTCTTAAGTGTTGGAGGGTAAATAGCTCCTTCACGAATTTCACGTTCCCAGTGTTTAGATACCGCTTTCGTATACTCTTCTAACTCATCTTTTGATTCCTGTTCCGTATGAAAATATGTTGTTAAATCAACTTTTCTATCATCGAAAATCCAAACTCCTGGATCTAAGGTAACTTGATAATTTACCTTTCCTTTTATAATAATAATTGAATTCATTATGAACACCCCTTTACAACGCTAGTATAAGCTTTTATGGAAAATTTGTCACATGTTAAGAAAGCAATCCTTTCAATGAGGTTTACAATTAATTCCATTGCGAAAGTGAACATCATTTGTGTAAAAATACATTGGCTTTAACTTATAAAAATCTAATTCCATTATGATAATATTTAAGAATTAGCAAATAGGCTTAAATTTTAGAGGATTATTTAATCTTTAGTCTGTTTGTCCTTGCTTTTTTCTTTCAATGGATTTAATATTAATACATAGAATAGGGTAATCGCTCGGAAACGGAGGGATTAAATTGGCGTCTGAGATTGCTGTTAATCATCGAGAAAAGGCACTTGCGGTACTTAAGGCAGATGCTGATAAAATCATGAAATTAATCAAGGTTCAAATGGATAATTTAACGATGCCTCAATGTCCACTTTATGAAGAGGTTTTAGATACACAAATGTTTGGTTTATCTAGAGAAATAGACTTCGCTGTAAGGCTTGGTTTAGTTGAGGAACGTGAAGGAAAAGAACTTCTTGATTCGCTTGAAAGAGAGTTGTCTGCATTACACGATGCATTTACAACAAAATAGTTGACTAAAAACTCAAACTCACATGTAATAGTTTGAGTTTTTTTAGTTTATTGATAAAAATATGATGATTTTAAAGGATTTTCCTCTATAAAAAGCGAAGATATAGTAAAATAAAGGTACAACTAGATTTACTTCATGTTTTTAAGTAAGGAAGAGATAATTATGATGAAAAAAATAATAAAATCATATGATTATTCATTAATATTGGCTGTTATCCTGTTATGTTCATTTGGACTTGTTATGGTTTATAGTTCTAGTATGATCACAGCAGTTGCACGATATGGCTTTGAGCCAGATCATTTTTTTCAAAGGCAAAAAATGGCTCTTATTGGAGGCGGTCTTGCATTTATTGTAATGATGATTTTTCCTTACAGAGCATTTTTAAATAGTAAAATTTTGAAATTTATTGTCTTTGGATCTATTGGACTCTTAGTCTCTTTATTTTTCATCGGGCATGTAGCAGGTAACGCTCAAAGTTGGATCAAGTTGGGGGGTTTCAGCCTTCAGCCTGGGGAGTTTGTGAAGCTAAGTGTAATCATTTATCTTGCAGCTGTTTATGATAAGAAGCAGTCTTATATAGATGAATTTGGACGAGGTGTTCTTCCTCCGCTTATTTTCACAGGACTTATTTGCTTTTTTGTTGTCATTCAACCTGATTTTGGAACTGCTTTTATAATTGGGATGATTGCTATTTGTATGATTGTCTGCTCAGGAATGGCGATAAAAAGTATGTTAAAGCTAATATCTCTATTCGGGCTGTTTTGCTTATTGATGCTGCCGTATATCATTCTTAAAGGATTTTTTAGCGATGAACAGATGAGTCGTTTTACTGGTGTGCTAGATCCTTTCGGAAACGAAGGGGGAGCTGGATATCAACTTGTAAATTCTCTTTATGCAATTGGTTCCGGTGGCTTGACAGGATTAGGTTTGGGACAAAGTGTTCAAAAGTATGGATACTTACCTGAATCACATACTGATTTTATAATGTCTATCATTGCTGAGGAATTAGGAATTTTAGGAGTCCTATTTGTATTGATTCTACTATCATTTATTGTAATAAAAGGGTTCTATATTGCAAGGAAATGTCAAGATCCTTTTGGTACCTTGCTTGCCGTTGGTATTTCAAGTATGATTGCCATTCAATCTATGATTAATTTAGGCGGGTTAACGGGAATGCTACCGATTACAGGTGTTCCTTTACCGTTTATAAGCTACGGAGGTTCTTCTATTCTTTTGCTCCTTATTTCTATGGGGCTACTTATAAATGTTTCAATGTTTACAACATACCGTGATACGTATAAGAAGCCTGTTAAAGTGGATAATCAACCATTACAAGAAATCAAGCCTATTCAAACAACAAAGAATACTTCAATAAGATAAAATTTACTTAAATACCCATCAGTCACAAATGTCTGTCTGACGGGTATTTTATTTATATTCTGAAGATAACTACCTGCTGTGTTAGTCTAAAAGGCCAAATAGCCATTGATTTTCTGTATAACATTTTTATTCAATGTGTTATACTAATTGCAAACTAATTGTTTGTTTTAGGAGGGGAAATGATTTAATGGGTAAAGTGAATAAGCTTTTAGTTGCAAACAGAGGGGAAATAGCGATTCGGGTTTTTCGGGCATGTACAGAGTTGAATATTAGGACAGTAGCGATTTATTCGAAAGAAGATACAGGATCATATCATCGCTATAAAGCTGATGAAGCTTATTTAGTAGGAGAAGGAAAGAAACCAATTGATGCCTATCTTGATATCGAAGGAATCATTGAGATCGCAAAAAATAATCAGGTTGATGCAATACATCCAGGTTATGGTTTTTTATCTGAGAATATTCATTTTGCTAGAAGATGCGAGGAAGAAGGAATCATTTTTGTCGGTCCTAAATCTGAGCATTTAGATATGTTTGGAGATAAGGTAAAGGCAAGAAAACAAGCAGAACTAGCTAATATACCTGTTATTCCGGGGAGTGATGGTCCTGTAGCAAACCTTGATGAAGTGATTGAATTTGGAGATACATACGATTATCCTTTTATGATTAAGGCCTCACTAGGAGGCGGTGGAAGAGGTATGAGAATTGTAAGAAGTAAAGAAAGCTTACAAGAATCATATGAACGAGCAAAATCTGAAGCGAAAGCAGCTTTTGGGAACGATGAGGTTTATGTAGAAAAATTTATTGAGAATCCTAAACATATTGAAGTTCAAATATTTGGAGATCATGACGGGAAAACTGTTCACCTTTATGAAAGAGATTGTTCTGTCCAGAGACGTCATCAAAAGGTTGTTGAGGTAGCACCTAGTGTTTCTTTATCGGAGGACCTTCGTATTAGGATTTGCGATGATGCTGTAAAGCTTATGGATAATGTGAAATATTTAAATGCAGGAACAGTTGAATTTTTAGTTTCAGGAGATCACTATTATTTCATTGAAGTAAATCCACGTGTACAGGTTGAACATACGATAACTGAAATGATAACAGGAATTGATATTGTCCAAACTCAAATTCTAATAGCTCAGGGTCATAATCTGGCAAGTAAAGAGATTGGCATTCTATCTCAAGATCAAATTAAAGTAAATGGTTATGCAATTCAATCAAGGGTAACGACAGAAGATCCTTTAAATAACTTTATGCCTGATACCGGTAAAATTATGGCATACCGATCTGGTGGCGGCTTTGGTGTTCGTTTAGATGCAGGTAATGGGTTTCAAGGGGCTGTTATTACTCCTCACTATGATTCATTACTAGTAAAGCTTTCGACTTGGGCTTTAACATTTGAACAAGCTGCATCTAAAATGGTCAGAAATTTAAGGGAATTTAGAATAAGAGGAATTAAAACAAATATCCCTTTCTTAGAAAATGTAGTAAAGCATGAGGACTTCTTAAGTGGAAAATATAATACATCCTTTATCGACTCATCACCGGAGTTATTTGTTTTTCCAAAAAGGAAAGACAGGGGAACAAAAATGCTTTCATACATTGGAACTCTTACTGTAAATGGATTCCCTGGAATAGATAAACAAAAGAAGCCTGTGTTTGAGAAACCTGTTGTTCCAAAAGTCAAGTACTCTGAACAAAAATTAAATGGAACGAAACAAATTTTAGACAAACAAGGAGCTTCAGGGCTTATTAAGTGGATAAAGGATCAAAATCAAGTGCTGTTAACAGATACAACATTTAGAGATGGACACCAATCCTTACTTGCAACACGAGTGCGAACAAATGACTTAAAGAATATAGCTGAACCAACTTCGCAATTGTTACCTCATTTATTTTCTTTGGAAATGTGGGGCGGGGCAACTTTTGATGTTTCTTACCGTTTTTTAAAAGAAGATCCTTGGGATCGTTTATTAACAATTCGTGATAAAGTGCCAAACGTATTGTTACAGATGCTACTGCGAGCATCAAATGCAGTTGGGTATAAAAATTATCCTGATAATGTCATAAAGGAATTTGTTGAAAAATCAGCATATGCAGGTATTGATGTTTTTAGAATTTTTGACAGTTTGAACTGGGTTAAAGGAATGACATTGGCAATTGATGAGGTAGGTAAATCTGGGAAAATTGCAGAAGCTGCTATTTGCTATACAGGAGATATATTGGATTCAAGCAGACCTAAATATAATCTGGAATATTATAAAAATATGGCAAAAGAGCTTGAGCGAGCTGGTGCGCATATTCTAGCGATTAAGGATATGGCAGGTTTACTTAAACCTAAAGCAGCCTATGAACTCATATCTACCCTTAAAGATGCAGTTGATCTCCCAATCCACCTTCATACCCATGATACAAGTGGTAATGGAATTTTTACCTATTCAAAAGCAATTGAGGCTGGGGTAGATATAGTTGATGTAGCGGTAAGTTCAATGGCAGGGCTTACCTCACAACCAAGTGCGAATTCCCTTTATTATGCTTTAGAAGGATATGAGCGACAACCAAATATAGATATACAGTCATTAGAACAGCTTTCACAATATTGGGAGAATGTTAGGAAATATTATGTTAACTTTGAGAGTGGTATGAACGCACCACATTCAGAAATTTATATGCACGAAATGCCAGGAGGTCAATATAGTAATCTTCAGCAACAAGCAAAGGCTGTTGGACTAGGTGATGAATGGGATAAAGTAAAAGAGATGTACCGCAGAGTAAATGATCTATTCGGTGACATAGTCAAAGTTACCCCTTCGTCTAAGGTTGTTGGCGACATGGCACTATTCATGGTTCAAAATAAACTAAATGAAGATGATATTTTTGAAAAGGGCGAAACTCTGGATTTTCCTGATTCAGTTATTGAATTGTTTGAGGGGTATTTAGGGCAACCGCATGGAGGGTTTCCTAAAGAATTACAACGAATCATTTTAAAAGGTCGCACTCCTATAACCGAGCGACCTGGTGAAAAACTTGAACCAGTAAATTTTCAAGCTATGAAAGAAGAGCTATTTCATAGTTTGGGAAGACCTGTAACTAATTTTGAACTAATTTCTAATGCTCTTTACCCTAAAGTCTTTTCTGAATATATTAAAACATGTGATATGTATGGTGATATTTCTGTCCTTGATACCCCAACTTTTTTATATGGAATGAGGTTGGGTGAGGAGATAGAGGTTGAGATTGAACAAGGTAAAACATTAATAGTGAAACTTGTTTCAATTGGTGAACCTCAAGCTGATGGACATAGAGTTGTTTATTTTGAATTAAATGGTCAGCCCCGTGAAGTGTTGATTAAAGACGAAAACATACAATCTACGGTAGTGTCAAAGCTTAAAGCTGATAAAAGCAATGGAGAACATATTGGTGCGACTATGCCGGGAACAGTTATTAAGGTGTTAGTTGTAAAAGGTGAAAAAGTGAACAAAGGTGATCATTTAATTATTACAGAAGCTATGAAAATGGAAACTACAGTTCAAGCTCCCTTTACAGGAGTTGTTAAAAGTATTCATGTTACTAATGGTGAGGGAATTCAATCTGGTGATTTGTTAATAGAAATTTCTAAAGGGTAATCTACCAATACTTTAGAGAAAATAAAAAAGAGGCGAAGGCCTCTTTTTTTATTTGGAAAATGAATGTTCAGTTGTTGAACTAACCTCAGTATTTAAATTACTACGACTAACTAATAAAAGGAAATAGCTGAATAGTCCAAACAAACATGAAATTATAAGTGCATGAGCTAACGATACAAAAAGATTTAACCCTGATAAAACAACAAATGCTCCGGATGTTACCTGCATACATACTAAAATAAAGGCAATCATCCAACCTTTATAAATAATTTTTTGATGTTTGTGATACTTAAATGCACGCCATGCGGTATATGTTATCCAAATAAAAATAATGCCCGCAGCCATTCGATGTCCCATTTGAATCCATTCATGCAGTGTAGTCGGCAGTCCACCTGCTCGTCCGCTGCACATCGGCCATTCTGGACAGGCTAGACTTGCACCTTTATGTCTAACATATGCGCCAGTGTAAACGACAACATATGAATAGACGATAATGCCAACCATATGAAATTTCATAGTCTTATCAATTATTAATGTCTTTGAGTCAAATTTCTTATCAACTTCAAATATTAATAGTGTTAATAACAATACAGATGCAAAGGAAATAAGCGATATACCGAAATGAAGAGCAAGAACGGCATCTGATTGGCCCCACATAACAGCAGCAGCTCCAATTAAGGCCTGCAATACTAGAAAAAACATTGATAGTATAGCTAAAAACTTTGTTTCTCTTACATGACCTATTTGTTTCCAGGACCATATTGAGAGAATTAACACAGCTATACCAGCAAGTCCACTAACCAAACGATGACTAAGTTCTATAACGAGTTCAAAAGTGATTTCACTCGGTACAAGCTCGCCGTGACATAGCGGCCAAGAATCTCCACATCCTGCACCTGACTCAGTTTTCGTAACAAGAGCTCCGCCAATTAAAACACACAACATAATCACTGTTGTCAAAACGGCGAACCATTTAAGAGCACGTTGCAACATGTTCACCTACTTAAGTATAGTCAATTGAGATAAATATTAGAAAAAAATACTCCACCGTATCGTACACAATGTATAAGAAAAAGACAATAAATAACGTAAAATGTTCACAAAGTTCTTAAGTTTTATGAAAAGGGTGTCAAATATAGTCGTCACAATTTATTGCTCCGTTAAAGGGGTTGAATATGTATTAGGAGTTTACTAGAAAAATAGAAGGTACCATTATTTTTATTACAATAACTATTTTTTCCTAAGAATTGAAATGGAAATTATGATAAAATAGGAAGGCTTGGTATAGTAGTATAGTTCAAGGGAGATGTATCGCTTCACAATTTCGACAAAAATACTTCATAAATTATTCACAATTTAAGAAAGAATTATGTTTTAATATCAAGTAGACCGTTTTTAAATGTTTATTTTTTTAGTATGATAAGATATAGAAAATTAGCAGGTTGCAACCGCCTTCATCTTACTTCTCTTAACTATGTTATCATATGTAATAGAAGAGACTGTTTATTTCAAAAGCAAGTATTTTAAAGACAGGTGAAGGAAATTGAAATAGCCTAAATATTTTAGGTTATATTGGGTAAGGAGGTAATGAATTGGCAGATACAAAAGTTTTGGATGAGGCTGCAATTAAGCATCATTCAAATGATATACGTGAGACGACACTCTGGAAGGATTTCCTTTCATTAATTAAAGTAGGGATTGTTAACTCAAATGCAATAACTACCTTTACTGGTATTTGGCTTGCTCTTTACTTTAGTGGTAAAGGATTCCTAGCTAATATTGATGTCGTACTATTTACATTGCTTGGTTCTTCATTAGTAATCGCTGGATCCTGTGCAATTAATAATTATTATGACAGGGATATTGATCATTTAATGGAAAGAACAAAGGAACGTCCAACAGTTACTGGAAAAATGAACCCAATGCATGCATTGTGGATTGGAATCTTTCTGTTAACTATAGGATTTGCATTAATGCTTATGACAACGATCACTGCGACAATTATTTCGTTGGTAGGGGTTGTTACTTATATCTTTTTGTATACAATGTGGTCTAAGCGTTTATATACCATTAATACTGTTATTGGAAGTGTTTCAGGTGCTGTTCCACCTTTAATTGGATGGGCGGCAATTGACTCTAACTTAAGTGTTATGGCATGGGTACTATTTTTAATTATGTTCATTTGGCAACCACCACATTTTTTAGCCTTAGCAATGAGAAGAACCGAAGAGTATCGAGCTGCTAATATTCCAATGCTTCCTGTTGTTCATGGGTTTGATGTTACTAAACGTCAAATTATGGTATGGGTTGCATGCTTAATACCGTTGCCATTTTACTTATATGAACTTGGTGTGGGATTTCTGATTCTAGCAACCATTCTTAATATTGGGTGGGTAATAATTGGAATAAAAGGCTTTAAAAATAAAGAAATTGAAATGAAATGGGCAACTAAAATGTTCGTCTATTCAATTAACTACTTAACAATTTTGTTTGTATCAATGGTGTTATTCACCATTATCTAATTGTGAAATTCTTTCTTTAAAAAGAATTTATTTATACAAGAGTTCCTGTAAAATTGATAGGACTTTAATTTACTGAAAGAGGGGTTTGATTTGGCTATGAGAAAATGGCTGACAAAATGGCGTCTGTTTTCACTTTTCGCAGTTATGACGCTTGTCTTAGCCGGCTGCGGTGAACCGTTTCTTTCCACGCTTAAACCTGCTGGTGAAGTAGCGGATATGCAGTACGACATCATGGTATTAAGTACTTTAGTTATGGTCGTCGTTATTGCAATCGTAACGGTAATCTTCATTTATGTTGTAATGAAATTCCGTAGAAGCAAAATGGGAGAAGACAACATTCCTGTACAAGTTGAAGGGAATCATAAGCTAGAAATCATTTGGACTGTTATTCCTATTTTGTTACTTCTTGTCTTAGCTGTGCCTGTGGTATCTGCAACATTTAAACTTGCAGAGGTGGATGCTATCGATGATGAGAACCGTAAACCAGAAGACGCGATCGTTGTCAATGTTCGTGCAAATCTATACTGGTGGGAATTTGAATATCCTGATTACGGAATAGTTACGAGTCAAGATTTAGTCGTTCCAACTGATGAGAGAGTTTACTTTAACTTGATTGCTTCTGATGTTAAGCACTCATTCTGGATTCCATCAATTGGTGGAAAGATGGATACGAACGTAGACAATGTAAACCAAATGTGGTTAAAGTTTGATTCAGCAAGAGCTGACCAAGCTGGTGAGTATTTCTATGGTAAATGTGCTGAACTTTGTGGACCTTCACACGGATTAATGGACTTTAAAGTAAAAGCTATTTCCAGAGACGAATTTGACCAGTGGATCTCTGGCATGGAAAATGCTAATGCAGTTGCATCAACTGATTTAGCAAAACAAGGTGAGCAATTATTTGAAGAAAAAGGATGTATTGCTTGTCATGCTGTTTCTCCTACTGATGAGAGACCAGCAGCTGCAAGAACTGCTCCTAACTTAGCAACATTTGGAGAGCGTGCTCGTGTAGCAGGTGTTCTTGAACACAATGCTGAGAACGTTCGTGCTTGGTTAGAAGATCCTGAAGCATACAAGCCAGGAAATAAAATGACTGGTACTTATCCAGAATTGAATGATCAAGAGTTGGATGCTCTAACTGAATATTTAATGGGACTTAAAGTCTCAAGTAATTAATTAAGAGCTAAATGAAAAGGGAGGTAACACTGTGAGCACGTTAACTCAGAAAAAAGGGGTCGGCGCTGTTCTTTGGGACTATCTCACAACGGTAGACCATAAGAAAATCGCTATCCTTTACCTGATATCCGGTGGCTTCTTCTTCCTTGTTGGTGGATTAGAAGCAATGATGATCCGCATTCAGCTAGCCGTTCCGAACAATGATTTTGTTAGTGCTGGTTTATACAATGAAGTGTTAACAATGCATGGAACGACAATGATATTTTTAGCTGCAATGCCTTTATTATTCGCATTAATGAATGCGGTTGTACCATTACAAATTGGTGCTCGTGACGTAGCATTTCCATTCTTAAACTCTTTAGGTTTTTGGTTATTCTTCTTTGGTGGAGTTTTCTTAAACTTAAGTTGGTTTTTAGGAGGAGCACCTGACGCAGGTTGGACGTCATATGCATCTTTAGCGTTAGAATCACCAGGACATGGTGTTGATTTTTACTTATTAGGATTACAGGTTTCAGGTCTAGGTACGTTGATAGCTGGGATTAACTTCCTTGTAACAATCATTAACATGCGTGCACCTGGAATGACTTACATGCGTATGCCATTATTTACATGGACTACATTTGTAGCTTCTGCACTTATTTTATTTGCTTTCCCTGCATTAACAGTAGGTTTAGCATTTCTAATGTTTGATCGTTTATTTGGTACTGCTTTCTTTAACCCTGCTTTAGGCGGTAACACTGTAATTTTCGAACATATCTTCTGGATTTTTGGACACCCTGAAGTATATATCTTAGTATTACCTGCTTTCGGTATCTTCTCAGATATTCTTCCGGTTTTTGCAAGAAAGCGTTTGTTCGGATATTCATCAATGGTATTTGCTACAGTTTTAATCGGTTTCCTTGGGTTCATGGTTTGGGCTCACCATATGTTTACAACTGGTTTAGGACCAATTGCAAATGCTATTTTTGCGGTAGCTACTATGGCAATCGCTGTACCAACAGGTATTAAAATTTTCAACTGGCTATTTACAATTTGGGGTGGATCTATTAAATTTACGTCCCCAATGGTATGGTCTGTAGCATTTATTCCTACATTCGTTATGGGTGGAGTAACAGGTGTAATGCTTGCTATGGCTGCAGCTGACTATCAATACCATGATAGTTACTTTGTAGTAGCTCACTTCCACTATGTAATTGTAGGTGGGGTAGTATTCTCATTATTTGCTGGTGCCATTTACTGGTGGCCAACAATGTTTGGTAAATTGTTAAATGAAAAATTAAACATGGTAACCTTTGTTTTATTCTTTACTGGTTTCCATTTAACTTTCTTTATCCAACATTTCTTAGGCTTAATGGGGATGCCTCGTCGTGTATTCACATTCTTACCTGGTCAAGGGTTAGATACAGGGAACTTTATTAGTACAATCGGTGCTTTCTTAATGGCAGCTGGAACAATTCTTTTACTTATTAATATTGTCTACACGGCAGTAAAGGGTAAAAAAGTTGGAAGAGATCCATGGGGAGACGGTCGTACACTTGAGTGGGCGATTTCATCACCACCACCTGAGTATAACTTTAAACAAACTCCACTTGTTCGTGGATTAGATGCTCTTTGGATTGAGAAGATGGAAGGAAATAAAGAAATGACACCAGCAGAACCACTTGGTGACATTCATATGCCTAACGGTTCAATCCTACCGTTTATTATGTCATTTGGATTATTTATTGTATCATTTGGATTAATGTACCGTGAAGATTACAGTTGGGGACTTCCTGCGATCATTGTAGGTTTCATTATTACTTTCGCTTGTATGTTCTTACGTTCTGTTATTGATGATCATGGATATCATATCCATAAAGAGGACTTACTTAATGAAGATAAAGGAGGGAAAGCGTAATGGCATCTGTTGAAGAAAAATTAACAGCAGAAAATTTCCCTGCTTCGCCTGAAAAGTCAACCCTTGAAGGCAAAAATAAATTTACTGGCTTTTGGTTATTCCTTGGTGGAGAGACAGTACTCTTTGCAACTCTTTTTGCAACATTCTTAGCTTTAAGAGAATCTACTGCAGGTGGGGCTACCACACAAGAGTTATTTGAAATTCCTCTTGTATTTGCAGCAACGATGTTACTTTTAACATCAAGTTTAACTAGTGTATATGCAATGTACCATATGAAAAACTTCAATTTTGGTAAAATGCAACTTTGGTTAATCATTACTGTTCTATTAGGATTGGCATTCCTGATTTTGGAAATTTATGAGTTTAATCATTATGTCCATGAATTTGAATTCACAATTACTAGTAGTGCACTTGGATCTTCTTTCTACACGCTAGTAGGAACACACGGACTTCACGTTGCTTTTGGTCTATTATGGATTACTACCTTAATTGTTCGAAATGCAAAACGTGGCTTAAGTTTGTATAATGCACCTAAATATTATGTTGCAAGTTTATATTGGCACTTTATTGATGTTGTTTGGGTGTTCATTTTCACTGTTGTATACTTAATGGGAATGGTGGGATAAACTGATGGCAAATAATCATAATTCAACAAACCCTAAAGTAGATCTTGCTTATCGTCGTAAAAAAAATGCAGAGGATATGAAACATCAGGTTGTAACATTTGGCATGATGATTTTCTTAACAATTGTCGCATTTATTGCTGTAGGATATGATGGAATTGCTGAATGGTTCAAGATTCCTTTTATCATTACTCTTGCGGTTATTCAAGTCATTTTCCAGCTTTACTACTTTATGCATATGAGTCATAAAGGACATGAAACTCCAGCATTATTTCTTTTTTCAGGTGTAGGAGTTGCTGGCTTAACAGTTTTAGCTTTCGTTACGATCATTTGGTGGTAATGAAAACAATGAAGAGCAATTGGCGTATATGCTGATTGCTCTTTCTTTATTCGTTAATCCTTAAATACCCACTTAAACGGGATATAATTATTGGTTAGTTGTATATAAATAATTAAATTATCCCCTTAATAGCAAATGTATTTAGATATATATTAGGCTCTCTTAGAGTGTTATCATTAATAAACCTCTAATGTATTTGTCATAGAACGTTCATTGATACGCTATGAACTAAAAGTGTATAATAATCCTGAAAGACTAGCTTAAGGAGCTGACTTAAAGATGAGCTTTGATATATTTGGATTTCGTGCCTTGTGGAGTCCGTATTTTTTCATTGTTTTACTTGTGATTGTAGCCATCTATTTTTTGATCATTGGACCTTGGCGAACTAAGTTTAAAGATAGTTCTCCTGTTTCAAATAAACAAAAATTACTTTTTGTCACGGCTATACTGTTTATCTATATTAGTAAAGGAAGTCCTGTTGATCTTCTTGGGCACATTATGTTTAGTGCTCATATGACACAGATGGCAATATTATATTTAGTTGTACCCCCATTTATTATTTTGGGAGTACCGGATTGGCTATGGAGATCAATAATATATCGTCCAGTAATAAAGCCTATAATGAAAGTATTAACAAATCCAATAATAGCTTTAATTGTATTTAATGGAGTTTTTTCACTTTATCATGTTCCGCTAGTTTTCGATTTTGTGAAAACTGATTCATTGTATCACGCGATCATGACGACAGCTATTTTCATCGGTGCTATGTGTATGTGGTGGCCGTTATTAAATACATTATCAGATTGGAAATCGCTTACAGGTATAAAAAAAGTAGGATATATTTTTGCTGATGGAGTTTTATTAACACCTGCATGTGCACTTATTATTTTTGCTAATGATCCACTTTATTTAACTTATTCCGAGCCACAAGCATGGATTAATGCATTACAATTATGTGTTCCAGCTGATATGCTATCTGGATTAAATCTTACAGGTCCTGATATGTTTAATACATTACCACTTGTTGAGGATCAACAGCTTGGCGGAGTGTTGATGAAAATCATCCAAGAAATTGTTTATGGGACAATTCTTGCTTATATCTTTTTTAAATGGGCAGGTAATGAGAGACGAAGAGATGAACTTGAGTTGAAAAAGAACCTGTCTCCAGAACCAGTAAAATAATATATGAATTATTGGAGGCTGACATCTTATATCAGTCAGCCTTACATAAGTATTTTAAGTTATAAGAGAGGAAGAGACATGAATACATCACTACCGATTTTACCAACAATAAGTACCTCCTTTATCGTTATTAGTGCGATTTTTGTAGCAATTGGTTGGTACCTAATTAAACAACGAAAAATTGAAGCACATATGAAGGTAATGTTTTTAGCAGCTATATCAGCTATCATTTTCTTTGTTATATATGCTTCTCGCACGATTTTTATCGGCAATACAGCTTTCGGTGGACCAGATGAGTTAAAGATTTATTATACAATTTTTCTTATCTTCCATATAACATTAGCAACAATTGGAGCTGTACTAGGTATTATTTCTTTAATTACTGGTTATAAAAAGAACTATGCAAAACATCGAAAACTTGGTCCGGTAACAAGTATTGTTTGGTTTTTTACAGCCATCACTGGTGTTGCAGTTTATTTACTTTTATATGTTTTTTATCACGGTGGAGAAACAACGTCAGTCATTAAAGCAATCTTAGGGTTTTAAACATATTTTAAGGGTGGGTTAGAATAAAATGTTCTAAACCGCCTTTTTTTATTGTCTTGAAACAAGAAAAATATTGTTTAAGGTAACATATATGATAAGTGCGTAATCCACTTAGCATTTACTTCTTTTCATGATGTTAAAATCAATCAGAGGGGAGAGAATGGCTTGATTGAAATTTTAACAAACCGGTTAATGATTGTCCCATGTTCACTTGATATTGCAAAATCATTAGTATTTCATAGAAAAGAATTAGATAAACGTTCACCTATTGAAATCCCTAAAAGCTGGCCATCTTCATATGTACGAGGATTTTTACCTTTCTATATTGAGAGTTTGGAGAAGAAGGAAAAAGAATCTGAATGCGGATTGTGGATGATTATTATGTATGAGGACAAGAAAATTATTGGTGATATTTTATTGCAAGGAAATCCTTCTAAAGAAGGAAAAGTTCACTTATGTTACCATGTTGAAGATAAGACTTTAGACGAAACAATTGCATATGAAGCAGTTGATGCTTTTATTGATTGGCTAACATATCAGATGTCTGTTAAAAAAGTTGTAATGGAATGTGAGAAGAATGATAAACATTCAATTAGACTATTCGAAAAGCTCGGTTTTATTTGTAAAGAAAAAGAAGGTCAATTTTTAATGTGGGAAATTCAAAAAGATGAATAACTTATGTTCTGGGTGAAATAGTTTTTACAAAAGTCTTACTATTTCACCCTATCTTATTAGGGACTTTATATGAACTACATAAACTTGAAGGTAGTTTGGATTAAAGCAAAAAGAAAGAGCTTCGGCTCTTTCTCAGGCTGTCGAGAAACCTCGGCAGCCTATTATTTTGTCTGATTACTTTTACTTTTCACCGCGTTAATTTGGTATAATATATATAACAAATTGGGGATGGTGATATTTATGTTCAATACAAGAGAAAACACACAAAATGAAGTTGAATTTATAGTAATAGATGACCTTGTTCCTGAAAATCATCTGCTTCGAAAAATAGATAAATATATAGATTTTTCATTCATTCTTGAAAAGGTAAAACCTTATTATTGTGAGGATAATGGACGCCCTTCAATTGATCCTTTAGTTCTTTTTAAAATGATGTTTGTTGGCTATTTATATGGAATTCGCTCTGAGAGACAATTAGAAGAAGAAATTAAAATGAATATTGCTTATAGATGGTTTTTAGGATTGAAATTATCTGATCGAGTTCCTCATCATTCTACAATAAGTTGGAATCGTAGAACTCGTTATAAAGAAACAAATATATTCCAAGAAATCTTTGATGAGATTGTCTTTCAGGCAATGGAACATCGTATGGTAGGAGGAAGAGTTCTCTTTACAGATTCTACTCATTTAAAAGCTAATGCGAATAAACACAAATTCACTAGAGAAACGGTTGAGGTTGAGACTAGAGATTATATTGAAGACTTAAATAAAGCTATTGAACAAGATCGTAAAGAACATGGAAAAAAGCTCTGAAAGAAAGAGAGGAGGTGAAGGAAACTAAGGAAATACGTGTAAGTTCAACAGATCCTGAAAGTGGATTTATGTCTAGAGATAACAAACAGGAAATGTTCTGTTACCTAGATCATCGAACGACAGACTTTAAATTCAATATTATAACTGATGCGTATGTTACACCAGGTAATGTCCATGATTCTGTTCCTTATTTATCAAGACTTGACCGTCAAATCGAGCGATTTGGTTTTAAAGTAGAAGCTTCAGCTTTGGATTCAGGATATCTAACTAGTGCTGTTTGTAAGGGATTATCGGATAGAAACATATTTGGAGTAATTGCTCATAGAAGATTTAAACCAACCAAAGGTTTGTTTCCTAAATGGAAATTTACATATGATAGAGAGAATGATCTATATATTTGTCCAAATAAGGATGAGTTAACTTATCGAACAACTACAAGAGAGGGATATCGAGAATATAAATCTGATCCCAAGAAATGTGCAACATGTCCTCTACTCTCACAGTGTACAAGGTCGAAAAACAACCAAAAAGTAGTAACTCGACATGTTTGGGAAGATCATAAAGATCAAGTTAGATTAAATCGCCTTTCCCCATCTGGGAAAGAACTATATAAATTTAGAAAAGAAAAGGTAGAGCGAAGCTTTGCAGATTCAAAAGAATTGCATGGGCTTCGCTACTGCCGGTTACGGGGATTAAGGAATGCAAGTGAGCAGGTGCTTCTCACCGCTGCTTGCCAGAATATGAAAAAGATTGCCACACACCTAGCTAAGTTAAGCTAGGTGTGTGAGAAGCTTTTTCTTTTGGTTGGCTTAAGAAAATTATTACTATTTATAAAAACATTTTTAGAAAATAAAAAAGCCTGTAGAGAAAAACACCCACTTTCTCTACAAGCTGAGAAAGAGCTTCGGCTCTTTCTTTTTATAATTTAAATTTAATTTTTATTAAACCTGCTTCTCTTGCTGAATTGTAAACAATCAAAATCATTGGCCCAATGAAAAAACCAAGTACACCAAATAATTTTAACCCTAGATACATGGAAATTAGTGTAGCAAGTGGAGACAACCCAATATGAGTTCCCATGACCTTGGGTTCAATTGTTCTTCTAATAACTAAAAGGATTATGGTTAAAACACCAAGCTTAGCTGCTATTGCCATATCACCAGTAACTACATGATATAAAGTCCATGGTCCCATAATAATAATGGAACCTATTAATGGGATTACATCAATAATCCAGATAATTAAAGACATGATTAGTGCAATTTCAGGTGCGATAAACAACAAACCAATTAAAGATGCAACAAAAATAATAATACTAACTAAAAATTGTGCTTTGATAAATCCCATCACAACATATGTTAAGCGGGAGATCATAAAAGTCACTTTTTCAGCAGTTTTATCTGTTAGATACGAGTATGCTTTTGTTTTTAATCGAGGTAACTCGAGCATAAATAAAAAAAGAGCAATTAAATAAACAATTAAATTTACTAAATAGTTAGGTATGTTTGTAAAAATTGCTTTTACATTCTCAATGTTTACATAGCTTGTTAGTTCTAATCTGGTCTTTTGTAAAAAACTTGTTACTTGGTTACTAACCTCTTCAACAAAGATTGGTGGAAGATCTTGGGCAGTATTTGAAATATCATCTTCAAAGTTTTCCCAAACCTTAGTAATCTCATTTATATAGGATGGAGCATTATCTGCTATTTGAACAACCTCTCCAACTACCTTAGTGGTTAAGATATAACCACTAACACTTATGAGAATTAGAAATAACAAAAACACTATTAAAACTGATAAGTGTCTGTTTAATGTTCCTCTCCGCTGAAGCAACCGGATAGCTGGTTCAAGAAATAGGGCAGTAATAAAAGCGACAATCAGTGGAACAGAAATTGGTAGAATGTAAAATAGGATTACACCCACAATGATAATTGATACAATTGTTAAGAGAATTCTTTTGTTTAAAATAGTGGTCAAATTTGTGCCCCTTTCTAAAGAAACATTTCTTATCTCATTATAGTACGAAACTCGATGAAAACAAAGAATTTTCAATCGCTTTAAAGGTGCAATAAGAACGTTTGGAAGCTATTTTTAAGGTGAAATAGCCTTTTAAAAATCGGTAGGAATGGGACCACTTTTACTTAGGTTAAATGTATATCCCTAAATTAATGTTTAGCTATAAAGTAAATAACAAAACTTTAATTTAAACAAAAATAAAAAAGCATGGACTAGTCCGGTGCTTTTTTATTTTTGTAGGTTTATTTATGCTTACTGAACCTTTTTTAATTCTTCAGATAATCTTTTTAATAGATTTTTACTAGTATCGACTACAGCTGATGGAAATACTTCTCCTTCACCGTACTCAACACCGTGAGGATAGTAGTGCTTGCCTAAAAGAGGAGTAATAAGCTTCATAACAGCATGACGTCCTCCAACATCTCCTTCAACAGCATAAGCAGGAACACGTAGATAGTAGATATCCCCTTTAGCTTCAATCTTACGATCGTAGGTAGCACGCTCATAATCCCATTGTCCCGCTCTTACTAACCCAAGATCGTCCATTATCTCATCTAAACGTGCAAGATCTATTGTAATTCCCTCTAAACCAGTGCCTTCAATTTTCATATGTAATTTCCCTCCTAAAGCCTTTTCACGTTATTTATTATAGCTTAAAACAACATAAAAGTTAAAGTGAAACTTTAACTCATTCATAGTTAGTTGAGCTTATTAAAAAAATATTATTGGAAAAAATATAAAAAAAGGAGGTATACACATGAGTTTGCAATTCACTCAGCGTAATATTCTACTATTTATCATGATTTGTATTTTGTTGTTATCTCCTCTTCAAGTGAGAGCAGAGGAATTTAATCACACAGTCAAAAAAGGGGAAACTTTATGGAGTATTGCTCAATCTTATCAAGTCGGATTATCAGAAATTCTTGCCTCGAATCGTCATATAGATAATCCTCATTTAATTTTCCCAGGACAGAAGCTGCATATTCCACAATTAAACGAAATTAAATTAATAGAAAAGCAAGTAATTACTTTAACAAACCTGGAAAGGAAGGATGCTGGTCTCCCACCATTACAGACCAATTGGGAGCTTTCCCGGGTTGCAAGATTTAAATCAAAGGACATGAAAGAGTTGAACTATTTTAGCCATGATTCACCAACATATGGCTCTCCCTTTACGATGATTAATAACTTTAATATTTCTTTCCGAACAGCAGCTGAAAACTTAGCAGCAGGTCAGAGAACCCCAAAAGAAGTAGTAAGTGCATGGATGAATAGTCCGGGACATCGTGCTAACATACTTAAAAAGGAAGTTTCGGAAATTGGAGTAGGGTATGTTAATGGAGGTGAGTATGGCCACTATTGGACACAAATGTTTATTAGCAGGTAAAGTGTTATATAATTTATTTGTAACAACTTTCTTACTAATTATTTGATACAATTAAAGTTATCAAAAAGTTTTAACATTAAGTTTCCAGGGTAATAATGATAAGACAGTTTAGGGCTTCTAGAACAATTATTGTGCATACTTGTTCATTTAAAGTAGAAAGAGAATAACAAGTATGTTGTCTCATATAATGAAAGAAATGGGAGAAGCATAAGGAGGAGGTTTTTTCACTGCATATACTGATTCGGAGCATTTTAATTTTTTGTATTATTTTTGTTAGTTATACGTTATTTTTTCATTATGGAAAATATACTCCAAATGAACAACTTAAAGAAGAGAATGTTCAAATATCAAATGAAGAATCAACGAATTCTGAAAAACAAGTTGCTGAAGGTGAAACAGCTCCAAATGAGGGTTTATTATCATTTATGGAGAAATCATCTGAAGAAATCACTGCAATACTAGGTGAGCCTGACCGTATCGATCCCTCTGCTTATGATTATGATTGGTGGATTTACGAACAAGAAGACAATCAATATATACAGGTGGGAGTTTTAAATCAAAGGGTCGTATCAGTTTATGGAATAGGAAAAGAATTAAACGCTAAACCGTTTGTGATTGGACAACCTATTCAAGAAGTCTTTAAAATACAACCTGTTTCATCTAGTTTATCACTAGAGTATGAAGGTAATTCATATCGTTTTGAATTTTCGGAGGAAGATATGAATACCAGACCAACAGTAAAAATAGGTGATGTGTTTGTGCAGTTATATATTGATAAATTTGACGGAATTTTATCAAGCATTCGGGTGATAGATGCTGAGACATTTATCAAACAACGCTCCTATGAGGTTACATACAGAGGTGAGCTCATTGAACCAAAAGAAATAAGTGAAGATAAATGGGAAAAGATTGAAGCTGGTGCTGAACAACAGATCTTGTCAATAACGAATATGTTAAGAGCAAGGCATGGTTTATCAGCTGTTCAGTGGCATGAAGATACGTCAAAGGTTGCTTTTTTACATAGTAAAGATATGAAAGAGAATGAATATTTTTCTCATGAATCGCCAACAGAAGGTACTCTTGTTAATCGTCTTGCACAATTGGATATCAAGTATCAGATGGCAGGTGAAAACATAGCTGCTCAATATGTAGACGCTATTGCAGCAAGTGAAGGGTGGCTAAACAGTAAAGGTCATCGTGATACTATGCTAAACGAGGAATTTACACACTTAGGAGTTGGAGTAGACGGTCTTTATTATACACAGAATTTTATTACAAATTGGGATTTAAACCAATAAACATAGTAACAAGCAAGACCCTTTTTCTTTGTTGGCAAGGGTCTTGTTTAATTTAATTTACTTTACGATACGCTCTTCTTTCAGCATAGCTAATGCAAAGCGCGCACACATAAATCTCTTGACCAATATCATTGAGATAAAATAAACCTTTGTTATTCTTCTTATTACATATTTTACATTGCTTTTTCAGAAAAAACTTTTTCATCTCACTCACCCATAATTATGTTCTATTAATAATAAAAAAACTTGCTGTACTATGTGCAATTAATGTTCCGTCATCACGAAAAACTTTTCCTTCCGTAACAACCGTTTTATTGCCTTTATGAATCATCCCGGCAACACATGTCAGTTCCTTGCCAACCCCTGGAGCCACATAGTTAATTTTAATTTCAGTTGTAACGGCTGCTTTATCAGGGGGGAGGATATGATGGACAAGCCCTCCCATAGCTGAGTCTAATAAAGTAGCGGTTATTCCGCCATGTACTATGTTTAGTGCATTCTGAATAATTGGTGTGTTTGGAATGGTAATTTTAAATTCATGTTCCTTGTACTCGCCCTCAGCATGGAGAAGCGCACCTATGTAGGAACCTTTTTCATGAAATTGCTTTTTCTTCAATCCATTAAGTAGAAGTTCTAAAACATATTGATCCTCTTCATTTGCATTTTGTAAAACTTCGGAACTTAATTTTAATAATTCATCCTTTGTCATACTGTTACCCTCTCCTTTTTAGATCGTATTGTCAAAACTTCTATAAGAAATAGGTTATAAAATATCTCCATAGAGGGCTTTATAGGCAAAAAAATTGCCACCCCCTAAATTCTTTGGATAATTGAGGTTACCACACACCCAACAACCAAGAATGGAAGTGACAATTTGTACCCTCAAATTATAACCTATTTATTAACTTTTATAAACTATCAAGAACAACTCATTCGAACATTGCTTACTTTATTGATTGGTAAAAGCATGTTCGATAAACCTACTGAACAGCCCGTAAATAAACCTTATCGAAAACTTCAAGTGGATGACCTTCCGGTCATTGAAGTTCTAGAACAGCTTGATTATCGAGTTCTTCTTAGTGAATATCTAGAGAAGAACGGGAAAGCTCTCAAACCTGTTCAAAGGCGTAAGAATGCAAAAGTTTCCGTACCTAAAGCCATGAACTGTCCAAAGTGTGGTGCTCCATCGGATTATCTTTATGCCAACAATGGAGATAAAGGTCAGTATCAATGCAAGGTGTGTACAGAACTTTTCAGTGAAAAGAACCGTTACTCTAAGGAGGCCATCCTGAAGTGTCCTCATTGTTCCAAGACTCTCGAGAAAATAAAAGAAAGAAAAGATTTTCACGTGTTTAAGTGCAAGAACAATGACTGTTCTTATTATCAAAAGAAGCTCAATGGGATGACTTCAAAAGAAAAGAAAAGGTTCAAAAAGGACCCTCAAGCATTTAAATTGAGATACATTTTCCGTCAGTTTTATATCGATTTCCAGCCGTTATCTAAGGAATCACCAGAACTGCCGGCCGTGGACTTATCAAAGATTTATGCATCCCCACATACATTAGGATTGATCCTAACCTATCATGTAAACTATGGCCTTTCGGCCCGTAAAACAGCTGCGATTATGCAGGACGTACACGGAGTGATGATTTCACATCAGACTGTATTGAACTACGAAAATAGCGTAGCTTTATTACTTAAACCTTATGTGGATCACTATCCCTATGAACTTTCAGACCAATTCTGCGGTGATGAAACGTATATCAGAGTAAACGGTCGATGGCATTATTTATTTTTCTTTTTTGACGCCGTGAAAAAGATTATTCTTTCGTATCCGGTGTCGCCTAATCGAGACACAGCAACAGCCATTCGAGCAATTGATGAGGTCTTAATCAAGATGAAAGAGATTCCAGAAAATCTGACCTTTGTGGTAGACGGGAATCCAATCTATCTTTTAGCCCAACATTTCTTCGCTCAACATGAGATTTTATTCGATGTGAAGCAGGTCATTGGATTAACCAATGAGGACCCTGTTTCAACCGAATATAGACCAATGAAACAAATAATTGAGAGACTTAACCGCACCTTTAAGGGCAATTATCGCTCCACTCATGGATTCGGCTCTGAACATGGTTCCATTTCATACGTCACCTTATTTACGGCCTACTTTAACTTTTTGCGTCCGCATGCCGCCTTAGAAGGAAAAGTGCCCGTAGTGAATCCAGAACTCAAGGGGCTTCCAACAATGCCAGCACGTTGGACAAAGCTCATTGGATTAGCACAACAATGGATAGTAGAACAAAGACAAGCCTAACTTTTTGTTTAGCTGAGCCCTTAAGCTAATTCAGCAATCGGCGGAGCGAACTCTTGACAAACCGAACTTGCCAATGGTTTAAAATGGAAACAACCAAGGGCTTATTTGGTATGCCTTCTTTTGTTCCCTTCGCCCTTGTTAAACAATCCACAAACCATTGGCGTGTTTGTCAAGAGAGATTGCGGCGCATCTCCATCCAGTAAATAGGAGAGAAGCTAACCCTTTAGGTAGTTTTCATAAATCTTTTGACACTACCTTTTAGATAGTGATATTTTACCAAAAATTTGTTACATTTAGTTATTTTTCTAATAATAAATAGATTTACTTTGTTTTATTTTTTTCTAAATATGGGCGAACAGTCTAATGGTTTCTTAAATAAGATATTATAGGCAAATGTATCAATGAGGTGAGAATAATGACATCTAAAAAAACGCATCCATCTGTACAACAATTTAAGGAATTTGTTAAAAAACATCCCAAACTTGTTCAAGAAGTCCGTAAGGGTAATAAAGAGTGGCAGGAAGTGTTTGAAGATTGGTATTTACTTGGAGAAAATGATATTGTTTGGAAACAGTATAAAGGAGATCAGACAGAGGATTCTTCTGAAAAGGAAACAAAAAGTAAATCTGATTTTATGACACAAATATTTTCAGCTGTTAAGCAAATGGATATGGATACTGTAAACCATCATATTAACAACATGAGTAGTACTATTTCTACCATTCAAGGTCTTTTCGATCAGTTTGGTGGTTCAAAAGGCTCTAATCAAAAGTCTGCAACAGCAAGTCAGCATCCCTTTTCATTCAGAAAGGATTAGTGACCAAATCGTGACTCCGAATGGAGGAGAATGATGAGAAAAGAAGTTCAAGATTATATATTTGCAAATGATGAACGAAAGAAATTTGTACGTGAACAACCATATTGGTATAGGAAACTGTCAAGAAACCCTAATGATATAAACGATATGGAAATTAGTATGATGAACTATTATCAAAAGACAATTCCTCATAAAGTACAGCAGTTTTCAAACTCGATACAAATGGCGTCGATGATGGTAGCAATGTTTCAATCTATGAGACAGCAGGATTAGAATGGTGATTAACACTTACAGGCAAGGTGATTAGTTATAATTGCCTGCCTGTTTTTTTTATCTCCTTACATAAAGAGACATCTGAAAAGTATTCATGAATTTCTACGCCTCTGTAAACACTAAGAAAAAGGAGGCAGATAGGATGAAGCGATTTTTTTGTACGGTTTTTTTATTAGGTATTGTCACTGGATGTGTTGAAGATAAACCAAGACCAGAAGGAAACTTAGAGGTTGTACCTCTTCAAGTGGTGAACCATTCATTTGAGGCAATGGAAGTGATAAATCAACAGCGTAAAATGAATATATCTGTTAAACATCATATAAGAGATCAAGATGTTTATGTAGAATGTTATATACCTTCATTTACCTTTAAAGAAAAAGGAGGAAAAAAGGTAGATGGTGAGGGTCATTTACAGTTATCTGTTGATGGCAAGGTTGTTGATCATATTCAAACGGCTGCTTTTGTTATAAAAGGATTAGAAAAAGGAACCCACACATTTGAAATAGAGGTTGTTCATAATGATTCTACTAGCTATGAACTAAAAAAATCATGGAATGCTACCATTCAATAAATAAAAGGATTATCATGTTAATATTTTAAATTTCTCATTTGACGATATTCATGATAGAATGATTATCGGAGGTGCATATACTCTATGTTTGCTACACTTGAGAGCACATTATTAGTAGATCAAGCTGAAGAACTTGCTAACTTGGTACTTCAATCAGAGACTGTTGAGGAGTATCGTCGTAGTTTCAATATATTAAAAAAAGATCAAGAAGCTCAACAACTAATTCAGGAATTTACTAAGATTAAGGACCTGTACGAAGATGTTCAACGTTTTGGTAAATATCATCCTGATTATCGTAAAATTACAAAAGATTTGCGTGATATTAAGCGTGAGGTAGATTTGAACGAAAGTATATCTAATTTTAAGAAGGCTGAGAATGAAGTACAATCTCTTCTTGATGAAATTAGTGTGCAAATCGGTCAAGCTGTTTCCATCCATGTTAAAGTTCCTACAGGTAACCCATTTTTTGAATCTAGTTGTGGCGGGGGATGCGGATCTGGTGGAAGTTGTGGGTGTAAGGTATCCTAAAACGAGTATTACTGCTCGTTTTCTTTTTTTGCTAAAATGTACAGATGATTAAAATAATACAGATTTAACTGACATTTTTTAAAAATTAGCTTATACGAGTTAATTTCATAATAATAACTCTTAAATCAAAAAACGAACATTTTTCTTCATCCGGAACTTGTTAATAAACAATACACGGATAAAAATACTAATAAAGGTGAAATTCATACGTTTTTTGGTAACAAATGATACATTATGAAATTGATTCATACAAATATTGTTTATAAAATGAAAATTTGCTAGACTTTTTATTGGAAATAATGATGTTACTAATGTTGTTTAGATAACCTGAGGGAGACAAGAGTATGTTTGAAAAGCGTCAAGGGATAGTTGTTTGGCTCCATACATTAAAACAATTAAAAATGCTTAGAAAATTTGGGAATGTTCATTATGTTTCAAAAAAATTAAAATACGTTGTCCTGTATTGTAATATGGATGTAACAGAGCAAACGATTCAAAAGCTCTCTTCCTACTCCTATGTTAAACATGTTGAGCCCTCTTACAAACCCTTTCTAAAGCTGGAATTTGAATCAAAAATTGATAAAGCAAAAGAATATGATTACAAAATTGGCTTGTAGTTATTAAACTGCATCCAAAAAAGGCTGACAATAGTGTCAGCCTTTTTCCATTTGTTGAAAGTAAGGTCGTAAGATCGTAGTGACCAGTTTTAAGGGTGAATGATATGCTATTGAAGAGGAGGGATAAGATGGTTTAGTCTTAAAATCCCAATCAGATATTGGTAGTAAAGATCAGTTTCATTAAACATACTTGATGGTTTAACATCAAACGAAATAATATTCTTCTGCAATGTTTTAGCCAATTCATTAAATAAATCATATCGTTTGTTTTCTAATTGGTTCGGATTAGGTATCCCTTCCCTACATATATATAAGGCTTGGAAATTCCCCGGATCAGTAGGCTTCATAATTACCACAACGGAAGTAACATCTTTGTCATTCAATTTTGTATGTAAAGCTAGTAAATGAGTTACTCGATGTTTATTAGCCATTGCTGTTTCAATTAACTCATAAATATCAGAATAACCCTCACCTAATTCAATAAAACGCTGTATCATAAAAACTTCCCCCTGAAAAAAATTTAACAATATTTCATTTAACCGATCCAACTATAACATGTAAATAGTAAAAAGAGAAGTTGGATAGTAGCTTATATGTTTTCTTGAAAAACATGGATTTTCAGCTAGTACTAATCCTAAATCCTTAGTCCAGTCTATAAATTCCTATTAAAAAAACCCTACAGAAATTAATCTGTAGGGTCCTTCAATACCTTTTATACTAAAGGCTGAAGGCAAAGGGAGAGGAGAAACCGGAGGAAGAACTTATGGGGAAACGTAAGTCTTCTCCGCGGTTGGCAACAACATCAACGAATCGATGTTGTTACTAATCATTATCACCAAATGGTTAATCAGTATACATCATTATGTAATTTTTTCTTAACTTTTTATCCAACTGCAATTCAAAAAGAGAGAACTTGAGGATAAGAGTATAGGAAACAATATTAATTGAAGAAAATATTACTAATAAGTTTAGATATTGTAACAAACTGAAGGCCTATGGTAGGATTAAGTGAAAACTTTAAAAAATCATGTTTTTATCTTTATTTATATCATGTAAAATTAAAAAGTAGTGGTGAACGTAATGAGAGTAGTATCTGGAAACTATAAAGGGAGACAGCTTAAAGCTGTACCTGGAACAACAACAAGACCAACAACTGATAAAGTTAAGGAAGCTATTTTTAATATGGTTGGTCCATATTTTGATGGGGGCTTAGCGTTAGATTTATTTGCCGGTAGTGGAGGGTTAGGAATTGAAGCACTTAGTCGGGGAATTGAACGCTGTATCTTTGTTGATCGTGAGCCAAAAGCGATACAAACAATACATAAAAATTTAGAGATTTGTCAAGCTACCGAATTTGAGGTATATCGTAATGATGCAGAAAGAGCATTAAAGGCTATAATAAAAAGGGAGTTACGTTTTCAATTAATCTTGTTAGATCCACCGTATAAGCAACAAAAATTGAAAGCGCTTTTAAAAATGATAAGTGAAAATGGTTTATTAGACAAAAACGGTTTTATTGTTACCGAGCATGGTTCTGACATAGTACTTACTGAAGAAGTTGAGGAACTTGTTCAAGTAAAACAAGAAACCTATGGTACGAGTTCAATTACAATTTATAGTAACAAGGAAGCAATTGGGGAGGATGAATAAATGGGTAGTATTGCAGTATGTCCAGGTAGTTTTGACCCTATTACTTATGGACATTTAGACATTATCAAAAGAGGAGCAAAAGTATTTGAAGAGGTATATGTTTGTGTCCTAAATAATGCTTCAAAACAACCATTGTTTACTGTGGATGAACGATGTGAGCTTATCCGGGAAGTGACCAAAGAAATGCCAAATGTCATTGTAGAATCATATCGTGGTCTTCTTATTGATTATGTTCGAGAAAAAAATGCACAAGCCATTTTACGTGGCTTACGTGCAGTTTCAGATTTTGAATATGAAATGCAAATTACTTCCATGAACAGAGTACTAGATGAGAATATTGAAACATTCTTCATGATGACAAACAACCAATATTCCTTCCTAAGTTCGAGTATTGTTAAAGAAGTTGCAAAATATAAAGGAGATATTTCTGAATTGGTACCAGAAGTTGTAGAAAAGGCACTTAAAACTAAATTTGTAAATGAATAAAAGGTGAAAAGGTGAGGGAGCTCCTCACCTTTTTTAGATATTTGAGTATTGTTTTATGATAACTTCGTGAAAACATTCCTTTTTCCATAAAGAATGATATATAGCAATAAAGATGCTAATGTAATGATGGGACCAGTATGGATAACTATTTCCCAATAGATTTTTGCCCATTCGGGTCCATTTGTCATTAAAATAACTGGTAAATCACTCGTATTGTGAGCTTGTAGATTCAAGTACAATGGCTTGAACAACAAGTAAGCAATGAACGAAGAATAAAAACCTTGCAGAATTCTAGCGATGAAAAAGGGCTTAAATCTAATATCAGTGTCAGCTAAAATACTTGCAACTTGGGCCTGTATTGATAATCCTCCAAAAGCTAAAATGAAGCTTGCAATCATTACTTTATCTAAAAGATTTGCATTGGTTTCGCTCACTAACTGATTGCCTAGAGTAATTTCAAAGATGCCGGTAATAAGAGGTACGCTTAAATCAGTAGCGATGTGGAAAAATGCTAAAAATCCAGAGAAAATAAGACCGATTATCTCCGTAACAGAAATGATGGCTAAAATTTTATTGAATACCGAGAAAAGGATAATAAATCCGCCAATCATTAGTAATGTTTGAATTGATGATATGACGGCATCTCCAAGCATTTTTCCTAATGGCCTGGTTTCACTCACTCTTGTAGCATGCAGCTCCTTAAGAGCAATTGAAAGAGGTGAAAAGAAGGACTTCTTTTTCTTCGGTTGAATGACTGAATCGGATCCTCCATAAAATCTCATTGTCAATCCAACACCTAAATTCCCTAAATAATGTGATGCAGCTAATAATATACCAAGTGAAGGATTGTCAAAAAAACCAACTGCAACGGCACCAAAAATAAATAAAGGGTTTGAAGAACTTGTAAATGATACAAGCCGCTCTGCCTGAACTGTGGTTAGTTGTTTTTCCTGCCTCATTCTTGCCGTAAGTTTTGCTCCAGCTGGATTACCTGAAGCCATCCCCATTGCCCATACAAAACCACCTACACCCGGAACTCGAAAAATTGGTCTCATCAGTGGCTCTAAAAGAACTCCAATAAATTTGACAACACCAAAACCAATAAGAAGTTCGGAAACAATAAAAAAAGGAAGAAGTGATGGAAAAACTACTTCCCACCAAATTGATAGTCCCCTTGTTGATGCATCAAGAGACTCCTTAGGATTAAGAATAATGGCAACTGTTAAGCCGCTAATAAAAATAGCTAAGATAATTGTTTTAAGTTTTGAAAGACTCAAAATGTGACGCCTCCTAAATTAAACACACATGTATGAAAATAAGGATCATACAGCTTTTCCAAACAATTGTACAATCCTTACTAATTCAATATACGTGAATAGGTGGACATTTTAGACCATAAGAATGTCATAGGAGCTTAAATAAACACTGGGGTACACTCCATAAGTATTTTCTCTAACAGAACCCTAATTATAGTCAGAGACCCTGGTGCAGTGAAGATCAAGGTTTAAATGTAGCAACTTGCTTAAATATAAATCAGTTGCGAAATATTACTAATAAGGTAATCATATATTTTATTCTATTCCAGTGAAAAAGGAGGAACTCTCCTTGAAAAAAGAACCCAAAATCGGACTAGCGCTTGGCTCAGGAGGTGCAAGAGGATTTGCTCATTTAGGAGTATTAAAGGTTTTAAAAGAAAATGGTATACCAATTGATTTAATAGCCGGTAGCAGTATGGGAGCGGTCGTTGGAACCTTGTATGCAGCAGGAACGAGTATAGAACGACTTTATCAGTTTGCATTAGCGTTTAAGAGGAAATATTATTTAGATTATACCGTACCTAAAATGGGGTTTATTTCAGGAAATCGTGTAAAAGAGCTTATTCGGTTATTTACACACCAAAAAGACTTTCATCAATTAAATATTCCTGTTGCAGTTGTTGCAACTGATTTATATGATGGGAAAAAGGTTATATTTAAAGAGGGGCCAGTTGCAGATGCTGTCCGTGCAAGTATTGCCATACCAGGAATTTTTGTACCTGAAAAGATAGATGGAAGGTTGTTAGTGGACGGTGGAGTTGTTGATCGGGTGCCCGTTTCGGTTGTAAAGGAAATGGGTGCTGATATCGTCATTGCTGTAGATGTGTCACATGTAAAAAGGAATGAAGACATTACATCAATTTTTGATGTTATTCTCCAAAGCTTAGATATTATGCAAGATGAACTAGTTCATCACAGGGAAATAGCATCTGATGTGATGATAAGGCCACATGTTGAACAGTATAGTTCAAGAGCTTTCACGAATATTAAAGAAATCATTGAGATTGGGGAAACAGAAGCTCAGAAACATGTAGATAAAATTCAAGATCTTATCGTAAAGTGGAAGGAGACAAATTTTTAATGAAGAATAAATCACTGCTTAGATCTAGTCTAATTGTTTTAATTATTATCCTTATCATATCCTTCATTAAACTTCCGTACTACATTACTCAGCCAGGTATGGCATCTGAATTGGAACCAATTATTAAGGTTGAAAATGGTGATGAAAATGAGAAAGGAAGTTTTTCTTTAACAACTGTCCGCTTCGGCAGGGCAAACCCTTTTACATATATATGGGCCAAGCTTCAAGACTACCATTATATCCATCCATTAGAAGATATTAAAAGAGAGGATGAAACAGATAAAGAGTACTTTAACAGACAATTACATATGATGGAGGTTTCACAAGAATCTGCCATAACAATTGCCTATCAAAAAGCAAACAAAAAGGTAGAGTATACATTTCATGGAATATATGTTGATGGAATAATTAAGGAAATGCCTGCAGGAAGTATATTAGAAGTTGGAGATCGCATATACAAGGTAGATAATAAAGAATTTCAAACAGCTGAAGAATTTATAGAATATGTTAGTCAGAAAAAAGAAGGAGAAGAAGTAACAATCACATTTGAACGTGAAGGGAAACAGGACCAAGCTACGCTGCCATTAACGTCATTCCCTAATGATCCCGATAAAGTAGGGATTGGAATATCGTTAGTGACAGATCGACAATTAGATGTAGACCCTGATATTGAATTGAAAACTGAGGAAATTGGTGGGCCTTCAGCTGGTCTAATGATGTCACTAGAAATTTATAATCAATTAACTAAAGGTGATTTGACCAAAGGTTACGAAATAGCTGGGACAGGAACAATTAGTTCGTCAGGGGAAGTAGGACCTATTGGTGGTATTTCGCAGAAAATTGTCGCAGCAGATCGACAAGGAATTGACGTATTCTTTGCTCCTAATGAAAAAGACAGCCCAACATCAAATTATAAAGAAGCCATTGAAACAGGTGAAAACATACAGACTAAGATGGAGATTATTCCGATAGACACTTTTGATGAAGCGGTAGAATATCTACTAAACTTAGAGGAGAAAGGATGAATTTTATCCTTTCTCTTTCTTTATTAAAAAATAATAACCCTCAAAACGGAAAGAGGTACAACTTAGGTATTGAGATTAAAGGAAGTTATTCTATGGCTTGTATTATCTCACTCTAATGGGTGGAGTGGAGAACTCTTCTTTTAATCGTTTCGTTCGAATTGGTTCATTATAAATCATTTGATAGGCATGTGCAGCTTTAATATCTAAATCCAGCAATGGATGGTCAAAGGAAGTAACTTTAGATAGTAGCGGCAGCATTAATTGTTTTTTTATATGACTTAAATAAGCCTGACCTTCTGAAGACATACCTAGAAGTCTAATATATGGTGACGTTTGGCCTTCATTCATACATTTCATTTGTTCTTTTGTTGTGTTAGTTAATAGATGAGTACATAGTCTTTGAAGTCTTGTCCATGTATAACGTTTTGTTTTTAACGATTCCATAAACTCTTGGAAACTTGAAGAACTTTGAATGAATCTTTTTATTCTATGCTCTAATCCTTCTTCAACTTCGTAGATTGAACCGATTTCCTCGGTTGTCATCGTCATAATCCGATATTTTAATAAATGAAAGTAAAGTTCCCAACGGTGTAAGTGATAATTCTTTTTATTTTCTTGCAGGAATTGTAAAGTGACTTCAGGTACATAACTTTGAATGGGATGATTTTCTGAAAACAATGCTTTACGAATACTAGTTGCACTTGCAATTGTAGGTGATCGAAACTGCTGATCATGATATCCTGCAGAGGTACGTTTTATTGTTAAAGGCTTTATTTTTGAATGCTGCTGAAGAATTGCGCGAACATAATAAAACCCTAAAATATTATTAGGTAATGAAAGATCTAATAATTCTTTATCACCGTTCAAATTTTTGTATGCCAGAGTTAATGCCTTCGGATAACTAACCCCAGTTTTTACATACTGTTGAATTAAGTCTTCATACTCTGCTTTGGATTGTTCTAGAAAATGATTTGTAGAAATAAAAGGATTGATATCTCCTAATTCACTGCCAAAGCATAAATAATCACAACCTAGAGCATCAAGAATAGATACAGCACCACTAGCAAATGTTTCAGCCTTTTGTGTTGCAAATGCGTAAGGTAATTCTACAACAAGATCAACACCACAATATAAGGCCATTTTTGTACGAGTCCATTTTGATACAATTGCTGGTTCGCCCCTTTGCAGGAAATGACCACTCATTACAGCAATTACAACAGAAGCATTTGACTTTTTAATCGATTCTCTCAAGTGATATAAATGACCATTATGAAATGGATTATATTCAACAACTAGACCTACTACACTCATGTAATCACCACTCTTTTTCATTCTACTATTTTCATATGGATAATTTTTATAATATTATAGGGTATAAAGAACAATCTATAAACCTTTGGAAGGAAATTAACATGTAAGTTAGGAGATAAATAATCATGATTTCAGAGTAAGCAATAAATTTAAGGTGAAAATATATAATAAACTATAGCTCTAAAAACGAAAAGTAAGCTTGATATTTCAACACAAATTTTAAATAGGGTATCGATATGATTAAAGATGGTTTTGTTTTGAAAATATAGGTTTATCATGTATACTTACACTGTAAAGAAAAAATATTGACAAATATAATTGCGAAGGCTATAATTACCTTTGTTGCCTTGAGGTGATACGATTTGAAATGGACAATTAGTCAACTACATCAATTACAAAGCAAGGGATTAAAATTTGATGAAGAAATTGATTTAAGCGAATGGGTCAAAAGTCAATCTGACATTCGTGATATTTCGCCAGTAAATGTTAAAGGAAGAGCCGATATAAGCTCCACTAAAGTAACATTCCATCTGTCAATTTCAGGTTCAATGGTTTTACCTTGTTCACGAACATTAGTGGATGTTCCGTATCCATTTTTAATTGATACAACGGAAACATTTTTATTAAAACCCGCAGACTATGAAACGTCAGAGGATTTCTACTTACCAGAGGGTGAAATCGTTGATTTAACTCCTATAATAAAAGAAATTCTTCTTGTAGAAATTCCGATGCAGGTATTCTGTGATGATGTAAGAAATGAAGAAGGAGCAGCTCCACAATCTGGTAAAGACTGGGAAGTTATTGCTGAGGAAGATCAGCAAAACAAGGTTGATCCACGATTGGCTGGACTAGCTAAATTCTTCGAAAATGAAGAAAGCTAATGATTTTTTGAATAGCTTAAAAAGCAAATGAGCTGATGCATATTGTATCGGTCTCACAAATGCGTAATGCTCTTTAAGGAGGTGGGAATAATGGCTGTACCTTTTAGAAGAACTTCTAAAACGAGAAAACGACTACGTCGTACACATTTTAAATTACAAGTACCTGGTATGGTAGAATGCCCAAACTGCGGTGAAAGCAAACTTGCTCACCGTGTATGTAAAGCATGTGGAACATACAAAGGAAAAGATGTTGTAAGCAAATAATAATTTGTTTCAACGAGGCGTAAGGACATTGTTCCTTACGCCTTTTATTTTTGTTTAGGAAATTATAACCCTCTTTAATTGAAGATAACGCTTCGACATCCAGCTCCAGTAATCTGATTTTTTGGCAAAAAAGTCAGATGCCTAACCTCTAAGGTCATAAGCCAATTTAGAATATCAGGCCAAAAAACGCCTTCTATTCTAATCGTCTTATTTCGGTCGGCTAGTTTTTCAATCATAAAAAAAATTTTTTGTTGTGTTGCATTTAAAAATTTTATCTAATAGATAATAAGAGACCTAAAGCAACAAAGAGTATTTTTCCTGAGTTTAAATTTTTAAATGGGAGGGTATGGAAGAATGAGTAAGTTAATTGTAAGTGAAATTGAGGATGGTTTGGTTGAATTACGTCTAAACCGACCGATTAAGCATAATGCTATAGATTACGAAATCATGGATGAAATAAAGAGAAATTTACAGTCACTTAAAACAAAAAAGAGCTTAAGAGCATTAATATTAACAGGAGAAGGAGATAAAGCGTTCTGCTCCGGTGGTGATGTTAAAGCATTTCAGCACCTTAAAACAAGGGATGAAGCATATTTTATGCTATCTAAAATGGGTGATGTTCTTTATGAACTCATGACTTTTCCTTTACCTACATTCGCTATAATAAACGGTATTGCTTTAGGTGGAGGGTGTGAAATTGCAACTGCATGTGATATTCGAATTGCGAGAAAAGGTGCCACTCTTGGCTTTATACAAGGTCAATTATCTATTACTACAGGTTGGGGTGGTGCAACACTGTTATATGAAAAGCTTTCATACGAGCATGCGATTTCCTTTTTATATTCAGCAAAAAAAATATCATCTAACGATGCGGAACATATGGGGTTTGTACAAAAGACTGTTTCTGATGAAAATTATAAAGAACAAAGCTATTCATTTATTAAAGAATCGCTAGTTAAAGACCCAAATGTTTTGAGAGCTTATAAAGCAGTGAAGGTTAGTCAATGGGAGCAATCGAATTTATATTCACGTATGATGTCAGAGATTAATCGTTGTGCAGAGCTCTGGTCTTCTGAGGAGCATCATCATGCAGTATCTGCCTTTCTTACAAGAAAAGGGAAGAGCTAATAAAGCTCATAATCATTACATACAATTTCTACCATTTCCTTCTGTATGATGGTCTATTTAATTGTGTGATTCATTCCTTATTAAGCATCTTCATTCCCGTCCTATTATCACCTTTTTCTAATGTAATAGAGTGTATTTAGTCTATCTACTCTACTAGCTGCATATGTATAGAAAAAAAGTGACTATTGGAGGGAATTTAAATGACAACTACGCGTCAAGATGCATGGACACATGATGAAGATTTATTATTAGCAGAAGTGGTATTAAGGCATATTCGAGAAGGTGCAACACAGCTGGCTGCGTTTGAGGAAGTAGGTCGTAAATTATCTCGTACAGCGGCAGCTTGTGGATTTAGATGGAACTCTCATGTTCGTAAACAGTATAAAACTGGAATCGAGGTTGCAAAAAAACAAAGAAAAGAGTTGCGAACTCTTAATTCACAGGAAAAAGTAGAGGAGCAAAAGGAAGTTAATGTAAAAGAGACTGCTTTAGAGGTGGAACATACAGAATCAACACAACCCACTCAGTTATCTGAACCAACTCAATCAAACCAACCTAGTACTAATTCGAAAAATGCTATTAAGGATCTTATTTCGTTCCTTCAGCAATATGAAGATGCCCCTTCTATAAAGGAGGTTCAAGAAGAGAATCTCCAATTAAGAAATAAAATTCAAGAATTACAAAATGAAGTTGAAAAGCTAAAAGATGAAAAGCAGTCTTTAACTAATCATTTGCAGGTTGTCGAAGAAGATTACCGCGCGTTAATTGAAATAATGGATCGAGCAAGAAAAATGGTTATTTTACAAGAGGATGAAAGAAGTAGGAAAGTTAAATTTCAGATGGATAAAAATGGTAATCTAGAAAGAGTGGAAAAGTAAAAAGGTTCATCTTATTATAAAAATGAAAACAGCTCATGAAGGATCATTTTCCTTTCATGAGCTGTTTTTTTGAGTTAGCATTAAAAAGTTTATTCTTGAATAGTAACGCCACTTGGATACCAAACTAAAGGGTTTTCCCCTTTATCCCGATCCATATCGTATTTTACAGGCTCAAATTGCATTTTTGACCAAAAATCACTGGATTTCACTCTAGGGTTTGTTTTGATTGGTAGGTTAAATGATTTTGCGTATTCCACTAACGCTCTACCATAACCCTTTCCTTGATAATTTGGTAATACTTCGAGTTTCCAAAGTTCTAAATAATCCTGTTTAGGTTCAAAATATTGATCAAATTTCATGTCAACACGGTATAAGCTCATTCTTGCCACCAGCTTGTCACCGTAATAAATCCCATAAAACGGTGAATCACTGTCATTTTCAATAATATTTGATTGAAGATCTTCTAACATTGAAAGTTCTTGAATACCATATTCTCTGAATTTTTTAAATTCTTCCAGGGTTTTGTAATTAACTAATAATTTCTCAACTTTTAACATACCTTTTCCCCCTTGGTGCAAATTCTACAATAATAAAATTACATTCACATGATAAAAAGACTAGTTCAGAGTGTTTGTTGTTTGATTATTTATAAATCCTATAATCTTCAAAGCAGCATTATTTTGACAACAAATCTTTTAATGTAAGTCTTTATAAGATATTGTTATTATACCATGATGAGTGTGAATAGTGGTATGATTTAGTTAACGCTTACACAAAATTAGCTAGAATTGTCAATTAGGCAAAATTCTAGTAAAAATACTGTTGGTTTTGTTATGATATTGATTAAGAAGAACGATTTGTTAAGTATATATTGGCTTTAAGGGGCCTTATTTCAGAAGGTGAAGTTTATGGAAATTGGAATTATTGGTTCTGGATCATTAGGGTTACTTTATTCATTTTACCTTTCAGAAACCAATAAAGTTACTTTATATACCAGACGGGAAGAACAAGCAAATAAAATAAATAAACATGGTATTACTTTGGTTCAAGGAAATACAGAAATAACGAAGAAAGTGGAAGCATCATATGAGAAGAATTATAAAGAGCCAGTATTAATAATCACTGTTAAACAATACAGTCTCAACTCCATTATCGATACTTTAACAGGGCTTTCTCCACGAACCATTATATTTCTTCAAAATGGCATGGGGCATTTACGTTTTCTGAATCACTTGTCACATCATAATCTTATATTGGGTGTATCTGAGCATGGAGCATTAAAAGTGAGTGATTCTGTTGTACATCATACAGGAAGTGGAATAACAAAAATTTCAATGTATAAAGATTGTGAAATGGATGTAATGAACCAATTAATAAGAAATCAATCAGAAGTTTTTCCTTTTATACATAAATCTGATTGGGAAACAATGCTGAAAGAGAAATTAATTGTCAATGCTACCATTAACCCTCTAACAGCACTTTTTAGAGTCAAAAACGGAGAGCTTTTAACAAACCCTTATTTTCATAAACTTTTTTATGAACTTTTTGAAGAAGTGGCCGATCTACTTAAAATAGAGAATAAAGAATTATCTTGGAAACAAGTGCAAACTATATGTGAAAATACTTCGGAAAATCAATCTTCTATGTTTAAGGATATTTACAATGGTAGACAAACCGAAATTGATTCAATTCTCGGATATATGATAGAGCATTCTAATGAAAAATCCTGTCCTCGCATTTCATTTCTGAATCAAGCAATAAAAGGGATTGAGAGAGGAAAGGAGGGCGTATGAGCGGTTTCTTTACTTGGATTGTCTCAGTGGCGATTACGTTACCGATATTGAGTTTGTTATTCATTTATTTTCTTGTTCGAATTTTTGTTAGAGGAAAGAAAACAATTTTGTGGACTGTTGATTTATCAACAGCAGTTTTCATAGTATCCGTGCACTTTCATTTGTTAACCATATTTGAGCAATCATTTCTTCTTTATATTATATTACTACTTACTTTTTTAGCACTGGTTGTCTATTACTTTGAATATAAAAGTTCGAGGGAGCCTTCTATGTATGTGGCTATTAAAAAAATGTGGAGACTTTCATTTTTCCTTTTTTTCATAAGCTATGTAGGTCTTACCATTGGTGGTATTTTAACAGGAGTTTTTAAAAGTGCATTCCTATTATAGTTTTTAATTTTAAGCTATGTTAAACAATAATGTTGATTTTTAATATAAACGAGGGGACTTCAGTATTAAGGAGTTCCCTTGTTAGTTCAATAATTTCTTTACATCGTTTGAAATGTAGTTTTTTAAGAATACCAGTTCATCTTTCTCAAAACTATAAGTATCTTTATCATTTGAATAACATTTAACCACTTTTTCAACGGTGTTTTTTATCTCTTTGGGAAGTGTAGATAACCCCCAGTTACCAGCTTCTTGCTTTGAAGAAATAACACCTTCTTTTAGGTACCAATAAACTCTAATCAAATTTAGCGTACAGTAAATTGGGTCTTCTTCGATATTTTCTAAACAATCCGTGAAATCACCCATTATTGATGATAGATAATCTGAGGATGGAACTAAAGGAAAAACTTCATCAATAGATTTACCATATACACAAACCCCTCTTTTATTAGTGATGGTAATATGAGCTGCTAAATCTGCATCGGTATTAACATCACCATTCAAAAATTTGTCTGTTCCACTTAATAAATCATTTGCATATCGTTCTCTCCAAAATTCACTATAATGAAAATCAAATGGGCAAGGATGCTGCCAGACCTTTAATTGTTCAGTATTCAGGAAACTAATTTCAACAGGAAATGGGGAACTAGAATGCATTAATAAGAGCTTTGCTAATTTCCTTTTAGTTTCAACTGTCATCGACTTGTTTGTAACGACCAATACATCAATATCACTACTGTTCGGATTAAATCCTCCCATTGCTAAGGAACCGTGGATATAGATACCAATTAAATCATCTTTGATTATTTCTGAAATCCCTTTTTGCAGGTTGAAAATAAAATCATTTGTATCGAATGAACTTGATTTCAAATTATAAACCATCTATTACTACCCCTTTTTTTCCTATCTCACCTTCGGTACATCGTTTGATTTTCATAATGAAAATTGTGATAAACGCAATTTATCATAGGTGACATCAATTGAAAACAGGCTACTTTCAACAATCATCTTACTAACAGTTGTGTCGTCATTTCGATGTTTGATTTGGTCGAGAAATTGAAACCAACTCAAATAATGGTCGAGGTATTTTGTAGCCACACCATTAAATCGATTTAACCAGCCTTTTAAACGACTGTGATAACTATTTACATTTTGAATATGATAAACACCACGGACCCGTTCCTTACCATCTGATTTAAATCTATAATGTTCAAGTCCTTTTTCTTTTGCGTAGGTCATAAATGCCCGCCAAGCATCAGTACAAAGAACATTGGAAGAGGAAAGTTTAGACCCAATAGCTTCTTCCAAACGAGTTTTTATAATCCGACCCTGACCAACTACTTTCGAGTATGTTACCTTCTGACGGTCTCTTGCAACAAGAACACAGACTTGTTCTTTGCTGATACCCCGTTGAGAAGACGAACCTCCACGTTTTCGAGCTTTTCGTCCTTCCACTTTACGTTTCCCTTTTTCCGAGTAGAGAAAATAAGTCTCGTCCATTTCCACAATACCTTCGAATTGGTCAAAATCCATCTTTTTAATGGCTGAAAGGAGCTTATGCCTCCAATAAAATAAAGTTACATAATGAACTTCTAAAAGCTCTGACGATTTACGCAGTGAATAGCCTTCTATCATACACTGAACGAACTCCAACCATTTGTGAGGAAGATGAGTACGATGAAGAGGCGTATTCGTCACATCAGTAAAAGTCTTTCCACAATCTTTGCAGCGGTATCGTTGTCGTTCCAATGTACGGCTACCCATTTTCACATTATACTTACCGAAACGAACGGAGTTATTGGAATGGCAATGAGAACAAGTAAATCCATCTTTATGCTTCCGCTCTGAAACCTCTTTAAAAACAGGTTCACTTGCGGAATAGGAAGCCAAAGATTTAGTAAAGAACTCTTTTAGTCGGTATTGGTCTCCCGTACTCAACTTTCTAATTTCTTCGATAATGTCCTTCAATGCCATCCTTGCCAACTCCATATCGTTTAATTTTACAAATTCATTATAGAACAAGGGTTCGTTATAATCAAATATCAACAGAGTTATTTAACATAGCTTAATTTTAAAAAGAACTAGAATTCAAGCAAAGGTTTTTTGTTTCATTACCATAAGTGCTATACTCACCTTGTTACATCGTACAATCGGACATAAATGACAACATATGACTTTAATCAAGAAAGGAAGTTTATATATGGAGATAGTTGAACTCTCCCTGCGCTCTTCAAATCAATTTATTAATGACTTAACTGAGAAAAAGTTGCATGTTGAATCTTTTTTTGATTATAACGTTCATTCATCTTCTCTTTTTAGAGAAAGAGCTGAAGATTTAAGGGAACGTACTTATCAACGCGAAGAGCTTGCAACTTACTTGAAAAACTATACCAACCGATGTTTAAACAGTGATGAAAAAATATTAGAAAACATAGAACGATTGAAAAATCCTGATAGCCTTGTAGTTATTGGAGGGCAACAGGCAGGTTTATTAACTGGTCCTCTATATACAATACATAAAATTATTTCAATCATTGTACTTGCTGAGAAAGAAGAAAAGGAATTAGGTGTTCCTGTTATTCCTGTTTTTTGGATTGCTGGTGAGGACCATGATTTTGTGGAAATCAATCATGTTTTTATAGAGAAAAATCAAATAGCAAGAAAGCTTGCAATAAAGGATTCACCTGTAAAAAAACAACCTGTGTCACAACTTGAGCTTAACAAACAAAAAACATTTGATTGGATTGACCAAGTTTTTGAGGCTTTTGGAGAAACAGATTATTCCAATCAATTGATTTCTACCTTAAAGCAATTTGCTGAAGAGTCTTCAACATATGTTGAATTCTTTGAAAAAGTAATCATGGATCTTTTTAAGGATAAAGGGCTTGTTCTGATTAATTCAGGAGATCATGAGCTAAGAAAGCTGGAAAAATCATATTTCAAATCAATTTTAGAACAAAATGAGAGAATTTACGACGCAGTAAAAGAACAACAACAAAAAATGCAATCATTAGATTATCATCCTATTATAGAAATGACAGATAACAGTGCTAACCTTTTCTACCATCATGACGGGGAGCGTTTCCTTCTAGAGAGAATTAGTCATAATGAGTATGAAGTAAGTGAAATTGGATTTACTATTACCAGAGCGGAACTTTTTGATTTGATTGAAACGAATCCTGAAAAATTCAGTAACAATGTTGTGACAAGGCCGTTAATGCAGGAATATTTATTTCCTACATTAGCCTTTATTGCAGGTCCGGGTGAAGTAACATATTGGTCTGAATTAAAAGGTGTTTTTTCATTATTTGATATAAAAATGCCACCAGTTCTTCCAAGGCTGCAAATGACTATTTTAGAAAGAGCTATAGACAGAAACATAAAGGAAACGGGTGTGGAATTAGAGGCAGTGCTGCAAGAAGGAGTAATGTCTTCAATGAACAACTTTCTCAAGGAAATGTCTCCAGTTGATATGGCACCCTTAATTGAGGAAGCTAAAAAAGAAATTTCCGAGATTCATACTAAGTTGGTTGACGCTGCATTGTTAATTGATCAAAGCTTAGAGCCGATGCTAAAAAAGAATGGTCATTTTATTAAGGAACACCTTGATTTTATTTATAAAACTGTTGAAAATCGGAAGAAACAACAGCATGATTCTCAATTGTCAAAGTTTAAATCAATTGAACAATCATTACTTCCAAATTTACATCCACAAGAGAGAGTTTGGAATGTTTATTACTATTTAAACAAGTTTGGACCAAATTTTGTAGGAGAATTGCTAAACTTGTCATATTCCTTTAATGGAACACATAAAATTGTCAAAATATAAATAAAAGTTTTTTGAAAATCCTGTGAATACAGGGTTTTTTTTTTATGAAAACAAATGTAGAATAAAGATGTGGAGATAAGTGGGGGGAAGTGGTGAGTTAAGGGGAGAAAGTGGGGACAACGAACATGTTTATGGGAGAATACCATCACACCATTGATATAAAAGGCAGAATGATTGTCCCATCAAAATTTAGAGATGGACTAGGAGAAACATTCGTTTTAACACGTGGCCTGGACCAGTGTTTGTTCGGTTATCCAATGAGTGAGTGGAAAATAATTGAAGATAAGCTAAAGAATCTCCCATTAACTAAAAAAGATGCTCGTGCATTTACCCGTTTTTTCTTTTCAGGTGCGACTGAATGTGAGCTTGATAAACAAGGTCGTGTAAATATCGCAACACCACTTTTGCAGTATGCAAAACTAGAAAAAGAATGCGTTGTGATCGGCGTTTCAAATCGGATTGAGCTGTGGAGTAAGTCCATTTGGGAAACTTATGTTGCTGAGCAAGAAGATTCTTTTGAAGAAATTGCGGAAAATATGATTGATTTTGATATATAATCTTCTCTTTAGCAAAGAATGAGTAGAAAAATGGACAAGCTAAGAATAGTCCAAGATTTTAGGGGGAGATTATTTACTTCCTTCTAACTGAAACAGATTTGAAGAGGTGGTACAACATATGTTTAAACATACAACAGTGTTACTAAAGGAAACAGTAGATGGCTTAAATATTAAGGAAGATGGTATTTACGTTGATTGCACACTAGGAGGTGCAGGTCATAGTAGCTATCTGCTTTCACAGTTATCAGAACAAGGGCATCTAATCGCCTTTGATCAGGATGATACAGCGTTAGAAAACGCGAAAGAAAAGCTTGCTAATTATAAAGGTAAGGTAACCTTAATCAAAAGTAATTTTCGTTACCTATCTGAAAAACTTGCTGAAATAGGAATTGACAAAGTAGATGGTATTCTATTTGATTTAGGGGTTTCATCCCCACAGCTAGATACGCCTGAACGAGGATTTAGTTATCATCATGATGCACCGTTAGATATGAGAATGGACCAGCAATCAGATATTTCAGCATACGAAGTGGTAAACACGTGGACTTACGAACAACTAGTGAAAATTTTCTTTCGATATGGTGAGGAGAAATTCTCTAAACAAATTGCGAGAAAGATTGAAAGTCACAGAGAAACTCAGCCAATTCGAACTACCGGTGAGCTAGTTGAAATTATTAAAGAGGCAATTCCGGCACCTGCACGCAGAAAAGGTGGACACCCAGCCAAAAGAATTTTCCAGGCGATAAGAATTGCTGTAAATGATGAATTAAAAGTATTTGAAGAGGCAATTGAACAATCAATTGAATTGTTAAAGCCTGAAGGAAGAGTGAGTGTTATCACATTCCACTCTTTGGAAGACCGTATATGTAAATCAGCCTTTAAAGAAGCGGCAACACCACCTGAATTACCTAGGAATATGCCATATATCCCAGAAGGGTATGAGCCTAAAATAAAAATTATTACTAGAAAACCTATTCTTCCATCAGAACAAGAACTGGAAGAAAACAATAGAGCACGATCAGCTAAGCTAAGAATTGCTGAAAAGCTCTAAAAAGAAAAAGATTATTTTAAAGGAGGTTATTAAAATGAGTAATTTAGCCATGAAACTAGAACAACAACGTCAGGAGCAGCTAAATCAATCCCCTAAACAAGAACCTGTTATTAGAACAAGAAGAGCTTCAATAACCCCAGGTGAGAAATTCCTCATTTTATTATTTGTTTCTCTCTTTGTATTAGGAGCTATTACAATTGTTGCGAACTCCTATAATGTGTATCAAGCTAATATGGAGATTCAAAAAACTGAAGCTAAAATCCAAGAACAAACGAAATTAAACAGTGACCTTCATGTTCAAGTAGAAGAGTTAAGTACATATGATCGTATTTGGGAAAAAGCTAAGGAATTAGGGTTAACATTAGATCAAAATAATGTAAAAAGTGTGCAAAATTAATAAAGAATCAAATAAAGGGACTAAGCCGTGTAAGTTTCATGTGGGCTTAGTCCTTCAATTATTCTATCCATTTACGGGTAAAGGTGATATCATACAACATAGGAGGTTTTCTATGAAATTAACGCATAAAAATATAAACATGAATAGAGGCGCTGCATTATTAGCGTTGATTTTTGGTTTGCTATTTTTAGTTATTTTTGTTCGTTTCTTTTATATTCAATCAACTGGAACTGCACATGGTCAAGCACTTGCAGCAAGAGCTGAAGAACTCTATGAGAGTCAAAGAACTATAGAAGCATCAAGAGGGTCAATATTAGATCGTAAGGGTGAGGTTATTGCTGAAGACAAGTCTTCTTATAAACTCGTTGCAATTCTTGACGATCAAATAACAACAGATCCTGACAATCCAGAGCATGTTGTTGATGTAGAAGAAACGGCACAAAAGTTAGCACCTTTATTAAATATGGAAGAAAATGAAATAGAAGAGGTTTTATCTAAGGATTTATACCAAGTTGAATTTGGATCTGCAGGTAGAGACATTAGCCATACTTTAAAAGAACAAATAACAAAATTGGAGCTTCCTGGTATTACGTTCATTCGTGATACACAACGATTTTATCCAAATGGAATCTTTGCCTCTCATTTAATCGGTTATGCGCAAAAGCAAGAAGACACAGGTGAGACGATCGGAATGATGGGCCTTGAAAAAACATTAGAGAAATACCTTCATGAAGAAGATGGCTACATAAAATTTGAAAAAGATCGTTACAATTGGAAATTACCAACAAGTGACGATGAAATAGTAGCTCCGAAAAATGGTCAAGATGTGTATTTAACCATTGATCAGAAAATACAAACCTTTTTAGAAGACTCTATGAATCAAGTAGTTGAAGAGTATTCACCTGAGAAGATCGTTGCTGTTGTAGCTGATCCGAAGACCGGAAAAATACTAGCTATGGCTCAGCGACCGAGTTTCGACCCAAATAAAAGGAACATTACGTCTTATTACAATGATGTTATCTCTTATCCTTTTGAACCTGGTTCAACGATGAAAATCTTCACTTTAGCAGCAGCAATTGAAGAAGGAGTCTATAATGGAAATGCAACGTTCCAATCAGGTTCGTATGCAGTAGGACCATCTGTTGTACGTGACCATAAAAGAGGTGGTTGGGGAACAATCAGCTTTAATGAAGGTGTACAAAGGTCATCAAATGTTGGTTTTTCAATTCTTGCTAAAGATATGCTTGGAACTGATCGAATGTATCAATATCTAAACAAATTCGGATTTACGAAAAAGACAAATATTGATTTGCCAAACGAAGCTGAAAGTAAAATAAATTATAACTATGAGATCGATAAGGTATCAACTGCATTTGGACAAGCATCTGCCTTTACTCCGATTCAGCTCGTACAAGCAGCAACAGCGATTGCGAACAATGGTAAAATGATGAAACCTTATGTTATTGATAAAATAGTAGATAAAGATTCTAATGAAGTTGTAAAGGAAAATAGTTCAAAGGTAGTTTCTCAACCAATTACTGAAAAAACTGCAAAAGCAACACTGGATATTTTAGAAACTGTTGTAAGTTCAGAAAATGGTACTGGAAAACCTTATAGCATTGAAGGGTATCAGGTTGCTGGTAAAACGGGTACTGCACAAATGCCAAACCCAAATGGAAGAGGTTATTTATCAGGAAATGACAACCATATTTTTTCGTTTTTAGGAATGGCACCAAAAGATAATCCAGAGCTTATTGTATATGTAGCTGTTCAGAAACCTAAGCTTGAAGGACAAGCAGGTTCTGTTCCAGTTTCAATGATTTTTAATACTGTGATGAAAAACAGCCTTCAATATTTACAAATTGAACCTACAGAAGAAATTGAAACTGAAACACAAGTGAAACCCTCAAGTGAAGACACGTTACTTCCTGATTTAGTAGATACAAAGTTTGCAGAAGCTAACAATCAATTGAAAAAATTAGGTTTAACTCCAATTATTCTTGGAAATGGACAAAAAGTTACTGCTCAATATCCTGAAGGTGATACTTCAATAATGTTAAATGAAAAAGTCTTTCTAAAGTTATCTGAAGAAGTTAAAATGCCAGATTTAACAGGTTGGTCTAAACGGGATGTCATGAAACTAGGAAATATAATGAATATTTCTGTGAATGCAGAAGGATCTGGTTTCGTCATAAAACAGAGTATTAAAAAAGGTAGCCTATTAAAGAAAGGCGATGTTTTGACGATATCACTTGGGACAGAAAATGGTGAAAAACAGCCTGAAGAAAGCAATGAACAAGAATAAAATGAATTTAGGATTGATCTCAGCTAAAAAGAGATCAATCTTTTTTTATTCGAATTTATATTCGGTTGTACTTAGTGCAACAATAATTATTTTACATGTTCTTATACATGATTAATGATTGAAAAGTTTCTTTGATTTATCCTTGTGAGTTGTCAGATTAGAATGTATGGATAACAGTTCTAACTCCTCCTGTACAAGCATATATATTTGAACGAGCCTAGACAAGGAGGAGTAAAATATATGCGGGTATCTAATGTGACCGTTAGAAAGCGTCTTGTTTTAACATTGCTTTTCGGTTTTTTAATTTTCTTAGTGATTGATATACGTCTAGGGTATGTTCAATTTTTTCTTGGTAATACACTCACTTCGGGAGCCAAAGATTTATGGAGCAGAAACATTCCATTTGAGCCTGAACGTGGGGAAATTTTAGATCGAAATGGAGTAAAGCTAGCAACGAATATGAGTGCTCCAACGATTTATGTTGTACCAAGACAAATTGAAGATCCTGCTATGGCTGCAAAAGAATTAGCTGCAGTTTTAAATATGTCAGAAGAAAAAGCCTATCAACATATTACAAAAAGAGTTTCTATCGAAAGAATCAATCCTGAGGGGAGAAAAATTTCTCATGAAAAAGCAAATGAAGTGAGAGATTTAAATATAAAGGGAGTTTACATAGCTGAAGATTCGATCAGGTATTATCCTTATGGAAGTTATCTATCACATGTTCTTGGTTTTGCAGGAATTGATAATCAGGGATTATTAGGCTTAGAAGCATATTACGATGAGCAATTAAAGGGAGAAAAAGGGTATGTTAAGTTTTATTCAGATGCAAAAGGGCAAAGGATGCCAGATGAAGCGGATGACTATACAGCTCCTGTTGATGGAAATAATCTAAAACTAACAATTGATTCGAGAGTTCAAACAATTATTGAAAGAGAACTAGATAATGCTCAGGCCACTTATAACCCTGATGGGATTATTGCCATTGCTATGAACCCAAACAATGGTGAAATATTAGCGATGTCAAGCAGGCCTGATTTTGATCCAGCTAATTTTAAGGAAGTAGATCCGATGGTCTACAATCGGAACTTACCTGTTTGGAGTACTTATGAACCTGGTTCTACATTCAAGATTATTACTCTAGCTGCAGCACTGGAAGAAAAGAAAGTGAACCTAGAAAAAGATGAATTTAATGATTCAGGTTCGGTAGAGGTTGATGGAGCAAGATTACGATGTTGGAAAAGAGGGGGACATGGTCATCAAACATTTCTTGAAGTTGTCCAAAACTCTTGTAACCCTGGTTTTGTAGAGCTTGGTCAAAGACTTGGGGAAGAAACGCTGTTTAAATATATAAAAGATTTTGGATTTGGTCAAAAAACAGGAATTGATCTTCAAGGTGAAGGAACTGGTATTATGTTTAAACCAGAACAAGTAGGACCTGTGGAACTTGCAACCACCGCATTTGGTCAAGGTGTTTCTGTTACACCGATACAGCAAGTTGCTGCTGTTTCTGCAGCTATAAACGGAGGTGTTCTGTATACCCCATATATAGCGAAGGAATGGGTAGATCCAGTTACTGGTGAAGTAATCAGTCGAAATACACCTAATGCAAAAAAACGTGTTATTTCTGAAGAAACTTCAAAAGAAATTCGTTATGCTCTTGAAAGTGTTGTTGCATTAGGAAGTGGGAGAAATGCTTTTGTTGATGGCTATCGAGTTGGTGGAAAAACAGGTACAGCACAAAAAGTAAAAGATGGGCGATATATGGAAAATAACCATATTGTTTCCTTTGTTGGATTTGCACCTGCTGATGACCCTCAAATTGTTGTTTATGTTGCAGTCGACAATCCTAAGGGAACGGTCCAATTTGGTGGAACGGTTGCTGCACCTATAGTAGGAAACATTATGCGTGATGTATTACCTGAGATAGGTGTAAAGCCGAGAGACGGCCAAATTGAGAAAGAATATAATTGGCTGGACACAAAACTAGTAGAAGTACCGAACATTATAGGGTTAACGAAACAAGAATTAACTCAACAATTCGTTAACTTGAAGATTGATGTATCGGGCGAAGGAGATGTTGTTGTGCAACAATCCCCAAATGAAGGTGTAAAAGTTAAAGAAGGATCCACCTTAAGAGTATACCTAGGTGATGAACATAGTGAAAAGAAAGAAAGTGAATAACCAGAGGGAGCATGCTATTGCAAAAATTGCATTGGCACGCTTTCTTTCTGTTGGTATAATAACATTTATGTTTTTCGTAAAATTGAAAGGAATGATGGCTCTTTTCTTTTAAGTAAGATAAAATAGTACGGAGAAATATTTTACCATTTATATTTTGACTGGTGGTTTATTTCTTTTATTGTAAAAGGAAAACCCTGTAATGAAAGTAGGAATAAAAATGAAATTAAATGATTTACTAACATTTTTACATGATGACTCACTTCTATCTTTAAAGAACCCTACCATCTCATCTTTAGAAATGGATTCTAGAGAAGTTAAGCCCGGTAGTTTATTTATATGTATAAAGGGTTACACGGTTGACGGTCATGATTTTGCACGAAAGGCTGTTGAGCAGGGTGCAGTAGCTATACTCGCAGAAAGAAACTTAGACTTAGATGTTCCTGTTATTGTTGTAAAAGATACTAAAAGATCAATGGCTGTATTAGCGGATATTTTTTATGGACAGCCAACTCATTCCATGCACCTGATAGGTGTTACTGGAACTAATGGAAAAACAACAACAACACATATTATTGAGAAAATATTCAATGAAGCAAAAAAGCAAACAGGTCTTATTGGGACAATGTACATAAAAATTGGTGATGAACAAAAAGAAGTTAAAAACACAACTCCTGAAAGTCTGACATTGCAAAAGACATTTGCCGAAATGAAGGAACAAAATGTTTCACACGCTATTATGGAGGTATCATCACATGCCCTTCATCTTGGAAGAATCCATGGATGTGATTTCAATGTTGCTGTGTTTACGAACTTAACACAGGATCATTTAGACTACCATAAAACAATGGAAGCATATAAGTATGCTAAAGGACTATTGTTTGCTCAACTAGGTAATAAGTTTGATCATAATGATCTAAAGATTGCTGTTTTAAATGAAGATGAAGAGGCATCTGAAGAATTTAAACGGATGACATCTGCAAAAACTTTAACCTATGGTATCGATCGTCCTGCTGATATTAAAGCAAATAACATAAAAATGACATCTAAAGGTACAAAGTTTCAACTCGTAACACCTGTTGGTACACGCAATGTTACAATTCAAATGGTTGGAAAGTTCAGTGTGTATAACGTGTTAGCTGCTGTTTCTGCTTCACTTGCTTCATCTGTTGATTTAGATACGATTGTTACAGCTATTGAATCGATGGAGGGGGTACGAGGACGTTTTGAATTAGTTGATGGTGGGCAGGATTATACCGTTATTGTTGATTACGCACATACACCTGATAGCCTAGAAAATGTTCTTAAGACTGTTAAACAGTTTGCAGAGGGGCGCATCTTTTGTATTGTAGGATGTGGGGGAGACAGGGATAAAACAAAAAGACCTTTAATGGCTAAAATCGCGGTAACATATAGTGATGAACCCGTTTTTACATCTGATAACCCAAGAAGTGAAGATCCGCAAGATATTCTTCAGGAAATGGAAGAAGGTGTAGTGGGTTACCAGTTCACATCTATTATTAGCAGAGAAGAGGCTATTTCCTATGCTGTTAAAAAAGCTCAAAAAGGTGATGTAATACTAATTGCAGGTAAAGGCCACGAAACATATCAGATAATAGGTAATAAAGTTTTTGATTTTGATGATAAGGAAATCGCATTAAATGCAATAAATACATTAAATTTGTAGTGAATGACCAAGACCTTTCATAAGAATAGGTACAAAGGAAGAAAGAGAAGTTGATAAGATGAAGAAAAACAGTTTAGAAGAACATATTCAGAAAAATACCTCATATGATAATCTCGTAAAAGATACGCTTGTATATTCTAATGACTTAGTATTCTGTGGGGAGGTGTGTGCATGTTAGAGCAAGTAATTTTATTTACAATCGTTATGGGATTCTTAATCAGTGTATTACTTTCCCCAATCATTATTCCGTTTTTAAGAAGGCTGAAGTTTGGTCAAAGTATTAGAGAAGAAGGACCTAAATCTCATCAAAAAAAATCGGGTACCCCAACAATGGGTGGTGTAATGATCATTATTTCGATCATTATTACAACGATTGTTATGACAGGGAAATTTTCACAACTTAGTGTTGAGATGTATTTATTGTTGTTTGTAACATTCGGATACGGTTTGTTAGGGTTTTTGGATGATTTTATCAAGGTTGTTATGAAACGAAATCTTGGTTTAACTTCAAGACAAAAACTTCTTGGGCAAGTGATTATTGCTATTATATTTTACCTTGTCTTCACACAGTATGGCTTTTCAACAGAAATAGGGATACCTGGAACAACTTTTTCTTTAGACCTTGGTTGGGGCTATATTATTCTCGTTGTATTTATGTTAGTGGGAGGATCAAATGCAGTAAACTTAACAGATGGTTTAGATGGGTTGTTATCAGGTACTGCTGCTATCGCTTTTGGGGCATTTGCTGTTTTGGCTTGGAATCAATCGCAATACGATGTTGCCATTTTTTCGGTAGCTGTTGTTGGAGCTGTCCTCGGGTTTTTAGTGTTTAATGCACATCCTGCAAAAGTATTTATGGGAGACACAGGTTCACTAGCACTTGGAGGTGCCATTGTAACAATAGCGATTTTAACAAAGCTTGAAATTTTATTAGTTTTAATTGGCGGAGTTTTCGTCATTGAGACTTTATCAGTTATTATTCAAGTTATTTCTTTTAAAACAACTGGGAAGAGAGTATTTAAGATGAGTCCTCTTCATCATCACTATGAATTAGTAGGGTGGTCAGAGTGGAGAGTTGTTGTTACTTTTTGGACGATTGGTTTAATTTTTGCAGTACTTGGAATTTATATTGAGGTGTGGTTGTAATTGAAAAACATTAATGATTACTTACATAAAAATGTATTGGTAATAGGATTGGCAAAAAGCGGCTTAGCGGCCGCTAAATTGTTACACAAGCTTGGGGCAGCAGTAACTGTAAATGATTTAAAGGCGACTGATGAAGACCCAGTTGTAAAAGAATTGAAAAACAATGGAATTAATGTTGTTGGTGGAGGACACCCTCTATCTTTACTAGAGGATCTTACAATCGACGTTATTGTGAAAAACCCAGGGATTCCATACTCTAATCCTCTTTTAGTTCTTGCCAAGGAAAAGAATATTCCTATCATCACGGAAGTTGAACTTGCTTATAAGATTTCAGAGGCGGACATTATCGCAATAACCGGTTCAAACGGTAAAACAACAACAACAACCCTTATCTTTGAAATGTTAAATGAGGACGGAAAACAACCTTTAATTGCAGGTAATATTGGCACTGTAGCTTGCGAAGTTGCTCAAAAAGCCACAAAAGAAAATGTCATTGTTATGGAATTATCATCGTTTCAACTTCTTGGAACAATTGATTTTAAACCATCCATTGCCATGATATTAAATATTTTTGATGCCCATTTAGATTACCATGGCACCAAAGAAGAATACGTTTATGCTAAGGGGAAGATCTATGAAAACCAAGCTGAGGAAGATGTGTCGATTGTAAACTTAAATGATAAAGAAGTTTGTGAATGCTCTGAAAGATCAACGGCACAAAAATTATTTTTCTCAACTACAGAAGTTATAGATAATGGAGTTTACATCTTAGATGAATCAATCTTTTATAAAGGTGAGAAGATTGTTTCCTTAAAAGATATCGTACTGCCGGGAGAACATAATTTAGAAAATATTCTGGCTGCTATAGCTGCTGTCAAGCTAAGAGGAGTTTCTAACGAATCTATTTACAAGGTTTTAACCACTTTTAACGGCGTTAAACATAGGTTGCAATATGTAGATACTATTCGGGAGCGTCGTTTTTATAACGATTCAAAAGCAACAAATATATTAGCAACAAGTAAAGCGCTTAGTGCATTTAAAACACCTACCATCTTATTGGCAGGAGGCCTTGATAGAGGTAACGAATTCGATGAATTAAAGCCATTTTTACATCATGTAAAGGCTATGATTTTATTTGGGGAAACTGCACCTAAGCTTGAAAGAATTGCCAGAGAAAGTGGAATAGAACAAATTAAACGTGTCGATAATGTAGAAAAAGCAGTATTGACGGCGTTTAATGTTTCCGAAAAAGAAGATGTGATCTTATTGTCACCAGCATGCGCAAGTTGGGATCAATATAAAACTTTTGAGGAAAGAGGAGACATTTTTATTCAAGCCGTGCATAAGCTTAACTAAGGGCTTGTACGAATAATTAATTGCAGTCTATGCTACAGCCCTTAATAAATTTGATACAGGGGTGTTCGGCGTTGACAGCAAAAAGGTCTACACCAGATTTTATATTGGTTATTCTAACATTACTTCTTTTAACAATTGGACTAATCATGGTATATAGTGCAAGTGCAGTTTGGGCAACATATAAGTTTGATGATTCCTTCTTTTTTGCGAAGCGCCAATTGTTATTTGCAGGTGTTGGTGTTATAGCCATGTTTTTTATTATGAACGTTGACTATTGGACATGGCGGACATGGTCAAAAATGTTAATTATCATTTGTTTTTTTCTTTTAATTGCAGTATTAATACCCGGCATAGGGATGGAGCGTAATGGTTCTCGAAGTTGGATTGGTGTTGGTGCATTTTCGATACAGCCATCAGAGTTTATGAAATTGGCGATGATTGCTTTCTTAGCGAAGTTTTTATCTGAAAATCAAAAGAAAATTACCTCGTTTAAAAAAGGATTAGTCCCTTCTCTTGGACTCGTTTTCACTGCATTTGGGATCATTATGCTTCAGCCTGACTTAGGAACAGGGACAGTTATGGTAGGGACATGTATCGTGATGATATTTGTTTCGGGAGCTAGAGTGGTGCATTTTGCTTGGCTGGGTCTTTTAGGTGTTGCGGGATTTGTTGCTCTTGTTCTTTCAGCACCATACAGAATTAAAAGGATTACATCATTTTTGGATCCATGGGAAGATCCACTAGGCAGTGGGTTCCAAATCATTCAATCTTTGTATGCGATTGGTCCTGGAGGTCTTTTTGGTCAAGGGTTAGGACAAAGCAGGCAGAAATTCTTTTATTTACCTGAGCCCCAAACTGACTTCATTTTTGCCATTTTAGCTGAAGAGCTTGGTTTTATTGGTGGGTCATTAGTTATATTATTGTTTGGTTTACTTTTATGGAGAGGGGTACGAATTGCGTTAGGAGCCCCTGATTTATATGGTAGCTTCTTGGCCATTGGAATTATTACAATGGTAGCTATTCAGGTTATGATTAACATTGGTGTTGTAACCGGACTAATGCCTGTAACAGGTATTACTCTTCCATTCTTAAGTTATGGAGGATCTTCCCTTACACTAATGCTAATGGCAATGGGTGTCTTATTAAATGTGAGCAGATACTCAAAGTATTAGGTCCATTAAAAGGCTAATTTTAGTTTCATTATAGGTTGTTTATCATATAAAATAGTAAGTATCGAGGCTGACGTTGGTAAGTGACAGACTAGGGGTTTTTAACCTCTAAGCAGTCCTTAAAAGGTCAGCCTTCATAGTTTTACATATGTGTTTCTATACAACTACTAGTTTACTTATAACCTAGTAGTTGAGAGTACGTACATTTTATAATAAGAAATCCATTCAAAATGGGGGAACAAGTATGAAAGTAGTTGTAAGTGGTGGCGGAACTGGTGGTCATATCTATCCAGCACTGGCTTTAATAAATGAAATTAAAAAACATCATTCAGATGTAGAATTTCTATATATTGGTACAGAAAATGGACTTGAGCAAAATATTGTAAACAGAGCCAACATACCATTTAAATCTGTAGAAATATCCGGATTTAAAAGAAAGATCTCCATTGAAAATGTGAAAACTGTTACGAGATTTCTTAAAGCAGTTTCTGTTAGTAAAAAATATTTAAAAGAGTTTAATGCAGATGTTGTTATTGGAACAGGAGGATATGTTTGTGGACCTGTTGTTTATGCGGCGGCTAAAATGAAGATTCCAACAGTTATTCATGAACAAAATAGTTTACCTGGCATAACAAATAAGTTTTTGTCTCGATATGTTAACAAAGTCGCCATCTGTTTTGAAGAAGCGAGAAAACATTTTCCTGCAGATAAAGTTGTATTAACCGGTAATCCACGTGCTTCAGAGGTGCTGGGTCAAGATGCAGATAAAGGGAGACATTCAGTCGGTTTGATTAAAGACAAAAAGACAGTGCTGATTTTCGGGGGAAGCAGGGGAGCTAAAGCTATTAATGATGCTGTTTTAGAAATGATTCCATCTCTTGCTGAAAAGCCATATCAAATTGTTTATGTCACTGGTGAAGTACATTATGAAAAAGTAATGAATGAAGTAAAAAAAGGAAACAGTTCTGAGAACTTGATCATAAAACCATTTATACACAATATGCCGGAAGTATTAGCGGCAGTGGACTTAATTGTATCGAGAGCCGGAGCTACCTCTCTTGCAGAAATTACAGCATTGGGGTTGCCTAGTATATTAATTCCAAGCCCTTATGTAACGGCTAATCATCAAGAAGTAAACGCAAGATCGTTAAGTGATCATCATGCAGCAATTATGCTAAAGGAGCAAGAATTGAATGGTGATAAATTACTTACGGAAATTGACGGAGTCTTACTTAATGAATTTAAATTGAAAGAAATGAAGCAGGCATCAAAGAAATTAGGTATTCCTGATGCTGCATTAAGACTTTATTCAGTCCTAAAGGAACTTTCTAAGTAACAACAGAGATAAACTGACCTGAGGAGGTAAATTATGACTACGTTATATGAGGCATTAACAACTGCAGAAATTGGGAAAGTTCTTGTAGATGAACCTTTAGCAAAGCATACAACAATAAGGATAGGTGGCCCTGCAGATATTCTATTGGAACCTAGAGACAGTGAAAGCCTGAGCAAGGCGATAAAAATAATAAAAGAATATGGAGCTAAATGGACAGTGGTAGGAAGGGGCTCTAACCTTCTAGTTTCAGATAAAGGAATAGAAGGGGTCGTAGTAAAGCTTGGAGCTGGAATCGATCACTTTGAGTTAGATGAAGATGTATTAACCGTTGGCGGGGGATATTCCATTGTAAAGCTTGCAACACTCATTAGTAGGAAGGGTTTATCAGGTTTGGAATTTGCCAGTGGTATTCCTGGTTCAATAGGTGGAGCTGTTTATATGAATGCAGGGGCACATGGGTCAGACATGTCAAAAATTCTTTTGAAAGCTCTAGTGTTATTTGAAGATGGAACGATGGAATGGCTGACAAATGAAGAAATGGAGTTTTCTTATCGAACTTCAATTCTTCAGACGAAAAGACCAGGTATATGTATAGAAGCAGTTCTACAACTTAAAAAGGGTGAAAAAGAAGAAATTGTTGCGATCATGCAAAAGAACAAAGATTACAGAAGAGAAACACAGCCTTGGAATTATCCTTGCGCAGGGAGTATCTTCAGGAACCCACTTCCTAGTTATGCAGGTCAATTAGTTGAAGCAGCGGGTCTAAAAGGATATCAAATCGGTGGTGCTAAAGTTTCAGAAATGCATGGTAATTTTATTGTTAATGCTGGAGGAGCAACTGCTCAAGATGTATTGGATTTAATAAAATATATTAAAGAAACGATTCTTGAGAAGTATGATGTGACAATGGAAACTGAAGTTGAAATAATAGGTCGGAAATAGTCACATTACTCCCCATTATTTCCTTTTATTGTGTTATAATGTCTTTATAAAAATTGCTGAACAATTTTAGTTTATTCTTAAACGGCATTTTTAAATGCCGTTTCAGTGTGTAAGTGGGGAAAATCTTTTTAAATAGGATTAATTTTATTACTTTACATACTGTGATGATTTGCCATAACATTGTGCAAGAAATCTACCTAGAGGGAACTACTAGGGTGGGGTGAAAACGATTGGAGAAAAAGGTTGTTTCGTTAGAAGACCGCATACCAAAACTACAGCAGCAGCGAAAACAGAAGACTAATCGAAGACTTATTTCATTCCTTTCAATCTTTTTTCTATTAATTTTACTTGTTATCTATTTTCAGTCTCCCTTAAGTAAAGTCTCAAGTATAACAGTAAAAGGAAATGTACATGTTGAGTCGGAAAAGATCATTGAAATGAGTAAAATTACAACTTCTAATGGGTTTTGGAATATCAATACAACAAAGACTAGTCAGTTGATTGAGGACCATTTACAAATAAAACAAGCCACTGTGGAAAAAAAGTTTCCTAACCATATTGTCTTGCAGGTTGATGAGTATGACAGTATTGCTTATCTGGAAGAGAATGGTGTATTTAAGCCGATTCTAGAAAATGGACAAGTTCTGAAGGACCGTACTGTGAAAGTACCGGCAGATGCACCAGTCCTGATAAACTGGAAACAAGAGAAAGATGTTAATGAGATGATAAATGAGTTGAAAAAATTATCTCCCAGTATCTTAAACTCAATTTCAGAAATTCATCATGCTCCTAATAAAACAGATCCTTGGTTAGTTCATCTTTATATGAATGATGGTTATGAAGTAATGGCATCTGTTCGTACATTCTCAAAGAAAATGAATACTTACACTAAAATTGTAAGTCAGCTGGACGAGAACAGTAAAGGAATCATTCATCTGGAAGTAGGCTCTTATTTTGAATCTTATACACCAATAGAGTCTAAGGAAGAGGGGGATGAAGCTCAAGATGAAACTGAGGGGTAGTTATGTGATTTTTTCTCTCATTCTCTTAGTTGCAGGTTTTCTGTTTTCATATTCTTATCAGCTGACAAAGGAAAGTAATCGAAACCAAGAGATAACAACCGAACAATGGGATAAAGAATATGAAATTAGGTCACAACTTATTTCAAAAGAAGAAATAAACCGAGATCTCCAAAAAGAACTTTTTAAAAAACAAGAAGAAGTGAAAGAAATTGAAGAATCTCTAAAGGATGAAAAACAGGTGTACTACAATCTTGTAGAAGATGTTGAAAAGTATCGCATGTATGTTGGTGATATAGCAGTTCAAGGTAAAGGGATACAAGTAACATTAGAAGATTCCTCTTACGTCCCTGAAGGAGAAAATGTAAACAATTATATTGTGCATGAGAGTCATTTGTTTAGTGTTATTAATGAACTTTATATCTCGGGAGCAGATGCTATCTCAATTAACGGTCAAAGGTTATCAAGTCATTCGTATATATATTGCAATGGACCAGTTGTGACAGTTGATGGAAATCAGTTCCCTGCACCTTTTGTTATATCTGCGATTGGGGACCCAAATGTTTTATTACCTGCATTAAATATTACTGGTGGAATTGTAGATCAGCTTTCCTATGATAATGTTGTGGTAACTTTAGAAAAACTAGAAAATATTAAGATGGAGCCACTTCTACAAGAAAAAAAAGCTTCATCATAGGAAAGTAATACGATGTTTCACTAACGGATTATTGTTTAGATAGGTGGTTGGTGTGAAACAAAAAAGTTGGAAAAAGGGTCTTAGTTTTGCTTTGCTAACAATGATCTTTGGTTTAATGCTTGGAATTCAGTTTCAAACAATTAAAGAACCAGTGGAAAGAGATACGCGTGATATGTGGCAACTTAGGGAAGATTTAAAAAAAGAGCAACAACTTCAAGCGGAGCTTCTTAATGAGATACGAAAATATGATGAAATTATTGAGTCTTATAAGAAGCAAGAAAATTCGAATCCAGAAACAGCCTTAAAAGAGACCTTGGCAGTTTTAAAGGAAGAAGTTGGTTTAACCGAAATTTCTGGAGAGGGCATAACAATTACAATTGATCGATTGTTTTCAGAAGAATTACTTGGAGTTGAAATACAAAATATTTCACCAGAGCTTTTAAAACGGTTAATTAATGAACTCAATTCTTATGGAGCGAAAGAAATCTCAATAGAAGGCAGAAGGGTTATTAATTCGACTGTCATAAGAGATATCAATGGTCAGACCAAGATGGATAATTTTAGCTTAAACAGTTTTCCTATTAAGATAAACGTCATTTCAGATAATGTGGACAAGCTTTATAACAGAATGAATGCTTCGAATACTGATGAAGATTTTGCTATAGATAATCTTAAGTTAACGATATCAGACCCAATTGAACAGTTAACGATTCCTCCTTATGAAGATCCAATTCGAGTTCGGAATATGAAACCTGTAGAATCATCAGAAAAAGGGGGAGAATAATATGTGGCTGCCAATTTTAGGACTAATTCTCGGTGTCTTTTTAGGTCTAGTATCGGAGTTGCGTATTCCCCCTGAGTATTCCAACTATTTATCAATTGCAATTTTAGCAGCACTTGATACACTGTTAGGAGGAATTCGTGCACATCTTCAGGATATCTATGATGAAATGGTGTTCGTTTCTGGATTTTTCTTTAACATCATTTTAGCTGCAAGTTTAGCTTTTCTAGGTGTCCATCTTGGTGTAGACTTGTATTTAGTAGCAATGTTTGCCTTTGGAGTAAGGCTATTTCAAAATATAGCAGTAATAAGAAGGATTCTTATTACGAAATGGTCAAATTCTAGGGAAAAAATGAAAAAAATTGAATAATAAAAAGGAAAAATTAAGTATTTGACGAATAAACACTAGTAAAGCAGAAATCAAGCAAATATTTAAATAAAATTTTTGTTACAAACCTGTAAAACTAGATTCATTGTCATGTTGTTCTGCAAAGAATAGAATAGAAAGTGATAGATGGGGAGGTGCCTTAGAATGAACAGCAATGAACTATTTGTAAGTCTTGACATCGGTACATCCAGTGTTAAAGTAATTATTGGTGAAATGACGAATGATGCTTTAAACATTATTGGTGTAGGTAATGTAAAATCAGAAGGATTAAGAAAAGGGTCTATAGTTGATATAGACGAAACAGTTCATTCTATAAAAAAAGCGGTTGAGCAGGCCGAGAGAATGGTTGGAATCTCCTTAACGAGAGTGGTAGTAGGTGTTACAGGAAATCATGTACAATTACAGGATTGCCACGGAGTTGTAGCTGTTTCGAGTGAGAATAGAGAAATATCAAATGAAGATGTAAGACGAGTTATTGAAGCTGCTCAAGTGATCTCAATTCCACCTGAACGAGAAATAATCGATGTTATTCCAAGACAATTTATTGTAGATGGACTAGATGAAATCAATGATCCAAGAGGAATGCTTGGGGTTCGTTTGGAAATGGAAGGTACCATTATTACTGGATCTAAAACGATCTTACATAATTTATTGCGTTGTGTAGAGCGTGCAGGCCTTGAAATAACTGATATCTGTTTACAACCTCTAGCTGCAGGATCTGTTGCATTATCAAAAGATGAGAAAAACCTGGGTGTTGCACTAGTTGAAATCGGTGGGGGATCCACTACAATTGCAGTGTTTGAACAAAATCACCTGATTGCATCGACTGTCTTGCCTGTCGGTGGTGAGCACATTACGAAAGATTTGTCTATAGGTCTTCGTACAACTACCGATGAAGCGGAACGTATAAAGCTAAAATATGGACATGCCTTTTATGATCATGCTTCAGAGGATGAAATTTTTGAAGCAGCAGTTATTGGATCAGATCAGAAAAGAACTTTTAACCAATTAGAAGTTGCGGACATTATTGAAGCTCGTTTAGAAGAGTTATATGAGCTTATCTTACATGAGCTAAGAAGATTAGGAATTGGAGAATTACCTGGCGGCTTTGTTCTAACCGGGGGTACAGTTAGAATGCCCGGAGTACTTGAATTAGGACAAGTTGTTCTTCAGAATAGTGTAAGAATTGCAAGTCCGGATTATATTGGTGTCAGAGAACCTCAATATATGACGGGTGTAGGCTTGATTCAATTTGCATATAAGAATGCGAAAATTCAAGGTAGAAAAATAGGTTCAAACGTTACTGTTGATGCTGTAGAAGTAGCAGCAACAAAGGAACCGCAACAGCAGCGTACAAAACCTCAGCAACAACAAGAAGATAAAAAGGTAAATAAAGTGAAGAAATTTTTTGGCTACTTCTTTGAATAGTTTACATCTATTAGAAGTCATTTGATGGATTAGGAGGATTTTGCATGTTGGAGTTTGATACGAATATTGACGGCTTGGCTACCATCAAAGTAATTGGAGTTGGTGGCGGTGGTAATAACGCTGTTAATCGAATGATAGAGCACGGTGTACAAGGTGTAGAATTTATTGCAGTTAACACGGATGCACAAGCATTAAACTTATCTAAAGCAGAAGTGAAGATGCAGATTGGATCGAAGCTTACAAGAGGACTAGGTGCTGGTGCTAACCCTGAAGTAGGGAAAAAAGCTGCTGAAGAAAGCAGAGAGCAAATTGAAGAAGCTTTAAGAGGAGCTGACATGGTATTCGTTACAGCTGGAATGGGCGGCGGAACTGGAACTGGAGCAGCACCTGTTATTGCACAAATTGCTAAAGATTTAGGTGCTCTTACAGTCGGTGTTGTTACTAGACCGTTTACATTTGAAGGACGTAAACGTCAAATGCAAGCAGCTGGCGGTATTTCTTCAATGAAAGAGTCAGTGGATACACTTATTGTGATTCCAAATGACCGTTTACTTGAAATTGTTGATAAAAATACACCTATGCTTGAAGCGTTTAGAGAAGCAGATAATGTTCTTCGTCAAGGGGTTCAAGGTATTTCCGACTTAATCGCTACCCCAGGTTTAATAAACCTTGACTTTGCAGATGTAAAGACGATTATGTCAAATAGAGGATCTGCTTTAATGGGAATTGGTGTAGCCACTGGAGAAAATCGTGCTGCAGAAGCTGCTAAGAAAGCTATTTCCAGCCCACTATTAGAGAAATCAATTGACGGTGCTCAGGGTGTTCTTATGAACATTACTGGTGGAATGAATTTAAGTTTATATGAGGTACAAGAGGCAGCTGATATTGTAGCTACTGCTTCTGATCAAGATGTAAACATGATTTTTGGTTCTGTTATTAATGAAAACCTAAAGGATGAAATAATTGTTACAGTTATTGCAACTGGTTTTACAGAACAAGAAATTAGTCCTTTAAAACAACCGAATACTCGTCAATTTAATAACGGTAATACGTTAACAAAAGTTCCACCAAAACGTGAGAGTCATCGAGAGGAACCGGTACAAGAAGCACCAACTCGTACTAATACACAACAACCAGAAGAAACGCTTGATATTCCGACCTTCTTACGTAACCGTAATAAACGTAGATAAACCAAAAAGAGTGCTAAATGAAAATTTAGCACTCTTTTTATTTTGAATGATAAAAGATGTAATAGAAACCTAGAATAGTCAATTAAGTTTGATTTTCCTCATATTTTTTTTCAAGTATCTCTTTTTCTACTAATTGTTTTGTGAACCTAGACTATGACTCTTATAATTTAGTCGACAAAAATTCTAATAATCTTTCAAAAATTCTTACGTTCTATCGGCACTAAATGACAGACTTCCTATTTCTTAGGATTTATACTTAATGCAACAGGTCCAGAAGCTTTGAATTGTAATATAAGACAGAGTCAGAGTACAAAGGACTATTATTAAAACAGAAGGGAAAGGAGTAACAGATGTCTATTTATTTAGACGTTATTTGGCTCTTAAACTTTTCCTTTGATTTGTTTCTACTTGTTTTAACAGCCATTGCATTGAAAAGGAAAATAATGAAAATAAGAATTCTTCTTGCGGCACTATTAGGCTCAAGTATCGTGATTATGATGTTTAGCCCTTTAGCATTTATCTCTACACATCCTCTTGGAAAAATGAGTATCTCTATTTTAATGGTCTTGTTGGCATTTGGCTTTAAACGATTTCGCTATTTTTTTCATGGCCTTTTCACCTTTTATTTTGTCACTTTTCTAGTAGGTGGTGGAATGATCGGTGTTCATTATTTTTTACAGGCAGAAATCTCTTATTTAGACGGAATCTTAATGACTAATTCAACTGGCTTTGGACACCCAATCAGCTGGTTATTTGTACTTATTGGATTTCCAGTTTTGTGGATGTTTGCAAGGAATAGTTTAGAAGGCTTTGAAGCAAAAAAAATTCATTACGAACAATTGGTGACTGTTAAGATAAAGGTAGATTCAACTCAAATGACCTTAAAGGGGCTGGTTGATAGTGGAAATCAACTGTTTGATCCGATTACTCGTAGTCCTGTTATGATTTTAGATACTCAGAAAGTTAAGGACTATATTCCTGAACAACTCGTTCACCATGCGCTGCAAGATGATGTGATGAAGGCAATGACTGACGATCAACAAGAAGGTCACGAATGGGAGCATCGGGTTCGGATTATACCTTATCGTGTGGTAGGAAAAGAGAATCAGTTTTTATTAGGATTTAAGCCAGATGAAGTGTGGATAGAAACAAATAGTGAAAAAATCAAGGTACAAAAGACAATTGTTGGGTTAAATCGAACTGCTCTGTCTTCAGAGGATGAATATCAATGTATCGTTCATCCGAAAATGCTTCAAGGCCCATCAATCCAAAATGTTTCGTAAAATTACCTACTTCTATCTTACTCCGGTTCCATTTATTTATTACGCCAGGTATAAGATTTTTTATACTATCAGAATGTAAAAGGTTTAATGGTTGATAGTATAGAAAAATATGGCTCACGTCATTAGGATTTGGCAATAAGCCAATTTGTTAAAATAATGAATTTAAGGAAGAGATCAGGGGAGAAAAACGCAACTGTCATATTTTGGTAGTGTCAAAAGATTTATGAAAACTACCTAAAGGGTTAGCTTCTCTCCTATTTACTGGATGGAGATGCGCCGCAATCTCTCTTGACAAACACGCCAATGGTTTGTGGATTGTTTAACAAGGGCGAAGGGAACAAAAGAAGGCATACCAAATAAGCCCTTGGTTGTTTCCATTTTAAACCATTGGCAAGTTCGGTTTGTCAAGAGTTCGCTCCGCCGATTGCTGAATTAGCTTAAGGGCTCAGCTAAACAAAAAGTTAGGCTTGTCTTTGTTCTACTATCCATTGTTGTGCTAATCCAATGAGCTTTGTCCAACGTGCTGGCATTGTTGGAAGCCCCTTGAGTTCTGGATTCACTACGGGCACTTTTCCTTCTAAGGCGGCATGCGGACGCAAAAAGTTAAAGTAGGCCGTAAATAAGGTGACGTATGAAATGGAACCATGTTCAGAGCCGAATCCATGAGTGGAGCGATAATTGCCCTTAAAGGTGCGGTTAAGTCTCTCAATTATTTGTTTCATTGGTCTATATTCGGTTGAAACAGGGTCCTCATTGGTTAATCCAATGACCTGCTTCACATCGAATAAAATCTCATGTTGAGCGAAGAAATGTTGGGCTAAAAGATAGATTGGATTCCCGTCTACCACAAAGGTCAGATTTTCTGGAATCTCTTTCATCTTGATTAAGACCTCATCAATTGCTCGAATGGCTGTTGCTGTGTCTCGATTAGGCGACACCGGATACGAAAGAATAATCTTTTTCACGGCGTCAAAAAAGAAAAATAAATAATGCCATCGACCGTTTACTCTGATATACGTTTCATCACCGCAGAATTGGTCTGAAAGTTCATAGGGATAGTGATCCACATAAGGTTTAAGTAATAAAGCTACGCTATTTTCGTAGTTCAATACAGTCTGATGTGAAATCATCACTCCGTGTACGTCCTGCATAATCGCAGCTGTTTTACGGGCCGAAAGGCCATAGTTTACATGATAGGTTAGGATCAATCCTAATGTATGTGGGGATGCATAAATCTTTGATAAGTCCACGGCCGGCAGTTCTGGTGATTCCTTAGATAACGGCTGGAAATCGATATAAAACTGACGGAAAATGTATCTCAATTTAAATGCTTGAGGGTCCTTTTTGAACCTTTTCTTTTCTTTTGAAGTCATCCCATTGAGCTTCTTTTGATAATAAGAACAGTCATTGTTCTTGCACTTAAACACGTGAAAATCTTTTCTTTCTTTTATTTTCTCGAGAGTCTTGGAACAATGAGGACACTTCAGGATGGCCTCCTTAGAGTAACGGTACTTTTCACTGAAAAGTTCTGTACACACCTTGCATTGATACTGACCTTTATCTCCATTGTTGGCATAAAGATAATCCGATGGAGCACCACACTTTGGACAGTTCATGGCTTTAGGTACGGAAACTTTTGCATTCTTACGCCTTTGAACAGGTTTGAGAGCTTTCCCGTTCTTCTCTAGATATTCACTAAGAAGAACTCGATAATCAAGCTGTTCTAGAACTTCAATGACCGGAAGGTCATCCACTTGAAGTTTTCGATAAGGTTTATTTACGGGCTGTTCAGTAGGTTTATCGAACATGCTTTTACCAATCAATAAAGTAAGCAATGTTCGAATGAGTTGTTCTTGATAGTTTATAAAAGTTAATAAATAGGTTATAATTTGAGGGTACAAATTGTCACTTCCATTCTTGGTTGTTGGGTGTGTGGTAACCTCAATTATCCAAAGAATTTAGGGGGTGGCAATTTTTTTGCCTATAAAGCCCTCTATGGAGATATTTTATAACCTATTTCTTATAGAAGTTTTGACAATACGCATATTTTGGTAGTGTCAAAAGATTTATGAAAACTACCTAAAGGGTTAGCTTCTCTCCTATTTACTGGATGGAGATGCGCCGCAATCTCTCTTGACAAACACGCCAATGGTTTGTGGATTGTTTAACAAGGGCGAAGGGAACAAAAGAAGGCATACCAAATAAGCCCTTGGTTGTTTCCATTTTAAACCATTGGCAAGTTCGGTTTGTCAAGAGTTCGCTCCGCCGATTGCTGAATTAGCTTAAGGGCTCAGCTAAACAAAAAGTTAGGCTTGTCTTTGTTCTACTATCCATTGTTGTGCTAATCCAATGAGCTTTGTCCAACGTGCTGGCATTGTTGGAAGCCCCTTGAGTTCTGGATTCACTACGGGCACTTTTCCTTCTAAGGCGGCATGCGGACGCAAAAAGTTAAAGTAGGCCGTAAATAAGGTGACGTATGAAATGGAACCATGTTCAGAGCCGAATCCATGAGTGGAGCGATAATTGCCCTTAAAGGTGCGGTTAAGTCTCTCAATTATTTGTTTCATTGGTCTATATTCGGTTGAAACAGGGTCCTCATTGGTTAATCCAATGACCTGCTTCACATCGAATAAAATCTCATGTTGAGCGAAGAAATGTTGGGCTAAAAGATAGATTGGATTCCCGTCTACCACAAAGGTCAGATTTTCTGGAATCTCTTTCATCTTGATTAAGACCTCATCAATTGCTCGAATGGCTGTTGCTGTGTCTCGATTAGGCGACACCGGATACGAAAGAATAATCTTTTTCACGGCGTCAAAAAAGAAAAATAAATAATGCCATCGACCGTTTACTCTGATATACGTTTCATCACCGCAGAATTGGTCTGAAAGTTCATAGGGATAGTGATCCACATAAGGTTTAAGTAATAAAGCTACGCTATTTTCGTAGTTCAATACAGTCTGATGTGAAATCATCACTCCGTGTACGTCCTGCATAATCGCAGCTGTTTTACGGGCCGAAAGGCCATAGTTTACATGATAGGTTAGGATCAATCCTAATGTATGTGGGGATGCATAAATCTTTGATAAGTCCACGGCCGGCAGTTCTGGTGATTCCTTAGATAACGGCTGGAAATCGATATAAAACTGACGGAAAATGTATCTCAATTTAAATGCTTGAGGGTCCTTTTTGAACCTTTTCTTTTCTTTTGAAGTCATCCCATTGAGCTTCTTTTGATAATAAGAACAGTCATTGTTCTTGCACTTAAACACGTGAAAATCTTTTCTTTCTTTTATTTTCTCGAGAGTCTTGGAACAATGAGGACACTTCAGGATGGCCTCCTTAGAGTAACGGTTCTTTTCACTGAAAAGTTCTGTACACACCTTGCATTGATACTGACCTTTATCTCCATTGTTGGCATAAAGATAATCCGATGGAGCACCACACTTTGGACAGTTCATGGCTTTAGGTACGGAAACTTTTGCATTCTTACGCCTTTGAACAGGTTTGAGAGCTTTCCCGTTCTTCTCTAGATATTCACTAAGAAGAACTCGATAATCAAGCTGTTCTAGAACTTCAATGACCGGAAGGTCATCCACTTGAAGTTTTCGATAAGGTTTATTTACGGGCTGTTCAGTAGGTTTATCGAACATGCTTTTACCAATCAATAAAGTAAGCAATGTTCGAATGAGTTGTTCTTGATAGTTTATAAAAGTTAATAAATAGGTTATAATTTGAGGGTACAAATTGTCACTTCCATTCTTGGTTGTTGGGTGTGTGGTAACCTCAATTATCCAAAGAATTTAGGGGGTGGCAATTTTTTTGCCTATAAAGCCCTCTATGGAGATATTTTATAACCTATTTCTTATAGAAGTTTTGACAATACGCATATTTTAGAAGGGGGAGGAAAATGAAAAAATTAAAGTTACAGCTAACATACTTATGGTATAAGTTATTAATTAAACTAGGGATTAAATCTGATGAGGTATACTACATTGGTGGAAGTGAAGCATTACCACCACCTCTTTCTAAAGATGAAGAAGAAGTTTTGCTACAAAAACTACCTTCAGGTGATCAAGCCGCTCGATCAATTTTAATTGAACGAAATTTACGATTGGTTGTTTATATTGCACGTAAATTTGAAAATACAGGAATAAATATAGAAGATTTAATCAGTATTGGTACGATTGGCTTGATTAAGGCAGTTAATACATTTAACCCGGAAAAGAAAATAAAATTAGCTACATATGCTTCAAGATGTATAGAAAATGAAATACTCATGTATTTACGAAGAAATAACAAATTACGCTCAGAGGTTTCTTTTGATGAACCCTTAAATATTGATTGGGATGGTAATGAGTTACTATTATCAGATGTTTTAGGTACAGAAGATGACATTATTACAAAGGATCTTGAAGCAAATGTAGACAGAAAATTACTTTTAAAAGCACTACATCAATTAAATGACCGAGAAAAACAAATTATGGAATTAAGATTTGGATTGCTTGGTGGTGAAGAAAAGACTCAAAAGGATGTGGCAGATATGTTAGGCATATCTCAATCCTATATCTCCAGGCTTGAGAAGCGTATTATTAAAAGGCTGCAAAAAGAATTTAATAAAATGGTCTAAAAAATTTTTTTCAGTAAAAAGTCCTTTTATATCAATTATTTAGACGGTTTCTACTCCCTTTAACTTGAAAGCTTGTGCATATTTTTTCCTGTCCAGGAGATACTTAACACTGTACAGCAACTCCTGTTAGGAGGGAAAGATGTGACAAGAAATAAAGTTGAAATTTGTGGAGTAGATACCTCTAAACTTCCAGTTCTTAAGAATGAGAAAATGAGAGAGCTATTTAAGCGAATGCAAAACGGAGACATATCAGCAAGAGAAGAGCTGGTAAATGGCAACTTAAGATTGGTACTTAGTGTAATCCAGCGATTTAACAACCGAGGAGAATTTGTTGACGATTTGTTTCAAGTTGGCTGTATAGGATTAATGAAATCAATCGATAATTTTGACTTAGGCCAGAACGTCAAATTTTCAACATATGCTGTACCAATGATTATCGGAGAAATCCGAAGATACTTAAGAGATAATAACCCAATCCGTGTCTCCCGTTCTTTAAGAGACATCGCTTACAAAGCACTACAAGTAAGAGAACGTTTAATGAGTGAGACCTCCCGGGAGCCAACCGCAGAGGAAATATCAAAAGTACTTGATGTCCCACATGAGGAAATTGTATTTGCACTTGATGCTATTCAAGACCCGGTTTCACTTTTTGAGCCTATTTACAATGATGGGGGAGACCCAATTTTTGTCATGGATCAGTTAAGTGATGAAAAAAATCGCGATATTCAGTGGATTGAAGAATTAGCATTAAAAGAAGGTATGAGACGCCTTAACAGTCGAGAAAAGCTAATTCTACGCAAGAGATTTTTCCAAGGTAAAACTCAAATGGAAGTCGCAGAAGAAATAGGGATTTCTCAAGCACAAGTTTCTCGTCTAGAAAAAGCTGCAATTAAACAAATGAATAAAAATATCCAAAATTAAGGCTGCTCTTTTGAGTAGTCTTTTTATTTTGTAAGTTGTTACCCAGCTCATTCTGTAAAGTCCTTACCACTTCTTCACTACACTTCAGGAATCTAAGCCATCACTTCAGCAACAAGCAGTAGTATACCTATTTTAAGTATGACATAAAAAAATCTGAACGAATTGAATAGTTTATGCTATAAGCTACATAGATATGTAATAGGGGATTTCTTATAAATGTAAACAGGAATGATTTAATAGATAATGAATTTGAATAATGGGGGTAAAGTTAATGAATATATCCGAGTTCCAAACAAAAGATGTTGTTAATGTTTCTGATGGAAAAAAGATGGGTAACATTGGAGATTTTGATATTAATGTTACAACAGGAAAAATTCAAGCCATTATTATAAATGGTCAAGGAAGAATGCTTGGTTTTTTTGGAAAAGACGAGGAATTCGTCATTCCATGGCGAAATATAGTAAAAATAGGGGAAGATGTTATTTTAGTGAGAATGAATCGACAAATTGAGCCTCAAGATGAATAAATTGTCAATGAAAGCTAAACGTAACGGGTAATATGTGGTAAAATAAAGAGCGTTAGAACCGAATTAATGTCGAATATAAAAGGTTGAAACAATGATGACAGCAAACTCTTTTCAGTTAGAAGATAAAATGTATTTGTCAGTCAGTCCCTGGGATGGTTTAATAAAGGGTCTTTCAGTTGGGTTTACAACTAAAAACGGTGGTAATAGTGTTGAAGGATTTTCCTCTTTAAACCTGGGTCTTCACGTTAACGACCAAACCGAAATTGTTATAAAGAACAGAGATCAACTTGCAAAGGCTTTAGGATTTTCATTAGATAACTGGGTTTTTGCAGAACAAGTTCATTCCAATGTTATAAAGAAAGTGACAAAAGAGAGCAAAGGAAAGGGAATAAGTGTATATACAGATGGATTAACTGCATCTGACGGGATTTACACGTCTGAAAAGGGAATCATGTTATCTCTGTGTTTTGCAGATTGTGTGCCTTTATACTTTATTGCTCCCGAACATTCTTTAATTGGTCTTGCTCATGCTGGCTGGAAAGGGACAGTAAAGAATATTGCTGGTGAAATGATCATAAAGTGGAATAAAGACGAGGGAGTAAACCTAAAGGATATTAAAGTAGCTATTGGTCCCGCAATTAATGATTGTTGTTATATTGTTGACGAAAAAGTGATATCCTCTATAGATAAGAATATTTTAAAAGATTACCCATTGCCTTATAACACTGTATCAGAGGGGCAATACAAATTAAACCTTCCTCTACTTAATAAATACTATCTTTTTAGTGCGGGTATACCGGATGAAAATATTATAACATCCGATTTATGTACAAGTTGTGAAAGTGGACTGTTTTTTTCTCATCGTCGTGACAAAGGAAAAACAGGTAGGATGTTAAGCTTTATTGGAATAAATGAGGAGGCTCACCTGTAGAAATGAACGTGCAGGAAAATTACCGTAATATACGTAGTACAATTGAAAAAACATGTGAACGAATAGGTAGAAATGCAGATGAAGTTCATGTAGTTGCTGTAACAAAGTATGTAAGTGTTCAACGTGCTAAGGAAGCCCTTGATGCTGGAGTTAAACATCTAGGAGAAAACAGAGATGAAGGTCTTATTGAAAAAATAGAAAATATAGGAGAAGGTCCTATTTGGCACTTTATCGGTTCATTGCAAACACGTAAGGTGAGGAATATCATCAATAAAGTTGACTATATTCATTCGTTAGATCGTCTTTCATTAGCAAAAGAAATTGATAAGCGTGCTCAAAAACCTATTAAATGCTTTGTTCAAGTTAATGTTTCCGGCGAAGAAGCTAAGCATGGCTGTTCACCAGAAGATGTTTTAAAATTTATTCAAGCATTATCAGAGTATCCTAACATTATTATTATTGGATTAATGACAATGGCACCATTAACTGAAGACCATGATGTTATTCGAGGCTGTTTTAAACGATTAAAACAGCTTCAGCAAGATGTACAAGCATTACAACTCCTATCGGCGCCTTGTATGGAATTATCAATGGGTATGTCTAATGATTATGAAATAGCGATTGAAGAAGGTGCTACTTTTATTAGAATTGGCACTTCTCTCGTTGGAAATGAAATTGGAGGTGTATAAGATGTCAATCAAAAATAGATTTAAAAGTTTTTTTGCATTAGAAGATGAAGAATATGAATATGATGAAAATGAGGGATATGATGAAGAGTTTGAAACAACTCAACAGCAACAACAACCCTTGGCAGCTAAACATCCATCTCAACCAGCAAAGCAAAATGTGGTGAGTTTGCAAAGTATTCAAAAATCCTCTAAAGTTGTTTTAAGTGAACCAAGAGTGTATGCTGAAGCTCAAGAAGTTGCAGATCATTTGAAGAATCGCCGTGCGGTGGTTGTTAATCTTCAAAGTATACAAAGAGATCAGGCGAAAAGAATTGTTGATTTTTTGAGTGGTACGGTATACGCAATTGGTGGAGATATTCAGCGAATTGGAATGAACATTTTTTTATGTACTCCTGATAATGTTGATGTTTCAGGCTCCATATCTGAATTAGTAACAGAAGATGATCATCAAAGGTGGTAGACAAACATGGGTATATTATTTAGTTTACTCTCTACATTAATTACTTTTTATTCGTATGCGTTAATTGTTTACATATTACTTTCTTGGTTTCCAGGGGCAAGGGAATCAGGATTTGGGCAATTTTTAGCAAAAATTTGTGAACCATACTTAGAGCCCTTCCGAAAATTTATTCCACCACTTGGTATGATTGATATTTCACCGATTGTTGCAATTTTAGCTCTACGATTTGCTCAGTATGGAATTGCTTCGATCTTCAGAATGATTGGCTAAGGGACTATAATTAGTCCCTCTTTTTCATTTATGTAAAGAAATATATTGGAGTTGGGTTATGGATCATATATATCAACATTTTCGCAATGAAGAGAAACAATTTATTGATCAAGTTTTAGAGTGGAAGGATACTGTTTTAAATCAATATAGCCCAAAGCTTACTGATTTTTTAGATCCACGCGAGCAAGAGATTGTAGCATCAGTAATAGGTGAAAATCTGGATATAAAGGTGATGTTTTCTGGTGGTGTTCAGGATACCGAAAGAAAAAGAGCTTTTATTTATCCGGATTATTGTCAGCCACTTGAAGAGGATTTTCAGTTAACACTTTTTGAAATTCATTATGCAAGTAAATTTGTTTCTTTACAGCATAGACAAGTATTAGGTTCTTTAATGAGTTTAGGTCTAAAGAGATCTAAATTCGGAGATATACGATTTTACGAAGAAGTTGTTCAATTTGTGTGTGCAAGTGAAATTGCCGATTATTTGCGTGCTAATTTCCATGAGATTGGCCGAGCCAAAGTTACTCTCAAAGAAATGAATGTAGAAAAACTTATTCCTCATGTTGAAGATGTACAGGAAATAGTAACAACGGTATCTTCTCTTAGACTAGATGTGGTTTGTTCAGCTATTTATACTATTTCACGACAAAAGATTCAACCGTTAATTACAAATGGACTCGTAAAAGTGAACTGGAAAACAGTAGACTCGGTCTCATTTGAATGCCGGGAAGGGGATACTCTCTCAGTCAGAGGTTTTGGAAGGAGTAAACTCGTTTCAATGGAAGGAAAAACAAAAAAAGACCGATTTAGAGTTATCATTCATAAACAAAAATAAATGACCCGAAATAGTTTAGAAAAGATTGAAACATAAAATTATTTTAAGAAAAAACAGGAATTTCAACAAACCTGTCGAAATATGATTTATAATGTTGACAAGGATTAACTATTTCACTACATATTGGAGGTGGCACCCGTGCCTTTAACACCGTTAGATATCCATAATAAGGAATTTAATAAAGGGTTTCGTGGATATGATGAAGATGAAGTTAACGAGTTTTTAGATCAGGTTATCAAAGATTATGAAATGATTATCAGAGAAAAGAAAGAGCTTGAATCTCGTGTTACAGAACTAACAGAGAAACTCGGTCACTTTACTAATATTGAAGAAACGTTGAATAAATCGATCATTATAGCACAAGAAGCAGCGGAAGAAGTGAAGCGGAATGCTCAGAAAGAATCAAAGCTGATTATTAAAGAGGCTGAGAAAAACGCGGATCGAATTATTAATGAATCCTTATCTAAATCAAGAAAAATTGCTATGGAAATTGAAGAGCTAAAAAAACAGTCAAAAGTATTCAGAACCCGTTTCCAAATGCTTATAGAGGCACAGCTCGACCTGCTTAAAAATGATGATTGGGATCATTTATTAGAATACGAGGTTGAGCCTATTTTTGGAGAAACAGAAGAATCCAAAAGTTAAACTTGACTTTTTTAATTTCAATCGCATATAATACGAAAACATAGATATGTTTTTGCTCTAATAATACAAATACTAAATATAACTGTGATAGGGACAGTAGTCTTTTATTTTCTTTATATTAGCGAATCGAGGATGGTGTAAGCTCGACATAAAGATAAAAGATGAACATCACCCTTGAGTTCCAGGCTGAACATGTTACCATTAGTAAGCTGTGGCGTATATATTCACGTTACGAATACTAGAGTGGATTAAAGTAGTGTATTTAATCTAGTAGGGTGGTACCGCGAGAAAACCTTCTCGTCCCTTTTGGGATGAGAAGGTTTTTTGTGTTGTATTAGATAGAATTTTTAAAACATTTACTTATTTTGATCAACAATTCAATGAAAAAAGAGCTATTAAAATAACTGGAGGAATTAGTGATGGAATACAAAGATACCCTTCTGATGCCGAAAACTGAGTTTCCAATGCGTGGAAACCTACCTAACAGAGAGCCGTTAATGCAAGAAAAATGGGATAAGATGAATATCTACGAAATGGTACAAGAACGAACAAAAGATCGTCCACTTTTTGTTTTACATGATGGACCTCCATATGCAAATGGAGACATTCATATGGGGCATGCATTAAATAAAATCTTAAAGGATTTTATTGTGCGTTTTAAATCTATGAGTGGCTATTGTGCACCTTATGTTCCTGGCTGGGATACACATGGTTTACCAATTGAAACAGCTCTTACAAAAAATAAGAAAGTAAAAAGAAAAGAGATGTCTGTTGCTGAGTTTCGTAAGCTTTGTGAGGATTACGCTTGGGAACAAATTAATGGTCAACGTGAGCAGTTTAAACGCTTAGGGGTTCGTGGGGATTGGGAAAACCCATATGTAACTTTGAAGCCTGAATATGAAGCACAACAAATTAAAGTTTTTGGTGAGATGGCGAAAAAAGGCTATATTTATAAAGGGTTAAAACCTGTATATTGGTCACCATCAAGTGAATCAGCACTCGCTGAAGCAGAAATTGAATATCAAGATAAACGCTCTCCATCGATTTATGTTGCCTTCCCTGTAAAAGATGGAAAAGGCGTTTTATCTCATGATGAGAAAATTATCATTTGGACAACAACTCCTTGGACAATGCCAGCAAATTTAGGAATTTCAGTACATCCAGAGTTAGAATATAGTGTTGTAGCTGCTAATGGTGAAAAGTATGTTGTTGCGTCTGAACTAGTTGAATCTGTTGCATCAACTATTGGTTGGGAAAGTTATGAAGTTGACCGCACATTAAAAGGTATTGAACTAGACCGTGTAACGGCAAAACACCCAATTTATGACCGTGAATCACTTGTTATGCTAGGTGAGCATGTTACAAGTGATGGAGGAACAGGTTGTGTTCACACTGCTCCAGGTCATGGAGAAGATGACTTTATTGTAGGACAGCAATATGGACTAGATGTATTATGTCCAGTTGATGAAAAAGGATATATGACAAAAGAAGCACCAGGGTTTGAAGGGCTTTTCTATGATGAAGCAAATAAGCCAATCACTGAAAAACTTCAAGAAGTGGGCGCATTATTGAAGCTTCAATTTATTACACACTCTTATCCGCATGATTGGAGAACGAAAAAGCCAACAATATTCCGTGCTACTGCTCAATGGTTTGCGTCAATCAAAGATTTCCGTGAAGATCTTTTAAAAGCTGTTAATGATACAAAATGGGTCCCGGCTTGGGGGGAAACTCGTCTTTACAACATGGTTCGTGATCGTGGAGATTGGTGTATTTCCCGACAACGTGCATGGGGTGTACCGATTCCTGTGTTTTACGCTGAAAATGGTGAGCCGATCATTACGGATGAAACAATTGAGCATGTTTCAAACTTATTCCGTGATTATGGGTCTAATATTTGGTTCGAACGCGAAGCAAAAGACCTTTTACCAGATGGCTTTTCACATGAAGGAAGCCCTAACGGTAAGTTTACAAAAGAAAATGACATTATGGATGTTTGGTTTGATTCAGGATCTTCCCACCAAGCGGTACTTTTAGAAAGAGAAGATCTCCAAAGACCTGCAGACTTGTATTTAGAAGGATCTGACCAGTATCGTGGTTGGTTTAACTCTTCTTTATCAACGGCAGTTGCTGTGACTGGCAAAGCTCCGTATAAAGGTGTTCTAAGTCATGGTTTTGCTCTTGATGGTGAAGGGCGTAAAATGAGTAAATCTTTAGGGAATACTGTTGTACCTGCTAAAGTTATGAACCAATTAGGTGGAGATATTCTTCGTCTATGGGTTGCTTCAGTTGATTATCAAGCAGATGTTCGTGTTTCTGACGCAATTTTAAAACAAGTTGCTGAGGTTTACCGTAAAATTCGTAATACATTCCGTTTCTTACTAGGTAACTTAAGTGATTTTAACCCAGCAACTGATTCGGTTAGCTTAGAGAACCTTAGAGATGTAGATCGATATATGCTTGTAAAACTAAATAAGCTAACAAAACGAGTAAAGGAAGCTTATGAACAATATGAATTTGCTGCGATTTATCATGCTGTTCATAATTTCTGTACGATTGAATTAAGCTCATTCTATTTAGATTTTGCAAAAGATGTACTTTATATTGAGTCAAAAGAAAATCAGGAACGTCGTGCGATTCAAACTGTACTACACGAAACATTATTATCACTTGTTAAATTAGTAACACCAATTCTTCCGCACACTGCCGATGAAGTTTGGGAGCATATTGATTCTGTAACAGAAGAGAGTGTGCAGCTTGTTGACATGCCGGAAGTAAAAGAATATGAAAAATCAGATGAACTTGAGAAAAAATGGGATGCATTTATGACATTGCGTGATGATGTTTTAAAAGCATTAGAAGTGGCTCGTAATGAGAAAGTAATCGGAAAGTCGTTAACAGCAAGTATTGCTCTTTATCCAAATGCGGAGTCAAAAGCATTACTTGATTCAGTTGATGAAGACTTAAAGCAATTATTTATCGTTTCAGGCTTTACTATTGCTGGGGATTTTGACAATGCACCTGAAAATGCTCAGGTCTTTGATACAGTGAAAATTGTGATAACACCAGCAGAAGGTAAAACATGTGATCGTTGTTGGATCGTTACACCAGAAGTTGGTCAAGTTGAAGAACATCCAACACTATGTCAGCGATGTGCTTCAATTGTTAAGGATCATTATTAAGATTTAATAAGAGCCTATTTCTTTAATGTGTTAATTGCCTATTAAAGAATAGGCTCTTTTTCTTTTGTACATAACTATGTCAAATCCTAAAAAGTATAGTCTACAGACTATATCCGGAAGTATAAAGCCCAATTTCACAGAAAAAGGTTTTAAAGAGTAAATTCATGGGTAAAAAATACTCATTCAGACAAATGGAAAGAAAGTTAACAAAGTTAGCAGCCATTACAATCACAGGAAAATTCTTATCAGGGTGAGCAATGGATTTTTCGGGCAAAACTAATGTTAACATCATGAGAAGGATAAGGAGTTGTCCATCTTGAATAAATTTTCTGGTATTCGTTACGAATTACAATTGATGAGAGAAGAACTGCGAGCTAGATTATTCAATCACAGTTTGTTTGATATGACTTTAGACGAAGATTACAATAAAAGTCATACATTAATGCATCATATTAAAGAGGAACTTCAAGATGTAGAACGTGCCTTAATGAAAATTGAAAAAGGACTTTACGGGTATTGTGAAGATACCGGTGAAGAAATTCCTTTTGAAAAATTAAGGATACTCCCAACAGCAAGAACAAAATACGATTTCTTTTTTCAAGAATTATTTGAACGAAAATCTCTCCCTCAACACGACTATACTCATGAAGAAACTTATATCACAGGCAGTGATTTCTGACCATCATTGATTTTTGCAACAGCCCAAATTACTTTTTAATTTGGGCTGTAATAATTAATAAATTGTTTTATACAAGCTATACTTCTCCTAATAACTTACGCTTTTGTTCTGATTATGGTACAATTTCTTAGGATAAACCCGAAAATAGAAATTAGAAAGTTGGGGGAAGAACGTGTATTATTACATAATTGCTGCTGTAATTATTTTAATTGACCAAGTCACGAAGTGGTTAATCGTAAAAAACATGCAAATTGGTGAGAATATTACTGTAATAGAAAATTTCTTCTACATTACATCCCATCGGAATCGCGGAGCAGCTTGGGGAATTTTGGAAGGGCAAATGTGGTTTTTCTATATTATAACGGCTGTTGTTATAGTAGGGTTAATTTTTTATATTCAAAAACATACAAAGAATAATAAGGTAATGGGTGTGGCGCTTGGCTTTATGCTAGGTGGTGCAATTGGTAATTTCATTGACCGTTTATTTCGGAAAGAAGTTGTCGATTTTATTAATACATACATTTTTTCTTATGACTTCCCAATTTTCAATATAGCAGATTCTGCTCTTTGTATTGGGGTAGCTTTATTATTTATTCATATGTTGTTTTTTGAAGGGAAACAAGAGAAGGAGCAAGCATAAATGGACATCGTTGAATTACAAGTTAGTGAAGAGCATAAAAACGAACGAATTGATAAGTTTTTGTCTACTTCAAACGAAGAATGGTCAAGAACTCAAGTTCAAATTTGGATAAAAGATGGTTTTGTGAAGGTAAATGAAAAGACCATTAAGACGAATTACAAATGTCAAGTGGATGATAAAGTAGTTTTAGAAATACCTGACCCAGAACCTCTTGATGTAGTAGCCGAAGAAATGGATCTTGATATATATTATGAGGATCAAGATGTGTTAGTTGTTAATAAACCAAAAGGAATGGTTGTTCATCCAGCACCTGGTCATATGAATGGTACCCTTGTTAACGGTTTAATGGCACATTGCAAGGATCTTTCAGGGATCAATGGCGTTTTAAGGCCGGGAATAGTCCATCGAATTGACAAAGACACTTCCGGATTATTAATGGTTGCTAAAAACGATATGGCACATGAATCTTTAGTTCAGCAGCTTGTCGACAAAACGGTAACAAGACGTTATAAAGCAATTGTACATGGCAGCATTCAACATGATCATGGAACAATCAATGCACCAATTGGCCGTGATAAAACAGATCGTCAGAGTATGACGGTAACAAATGTTAGCAGTAAAGAAGCAGTCACACATTTTCATGTGTTAGAGAGATTTGATAACTTTACGTATATCGAATGTCAGCTTGAAACTGGAAGAACCCATCAAATTCGTGTCCATATGAAGTATATAGGCTTTCCGTTAGTTGGTGATCCGAAATACGGGCCGAAAAAAACACTAGACATAAATGGACAAGCACTTCATGCAGGTATCCTAGGGTTTGAACACCCTCGGACTAAAGAATATCTTGAGTTTGAAGCGCCATTACCTAATGAATTTGAAGAAGTATTAAATAGTATTAAAAATAATCGTTGACACATTTCTACATGTTTGTCATAATGTAATTAACTTAATAAGAACCTTTAACACAGTCCCGTGAGGCTGAGAAGGAAAACGGATAAAGACCATAGTCTATATTGGCTTAGTCTAGCTATGTCTTCGTTAACCCTCTCATAAAATCGGTGAGAGGGTTTTTCGTTTTTCAAGGTTATATTTTGAATTTCTACATGTGGAGAAACGAAAGGAGATTATAAAATGTCTCAAAAAGCAGTTTTATTAGATGAACAAGCAATTCGTCGTGCTTTAACAAGAATTGCTCATGAAATTATTGAGAGAAACAAGGGAATTGAAGACAGCATTTTAGTTGGCATTAAAACAAGAGGGATTTACCTCGCCAATCGACTTGCCGAACGAATTGAACAAATAGAAGGTAAAAAAATCGCAATTGGTGAACTGGATATAACACTATATCGTGATGATCTTACGAAGAAAACAGAAGACCTAGAACCGCTTGTAAAAGGTTCTGATATCCCTGTAGATGTAACAAATCAAAAAGTGATTTTGGTTGACGATGTACTATATACTGGCAGAACTGTTAGAGCTGCGATGGATGCACTTGTTGATATTGGAAGACCTGCAAATATACAACTAGCTGTATTAGTTGACAGAGGACACCGTGAACTTCCGATAAGAGCAGATTATGTAGGGAAAAACATTCCAACATCGAGCTCAGAAAAAATTGTCGTTGAATTAAATGAAGCTGATAAAAAAGACCAAGTAACTATTCACGAAAATTAAATAAAACCCTTTTAAGAACAGTCCAGAGAGGCTGCAAAGGGGCGCACATTGGAAGGTGGTCATTAGAATAATGATTGCTGGCCTCTTTGTACCTCTTTGCCTTAGGATTAAGCAAAGAGGTTTTTTTATGGACATAAAAAGCGTTACTTGAGTGAATGGTCGGAAACACAATTCAAAGATTACCGCTATTATAATAAAATTACGATTCTTTCACACATTATAACTAACAAGAATGATGCATATTGGAGGACATAACATGAAAGAAGATCAAATTGTTTTAGATGTAAAAGATACACCAAAACCAATGACCTGGCTTGCACTTAGCTTTCAACATTTGTTTGCCATGTTTGGCGCAACAATTCTAGTACCATTTTTAGTGGAGCTAGACCCAGCTGTAGCACTTATCTCAAGTGGATTAGGAACTATTGCATTTTTACTCATTACAAAAGGTCAGGTACCAGCGTATTTAGGATCGTCCTTCGCATTCATTACGCCAATTATTGTGGCAAAATCAACAGCAGGTGTTGGAGCTGCGATGGTAGGGAGCTTCTTAGCTGGTCTTGTATACGGAATTATTGCTTTACTTATTAAAGGGACTGGTCATAAATGGATAATGAAAATACTTCCGCCAGTAGTTGTAGGACCTGTCATTATCGTTATTGGATTGGGATTAGCAGCAACTGCGGTAGGTATGGCGACAAATAACCCTGCCGGCGATTATAGCTTAAAACATTTCTCGGTTGCGTTGGTAACATTGTTAATCACAATTTTATGTTCAATCTTTCTAAAAGGATTTTTCAACTTAATACCAGTACTTATTGGAATAGCAGGCGGCTATTTCTACTCACTAGCGATTGGAATTATTGATTTTTCAAGCGTAATAGCAGCAAACTGGATTCAAGTACCAAACTTTGTTATACCTTTTGTAAACTACACTCCATCAATCACACTTGATATTGTATTACTTATGGTACCTGTAGTTGTCGTAACAATCTCAGAACATATTGGACACCAACTAGTTTTAGGGAAAGTTGTTGGAAGAGATTATATTGAAAAACCAGGCTTACATCGTTCGATTTTAGGAGATGGTGTAGCTACAATGATTGCTGCTTTAATCGGGGGACCACCGAACACAACATATGGAGAAAACATTGGTGTTCTGGCAATTACAAGAGTTTATAGTGTGTTTGTTATTGCAGGAGCCGCAGTACTAGCCATTTTGTTTGGATTTATTGGAAAGATATCAGCATTTATCAGTTCAATCCCGACACCTGTTATGGGTGGAGTATCCATTCTTCTATTTGGTATCATCGCATCATCTGGATTACGTATGATGATTGACAGCAAACTTGATCTTGGAAATAAACGAAATTTAATTATAGTGTCTGTTATATTAGTAATTGGAATTGGAGAAGCAACGCTTAAGATTGGGAATTTCGACCTTCATGGGATGGCATTAGCAGCAATAATTGGTATTGTATTAAATTTAGTTCTACCTTATGATAAGGACGAATCAATTAATAATGAAACGGCATAAGAAAATGGCTTAGATCTTTTAAAGAAAAGTCCAGAGAGGCTTAAAAGGGTGTAAGGCAAACAAAGGTATCTCTATACCTTCATTTGCTCTACCTTCAAACACCCTGATTTAGTAAATCAGGGTGTTTTTCTATAAAAAGAGACTTATTAAAACAAGATTATAGGAGTGGTTGGGCATGTCAAATCTATTAACTATGAACCAGCTTACAAATGAAGAAATTCACGCCATCTTAGAGGATGCAGAGCAGTATAAATCAGGGCAAGGTTGGAAGGCTCTAGATACAGTGTTTGTCTCAAATTTGTTTTTTGAGCCAAGTACAAGAACAAGATTCAGCTTTGAAGTAGCTGAAAAGAAGTTAGGGCTTCAAGTCTTAAATTTTACAGCAGAACATTCTAGTGTGCAAAAAGGTGAAACTTTATATGATACGGTTAAAACTCTTGAGTCAATTGGGGCAAATGCAGTAGTCATTAGGCATCAACAAGATCACTTTTTTGATGATTTGGTCGGAAAGGTATCAATACCAGTGATTAATGCAGGAGATGGTTGTGGTCATCACCCTACACAATCATTACTTGATTTACTAACAATTAAACAAGAGTTTGGACAGTTTAAAGATTTGACAATATCAATACATGGTGATATTCGACACAGTCGTGTTGCAAGGTCAAATGCGGAAGTATTAACAAGGCTTGGAGCAAGGGTGTTATTTTCTGGACCTGCTAAATGGCAAGATCCATTAAACACATATGGAGAATATGTCGAAGTTGACGAAGCAATCCAACAGTCAGATGTTGTGATGCTTCTTAGAATACAGCATGAGCGACACGAAGAAAAAGCATCAGCACAAGATTATCTACAGCAATATGGTTTAACAAAAGAAAGAGAAAAACAAATGAAACAACATGCCATTATCATGCATCCAGCTCCAGTAAATCGTGGTGTTGAAATTAATGGTGATTTAATAGAATGCGAACGTTCTAGAATATTTAAACAAATGGAAAATGGTGTTTTTGCTAGAATGGCTGTTTTAAAGAGAGCTTTACAACAAATTGAGCAAAATCAGGAGGTAATGAAACATGCTATTTATTCTTAAAAATGGATTAATTTTAGATGAGCTTGGTGAGTTGAAAAAGTCTGATGTGAAGGTGGAAGACGGAGAGATACTTGAGATTGGAGAAAATCTTTCTACAGACGGATGTGAAATCATTTCAGTTGATGGAAAGTTGGTTTCAGCAGGTTTTATTGACCTTCACGTCCATCTAAGAGAGCCAGGTGGCGAGCACAAAGAAACAATCGAAACAGGTACACAGAGTGCAGCAAAAGGCGGATTTACAACAATAGCTCCAATGCCAAATACTCGCCCAGTTCCTGACACCAAAGAGCAAATGGAATGGTTGCAAAATCGAATTAAAGAAACAGCTGTTGTGAAAGTTCTTCCATATGCTTCGATTACAACAAGACAGTTAGGTGAAGAATTAACAGACTTCCAAGGATTAAAAAACGCAGGTGCATTTGCCTTCACGGATGATGGTGTTGGTGTACAATCTGCTGGCAAAATGTTAGAAGCAATGAAACAGGCAGCTTCGATCGGTGCAGCAATTGTGGCACACTGCGAAGAAAATACATTAATTAACAAAGGTTCAGTACATGAAGGTGAATTTTCTAAAAAACATGGTATTAATGGGATTCCTTCTGTATGTGAGTCTGTACATATCGCGAGGGATATCCTTCTAGCGGAAGCTGCAGGCTGCCACTATCATGTGTGTCATATCAGTACAAAAGAGTCTGTACGTGTAGTAAGAGATGCAAAACGTGCCGGAATAAACGTAACAGCTGAAGTAACACCACATCACTTATTATTATGTGAAGAAGATATTCCTGGCCTTGATCCGAATTTTAAAATGAACCCTCCTTTAAGAGGAAAAGCAGATCAAGAAGCTTTAATAGAAGGATTATTAGATGGAACAATTGACTTTATTGCAACAGACCATGCACCACATGCAGCAGAAGAAAAAGCAGAAGGCATGCAGTTAGCACCATTTGGAATTGTGGGATTAGAAACAGCATTTCCACTACTTTATACACATTTCGTACTAACGAAGAAATTTACACTAAAGCAACTTGTAGACTTCTTGACAATTCAACCTGCAAAAGCATTTGGATTATCTGGAGGAGTGCTTGAAGTTGGAGCTGCTGCTGATATTACAGTGGTAGATTTGGAAACAGAATCATCAATTAACCCAAGTGAATTTTTATCAAAAGGCAAAAATACACCATTCACAGGCTGGACTTGCAAAGGTTGGCCAACCACAACAATCGTAGATGGAAACATTATATGGGAAAAGGGAGGCATCACAGTATGAAAAGACAACTAATCTTAGAAGATGGAACAGTATTTTTGGGTGAAGCATTTGGAAGTGATAAGGAAAATTTTGGAGAAGTAGTATTTAACACAGGAATGACAGGATACCAAGAAATCCTTTCAGATCCATCATATTGTGGACAGATCGTCACTTTAACGTATCCTTTAATCGGAAACTATGGTATTAACAGAGATGATTTCGAAACAATTACGCCATTTATAAACGGATTTGTTGTAAAGGAATTCTGTGACTATCCTTCTA